>JAETQH010000011.1 GCA_021770785.1 Lachnospiraceae bacterium
GGCCGCACATTTTCTTTCACATGTCAACTACTATTTGAAAAATAATTGAAAAAAGCGAGCCAAAGACTCGCTAAAATATATTGATTTAGATGAGAGAACTTTTAACTCTCAAGTACCAGTATAATACTCTGTTTTCCTATGCGGGAAGAGAAAATGTAGATGGGTTGTTAGTTTCGGCAGACAGCATTGGGTGCTATACCAGCAAGAGACGGATGCGGGAGGTTTTAGAAAAATATACGGGGATTCCCTGCGTGCTGGTGGCGTCTAAGCTGGAGGGATACACCAGCGTCAGCTACGATAATGAAACAGGTGTCAGGGAGGCGATGGAGTATCTGATAGGGCAGCGGCATTGCAGAAAATTCTGTATGGTAGGCGGTCCTAATGAAAATACAGACGCTTACGAGAGAAAACAGGTCTTTTTGAAATTATTAAAGGAAAATGATATCTCATTTTCGGAAGAAAATTATGCCGAAGGAAGCCTTTCCCTGGTTTTTAGGCAGAGAGCGTATGGACGAGTGCTTTGACGAAATCTTTTACCGGTTAAGATATAAAAATGTGGGGGAGGCGGAAAGGATTCACAGCTTGTTTTTACAGGTGCTTTCCGATGCCATCGCACTGGTGGAAGACGGAATGGAAACGGTGCAGTTTCAGCGGTTATTGGCAAGTCTGGATGAATTTTTGAATTGCCGGGCATTAGAATATGCCGATGTAGATAAATTTGTGAGATATTGTGATGAGATTTTTCAGGCGGCAAGACGGAGGCATACAGGAAGCTATCAGAAAATCGGGGAAATATTTACGATGATTTATGGCAGGGTGATTCATGATATAGACTTTATGCTTCGCTCCGTCAAGGAGACGGAAGAGTCTGATAAGTATGCCATCAAACTATTTGTATCCCAGATGATGCAGTTTGAAAACGGCAATGATTCCAGTTATGCTGTACTTCTGCAGAATCTTGAGTGGCTGAATATTCAAAACGCCTATGTCTATGTTTTTGAAAAACCCGTGCTCCATCTGCAGGGGGAAGAATTTCTTCTGCCGGATGATTTGCGATTAAAGGCTGCCATGGAGGACGGTGTGGTGCAGTGCATACCGGAGACGAAGCAGAAGATTAACCGTGCAGATATTTTCTCCCATGGCAGAATGGCAGAAAAATGCCACTCATTTGTATGCTTCCCCATGTTTTATAATGAAATGCTGCATGGTATGCTGCTCTGCGATTTGACGGATAAGATTTTTGAAAATGGGGAATTTGTGGTAAATTAGATGAGTTCTGCCGTCCGGATGATAGAATTGCTTAAGGATAATAAAAAGATACAGCTTCAGTTAGAGGAAAATATTCATGTGCTGCGTCAGAAAAACGTTGTTTTAGACAGCCTGTCAAAGTCGGACGGACTGACCGGGATTTTGAACCGGAGAGGCTTTTTTAAGGAAGGGGAGCGCTTTTTAGAAAGGGCGCAGGCAGAGGGAAAACGGACCATGGCGGCATATGTGGATATGAATAACCTGAAAGTGATTAATGACAGATACGGTCATGAGGACGGGGATTTTTCCCTGCAGCTGATAGGAAAAATATTGACAGCCTTTGTGGGAGACGGCGGCATTGTAGGGAGAATTGGCGGAGACGAATTTGCCTGCATTGCCTTTTACAGCCGGCAGGATGAGGGAGAGGATTTTAAAAAGAGGCTTTACGAAGAATTTCAAAATTATAATGCAGGCAGCGAAAAGCATTATAATATTACGGTGTCGGCGGGCATCCACGTGGTAGGAGAGAGGGAGAGAGAGAATTTGCGGGAAGCCTTAGCCCTGGCAGACTTAAAATTATATGAGGAAAAGAAGCTCCGTACAAAAAATGTAGATAAGTAAAATGCTAAAATACTGTCAAGAAAATCTGTAAAATATTGCACATCTTCTTTGTTTCTGGATAATAAGATAGGAAAAGACACAAAAACAGGGAGGAAACTTGAAAAAATATGAAACTGATCAAAGATATTTTACAGGGTGTGGCAATCGGTGTGGCGAACATTATACCGGGGGTCAGCGGAGGAACGATGATGGTGTCCATGGGGATTTATGCAGATGTGATTTCTGCGGTGACGGGGATTTTTTCCCATTTTAAGCAGAGCATCAAAATGCTGCTGCCCTATGCCGTCGGAATGCTTTTGGGGATAGTCAGCCTGTCCTTTGCCATCGGTTATCTGTTTGAATATTATCCCTTTCAGACCGTCATGCTGTTTATCGGACTGATTTTCGGCGGATTGCCGTTTATTTTGCCGAAGGTGGCGGGAGCGAGGGTGACGGTAACGGAGATTCTTATTTTTCTTGCATTTTTTGCATTGATTGTGGGAATGGAATTTTTACAGCAGGGAACGGACAAGGTCCTGACGGCGGACGCAGGCATCATCTTAAAGCTGTTTCTTGTGGGTACGGTAGCGGCAGCCACCATGGTCATACCCGGTGTCAGCGGATCTATGCTGTTGATGTCCTTAGGCTATTATACGCCCATTATCAACTGTATTAACGAGTTTATCGTAGCGGTGTTTACCCTCCGGTGGGAGAAAATGAGGGGCTGCATGGGAGTTTTAGTTCCCTTTGGAATCGGCGTGGTGCTGGGCATTTTTTTAATCTCAAAGCTGGTGGAATATTTGCTGAGTCGGCATGAGCGGAAAACTTATTTTGCGATTTTGGGACTGTTGGTGGCATCCCCCATTGCAGTGTTTTCGGGAATCAGCGTGGGCGGTCTGGGATTTGCCGCAGTGCTGGTGGGTCTCTTTCTTTTTATCGTGGGATTTATCGTTGCAAATGTCCTCGGAAAATAGCAGTTTCCTTAAAAACACAATAATAATCAGAATATTTTGTGGAAAGCGCAAAAAAATTAGTCGATTTTTTTGTGCTTTTTTCTTTGAAAAATAAAAAAATGTGTTACAATAGATAGGTACTAACGATTACTTTGGGGGAGACCACATGCAGGATATCGATTCAGATGTAGTGAGCAATCAGAGAAAACGAAGGAAACGAATAGGAAAAATCAAAAACGGAATTGTTTTTATTTTAGCGGGCTGGATATTGTTATCCATGATATTAATTATCTGCCTGTTTGCGAAGATGGTTTCCATGGAAAAGAAAATAGATGCCTTGACGGTAAGTGCGGCAGTCAATACGGAGACTTCAGGCGGCGGGGAAGCAGCTCTGACAGATACGGAAAACCGGGAGGATACACAGCAGCCGGCGGAGAGTGAAACGGCCTGGGAAAAGGTGACACCCCCGGCAACGGGAATTGATGAGGCGGACAACCTGGCTACGGAGGGGGATACCCATAAGGTTTACCTGACCTTTGATGACGGACCTTCCGAAAATACCGCGGCTATTTTAGATACGCTTGCAGCTTATAATGTAAAGGCAACTTTTTTTGTGTCGGGCAGTGAGGATGAGGAGGCAGCAGCCCTTTACCGGCGTATTGTGGAGGAAGGGCATACCTTGGGAATGCACTCCTATTCCAATAAATACAGTGTGATTTATCAGTCGGAGGAAGCCTTTGCGGAGGATTACCGGAAGCTGCAGGATTATTTGGAGAATGTTACCGGGGTGAAGAGCAGCTTATACCGTTTTCCCGGTGGCAGCAGCAATTCCATCAGTAATGTGCCTATGGAGAATTTTATCCATTTTCTGAATAAAGAAGGAATTACATATTATGACTGGAATGTATCGGCAGGGGATGCAGCATCTTCCGCTTATTCGGTACAGGAAATAGTTGAAAATGTCACAGGAGATGTAGTAAAATATAAAACGTCAGTGGTGCTTTTGCATGATGGTGCAGATAAACAGACAACGGTAGAAGCAATCGGTCCTTTAATTGAGGCATTACAGGCAATGGGGGCGCAAATCCTGCCGATTGACCAAGATACACAGGTGATTCAATCTGTAAAAGCTGCAGATGTGGAATAGCCTAATAATAAATGGAGGAAGAGAGCATGGGATTTTTCAAGGATTTTAAAGACGACTTTTCACAGGCTGTCAATGAACTGATGCCTGGAGAAGACAACCTCGAAACAGGTACGAACGAAGATGATTTAGTAGTGAATACCTTAGAAGGAGAGGTAGACGTTGAATCTGAATTATCAAAACTTGACGGACTTTTAGAGCAGGTGACCAAACAGGAGGCTGAAAAGGCGGCAGCAGCCAAAAAAGCAGCAGCAGCCGCAAAGGCAGCGCAGGCAGCACAGATGGCTGAAAAACCGGCAGCAGAGCCGGTAGCCGCAGAGAATACAGAAAATGTTATAAATGCGATTCAGGAGGAGAAAAAAATGGCTGATAATATGACCACACCAGTAACACCGGCAGCAACAGCAGCTGCTGCACCAGTAATGCAGAACAACGAGGTTTCAGATGAGACATCTGTTATTACAGAGGGAACCATCATCAAGGGAGATATCGTATCCAACGGTTCTTTAGATGTCAGAGGGCAGGTAGACGGAAATGTAGGCTGCAACGGTAAATTAGTTGTTACCGGTGTTGTAAACGGAAACAGCAACGCTTCTGAGGTGTTTGCAGATGCGGCAAAAATTGAAGGCGAGGTAGTAAGCACCGGAACTGTAAAAATCGGACTTGGTTCTGTTATTATTGGTAATGTGACCTCCACCTCCGCAGTGATTGCCGGAGCTATCAAGGGTGACATTGACGTGCAGGGTCCTGTTGTAGTGGATACTTCCGCAGTAGTGATGGGTAATATCAAATCCCGTTCCGTACAGATTAACAATGGCGCTGTTATTGAAGGTTTCTGCTCCCAGTGCTACTCTGACGTAGATGTACAGAGCTTATTTGACAGCAAGAAAGGAATGTAAGCCGGTTATGAAGAGAGTATTTCTGAAATTAAGCGGCGAGGCTCTAGCCGGGGAGAAGCATACCGGGTTTGATGAGCCTACGGTTACGGAAGTGGCAAAACAGGTAAAGCAGATTGCAGATAAGGGTGTGCAGGTGGGCATTGTCATTGGCGGCGGCAATTTTTGGAGAGGAAGAACCAGCGAGACCATTGACCGCACCAAGGCAGACCAGATTGGTATGCTTGCAACCATTATGAACTGTATCTATGTTTCTGAGATTTTCCACTCCGTGGGAATGAAAACACAGATTTTGACACCCTTTGAGTGCGGCAGCATGACAAAGCTGTTTTCTAAAGACCGCGCCAACAAATATTTTGAAAAGGGTATGGTGGTTTTCTTTGCAGGCGGTACCGGACATCCTTATTTTTCCACCGATACGGGTATTGTGCTCCGTGCCATTGAGATGGATGCAGAGGGTATCTACCTTGCGAAAGCCATTGACGGCGTTTACGACAGCGATCCGAAGTTAAATCCTGCGGCGGTGAAATATGATGAGGTTTCTATTCAGGAAGTGATTGACAAAAAGCTGGCGGTGGTGGATTTGACGGCTTCTATCATGTGTATGGAAAATAAGATGCCGATGTATGTTTTTGGCTTAAATGAGGAAAACAGTATCGTAAAAGCCATGACAGGTGAGTTTAGCGGAACCAAGGTCACAGTTTAAAAGAAACAGGTTTCTTTTAAACCGAAGAACGCAAAAACGGCGTTCTTCCCATACAAAATAATAGAAAACCACGAAAGGTATGGAGAAGGATATGGATGAGAGATTAGTGCAGTTTGATGAAAAAATGCAGAAAACAATGGGCAATTTATCTGAGGAGTTCGGCAGTATCCGTGCAGGCCGTGCCAATCCTCATGTGCTTGATAAATTGAGAGTAGATTATTACGGGACACCGACCGGAATCCAGCAGGTGGCAAATGTCAGCGTTCCGGAGCCGAGAATGATTCAGATTCAGCCATGGGAAGCCTCTATGGTAAAAGAAATTGAGAAGGCAATCCTTACCTCTGATTTGGGCATCAATCCCACCAATGACGGTAAGGTGATTCGTCTGCTGTTCCCGGAGCTGACAGAGGAGAGACGTAAAGAGCTGGCTAAGGATGTAAAGAAAAAAGGCGAGAATGCCAAGGTGGCAATCCGCAATATCCGTCGTGATGCAAATGATTCTTTCAAGAAGTTAAGCAAAGCATCCGATATCTCCGAAGACGAAATCAAAGAGTTAGAGGATAAGGCACAGAAGATGACAGACAAATATATCGGTGAGATTGACAAAGCGGTAGAGGCTAAAACGAAGGAAATTCTTACCGTATAACATAGCTGCGCAAAAAGTGCGCAAAATTCTATTGTTGTGAATAAGTGAGGGCATGATAAACGTGTCCTCACTTTACTGTTTCAATAGGCTGTGAAAGCAGCAGAATGAGAGGGAAGTATGGAAATTCCGCAGCATGTTGCAATTATATTAGACGGAAACGGCAGATGGGCGAAGAGCAAGGGAATGCCCCGCAACTACGGACATACCATGGGAGCAAAAAACGTGGAAACAGTCTGTAAGGCGGCACATGATATGGGAATTAAATATGTTACCATGTACGCATTTTCCACGGAGAACTGGAACCGCCCCGACAGTGAGGTGAGCGCCTTAATGAAACTGTTGGAGAGCTATCTGAAAAACTGTATTAAGACGGCAGACAAAAACAATATGAGAGTCCGTGTCATCGGTGATACCAGCCGCCTGACAGAAAAGTTCCGGAAACAGATTGCCGAATTAGAAGAGGCTTCCAAAAAAAATGACGGTTTAAATCTCCAGATAGCCATTAATTACGGAAGCCGGGACGAAATGCTCCGTGCTATGAAAAAAATGGCGGAGGATGTAAAGGAAGGGAAGATTGGGGTATCCGATATTACGGAGCCGTTGTTTGCCGATTACCTGGATACGGCGGGGATTCCTGACCCGGATCTGCTGATCCGCACCAGTGGGGAACAGAGATTGTCTAATTATCTTTTGTGGCAGCTTGCCTACAGTGAATTTTATTTTACGGAAGTTCCGTGGCCGGATTTTGGAAAAGATGAATTGGAAAAGGCTGTGGAGGCGTATAATAAGAGGGATAGAAGATTTGGCGGGCTTAAGGAGGAAAGCAATGTTTAAGACCAGACTGCTCAGCGGGATTGTACTAGTAATTGCCGCATTGGTATTGATTATCACAGGAGGAAATCTGCTGCTGGTGTCTACACTGCTGATTTCTTATATCGGTATGTTTGAATTGTACCGGATTTTTCATATTGAGAAAGAACTGCCGGGAATGGTGGGATATCTTGCGGCGACCGTGTATTACTGCAATCTCAAATTCGGTTTTTTGCCGGATTTGATGATGTTTGTTCTGGGACTCTTGATTTTACTGATGTTCGTCTATGTGTTTACATACCCGAAATATAAGACAGAACAGCTTTTAGCAGCATTTTTCGGTGTGTTTTATGTGGCAGTGATGTTATCCTATGTGTACCAGACAAGGATGCTTTCCATGGGAGCCTATATTGTGTGGCTGATTTTCCTGTGCTCCTGGGGCTGCGATACCTGCGCCTACTGTGTGGGGGTGCTGATTGGCAAACACAAAATGTCGCCGAAATTAAGCCCGAAAAAATCCGTGGAGGGCGCTGTGGGCGGCGTGGTAGGAGCGGCGCTGCTCACCATTTTATACGGTATGGTGTTCAAAAATGCCATGGGCGTGGGAAATACGGAAGTGTACATTATGGCAGCTATAAGCGCTGTGGGAGCGTTGGTTTCCATGGTGGGAGACTTGACAGCCTCCGCTATTAAGCGAAATTATGATATTAAAGACTACGGCAAACTCATTCCCGGCCATGGCGGTATTTTGGACCGTTTTGACAGTGTGATTTTTACGGCGCCGATGATTTATTTTCTGGCGGCAAACTTTATTGTATTGTAGGCGTATCATTGGAGTTATTTGGTATAGTCACGGTAAAGAGAAAAAGCCGGACGATGATGTTGCTTTTTGCAGAGGAGCAAAAGCGGATTGTCTGCAAGGATTAGGAGAAGTCAGATGAAAAAAATTGCGATTTTAGGTTCTACAGGCTCTATCGGAACACAGACCCTTGACATTGTCAGGGAGCAAAAAGATATAGAAGTGGTGGCAGTTGCGGCAGGCAGTAATATTGCCCTGTTAGAAAAGCAGATTAGGGAATTTGCACCGAAGCTGGCCTGCGTCTATGACGAGGAAAAGGCGGTGGAGCTGCGGGTCAAAACAGCGGATCTGCCTGTGAAAATTGTGTCGGGAATAGAGGGGCTGTTAGAGGTTTCTGTTTTCCCGGAGAGTGAAATTTTAGTGACAGCCATTGTAGGAATGCTGGGAATCCGCCCCACCGTGGCAGCCATTCAGGCGGGAAAGAAAATTGCCCTTGCCAACAAGGAAACCTTAGTTACTGCAGGACACCTCATTATGCCTATGGCAAAGGAATATGGCGTGCCGATTTTACCGGTGGACAGCGAACACAGCGCCATTTTCCAGTCCCTGCAGGGCAATGAGGAAAATAAAATCAGTAAAATTCTTTTAACTGCCTCAGGAGGACCTTTCCGGGGACGGAAGCGGGAGGAATTAGAGCAGATACAGGTGGAGGATGCTCTAAAGCATCCCAACTGGTCCATGGGGAGGAAGATTACCATCGATTCCTCCACACTGGTCAATAAAGGCCTTGAGGTGATGGAGGCAAAGTGGCTTTTCGGTGTGGAACTCGAACAGATACAGGTGGTGGTACATCCCCAGAGCGTTATTCATTCCGCCGTGGAATATGAGGACGGAGCGGTTATCGCGCAGCTTGGGACGCCGGATATGCGTCTGCCAATCCAGTATGCCCTCTATTATCCGAAACGAATGCCTATGTCGGGGGAACGGCTTGATTTGTTTTCTCTGGGCAGCCTGACCTTTGAACAGCCGGATACGGAGACATTCCGGGGGCTGGTGTTAGCCTATGGGGCAATGAAGCAGGGAGGCAATGTACCCACCATTTACAATGCGGCAAACGAGCGGGCGGTGGCGCTGTTTCTGGCGGGAAAAATCGGTTACCTGAAAATCACTGAAATCATTGAGACCTGCATGGAGCAGATTGCCCACAGGGAAAATCCTTCGTTAGAAGAAATTTTAGAAACGGAAACACTGGTGTACGAGTATATAGAAAGGTTCATTTGTAAATGAAAATTATTATTGCGTTATTGATTTTTAGTATTCTCATTATCTTTCACGAACTGGGGCATTTCTGGCTGGCAAAAGCTAACGGAATCCGGGTGAATGAATTTTCCCTGGGCTTAGGGCCTACCATCTTCGGCATTACGAAGGGGGAGACGAAATATTCTTTGAAGCTGCTGCCCTTTGGCGGCGCCTGTATGATGGAGGGAGAGGACGGAGAGAGCAGCGACGAGCGGGCCTTCGGAAAGAAATCTGTCTGGGCGAGAATGAGTGTGGTGGCAGCAGGCCCTATCTTTAACTTTATTATGGCGCTGGTCTTTTCCTTTATCCTGACTTGCAACATTGGCTATGACCTTCCGGTACTGGCGGATGTGACGGCGGGGTATGCGGCGGAAGAAGCCGGAATGCAGGCGGGGGATGTCATCGTAAAGATGAACGGTAAAAAAATCCATTTTTACCGGGAAATCAGTTCCTACGCCATGTTCCACACCGGAGAGGCGGTGGAGGTGACCTACGAGCGTGACGGTGAGAGATACCAGACCACTCTGGTGCCGAAATATGACGAAGAATTAGGCAGATATCTCTATGGATTTCAGGGAAGCACGGAGAATGTAAAGGGAAATCTCTGGGACAATGTAAAATACAGCTTTTATGAGACAAAATACTGGATTTCCACCACTGTTGGCAGTCTGAAAATGCTAGTGACAGGCGGCGTTTCCTTCAACGATATGAGCGGCCCCGTGGGAATCGTGGACGTGATTGGGGACAGCTACGAGGAAAGCGTATCCTATGGCTACTATGCGGCATTTTTGCAAATGCTTTACATTTCCATTATTTTAGCCGCAAACCTGGGAGTCATGAATTTGCTTCCGCTGCCCGCATTAGACGGCGGCAGGCTGGTATTTCTTATCATAGAAGCCATCCGTAGGAAAAAGATAGACCCGGAAAAAGAGGGAATGGTTCATTTTGTGGGAATTATGCTGCTGTTTGCGTTGATGATTGTGGTAATGTTTAACGATATCCGCAAGTTGTTTTTATAATCAGAGATAAAAAAGGAAAGGAAGTCTGGGTTATGACAAAAACAGTGAAAATTGGGGACAGAGTCATCGGAGGAGGCAATCCGATTTTAATACAGTCCATGACAAACACAAAAACCGAGGATGTGGCGGCTACCGTGGCACAGATTCAGAAGCTGGCGGCGGCAGGCTGTGACATTATCCGCTGCGCTGTGCCCACCATGGAGGCGGCGGAGGCTTTGACGGAAATTAAAAAGCAGGTTTCCGTTCCCGTGGTGGCGGATATCCATTTTGACTACCGATTAGCCATTGCGGCCATGGAACACGGCGCGGATAAAATCCGTATCAATCCGGGAAATATCGGCAGCGCAGAACGGGTGAAGGCTGTGGTGGATGCGGCAAAGGAGCGCAATATTCCCATTCGCGTGGGAGTCAACAGCGGTTCCTTAGAGAAGGAACTGGTGGAGAAGTACCACGGCGTTACCGCAGAGGGCATTGTGGAGAGCGCCTTAGATAAAGTGAAGCTGATCGAAGATATGGGCTACGATAATCTGGTCATCAGTATCAAATCTTCGGATGTGATGATGTGCGTTAAAGCCCACGAGCTGATTGCCAAAGAGACAGACCATCCGCTGCATGTGGGAATCACCGAGGCAGGGACGATTATCAGCGGAAATATTAAATCCTCCATCGGTTTAGGGCTGATTTTAAATCAGGGTATCGGCGATACCATCCGGGTTTCCCTGACGGGCGATCCCTTAGAGGAAATCAAGTCCGCAAAGCTGATTTTAAGAACCTTAGGCTTAAGAAAGGGCGGTATCGAAGTGGTTTCCTGCCCCACCTGCGGCAGAACGAAAATCAATCTGATTGAGCTTGCCAATCAGGTGGAAAATATGGTGGCGGATATTCCTTTAGATATCAAGGTGGCAGTGATGGGCTGCGTGGTAAACGGGCCGGGAGAGGCGAAGGAAGCGGATATCGGCATTGCCGGAGGCATCGGGGAAGGCTTGATTATCAAGCACGGCGAGGTATATAAAAAGGTGCCGGAATCCGAGCTGTTGGAAAGCCTGCGGTATGAGCTGTTACACTGGAAGCATGAAGAGTAAATCTAAAATTGGCGCTGTATCATAGGCGGCAGCGCCGAAGAACTTCTAATTTCCGGAGGTGAAGGAATTGACAAAGTTATTCTTTGACGTATTTCCCACGTTGGAGGTGGCTGCCGATATGAAGAAGCTCTTATCGGAGACGGAAGTCACTAAGGTGGGGATGAATCATGAAAAGGATCATATCCGCATTTATTTGTCGGGAACACGTCTGATACATAAAAAGAATATTTATCAGCTGGAGAAATCCATCGGGGAGCAGATTTTTAAAGGCAGGCAGATGGACGTAAAGGTGATTGAAAAATATCACCTTTCGGAGCAGTACACGCCTAAGACCCTGATGGATTTGTACAGGGACAGTATTTTAGAGGAATTGAAAAATTACAGCCTCATGGAGTACAATCTGCTGCGGGGAGCAAAGATGGAGTTTTCCGATGACACCCACCTGCGGCTGACCTTAGAGAATACCATTATTGCCCAGACCAAGGCACATGAAATTGTAGAATTTTTAGAAAAAGTCGTATGCGAACGCTGCGGCTTAAATTTGTCTGTGGAGCTTGCCTATGAAGAGCCGAAGGAGAGCAGACACCGCAAAAACAGCGATTTGCAGATACAGTTTGAAATTCACAATATCATGCAGCGGGTGAACCTTAAGAGCGAAGAGGGGGAGGCGGCTGCCCCGGCGGAAGAGAAAGAGGCGGAACATAAGGCGGCGGATTCTGCCTCTGCGCCTCGGAAGGAAATTGCAAAAAATGTTACAAAAGCGCAAAATGGCGCAGGAAATAATACAAAATCCGGGGGTGGAGCTTTCGGCGGCAAGAAGGAATTTAAGAAAAAATTTGAAGGCAGTTACGGCGGTAGTTTCAGGAAGTCGGACAACCCGGATGTGATTTACGGAAAGGATTTTGACGACGAGACAATACCCATCGAAAAAATCGTGGGAGAAATGGGAGAGGTCACCATCCGTTGTCAGGTTATGACCCTAGAAACCAGGGAAATCCGAAACGAGAAAACCATTGTCATCATGTCGGTGACGGACTTTACGGATTCCATTGTCTTAAAAATCTTTACCAGAAATGACCAGCTTCCGGAGCTTTTAGAGGGTGTGAAAAAGGGAGCATTTTTAAAGATAAAGGGTGTCACCACCATTGATAAGTTCGACAGCGAGCTCACCATCGGTTCCATCGTGGGTATCAAAAAGACGGCAGACTTTACCTCTGTCCGTATGGATACCAGCCCGGAAAAACGTGTGGAGCTCCATTGCCACACCAAAATGAGCGATATGGACGGCGTCTCCGAGGTAAAGGACATCGTAAAGCGGGCGATGAAGTGGGGGCATAAGGCAATCGCCATCACAGACCACGGAGACGTGCAGGCGTTCCCGGACGCCAATCACGCCATTTCCCCGGAGGATGATTTTAAGATTATTTACGGGGTGGAGGCGTACCTGGTGGATGATTTAAAGGATATCATCGTAAACTCCAAGGGACAGAATTTAGAAGATACCTACGTGGTTTTTGATTTGGAGACCACGGGATTTTCCCCGGATAAGGATAAAATCATAGAAATCGGGGCGGTGAAGGTAGAAAACGGAGTGATTACAGATAGATTTTCCACCTTCGTCAACCCGGAAATCCCCATTCCCTACCGCATTGAGGAGTTGACCTCCATTAAGGACGAGATGGTGATGGATGCGCCGAAAATCGAGGAAATTTTGCCGGAATTTATGGAATTTTGCAAGGGTGCCATTATGGTAGCCCACAATGCAGAATTTGACATGAGCTTCATTATCAAAAACTGTGTGAGACAGGAGATAGAAAACGACTTTACCATCATAGATACCGTGGCGCTGGCACGTATTTTGCTGCCGAATTTAAACCGTTTTAAGCTAGATACCGTGGCAAAGGCGTTAGGCGTCTCCTTGGAAAACCACCACCGCGCCGTAGACGATGCGGGCTGTACGGCGGAAATCTTTGTGAAGTTTATTCAGATGTTAGGGGAGAGGGGCATTGAGACGTTAGACGACGTGAATAAGATGGGCGCTGCTTCCCCAGAAGCCATTAGGAAAATGCCTACCTACCATGCCATTATTCTTGCCACTAACGATATCGGGCGTATCAACCTCTACAAGCTGGTGTCCATGTCCCATCTGACCTATTACAGCAAGCGTCCCAGGGTGCCGAAAAGTGAGTTTGTAAAGCATCGGGAGGGGCTTTTAATCGGTTCTGCCTGCGAGGCGGGGGAGCTGTACCGGGCATTGATTGGGGGCAGACCCCAGGAGGAAATTATCCGGCTGGTGAAATTCTATGATTATCTGGAAATCCAGCCCTTAGGCAATAATGAATTTATGCTCCGCAGCGATAAGGAGCCCATTAACAGTATCGAAGAACTGCAGGAGGTAAACCGCCGCATTGTGAAGCTGGGGGAGACCTTTCACAAGCTGGTGGTGGCAACCTGCGACGTGCATTTCTTAGACCCGGAGGACGAGGTCTACCGCCGGATTATCATGGCGGGCAAGGGCTTTAAGGATGCGGATGACCAGGCACCGCTATATCTGCGCACCACCGAGGAAATGTTAAAGGAATTTGAATATTTAGGCAGCAGCAAAGCAGAGGAAGTGGTTATTACCAATCCCAACAAGATTGCGGATATGTGCGAGAAAATCTCTCCGGTGCGGCCGGACAAATGTCCTCCTGTCATTGAAAATTCCGACCAGATGCTCCGGGATATCTGCTACACCAAAGCCCACAGCATGTACGGGGAAGAATTGCCGCCCATCGTAAAGGAACGTTTAGACCGTGAGCTGAACTCCATTATTTCCAACGGCTATGCGGTGATGTATATCATTGCCCAGAAACTGGTGTGGAAATCCAACGAGGACGGTTATCTGGTGGGCTCCCGTGGTTCTGTCGGCTCTTCCTTTGCGGCGACCATGTCCGGTATCACTGAGGTAAACCCCTTACAGGCGCATTACCGCTGTGAAAACTGTAAATACAGTGATTTTGATTCTCCGGAGGTCAAGGCGTTTTCCGGCCGCAGCGGCTGTGACATGCCGGATAAAATCTGCCCGGTCTGCGGGAAAAAGTTAGTCAAGGACGGGTTTGACATTCCTTTCGAGACGTTCCTTGGATTTAAGGGAAACAAAGAGCCGGATATCGATTTGAATTTCTCCGGGGAGTATCAGAGTAAAGCCCACGCTTACTGCGAGGTTATTTTCGGCTACGGACAGACTTTCCGGGCGGGAACCATCGGTACGTTAGCGGATAAGACAGCATTCGGTTATATTAAGAATTATTATGAAGAACGGGGAATCCGCAAGCGGAACTGCGAGATTGACCGGATCGTACAGGGCTGTGTGGGCGTCCGCAGAACCACGGGGCAACATCCCGGCGGTATCGTGGTGCTTCCGGTGGGAGAGGAAATCAATACCTTTACTCCGGTACAGCACCCGGCGAACGATATGACCACCGCCACCATAACCACCCACTTTGATTACCACTCCATTGACCATAACCTGTTGAAGCTTGACATTCTCGGGCACGATGATCCCACCATGATTCGTATGCTGCAGGATTTGACGGGCATTGACCCCACCACCATTCCCTTAGATGATGAATCGGTGATGTCCCTTTTTAAAAATACCAGCGCTCTGGGTGTTACGCCGGAGGAAATCAACGGCATTCCCCTAGGCTGCCTTGGGATACCGGAGTTTGGCACGGAGTTCGCCATGCAGATGGTCATTGACGCAAAACCTCAGGAGTTTTCTGATTTGATTCGTATTTCAGGGCTGTCCCACGGTACTGACGTGTGGTTAGGAAACGCCCAGACTTTGATTGAAGAAGGGAAAGCCACCATTTCCACAGCAATCTGTACCCGTGACGATATTATGATTTACCTGATTCAGATGGGACTTGACAGCGAACAGTCTTTTACTATCATGGAGTCGGTGCGAAAGGGAAAGGGCTTAAAGCCGGAGTGGGAAGAGGAAATGCTTTCCCACGGCGTGCCGGACTGGTATATCTGGTCCTGTAAAAAGATTAAATACATGTTCCCGAAAGCCCATGCGGCGGCCTATGTTATGATGGCATGGCGTATTGCCTATTGCAAGGCGTTTTATCCGTTGGCTTACTATGCGGCGTATTTTTCCATCCGCGCCACCGGATTTAACTATGAGATTATGTGTCAGGGCAAGGAGCGCCTGGCCTATTTCCAGAAGGATTATGAGCGGAGGAAGGACAGCCTTTCTAAGAAGGAGCAGGATGTCTACCGGGATATGAAAATCGTCCAGGAAATGTACGCCAGGGGCTTTGAATTTACTCCCATTGATATTTACCGGGCGAAGCCGGACCGTTTCCAGATTATTGACGGCAGGCTGATGCCCGCCTTAAATACCATCGACGGAATGGGGGATAATGCGGCGATTGCTGTGGCGGAGGCTGCAAAGGACGGAAAATTCCTGTCGAAGGACGATTTCCGCCAGAGAACTAAGGCGACGAAAACCGTCATTGATTTGATGGCGGATTTGGGGCTGTTAGGAGATATGCCGGAGTCCAACCAGTTGTCGCTGTTTGATTTTGCATAAATTGGTTGGACTTGGTATTGTTAATGTCAACCATTGTTTGATATAATAAAAATAAAAAGCGGGGAAAGGAATGTGAAGCAATATGTCAGAAAAAAGATTGAACAATACCATTTTTCTTATGTATCTGGTTACAGAGAATTATTGCAGGAAACATAATCTTTCTACGGCTGATTTTTTGAGACTGGATGAGAAATATGCGATTTTAAATTATGTTGCAGAATGCCCGGATATATTTGACTGCCTGACAAACAGTGAAATGGTTGAGGAGGTAGAGCAGTATGTATCACAAGCTTAAAACAACATTATACCATGGAACCGTGTCAGAGATAGAAAAAGTAGATGTAGAACTGGGACGTAGCAGAAAAGATTTCGGCAGGGGATTTTATATGTCTGTTTCTAAAAATCAGGCAGTGGGAATGATGCATAAGAAGTACCGGGAGGCGGTAAGAAGAAGCAGAGGAAAACAGGACAATGCTTTTTCGGAAAAATTATACGAAATATTGTTAGATGAGCAGATTATCTCGGAGCTGAATGTAAAAATATTTGAAACGGCTGATTTGGAATGGCTGGATTTTGTTTTGCTGTGCAGGAAACAGGGGAGAATGCCCCATAACTTTGATTTAGTAGTGGGACCTACCGCTGATGATGATACAGCATTGTGTTTAAAGGCGTATTGGGATGGGCTTTACGGAAAAACAGGGTCGGTTGAGGCAAAGAAAGTGTTGCTTTCTAATCTTGAGACGGAGAATTTAGGAATCCAGTATTTTGTTGGAAAACAAGAGGTTGCAGATAAATTGATTGTAGGCATAAAACGGATTGACTGGAGGTAGGAGATGAAGGAAAGTAAGGTTGAGACTGCCACAGGAATGTGCGTGATAGCATTGACAAAGCATATTATGAAAACCGAAAATCTTGCGTATGAGGAAGCATATAAAAGACTACTGACGACAGAATTGTATCAGCTTTTACAGGATGTGGAAACACGGTTGTTTTTGGAAACAAATGAGTATTTATGTGAGGCGTATGATAATGAAATGAAATTGGGAAAAGACGCTTTATATGAATATATTAACAGGGAAATTTGAATATAGGAAACAGATAACAAACGAGGGTACGAAATGCCTTTTACAGACATTCCGCACCCTCGTTTTTCAAGGCCATGTTTTATTGTTTCCCCGGAGTAAATCCTTCTACAGTATCCGGGTCATTTATGGGTGTGCGGTACATAGCGCCGGAAGAAAACTCCCGGAAATATACATCCGTGGAGGTGGCGTTAATATCTGAATAGACGCCCTCCGCAATTACCCGGTAATCAGAGCCGTCCGTGCGCATCCGGCAGAGAGCAGGCTCCGTGTCACTGCTGCGCTGGAAATAAATGTAATCGCCGCAGACGTTAAAGGTATCCAGACGATCCTCTGCAAGATGGATTTTGTCGCCGCCCAGCAAATCCGCCTTCGTGAGCTTGTAGTTATTGTTGCAGTCCATATAGTAAAGCTCCCCGTTAGAGAGCACCGTCGGCAGCCAGCAGTTGTCGGAGTAAACCTGTGAGGCGGTGAGGGAGGAGGTATCGTAACGCCATATCGCTCCCTGTGGTCCCACATAATAGAAATACTGTCCGCTGGCGCAGCAGGTCTGGTAGGGATTTTCGTCCATCAGTTCTTTTTCGGAACCGTCAATTTTTACCCGGTAGAGGGTGGAGGCGGTTTCCGTCTCGTAATGCAGGTAGAACACATAGTTGCCGAACAGGGACGCATACATACAAGGCTCATTGTCTAACACCAGAAGGTTTTCCCCGTTATGATCCGTCCGGCAGAGGCTGTTTCGGTAAACGTTAATAAAGGAATATTTGGAATCATCGCTTCTGGGGTTGTTCCTCACATAATAGAGGTAATTTTCATCTGCATTGAGGAAAGAGGGAATATCCTCCGACAGCTTTTTTAAATGGGTTCCGTCGGTCCGGACAGAATATAATTTATTCTGGTCGGAGGGGTTGGCAAAATAAATGATACCGTCATACTCGCAGAACAGTCCGCTGTTATACAGGTTGCCGGTGGTATTTCCGTTGACATAGCCTTCATTGAACTTTGTCTTTGAATGGTAATGGTAGAAAATACCGAAACAGACAGCGGCGGCTATGAACAGTAGAATAATAATCAGTGGCAGTTTTTTTTTCATAAAAAGACCTCTTTTCCATGTCGTAAAAATTTGTTTTTTCCTAAAAAAATTATATCATTTCTAGGTATTATCTTGCAAGGGTGTATTGCCATGCACACGTTAATGTACTATAGTATAAAGTAAGCAGGAACACTGCAAGCCTGCCTACTTTAACGAAAAAGGTGGAAACATGAAAGATTTAAAAGAACTGAGAGAAGAGATTGATAAAATTGACAGACAGATGGTATCGCTGTACCAGGAGCGGATGGAGATTGCCACAGGAGTAGCGGAATACAAAATTGAAACAGGGAAAAAGGTATTTGACAAGGAGCGGGAGGAGAGCAAACTGGCAACCCTTACCGCATTAGGTGACAGTGATTTTAATAAAAATGGCATCCGGGAATTATTTGAGCAGATTATGTCCATGAGCAGAAAGAGACAGTACCAGCTTTTAACCGCCCATGGCATTTATGAGAAACCGGATTTTACCGAAGTGGAAAAATTAGATTACCGGGAAGCAAGAATTGTATTTCAGGGGACGGAAGGGGCGTACAGCCAGCTTGCCCTGAAGGAATACTTCGGAGAAAATACCGACAGCTACCATGTGGAAACCTGGCGGGACGCCATGGAGGCAATCAGGAACGGAGAGGCGGATTACGCCGTCCTTCCCATTGAAAATTCCTCCGCAGGCATTGTATCGGAAAATTATGATTTGATGGTGGAATATGATAACTGTATTGTAGGAGAGCAGATTATCAAAATTGACCATGCTCTGCTAGGACTGCCGGAGGCGGAGCTTTCCGATATCACGGACGTTTACTCCCATCCGCAGGCGTTAATGCAGTGTGGGAGTTATTTAGAGAGCCACAGGGAGTGGGAAAAGCACAGCCTGAAAAATACAGCGATGGCAGCACAAAAAATTAAAGCGGACGGCAAAAAAAATAAAGCCGCCATTGCCAGCAGTCTTACTGCAGACATTTACGGATTAAAGATATTAGAGGAAAGCATTCAGGAAAACAAGACCAATGCCACCCGTTTTATCATTGTGTCGGGAAAACGGATTTTTACCAGGAACGCAGTGAAAATCAGCGTCTGCTTCGAGATTCCCCATGAAAGCGGTTCCCTTTATCATATGTTGTCCCATTTTATCTATAACGGAATCAACATGAACCGGATTGAGTCAAGACCGGTGCAGGGAAAAAACTGGGAATACCGGTTTTTCATTGATTTTGATGGGAACTTAAACGACGCAGCGGTGCAGAATGCCCTTCAGGGCTTGAAGGAAGAGACCATCAGTTTAAAAATACTTGGAAATTATTAAATATTTACCTGCGGCAGAACTTTACAGGTGACAGAAGGATATGGCAGAGAAGGTTGAAAAAAATGGAAAGTACAAAAAATTTAATTTTATACAAAAATTTTGAAAACGGAAAACTCTTTTACAACATGACTTGGGTCATGGAAAATTACACAAATGAATATTATAACAAAGAGGATATCGGGGCGCTGTTTTACGAATGCTTCAATCAGCTGTCGGAGCTGGCGGTAAGCCATGGCTTCCGGGGAAATTTGTGGCATAATTTCCTTGCCTTCCTTCTGGTGAATAATGAGAATGCCTACAGCAGGGCATGTGAAATCCGGGGAGAGGTGGAGGGCTCCATCAATGACATTGCCCTTCATGATTTTAAGATTATCAAAGGGCTGTTTGATTTTGATTTCCGCACCTTTGCCAAAGATTACGGGGTGGACTGTATCGATGCCATCCTGCGTTATGAGAGCATGGAACACAGCGGAAAAATGTTTAACCAGCGTATCCGTGACCGTATCTGCAGATTGACGGAAAAATTAGAGCAGACCAAAGAGGTAAGGGATTTTAAGGCGGCAGTGACGGAGTTTTACCGGGAATTTGGCGTAGGAAAATTAGGCTTACATAAGGCATTCCGCATTCAGCACAGGGAAGAGGGAGCACAGATTGTTCCCATCACCAATATCGCCCATGTAAAATTAGAGGATTTAGTAGGCTATGAGATTGCCAAACAGAAGCTGATCGACAATACGGAGGCGTTTGTCAACGGTAAGGAGGCAAACAATTGCCTGCTGTTCGGAGATGCGGGTACCGGAAAATCCACCAGCATTAAAGCCATCGCAAACCGCTATTATGAAAAAGGATTACGTCTCATTGAGGTCTATAAGCACCAGTTCTGCGATTTGAACGATGTGATAGCCCAGATAAAGAACCGCAATTACAAATTTATTATTTATATGGATGATTTATCTTTCGAGGAATTTGAGGTAGAATATAAGTATTTAAAGGCAGTGATTGAGGGCGGTTTAGAGAAAAAGCCGGACAACGTGCTCATTTATGCCACCTCCAACCGGCGCCATCTTATCAGGGAAAACTTCTCCGATAAAGAAGAAATCCGGGAGGATATGCACACTTCCGATACGGTACAGGAAAAGCTGTCCCTCTATGCGAGGTTCGGCGTTACCATCTATTTCGGTTCGCCAAGTAAAAAGGAATTCGGACAGATTGTGACGGCGCTGGCGGAGAAATGTGGCATTGCCATGGAACAGGAGCAGCTTTTAGCGGAGGCAAACAAGTGGGAGTTAGCCCACGGCGGGCTTTCCGGCAGGACGGCGCAGCAGTTTATCAATTATCTGCTGGGGAAGCAGTAAGAAAGGGGGGCGGCGGCATGAAAATTCATACCTTTGCGGCAATTTACATCGGCTCTAATGAGGTGAGCTTAAAAATCTTTGAGATATCGGCAAAACGAAACATCCGGCAGATTGATTATGTGCGGACCAGAATCGAGCTGGGAAGAGATACCTATTCCAAGGGAAGTATCGGCTATGAGTTAGTGGAGATACTCTGCGATACTTTAGAGGAATTTACCACCATTATGGAGGGATACCGTGTGGACAGCTATGAGGCGTATGCCGCAGCGGCGCTGCGGGATGCCGGAAACGAACTGTTCGTCTTAGACCAGATAAAGATACGGACGGGTATAGAAATCCGGGTGTTAAGTAACTCGGAACACCGCTTTATCAGCTACAAATCCGTGGCAATGAAGGAGCGTTTTGATGAGATGACGGAGAAGGGGGCAGCGGTGGTGGACGTGGGAGGCAGCAGTATGCAGATTACTGTGTTTTCCAAAGGAAAAGTAGTGACCACCCAGCATTTAAGTATCGGCGCCATCCGCCTTCAGGAGCAGCTGGCAAAAAAGAGCACCAATCTTGCCCAGTACGAGCTTCAGATTGAGGAACTTGTGGAGAAGCAGCTGGCGGTTTTTAGAGCCATGTATATGGAAGAGTGCAAGGTAAAATATCTGATTATTATGGGGGATTACATTGCAGAAATCACAGGGAAGCTGGAAAAAGATGCAAAGGAGACGGTGAAGATGGCTGAGTTTTCCCGTTTCTTAGAGCGGCTGAATAAAAAAGAAGTGGAGCAGATTTCCGAAGAGCTGGGATTGTCCAATGAAAAGGATATCCTGATTGTGCCCTATATGATTATTTTTAAATGTATGGCGGCAAAAATTGGCGCAGAGGAATTGTGGGTGCCGGGAGCCAGCATCAGCGACGGTATCGCATATGATTATGCGGAACGGGAACGGCTCTGCAAGATACCCCATGATTTTGAGGCGGATATCCTTTCGGCGGCAAAGAGTCTTTCTAAGCGCTATATGAGCTATTCCCCCCATATTGACGCATTGGCGAAAATGTCAGGTCTGATTTTTGATGCCATGAAAAAAATCCATGGACTGGGGAAGCGGGAGCGGCTTCTTTTACAGGTGGCGGCAATGCTTCATGACTGTGGCAAATATATCAGCTTTGCCAACGGACCCCTTTGTTCCTATGATATTATTATGGCTTCGGAGATTATCGGACTGAGCCATTTAGAGCGTCAGATTGTGGCGTATACGGTGCTCTATAACACCTATCCCTTAGCTCCTTATGAGGAGCTTGCGGACCGGTTAGACCAGGACGGCTATCTTGTGGTGGCAAAATTATCGGCGATTCTTCGAGTATCTAACGCCATGGACCGCAGTCACAAACAGAAATTTAAAAATGTCCGGGTGGCAGTGAAGGGAAAAGAGTTAGTGATTACCATTGAGACAGAAGGGGACATCACATTAGAGAAGGCGCTTTTTGATGCCAAAATCGCTTATTTTGAAAATGTTTTCAGTATGAAACCCGTAATTAAGGAAAAACGGGTGTAAATTGTGAATATATTGTGATATAATGCAAATGCGTATAGTACTAAAGTACATAAAATCTTACAGACAATGGAAAGGTACAGTGATTTTATATGGAAAAAGATTTTAAAAATCCGGAATATTATGAAAACCGGGAATTAAGCTGGCTGAAATTTGACGGCCGGGTACTAAACGAGGCGAGGGATAAGAGCATTCCGCTGTTGGAGCGGTTAAAATTTGTCAGCATTACATCTTCAAATCTGGATGAATTTTTCATGGTGCGTGTGGCTTCTTTAAAGGATATGGTTCATGCGGATTATCGGAAATGCGACATTGCAGGTATGACTGCCACAGAGCAGCTTGCGGCGATTAATGTGAAAACAAGGGCGTTAGTGGAGCAGCAGTACAATACATACAACCGCTCTTTAGTTCCGTTAATGCGCCAGAACGGCATACAGGTGTTAGATGCCTACGAGGATTTAGATGAGAAACAGCAGAAATTCGTAGACCGCTATTTTGATGAAAATGTCTATCCGGTGCTGACTCCCATGGCAGTGGATGCATCAAGACCCTTTCCTTTAATTCGCAACAAGACCTTAAATATTGCGGCACTGATTGTAAAACGCGGGGAAAAAGAGAAAAAGGCGGAGAAGGAAGAGGTGGAATTTGCAACGGTGCAGGTGCCGGGGATTCTGCCGAGGCTTGTGCCTGTACCTTCGGAGAACCCGGGGGAGAAGGTATTTCTTCTGCTTGAGCAGGTCATTGAAAAGAATATTGATAAGCTGTTTTTGAATTATGAGGTACAGTGTGCCTACCCGTACCGCATTATGAGGAATGCGGACCTCACCATCGACGAGGACGAGGCGGTGGATTTGCTGAAGGAAATCCAGAAACAGCTGAAAATGCGCCAGTGGGGCGAGGTCATCCGCTTAGAGGTGGAGGACGGCATTGACAAGCGGCTTCTACGCTTCCTAAAGGATGAACTGAAGGTGGCGGAAGAGGATATTTTCAAGATTCAGGGACCCATCGACTTAACCTTCCTGATGAAAATGTACGGGTTAGAGGGCTGCGACCATCTGCGCTATACACCCTATAAGCCCCAGCGCCATCCGGAGATAGAGCCGGGGGAAAATATTTTTGACATTATCCGCAAGGGAGACCTTTTATTGCACCACCCCTACCAGACCTTCGACCCGGTGGTGGATTTTATCAGACAGGCGGCAAAGGACCCGGAGGTGCTGGCAATCAAGCAGACCCTCTACCGTGTCAGCGGCAATTCGCCGATTATCGCCTCCTTAGCGCAGGCGGCGGAAAACGGCAAACAGGTGTCGGTATTAGTGGAGCTTAAGGCACGTTTTGATGAAGAAAACAATATTGTCTGGGCGAAGAAGCTAGAGCAGGCGGGGTGCCATGTAATTTACGGTTTGGTGGGCTTAAAGACCCACAGTAAGATTGCCCTTGTGGTCCGCAGGGAAGAGGACGGTATCCGGCGGTATGTGCATCTTGGAACCGGAAATTATAACGATTCCACCGCAAAATTATATACGGACTGTGGTATCTTTACCTGCAATGAGAGAATCGGGGAGGACGCTACTGCGGTATTCAATATGCTTTCCGGCTATTCCGAGCCATTGTCGTGGAATGAGCTGTCCTTAGCGCCGCTTTGGCTCCGCGGAAAATTCATGCGCCTGATACAGCGGGAGACAAAAAATGCGAAGGCGGGCAGGCCGGCGCAGATTTATGCCAAGATGAATTCCCTTTGTGATGCGGGTATTATCGCAGCTCTTTATGAGGCATCGGCAGCCGGGGTTAAGATTAAGCTGGTGGTCCGGGGGATTTGCTGTTTGAAGGTGGGCATTCCGGGAGTGAGTGAAAATATTGAGGTGCGCTCCATCGTGGGAAATTTTTTAGAGCACAGCCGTATTTTTGCATTCTGGAACGACGGTGACGAGGAAATTTACATGGGCAGCGCCGACTGGATGCCGAGAAATTTAGACCGCCGGGTGGAAATTTTATTCCCGGTGTTAGACGATAAACTAAAAAAAGAGGTAAAACACATTCTTAAAGTAGAATTATCTGACAATATGAAGGCTCATGTCTTGAAATCTGACGGAAATTATGAGAAAATAGATAAAAGAGGAAAAGTTCTTGTAAATTCACAAGCACAGTTTTGTGAGGAAGCCCTAGCGGCAGTGCCTGGACAGGAACATATCTATAAGGAGAGGATATTTATTCCGGCAGAACCGATAGAGTGACCCATGAGATTGGCAAGAAGAGGAGAGGGATTATGAACCGTAAGATATTATTTATTGATTTAGACGCAACATTATTGAACGATGACAAGACCGTCAGCGAGGGCAACCGGAAAGCGATTCAGAAAATGCTAAAGGCGGGACACTATATTGCTTTGGCCACCGGGCGTCCGGTGGAGAGCGGCAGAGCGGTGGCCAGGGATTTAGGACTTACCCTGCCGGGCTGCTATATGGTGGCTTTTAACGGGGCGGTGCTGTACGACTGTGCGGCAGACCGGGTACTTTTTCAGCGTTCTATTCCCATTGAGGTGGTACATGAGATTTTTGAGAAGGCAAAGAGAGCAGGGCTTTATGTGCAGACCTATAACAACACGGATGTCCTTACAGCGAGACACACAAAGGAATTAGATCATTATATCAATATGTCTCACATCACCTACAAATTAGCGGACAACGTCCTGGATATTTTAGAGGAAGAGCCCCAGAAGGTGATGCTGATTGCCTTGGAGAATAAAGAACGTCTGGTAAAATTCCAGAAAAATAACGAGAAATGGCAGCAGGGAAAATGCAACAGCGTCTTTTCCTGCAAGGAATACTTAGAGTACTGCCCCTGCGGCACCAGCAAGGCCAGCGGAGTAAAAGAGTTGGCGAGAATTTTAAATATGCCGATGGACAGTACCATAGCAGTAGGAGATGAGCAGAACGATATTGAGATGATAGAGACGGCTCATCTGGGCATTGCTATGAAAAACGGTATTCCGGAATTAAAGGCGGTGGCAGATTATGTCACGGAAAATGACAATAACCATGATGCCATTGCAGAGATTATTGAAAAATATGTCTTATAACAGTTTCTTAAGCGGGACGTTTTTTAAGAGAGGCGGTTCTCTTCCGGGAGGACCGTCTCTCTTGCAGCTTTGATATCCTCCAGAATGGAATAAGGAATATAGAGGCTACCCCGTCCGGTTCCAAGATGGATGTCAGGCTTGTTTGATCCGTGGAAATCGGAACCCCCGCTGATAAGCAGCCCGTTTTCCCGGGCAAGCTTTTTCACAAGCTGTTCATCCCCGGTGCTGTAGGTGGAGTAAATAGCTTCGATACCGTCAAGTCCTACCTCTTTCATATCGTCAATCAGCTTCTGCAGATAGTCGGAGCTTAAATGATACAGCAGAGGGTGGGCAAGGATGGCAGTGCCTCCGGCACCTTTGATCAGGGAGACCGCCTCCATGGGTGTAATCTTAAATCTGTCCACATAACAGCGGCAGCCATCGCCGATATATTTGTCAAAGGCTTCCGATATGCTTTTGATACAACCGTGATTCAAGAGGAAACGGGCGATGTTGGCACGGGTGATGACACAGTTCGGATTTTCTGCAAGGAGAGCCTCCATGGTGATGGAAAAGCCCTCCTTTTGAAGTGCTTCTACCATTTTTTCATTCCGGCTGTCCCGACAGGCGCGAAATTCTGCGGTCTTGTCCAAGAGAGCCTGATTCTCCGTATCAATAAACAGTCCCACCACATGGATTTCCTTTTCCTTTCCGTTGGGGAGAGTGTAGGAGGTGGAAAGCTCGATGCCGGGGATTAATTCCATGCCGCATGTTTTAGCGGCTTTTTGTGCCTTGGCAACGCCGGAGCAGGTGTCGTGGTCGGTCAGTGCAATGGCGGAAAGCCCCGCCTCTTTTGCGGCGGCAACAACCTCGGCCGGTGTCAGGGTGCCGTCGGATTCAGTGGAATGTACATGTAAGTCAATGATTTTTCGTTCCATAGATTTTATTTTGATCCTTTCTTGTCTTTTGCAACTATGATACGGTAAACAGAGGAAAATGTCAAAAAAGCTTTTTGTAAGTTGTCCTTGCGAAAAGCTCTGGAAGATGTTAGTATTAACTATAAGAAGCAAAAAAGGAGATGGGCTATGCAGTTATTAACTTTCCTATTGAGTGGGATTTGTTTTGGAATACCGGTAAGTGATGTGGTGTCTATTGAGACAAGAATGAATGTATTTGGGGTGCCGGAAGCACCTTCTAACATTAAGGGTGTGATAAAGTTGCATGGTTCTATTGTGCCGATTTACAGCCTTGCTTCACGTTTCCATTACCCGGAGGGGAATGTGCAGAACGTGATTGTTGCCGGAGTGGAAGGCATGAAGATAGGCTTAGAGGTGGAGAGCGTCCGTGAGATAGTGGAGATACCTAGCAGGGAAATCGAGAACATGCCGGAGATTATGAATGTTACACAGAACTGCTTTCACAATATCGCGTCCAAAGGAAAAGAATTGATTACGATTTTAGATGTGAAACACTTAATCAGCACCGAAGAGCAGGAGAGTCTTCAAAAATTAATTGACGAGCAAAAATAATGCTTGACAGGGAGAAATTTCTGTGTTAAGTTATAGTAGTTGTTGAAAACGAAGTAGAGTATCCACTCTCACCGGAGCACCGATTAACGTGTGACTCATGGTTCATATTTCAATATCGCAGCTTGCGGATTAGGAATGTATAGTGGATAGTCTGTCCACTATTTTTTTGTGTAAAATATTATTTTGGAGGTGCACTACCATTAGCGAGTTAATGATTAATGAACAAATCAGAGACAAGGAAATTCGTCTGATTGGAGAAAACGGTGAGCAGCTTGGCATTATGTCAGCAAGGGAAGCAATGAGATTAGCGGAAGAAGCGGAACTTGATTTAGTAAAAATTGCTCCAACCGCAAAACCACCGGTATGTAAGATTATCGACTACGGCAAATACCGTTACGAGATGGCGAGAAAGGAAAAAGAAGCCAGAAAAAAACAAAAGGTGGTAGAACTGAAAGAGATTCGCTTGTCACCTAATATCGATTCCAACGATTTAAACACCAAAATGAATGCTGCAAAAAAATTCTTAAGCAAGGGCGATAAAGTAAAGATTACTTTAAGGTTCCGTGGGCGTGAGATGGCCCATATGAATGCGAGCAAACATATCTTAGATGATTTCGCAGAGAGCCTTGCCGAGGTGGCAGTAGTGGAAAAGGCACCAAAAGTTGAAGGCAGAAGCATCAGCATGGTGTTGGCAGAAAAGAAATAATTATTTTAAGGAGGAACTTATCATGCCAAAAATGAAAACAAGCAGAGCAGCTGCAAAACGTTTCAAAGTAACAGGAACAGGAAAATTAAAAAGAAATAAAGCTTATAAGAGACATATTTTGACCAAGAAAACCACCAAGACTAAGAGAAACTTAAGAAAACCGGCAATGGTGGATTCTACAAACGTTAAGAATATGAAGAAGATTTTACCATACATGTAAGAAGTTGTTAAGGAGGATGAAATCATGGCAAGAGTAAAAGGCGGCTTAGGCGCTAAAAAAAGACATAATAGAACATTAAAATTAGCAAAGGGTTACAGAGGTGCACGTTCTAAACAGTACCGTGTAGCAAAACAGTCTGTTATGAGAGCCTTAACGAGTTCTTATGCAGGCAGAAAAGAGAGAAAGAGACAGTTTCGCCAGTTATGGATTGCACGTATCAACGCTGCAGCAAGAATGAACGGTATCTCTTACAGCCAGATGATGCACGGATTAAAAGTGTCCGGCGTTGAAATCAACCGTAAAATGTTAGCAGAGATGGCAGTGAATGACGCTGAGGGCTTTGCAGCATTAGCAGAGATGGCAAAGAAAGCAGTTGCTTAATAAGTGGACATGAGGACTTATCCGAAAGGGACAACCTGACGGGTAAGTCTTTTTTGGATATACAATAAAATGGAAAGAATTATTAGGGAGGAACAAATGATTACGGGTTTTAAAGTAATCATACAATTGATAGATGAAAGAAAAGATTAAGTTAGTACCAAAATCAATTTTTTTGTATTTTATATTTGCTGTTTTAATAATGATAATAATATCATTAAAATCAAATTATTATATTGATGAAATATATTCCTATGGTTTGTCGAATGATACCGGAGAGGGGATTGATATAGAAATTGAATATAATAAAACCTATACTCCGGGCGCATTAGCGTTTATTGATTATGTAGCGGTGCAAGACGGGGAACGCTTCAATTATTCCAGTGTTTGGCAAAATCAGAAAAATGACGTTCATCCTCCGTTCTATTATGCAGTGCTTCATACCATATCTTCTGTTTTTCCAAATAGATTTTCCAGATGGTTTCCGGGTATTATCAATATTGTGTCCGCACTGTTGGTATTATTTGTGCTGCGTAGAATGGTTTTACTGATGACGGATTCGAAATATATTTTAAACATTTTGTCTGTGTCTTTTATCTTTATGACCGGAATATTACTTGCAACCGCATATTTCAGAATGTATTTGATGGCAATGCTGTGGGTGACGCTTCTGACTTATTGGTTCATGAGGCAGGTAGATAAAAGGCAGGATTTTAAATTTTACGGACTGATTTATTGTGTTACGGTTGTTGGTGCCCTTACACATTATTATGTTATCGTATATGCAGTTCTTATTTCCTGTGTTTATGGTATTTACTTGTTATGGAATAAGCGAATGAAAGAAACCCTGCTTTTTTGTGTGACAATGTTATCTGCAGGAGGAACTGCGATAGCTGTGTTTCCGGCAATGCTTCAGCACATGTTTTTCGGTTACAGAGGAACAGAAGCCATCGATAATCTGGTGGGGAAGAATGATTATTGGGAGAGTTTTAAGGAATTTTATGATATTATTGACTGCCAGATGTTTGGAAAAAACCTGGGATATATCATTGTCGGTTTAATGCTGCTGGTTGCTATCCGCTATTCGAAAAATCATTTAGGACTTTTAGATGGAAGTAAAGTGGAAGAGGTTTCTTTTGGCTTTGACCGAAAGACAGTTATTCGGTATCTGTTGGTATTGGTTCCGTGTTTTTTATATTTTATGTTGATAACAAAAATGACCTTTACATCGGCTGACAGATATATTTCACCTATATATGCAGTTTTGTGGGGAAGTATCCTGTGCATTACATTTACTATAATAAAGCATCTGATTGAAAATAGAACTTTTATTGTAATATCGGTTACAATGGTAGCTTTGATTGTTGTGGGAAGCTACCAAAATACCAGATGGGAGTATCTTTATAGCGAAAGTAAACCTTTTTTAGAAAAGGTAGAAGAATATAAGAATCTGGATTGTATTTGTGTATTAAATGGAAAATCCTATATGCTTTATCCAGAGTTTGCTGAATATATAAAATATAAGAGTATTACATTTATTACACCGGAGGAACTAAAAGAAAACGGAATTAATCAGTGGATAACAACAAACGGTGTAGTAGTTTCATTTATTGAAAATAAGGATACGGGAGAATATTTACAAAAAGTGATGGAGGAAAACGGATATTCAGGCTACGAGGAATTGGGTGGTTTTGGCTATGACAGGACGTATTATTTACACTATTAGGGATACCTTGTGCTTCAAAGTGAAACTGCCAAAAAATTTAAAAAAATATAATAAATTGACAAAAAACTTAAAATAAAATAAAATAATAGAAAATGAGTAGGGAAAAATAGACAAAAATAGCTGCAATCGGTAAAGTTGTAGAACCTTTTGTCGGAAAGAATGGGAAAAACATATGAAAAACAGCGTGACTAAAAAATTAATTCCGGCCGTTGTGCTGGCTCTGGCAGTCATATTTATCATTAATAATTTTATTTTTGCCAGAATGCTCAAAAACGAAGTGAAGGAGCAGTGGAAGACGGAGGACTACAAGCTGGTGGTTGCCTATAGTCAGGAGATGAATGCATTAGGCTGTGAGACAACGGAGGATTACCAGAGTTTTGTAGATATGATTGCATCTCAAAATACATATAATTACGTAGTCTATATGGAAAATGTGGGTGGGGCGGTTACAGCTATTGCCCACAGTAATCCGGAACGAATCGGGATCGTCCTTGAGGATGAGGGCAGTGTTGCCGCAACCACGAAGGGAACGCCTTACATGGGCTATTACACGGACCCGGTCAGCGGAAACCTCACCATCGACCTTTTAACTCCGGTTTATGACGGGGAGGGCAATCTAAAAGGTGCGTTAAACCTTGGCATTCCCGCGGACAACGATACACTAAACAGTATTATGGGACATACCATTACTGTATCGACGGTAGTCAGCATTCTTTTGGCGGTGATACTGATTGTCCTGCTGGTGCTTATTATTCGACAGATGTTGTTAAAACCGCTGTATGTCTTAGCGCCGGAGATTGAAAAGATGTCAAGGTATGACCTCACCATAAAGAATAAGGCAGCACTGGAAAAGTACGCACTCTGCAAGGATGAAATCGGTATGATAAGCTCCGGCTTTTTAGCCATGCAGGACAGCTTGATTCAAATGGTCAACAATATCCGGGAGGTAGCTACGAAACTGACCAACCAGTCGGAAGATTTGTCCGATGTCTGCGCCGAGGTGCATGACAGCAGTTCCCAGCTGTCGAAGACAGTGGATGATGTGGCAGAGGGAGCTACCACCCAGGCACAGCAGACCTCCGAGGGCAGCGTGCAGGTTGGAAAATTAAGTGATTTAATTGAGGTTGTGGAAGAGAATATGGAACATCTCTTTGTGGCAACCAGCTCCGTGGAGGAGATTGAGAAACAGGGCGTGGAGGTTTTGGATGTTCTGGTGGAGAAAACTTCCCTCAATAATGAAAGCTCCAAACAGGTGCATATGGTGATGGCGGAAACTAGCAGACAGGCAGATAAAATCAAAGATGCCAGCGAACAGATACGGGGCATTGCCTCCCAGACGAACCTGTTGGCGTTAAACGCCTCTATTGAAGCGGCACGTGCCGGGGATGCAGGAAAGGGCTTTGCAGTAGTGGCAACGGAGATTGGAAATCTGGCACAGGAAACGAACCAGCTTACCAGCCAGATAGAGCAGATTATCCATGAACTTTTAGCAAAAATGCAGGAGGCGGTAGCCAATATTGCCACTATGGAACAGACTACCGTGGAGCAGAGCGAAAGCGTAGAGCAGACCAGAAAGAAATTCGAAGAAATCACAGGAACCATTCAGCAGATGGAGGAACAGTGCGGAAAGCTGGCGGATTCCACGAAAGATATGAAAGACAGCCGTCGGACCATTGTGGATGTTATTAACGATTTATCGGCGCTTTCCGAAGAAAACGCAGCCTGCATGGAAGAGGCGGCAGCTTCGGTGAACCTGCAGAATAACTCCATTGAAAAAGTTTCTTTATCCAGCCGGGATGTGGCAGGCTTAGCAGAGACTTTAAATAAAGAAATTGCCAGATTTGTAATGGAATAGGCGTTAGTGGGATAATTTGCGGTACTCCTTGGGGGACATCTGTTTCTGTTTATGGAAGGTTTTAGAAAAATACAGGCTGTTGTCAAAACCCAGGGAGTTGGCAATGGCGGTGACGGAGAGGTCAGAGTGCTCAAGGAGATAGCACGCCTGTTTCATTCGGAAATCCGTCAGATATTCCTTCGGGGACTGGCCCAGTACCGTCTCAAAAGAGCGGAACAGGTGGCTTCTGCTGACTCCTACATAGTCTGCGATATCCTCCACGGTGATGGCATAGGAGTAGTTTGAGGAAATATATTCAATACCCTTCTGCACATAGCTGTTGGCGGAATTTCGGGTGGTGGAGTGGGCGGCACCGTGCAGGAACATGGCAAGCATGGTGTAGAGCCGTCCGGTCATTTCCACGGCATGTTCAAATTCATTTCCCCTGGCATCGTAGATGTGGAGGATTTGGCGGTGGATATCCTCACCTAGAGGGGTGGCGGTGATAAAGGGCTTTTCCGGGGTAAAATCCGTGGCAGTCAGTATCATGGAAGCGTCACTGCCGCTGAACCCTACCCAGGCATATTCCCAGGGATCCTGTTCCGCAGCATAATAGAGAACCTCCGTGTTAGGGTAAACCAAAAACGTATCGCCGGCATGAAGCTCGTAGAGCTTCCTGCCGGTTTTGTAATATCCCATTCCGGAGATAATGTAGTGAATGAGATAGTGGTCACGAATTCCGGGTCCCCACTGGTGCAGCGGGTCGCAGAGCTGGATTCCCACGTTGTATACGGAGAGGGAGACTAATTCTTTTTCTGTGGCTTTGTAGGATTTTTTATAATTCTTGTTCATAAGGGTTGCCTTTCATGGAGGGTTTGATTATAATGTTTGAAAATGCACTTTTTATGGATAAAATAGTGCGTTTTAAGAAAATTGGATACAAAACTGCTTTTTGCTTTCAGGATGTATTATAAAGAAAGAAAAATAAATATGCAACATTTTTACATATTTTCTATACATTTTTGGCTATACATTTTTTGGGGGATAGAGTAAGATGTAGCCATAGAGAAACAGAAACAGTGAAGTTTTCAAATTGGGAAAGGTGGAAAAAAATATGGCAATTTTAGTAACTGGTGGAGCTGGATTTATCGGAAGTCACACCTGTGTGGAATTACTTGACGCAGGCTATGAGGTGGTAGTATTAGACAACTTAAGCAACGCCTCTGAAAAGTCTTTAGACAGGGTAAAGGCGATTACCGGAAAGTCAGTAACTTTCTATAAGGGAGACATTTTAGACCGTACCATTTTAAATGAAATTTTTGAAAAAGAGAAGATTGAGGGCTGTATCCATTTTGCAGGCTTGAAGGCAGTGGGTGAGTCCGTGCAGAAGCCATGGGAATATTACAATAACAATATTTCCGGTACATTAACCCTGGTGGATGTCATGCGGCAGAATAACTGCAAAAACATCATTTTCTCTTCCTCTGCAACGGTATATGGAGATCCGGCACAGATACCTATTACGGAGGAATGCCCGAAGGGACAGTGCACTAACCCTTACGGTTGGACCAAATCCATGTTAGAGCAGGTGTTAATGGACATCCAGAAAGCAGACCCGGAATGGAATGCGATTTTACTTCGTTACTTTAACCCCATCGGTGCCCACAAGAGCGGTACTATGGGAGAAAACCCCAATGGCATTCCCAACAATCTGATGCCTTATGTGACTCAGGTAGCGGTTGGCAAATTAAAAGAGTTAGGCGTATTCGGCAACGATTACGATACCCCGGACGGAACCGGCGTGAGAGATTATATCCATGTGGTAGACCTTGCTGTCGGCCATGTAAAAGCCTTAAAGAAAATCGACGAGAACTGCGGCCTTGCTATTTATAACCTTGGCACTGGACACGGCTACAGCGTACTGGATATTGTAAAGAATTTTGAGGAAGCTACCGGGGTGAAGGTACCTTACTCCATCAAACCAAGAAGAGCAGGGGATATTGCCACCTGTTACTGTGACCCGTCAAAGGCGGAGCGGGAGCTGGGCTGGAAGGCACAGTACGGTATCAAAGAGATGTGCGAGGACTCCTGGAGATGGCAGAAGAACAATCCCAACGGATATGAGGATTAATTACGCAGTAGAATAGTTAAAGGCTGAAAACGCTTTTGAACGGATAGGAAGAATGAATAACATACGAGTGTGTGCGAGAGAGATTGTGAACGAGGAAATCATTTACGCATAGCAGATTTGCGGCAGGGAGAAATCTTTGCCGCATTTTGCATTAGAGTGATTGAGAAATCCCATTGCAGAATTCATAATCAAGTTATATAAATGGTTTATATAACTTGATTATAAGGAGAAATACAATGCCAAAACAAAGAATCACAAAAGAAATGGTTGTTGATGCCGCTTTTGAAATTGCAAGAAACAGCGGTATGGAGCAGGTTATGGTAAAAAATATCGCAGATAAAATAGGGTGTTCCGTACAACCGATTTATAGTTATTGCAAAAATATGGACGGCTTACGGCAAGATGTAATCCAGCAGGTCAATCGCTTTATACAAGAGTATGTAGTGAGGCATATAAACAAGGATGACTTGTTTCGCAGTACGGGTAAATCTTATATTCAATTAGCACAAGAGGAACCTCATTTATTTAGGATTTTTATTTTACATCAACGGGAGGAAATTTCTTCACTAAATGATTTATATCAATCAGAAGCTAATCCACATACTGCTGAAATTATTGCTAAGGAATTAAGCATTAGTGTAGAGCGGGCAAAACAGTTACATTTAAATATGCTAATTTATACGATTGGTATTGGTACTATTTTTTCAGTAACAACGCCGGGGATTTCAACGGATGAAATATATACACAACAGGAAGTTGCTTATGAGGCGTTTTTAAAACAGGCATTGGAAAATGAGGAGTGATGATGAAGAAGAAAAAGAAACTAATCATAATACTATTATGTACCATATTGTTTGTTTTGATAGGTGTAAGTCTTTATTTAAAGATGTTAGTTAAAGATGTTAATAGTATTACGGTTTCAACTCTCAATATGGCTAATATTACAGACGGAATATATGTGGGAGAATATTCTGTTACGCCTGTTTATGTCAAAGTAGAAGTATCGGTAACAGAGCATAAGATAACTAGTATAAAAATTATCGAACATGAAAACGGGTTAGGTGGTAAAGCTGAAAAAATTGTTGATGATGTAATCAGCAAGCAATCATTAGAAGTGGCTGCGGTATCTGGAGCTACCGTGAGCAGTAAATGTATTATAAAAGCTATTGAGAACGCATTGCAAAGCGGGAGCAAATAAAATATAAGTTTTATACGGAAAGGAAATCACTATGGCAAAAGGAATTATTGTTTATCAGTCAAAATATGGGGCAACAAAAAAATATGCTGAATGGCTTCAAGGCATGACGGATTATCATTGTGTAGAAACATCAAAAGCGGTGGTAAATGAAGTAGCACAATACGAAACAATCATATTATGCGGTGGCATATATGCTTCTGGAATAGCTGGATTACCGTTTTTGAAAAAGAATATAGATAGGCTGAAAAGCAAAAAACTGGCTATATTATGTGTGGGTGCTTCTCCTTATGATGAGGGTGCATTTACAGCAATTAAAGAGCATAATTTGATGGGTGATTTAAGAGATATTCCGCTTTTTTATGGGCGAGGTGCATGGAACGAAAGCAAAATGAAATTTATGGACAGAACCTTATGCAAAATGTTACAAAAATCTGTAGCAAAAAAAGATCCAAGTACATACGAACCGTGGATGAAAGCTCTTATGTGTGCGGTAGGACAAGATTGCGACTGGACAGATAAAAAGTATTTAATTCCTTTAATAGATTTTTTGAAAAAATAGGTATCAGAAATGTAGAAAGGGCAAGTGATAAATTGAATAAATCAGAATGGATATTGTCCTGTTTGTGGTAGTAAAACCCGTGACAGACTTAGAGAAGATATGATTTTGAAGAATTATCCGCTCTACTGTTCGAAGTGCAAGCAGGAAAGTCACACGCTGATGTCAGTACCACAATGAACATTTACGCTCACGCTACAAGGGAAGCGAAGCGTACTTCCGCAAGACTGCTGGATAAAGTAGCCGGCGGAGAATAAAAAAGTTTCCCTTGTTTCGGCTCGTAAGGGCAAAAACAAGGGAAAATACATAAGGTTTGAACATTTAATGGGCGATACACCTTGAAAATACAAGGTTTTTAGAGGATTGAATAGATAAACTGGAATTTTCAGTTCTCCACAAATTGGATTTGCTAGATTCCTTTAATTAAAAACATCTCCATTGGTTGTTCATATCCTGGAACATCTATAACAAAACCACCACAATCTTTATACCCTAATTTTCTATAAAAATGCTGTGCTTCTTCATCAACCTGCGTAGATGTCAAAAGCATACCATATCCTTGTGATTTCATATCGTTTTCCCAATGTTCCATAAGTTTCTTTCCATAACCTTTTCCGTGATAATTCCAATCAATAAATAACATTGTACAAAACGGTGTATTATCCCAAAAAAGATTATATCTCAACAATCCTATTGGTTTATTGTCATCTAATAAAACATATCCTTTTTTATCACTAACTTTATTGTTAAATTCTTGTTCTGGCAAATGACTATCAAGACGATACCAAAATTCTTTATCTTCTAATTGAACATATCTAATTTCTACCATTTCTTTTACCTCGCTAAATTTCCGATTTGCCGCTTACTTATGTATAGCTATTTTATCACTCGTTCTTTCATAGCACAAGCCGAAGTCAAAGAGGAACTGGTTGGTGAAAATTTTATTATTTGGAAAATTTAGGGTTGTATTCCGTATAAATATAATGTACTATTATATCTGGTATTTAAAACCAGATGAAATAGTATATGAGGAGAACATAATATGGAAAAGAAACCGATATTTGATATGAAAGCATTTCAGAAATGGAATATTAAAGTTCCGCTGATTCAGGGAGGCATGGGAGTCGGTGTCAGCCTCAGCGGGCTGGCAGGTGCGGTGGCTGCCGAAGGCGGAATTGGTATTATCTCCACGGCGCAGATAGGGTTTGCGGAACCGGATTTTGAAAATCATGAGGAAGAATGCAATCTGCGTGGAATTCGCAAGCATATTCAACGGGCAAAGGAAATCGCAGGGGGCGAGGGCATGGTGGGTGTTAATGTCATGGTGGCGCTGCAGCATTATAAGGAGCATGTGCGGGAGGCGGTGCGTGCAGGGGCAGATGTTGTCATCTGCGGGGCAGGGCTGCCTATGGATTTGCCGGAATTGGTAAAGGGAAGCCTGACGAAGATTGCCCCGGTGGTTTCTTCGAAGAGAGCGATTGCGCTGTTATTAAAGAGTTGGGATAAAAAATACCGGCGGGTGCCGGATTTTATCGTTGTGGAAGGACCGGAGGCGGGAGGACATTTGGGCTTTTCAAAAGAGCAGCTGTCAAATACGGAGAAGCCGGATTTTGCCATGGAATTAAAAGAGATTATCGGTGAAAAGAAGAAGTACGAGGAAAAGTACCGGACGGATATTCCGGTATTTATGGCAGGCGGTGTCTGGGACGCAGCAGATGCGGAAAAAATCTGTGCTCTGGGGGCGGACGGCATACAGGCAGCCACCCGCTTTGTGGCGACGGAGGAGTGTGATGCCTCAGAAGCCTATAAGATGGCGTATGTCCATGCAAAGCCGGAGGAGATTAAAATTATCAAAAGTCCGGTGGGAATGCCGGGACGCGCCCTGGAGAATGAATTGCTCCGGGAGGTGGAAGAGAAAAATCCGGTGAAAATTAGCCATTGCTATCACTGTATCAAAAACTGCCATCCGGCACAAATCCCTTATTGTATCACCAAAGCACTGGTGGCAGCGGTAAAAGGCGATGTAGAGCATGGGCTGGTGTTCTGCGGCAGCAATGTGGGAAAAATCCAAAAGATTGAGACGGTGCATGAGGTGGTGCAGGATTTGATGTATAAAGAAGTATAATTCCTGTGATAGGACGATAATTTTACACAATGATATTCATTGGGACTAGCAGAAAAACCGCCAGTGATGGCGGTTTTCTATTACCGGATTTTTTGCCGCTTCCTGAAAAAAGCAATAAAAAATGCCGAAACCAAAAAGTCTCGACATTCTCGGGTTGGGCTGTTATAAAAACAGTAGCAGCTCGTAGGGGAATCGAACCCCTGTTTCCGCCGTGAGAGGGCGGCGTCTTAACCGCTTGACCAACGAGCCATCTAATCAATATTTGTTAAAAATATTGAGCAGTTCATAGGGGAATCGAACCCCTGTTTCCGCCGTGAGAGGGCGGCGTCTTAACCGCTTGACCAATGAACCGGACAAAAACTATTATAGCACCTAATTTCAAAATTGCAAGCTTTTTTTGAAAAAAATTAAAAAAGGAAAAAAACAGCGGAAAACCTGAAAAAAGTCGTAAAAATTTTTGGTTTTTTTGTAGAAATATGGACACAACCATGATATAATGACTAGTGTAATAAAAACAAAAGATAAAATAAATGAGGATGGAGAACGTTAAGTGAGATTCAAAAGAGGCATTTTGCGGAATGGGGAGAAGCATAACCTTTTAAATTTGTCCCTGGATATTTTAGGAGACATCTATCCGAGAATTATCAAAATCAATTATAGCAGCGGTGAGGGGATAATCATTAAGGACAGGGAGAGAATTGTGGCAGAACCTTTCGAGGTTTATGACTGGCAGATATTTCTGGAAAAATTTCTGGAGACGGTTCATCCCGATGACAGGGAGCGGTGTGCTGCCGTTATTTCCCTAAAGAACATGAAGCAGATTTATGAGAGAGGGTCGGATAACAGTATCTGCCGTTACCGCAGAAAATACAGGGATGATTATAAATGGATGCAGTCGACGATTATTCCGATAAAAAATTATGGCGAAAGTAACTGTGTATTCATATTTGCAAAAAATATAGATAATTATTATAGAAAAGAAGAAATCCGCAAGGCGGAGCTGCAGCAGGCACTGAAGGAGGCAAAAGAAGCGGAGGCGGTAAAAACAGAGTTTCTGCAATATATGTCCCATGATTTGAGAACGCCCATGAATGCGGTGCTGGGAATGAGTGCGCTGGCAATAGACGCAGTGCGCAGGCAGGATACGGAAAAAGCGGAATATTATTTAGAACATGTACACCGCATGGGAGAATACATGGCATCCATGTTAAATGATATTTTAGAGGTCAGCCGCATGAAGAAGCGCGGTGTTGCCTACCGGCGGGAAGTATTTTTCATGAAGAAGTTTTTAGATGATTGTCGGGAATATGCCAGGGCAAAGCAGCAGAGCCGGAAAATAGATTTTACCTGCCGGGCGGAGGGGGAATTGGAGGAAATTTATCTGGGAGATCCCATTCGTATGGAGCAGGTGCTTTATAACCTGATTTCCAATGCTTTCAAATTCAACCGGGAGCCGGGAAGTGTCAAGCTGCATGTAAAGCTGGCAGAAAGAAATGAGAAAACGGATTTCGTAGAATTTTGCGTGGAGGATACCGGGGTAGGCATAGACGCAGAGTTTATGGGGGACATATTCGAGACCTTTACGAAGGAGAAGCAGATGACCTCAGACGCTCATGCAGGTCTTGGCATGGGCCTTTCTTTAGTGAAGCTTGTGACAGAGGCGTTAGGAGGAACCGTCCGTGTAGAAAGTGAAAAGCAGGTAGGCAGCCGTTTCTACGTGATTGTTCCGCTAGAGCGCGTGAAATAAATTCCAAAAATGCTTGTATTTCTGATAAGAAAGTGCTATTCTATTAGATGATAACACGGTGGCTGGATTGAGAGAGGACGAAAGTTCTCTCTCAATTCACGTTTATAGGCGCTGTCAGAAATGAAAAAAGGAATAAAAGCATCAGTGGGCAGCCGTTTCTGCGTGCTGAGAGGAAAGAAGGTGTACACATGTCAAAGCGTGAAAGTTATGAAGCGCGCACCGAAGAACTGATCACTCCCATTTTAGAGCGGATGAATTTCGAACTGGTGGATGTAGAGTTTGTGAAAGAAGGCGGTATCTGGTATCTTCGTGCTTACATTGACAAAGAAGGCGGTATCACAATCAATGACTGTGAGGCTGTGGCAAGGGAAATGAATGAGATATTAGACCGGGAAGATTATGTGGAGGAATCCTATACCTTTGAGGTGAGTTCCCCGGGGCTTGGCAGACCGTTGAAAAAGGAAAAAGATTATGTCCGCAGCATGGGGAAGGAACTGGAAATCCGTACCTACCGTGCCATCAACCGGGAAAAGGAATTTTATGGTATTTTAAAAGCATATGATGATAACACGGTGACTATTGAGACCGAGGATGGAGAAGAACGGATTTTTGAGAAAAAGGATATTGCATTGATTCGTCTGGCATTTGATTTTTAATAGAGAAAGTTTTATTTGTTGCTTAATAATAACGATAGAATAAATTTTAGGAGGAAAAATAAAAATGAGTAGCAATAACGAGTTATTAGAAGCGCTTACTATATTAGAGCAGGAAAAAAATATCAGCAAGGAGGCTTTATTAGAAGCAATCGAGAATTCCCTTGTGACCGCATGTAAAAACCACTTCGGGAAATCCGAGAATGTAAAGGTAAGCATTGATCCGGAAACCTGTGAGTTCCATGTATTTCAGGAAAAGACCGTTGTGGAAAATGTGGAGGATCCGGTAGAAGAGATTAGCGTCATCAATGCAAAAATGATTGACTCTAAATATGAGGTGGGCGACATTGTAAATATTGAGGTTGAGTCCAAAGAATTTGGACGTATCGCCACTCAGAACGCCAAAAATGTAATTCTCCAGAAAATCCGTGAGGAAGAGCGCAAGGTTTTATTTGACCAGTATTACAGCAAGGAAAAAGACGTGGTGACCGGTGTGGTACAGCGCTATGTGGGAAGAAACGTCAGCATTAACCTTGGAAAGGTAGACGCCATCCTGACGGAGAATGAGCAGGTAAGAGGCGAGGTATTCCAGCCCACAGAGCGTATCAAATTATACATCTTAGAGGTAAAGGCGACCTCCAAGGGACCGAAGATTTTAGTTTCCAGAACCCATCCGGAATTAGTAAAACGCCTGTTTGAGTCTGAGGTGACGGAGGTAAAAGAGGGTATCGTAGAGATTAAGGCAATCGCAAGAGAGGCAGGCAGCCGTACCAAAATTGCAGTATGGTCCAACGACCCGGATGTGGACCCGGTGGGAGCCTGCGTCGGTATGAACGGTGCCAGAGTCAATGCCATTGTCAACGAGCTTCGGGGAGAGAAAATTGATATTATCACCTGGAACGAAAATCCTGCCATGATGATTGAAAATGCACTCAGCCCGGCAAAGGTTATCTCCGTTATCGCAGATGCGGAAGAGAAGGCAGCGAAGGTTGTGGTTCCTGACTACCAGCTTTCCCTTGCCATTGGCAAAGAGGGACAGAATGCTCGCCTTGCAGCCCGCCTGACCGGATTTAAGATTGATATTAAGAGTGAGACCCAGGCAAGAGAATCCGGAGACTTCCTCGATTATGAGAATGATTACGAAGATGATGAGTATTATGAAGAAGGAGAATATGCAGAGGAAGAATACACCGAGGAAGACTACGCAGAGGAGGAATATGCCGGAGAGGAGTATACCACAGAGGAGTATGTGGAGGAGAATTATCCGGGGGATTCTTTGACGGAGGAAACGGAAGCAGACACCGATAAGGAATAGGGGTGGAAAACGATGGCGAACAAAAAAATTCCGATGCGGCAGTGCGTGGGCTGCCATGAGATGAAAGCCAAGAAAGAGATGATACGGGTCATCAAAACTGCTTCGGAAGAGGAACCGGAAAAAGTGGAAATCAGCCTGGATACAACCGGAAGAAAAAACGGCAGAGGAGCATACATCTGTCCGAACAGCGAATGCCTCAATGCGGCAATCAAAAGCAAAGGGTTAGAACGCTCATTTAAAATGCCGATTCCTAAGGATGTATATGAAATGCTGACAAAGGAGATGGAGAAGCTTGAAAATAGATAGAGTATTATCCATGCTTGGCATTGCGGCGAAATCCGGCAGCGTGGCAAGCGGAGAATTTTCTACCGAAAAGGCGGTGAAAGAGGGAAAAGCGTATCTTGTGCTTGTGGCATCGGACGCATCGGACAATACCGTAAAAATGTTCCGGAATATGACAGATTTTTACCGGGTGCCGATGTATGTCTATGCAGATAAGGAAACACTGGGACACTTTATAGGAAAAGAATTCCGTGCATCCCTTGCGGTGACGAATGAAGGGTTGGCACATGCAATCGAAGAGAAACTGAAACAGGCAATAACAACTGAATAATGGAGGATTTAGGATATATGGCAAAAATGAGAGTCAACGAACTTGCAAGAGAATTAGGAATAGAAAATAAACAGATTATAGAATTTTTAAGCACTACGGAATACGCAGTGAAGTCCCACAGCAGCAATGTGGAGGAAGAAGCACAGAAGCTGGTACGGGGAAAATTTACAAAAGGAGGAGAGGGAGCACCCGCAAAAGCAGAAGGCAAAGAAGCGCCTGCCATAAGGGCAGGTCAGGCGGCAGAGCCGAAAAAAGAGGCGCCGAAGGCAGAAGTAAAGCAGGCGGCGGAAGAGAAAAAGGAAGTTGCGGGAGCTGTGAAAACGGAAGTGAAAGCAGAGGCAAAGAAAGCAGAGCATATGGCTGCAAATCAGGAGAACGGCGGGGAGCGCCCAAAGAAAAAATCCAGTATAACAGCAGTATTTAATGCACAATATAGTAAACAGGGGGGTGGACGCCGTGACGGCGGAAATAACAGACGTCAGGGACAAAATGGTACCCGTCCGGGGCAGAACGGCGGACGCCGTCCCCAGGGAGCAGCCGGAAATAACGGACGAACGAACCAGCAGAGACCCGCAGCCTCCGGCTATGATGTAAGGAAGGCGTTTGAGCGCGCCATCAATCCGGAAGCAGCAAAGGCAGCGGAAGAGGCAGAAAGACAGGCTGCGGCAAAAGCGGCCGAGTTAGCGGCAAAGAGAGCAGCAGAGGCAGAAGCGGCTGCGGCAGCCAAAGAGGCGGCTAAGGCGAATACGGTAAAAGCGCAGGAAGTGCAGACACCGCGGGAAAATGTCTATATGAATCCGGACGGTACCAGACGCCAGAACGTATACGAAAACCGCAGCAATGAGCGCAGCGGAGGAAACGAGCGCAGAGGCGGCAATAACGAGCGTCGGGGAGATAACAGAGGCGGAAACAGAAACCAGGGCGGCGGAAACAGAGGCGGCGGTGACAGACAGCAGCGCCCGTTTGGAGAGAGAGGCGGCAGAGGTGATGGCAGTCAGAAACCTTATCAGAATGGCAGACCGGGCCAGAATGGCGGTCAGGGTGACAGAAACGGCAGCAGAGGCAATTCATATCGCGGCAAGGAATCTAATTCCGGCAGACTGGACCGTGAGATTGACCGCTTTAATAAAGAAACTGCCATTGCACCGGAAGAACTTCGTGGCAAAGAGTCGAGGGAACGTGACAAAGATAGGGGCAAAAACACAAAGCAGAGGAACGATTACGATGCTCTCGGCGGCAAGAAGCAGGAGCGCTTTGTCAATCTGGAGAAGAACGGCGGCAAAAAGAAACCGCAGCAGCCTCAGCCAAAGCAGGAGGAAGAGGTAATCAAGACTCTGGTGCTGCCGGAAAAACTCACCATCAAAGAGCTTGCTGACAAGATGAAAGTCCAGCCGGCAATGATTGTGAAAAAATTGTTCTTAAAGGGAACGATGGTAACGGTAAACCAGGAAGTAGACTACGAAACCGCAGAGGAAATCGCTTTAGAGTTCAACTGCATCTGCGAGCCGGAAGAGAAAATCGACGTAATTGCAGAGCTGTTGAAGGAGGAGGACGATCCGGAAGAGACTTTAGTGGCACGTCCGCCGGTTGTCTGTGTTATGGGTCATGTTGACCATGGTAAAACCTCCCTGTTAGACGCCATCCGTTCCACCCGTGTGACGGACCGTGAGGCAGGCGGTATCACCCAGCATATCGGTGCGTCTGTTGTCAGCATTAACGGACAGAATATTACCTTCTTAGATACACCGGGACACGAAGCTTTTACCGCTATGCGTATGCGTGGTGCAAACTCCACGGATATTGCAATCCTTGTGGTTGCCGCAGATGACGGTGTCATGCCCCAGACGGTGGAGGCAATCAACCATGCAAAGGCGGCAGGGGTAGAGATTATCGTTGCCATCAATAAGATTGATAAGCCCAGCGCCAATATCGAGAGAGTAAAACAGGAGTTATCCGAGTATGAGCTGATTCCGGAGGATTGGGGCGGAAGCACGGTATTCTGTCCGGTATCCGCGCACACGAAAGAGGGTATTGATAACCTTCTGGAAATGATTCTGCTTACTGCAGAGGTATTAGAGTTAAAGGCCAATCCGAAGCGTAATGCAAGAGGTCTTGTCATCGAGGCACAGTTAGATAAGGGACGGGGTGCCGTTGCCACCGTATTGGTACAGAAGGGTACCTTAAGAGTGGGCGAGCCGGTGGCATGCGGCAGCTGCTATGGTAAAGTCCGTGCCATGATTGACGACCAGGGAAGAAGAGTCAAAGAGGCAGGACCTTCCACACCGGTAGAGATTTTAGGTCTGTCTGCCGTACCGGAGGCAGGAGAAACCTTTGTTTCCACCGATACGGAGAAAGAGGCGAGATCTTTTGCGGAAACCTATATTTCCGAGAGCAAGAACAAACTGATTGAAGATACCAAGGCAAAGATGTCCTTAGACGATTTGTTCTCACAGATTCAGTCAGGAAATGTGAAAGAATTAGATATTATTGTAAAGGCGGATGTACAGGGTTCTGTAGAAGCCGTAAAACAGAGTCTTGTCAAGCTGTCCAACGAAGAAGTGGTAGTCAAGGTAATCCACGGCGGCGTGGGTGCCATCAACGAGTCCGATGTCAGCTTAGCCTCCGCTTCTAATGCAATTATCATCGGCTTTAATGTGCGTCCGGACCAGACGGCAAAGGTTACCGCAGAGCGGGAAAATGTAGACGTGAGACTTTATAAGGTAATCTACAATGCCATCGAGGACGTGTCCGCAGCCATGAAGGGAATGTTAGACCCGATTTTCGAGGAAAAGGTCATCGGTCATGCGGAAGTGCGCCAGATTTTCAAAGCCTCCGGTGTGGGAAATATCGCAGGTTCTTATGTGCTTGACGGTGTATTCCAGAGAGGCTGCCAGGTTCGTATTACCCGTGAGGGAGAGCAGATTTTCGAGGGAAATCTCGCATCCTTAAAACGTTTCAAAGACGACGTAAAAGAGGTAAAAGCGGGCTACGAATGCGGTCTGGTATTTGAAGGCTTTAATGATATCGCTGAGTTAGATGTGGTAGAAGCCTACACCATGGTGGAGGTACCACGCTAAGGTCGTAGGATTATTAAGAGGGCTTGTTTTTTAGAGGGAAGCCGTATATGGAGATAGAGAATGAGGAAAAACAGCATAAAGAATACCAGAATCAATGGAGAAGTGCAGAGGGAACTTAGCAACATTATCCGTGGAGAAATGAAAGATCCACGGATTAATCCCCTCACCAGTGTGGTGGCGGTGGAGGTTGCCCCGGACTTAAAGACCTGCAAAGCCTATATCAGTGTCTTAGGGGACGAAGAATCCCAGAGGAACACCTTAGCAGGGTTAAAAAGCGCCGAGGGCTTCATTCGCAGCAAGCTTGCAAAAAGCATTAATTTAAGGAATACGCCGGAAATCAGATTTGTCTTAGACCAGTCCATTGAGTATGGCGTGAAGATGTCGAAGATGATTGACGAAGTGACGAAAGACATCCGGGACGAAGAGAACGGCGGCAATGACAGTGCAGATGAGGAATAATCTATGACAAATCTGGATGATTTTTTAAAAGAGGCAGAGACGGTTGCCATCGCAGGGCATATCCGCCCCGACGGCGATTGCGTCGGCTCCTGCCTTGCCACTTACAACTATATAAAAACCTGCTATCCCAAGATAGAAGTGGATTTGTATTTAGAGCCGATACCCAATATTTTTAAGTTTTTAAAACGGGCGGAAGAGATTATCAGTGACTGTTCCTCCGATAAGGCTTACGACCTTTTCATTTCCCAGGACTGCGGGGACGAGGGGCGTCTTGGGGAAGCGGTGAAATATTTTCACGGCGCAAAAAAGACGATCTGTATCGACCACCATATCAGCAACCGGAGCTTTGCCATGGAAAACTATATTTTCCCGGAGGCAAGCTCTACCTCGGAATTAATTTTTGAACTGATACCAAGGGAGCGTCTGACAAAAGAGATTGCGGAGTGCATTTATACCGGAATTATTCATGATACCGGGGTATTCCAGTATTCCTGTACCTCTGAGAAAACCATGGAGGCGGCAGGGGTGTTAATGTCTCTTGGTATTGATTTTCCTAAAATTGTGGACAAGACCTTTTTTACCAAAACTTATAACCAAAACCGGATTATGGGTTTAGCGCTGGTAAAGAGCAGGCTGCATTTAGACGGAAAATGTATTTCCAGTATCATTACCTTAGCGGAGATGGAAGAGTACGAAGTACTTCCGAAGCATTTAGACGGGATTGTGAGCCAACTGCGGGTGACGAAGGACGTGGAGGCGGCAATCTTTTTCTATGAGACAGAGCCCGGAAAATTCAAAGTCAGCACCCGTTCCGCCAGCTATGTAGACGTGTCGCAGATTGCGGTAAAATACGGCGGCGGCGGACATAAGCGTGCAGCCGGTTTTTCGGTAGAAGGCGATGCAGAGAAACTGATTGAGATGATAGTTGCAGATGTTGCGGAGCAAATACGGTGAAGCCGTAAACCCTTCGGAAGGGAGAATTTATGATAAGCGGAATTATCAATGTATATAAGGAAAGGGGCTATACCTCCTTTGACGTGGTGGCGAAGCTGCGGGGAATTTTAAAGACAAAGAAAATCGGGCACACAGGTACACTTGACCCGGATGCGGAGGGAGTGCTGCCTGTGTGTCTTGGCAAAGCCACAAAGGTATGTGAGCTTTTGACGGACAAGCAGAAGGAGTATGAGGCGGTGCTGCTTCTCGGAAGGGTGACGGACACCCAGGATATTTCCGGAACCGTGTTAAAGGAGAGGGAGGTAGGTGCCACAGAGGAAGAGGTAAGGAATGCCATTCTGAGTTTTGTGGGAAACTATATGCAGGTGCCGCCCATGTATTCCGCCTTAAAGGTGGACGGAAAAAAGCTCTGTGACTTAGCAAGGGCAGGGGTGACGGTGGAGCGTAAGGCAAGGCAGGTGGAGATATTTTCCATTGATATTTTAGAGGTCTGCCTGCCCCGGGTGAAAATGCGGGTAAATTGCTCGAAGGGCACCTATATCCGTACTCTCTGTGAGGACATCGGTGAAAAGCTTGGCTGCGGCGGCTGTATGGAAAGTCTGCTGCGCACCCGGGTATCGGAGTTTAGGCTTCAGGAAGCACTGACCTTAGGGGAGATTGAAAAACGGGTAGAAAAACAGGGAGCAGGGATTTCGCCGGAGCAGTGGGAGGCGTCTGTCTTTGACTTTATCCAATCCGTGGATTCCGTGTTTTTACAGTATGAAAAAGCAGTGGTAAAGGAAGCCTGGAATAAAGTGTTATATAATGGAAACCGGTTGACACCGGAGGCGTTTGTCTGTTATCAGGAAAAATGGAAGAAGGACAATATCCGGGTTTATGACGAAGAGGGGAATTTTATCGGCATATATGCCTATAGGAAAGGGCAGGGAGATTATAAGCCGGTAAAAGTGTTTATGGAGACATGAAATATATCAGCAAGACAACGGAATTTTATATCGAAGAGCCCACCGTGATGTCCTTAGGGAAATTTGACGGGATTCACAGGGGGCATGAGCTTTTGATGGAACACCTTTCCGCAAAAAAGGAGGAAGGGCTTTCCGCAGTGATTTTTACCTTTGATATTCCGCCTAGAAAAAATGTCAGCAACGTAGAGGCGAAGGTGCTTACCACCAATGAGGAAAAAATGCACATTTTTGAACAAATTGGGGTGGACTATTTAGTGGAGTGTCCCTTCACTGAGGAAATTATGTGCATGGAGCCGGAGGATTTTATCGAAAAAATGGTGCGTCAGCTCCATGTAAAGTGCTTCGTGGTGGGAGAGGATTTTCACTTCGGACATAACCGCAGGGGCGATTACAAAATGCTGCAGTCCTTAGCGGAAACCTACGGCTATGAGGTTCTCGTCATTGAAAAAATGAAGGAGGACGCCAGAGATATCAGCAGCACCTTCGTCCGGGAGGAAGTAGCGGCAGGCAATATCGAAAAGGCAAACCACCTCCTGGGCTACCGCTATTTTGTGACGGGAAAGGTGCTTCACGGTAACCATATCGGCGGTTCTAAATTAGGCGTTCCCACCATCAACCAGATACCGCCGGAGGAAAAACTGCTGCCGCCCTTCGGGGTTTATGTGACGGAGGTATTCATCGGGGAGCAGAAATACCGGGGAATTACAAATGTGGGCTGCAAACCCACCATTGAGGGAAAAAATCCGGTGGGGGTAGAAACCCATCTCTTAGACTTTGCAGAGGATGTTTACGGTAAGGTGGTGACGGTGGAATTTTTAAGCAGGGTCCGGGAAGAGCGGAAATTTGCTTCCATCGGGAAACTGAAAGAGCAGCTCCAGAACGATATCGCATATGGGCGTAATTATTTTCGCACGGTATAACAGGTATAACAGATTTATGTATCTTTCATGAATAATTTCAGTAAAAATGTTACATAAATATTACAAAAAAATGTTGACATTGTAAAAGATGGTTGTTATACTCAAGAAAGTGAAATTGAGATTAGAATTTGTGCGGTAATCATTTGGAGGGTCAGAATGAAAACAAGAATGGTAAAGGTTGTAAGCCTACTCTTAGCAGGAGCATTTGTTTTTGCGGCAGCATATACACAGAACGGAAAAAGCGCAGCGACAGGGGATGTAGCTGTGGGCGCCCGTTCGGTGACGGCAGGAGTTTCCTATGTACAGTCACAGCAGATAGAGGAAACGGCAGACTTAGGCGGCAGTGTGGTGTCAGGCGTGACGGATGTGATGGGAAATTATCTTCTGGAGGCATCGGCTATGACCATTGACGCTGATGTGGTGGAGACGGATACCGTAACCACTGCGGCGGGACAGGCAGAGGCATTCGGCTATATCAATCTGGGCGTGGCACAGGTGGACGGAAACTTAAATGTCAGAAAAGAGCCGGGGACAGAGGCAGAGGTTGTAGGCAAGATGCCAAACAACGCAGGCTGTGAGATTATAGAAGAGGACGGCGAATGGACTAAAATCAAATCCGGAAAAGTAGAGGGTTATGTGAAATCCGAATACCTTCTTTCCGGAGACGAAGCCCTCACAAAGGCGGCGGAGGTAAAACAGACCATCGCTACCGTAAATACCACCACGTTATATGTGAGAGAAGAGCCTAATACCGACTGTAAGATTATCACTTCCATGCCCATCGGAGAGGAACTTGAGGTAGTAGAGACTTTGGAGGGCTGGGTAAAGATTAATGTGGACAGCGACGAGGGTTATGTTTCTTCTGACTATGTGGATATTTCCGTGGAGCTGCCGAAGGCGCAGACCATGACGGAGGTTCGCTACGGACAGGGCGTTTCTGACGTGAGGGTCTCTCTGGTACAGTATGCGACCCAGTTTGTAGGAAATCCCTATGTCTGGGGCGGTACAAGCCTGACAAGAGGGGCGGACTGTTCCGGATTTGTCTTAAGCGTATTTGCCAATTATGGTATTTCCCTGCCGCATTCCTCCAGGGCGCAGGCGAACTGCGGAACAAGGATTTCATCCTCCGAGGCAAGGCCGGGCGATTTATTCTTCTATGGAAACGGCAGCAGTATCAACCATGTGGCAATCTACATCGGAAACGGACAGGTGGTTCACGCAAGCTCACCGAAATCCGGCATTAAGATTTCCGGTGCTTACTACAGAACCCCGGTTAAGGTGGTAAGAATTATCAACAACTAAAAATAAACATTTACATCTGGAAAGTTTTATGCTAAGATGTATTAGTATTAATGAGCCAATATTCGGTAGATGGATACTCCAACCTTTTACTGATTATCTGGCGGTAACAGCCAACGGAATAGTTCCGTAAGGCAAAAGAAACAGAAGGAGGATTTTTCCATGATAGCAAAGGAAAAGAAACAGGAAATCATCAAAGAGTATGGCAGAACACCAAACGACACAGGTTCACCGGAGGTTCAGATTGCTATTTTAACTGCCCGTATCGAGGAGTTAAACGCACATCTTGCTGAGAACAAAAACGATCATCATTCCAGACGTGGTCTTTTGAAAATGGTAGGACAGAGACGTGGTTTGTTAGCATACTTAAAGAAAGTGGATATCGAGAGATATCGTTCTTTGATTGAACGTTTAGGTCTTAGAAAATAAGACTGCAAAAACCGGAGGGAAGGATCTTCTGTCCGGTTATATAGAGCGGGAGTTCTCCCGCTCTATTTTTTAAATGCACATGTCTTAGCAAAAGCACATATCCGAGACCACTGAAAAATCTATGAGAGTTCATGGGTTTTTCAGTAGTTTCGGCGCTTTTGCTTAAAACAGTATTTTGCGAAACAGGGCAGAGATGTCCGGAACAAAAAGGAGAGTAAACATGTATAAAAGTTTTTCAATGGAACTGGCAGGCAGAACGCTGACCGTTGATATTGGCAGAGTATGTGCACAGGCAAACGGAGCAGCTTTATTAAAATACGGGGAAACCACGGTGTTATCTACCGTAACCGCATCGGACAAGCCCAGAGACGGTATTGATTTCTTCCCTTTAAGCGTAGAGTATGAAGAGAAGATGTACTCTGTGGGAAAAATTCCCGGCGGATTTAACAAGAGAGAGGGAAAGGCATCCGAGAATGCAATCCTTACCTCCCGCGTCATTGACCGTCCGATGCGTCCGTTGTTCCCCAAGGATTACCGCAACGATGTCACCATTAATAACATGGTGATGTCCGTGGACCCGGAATGCCGTCCGGAAATCGTTGCCATGATTGGTTCCGCACTGGTTACCACAATTTCAGATATTCCTTTCGCAGGTCCATGCACCACCACACAGATGGGTATGGTAAACGGTGAATTTATCGTAAATCCTTCCCAGAAGGACTGGGACAAGGGGGATTTACAGCTGACGGTGGCATCCACCGCAGAGAAGGTTATCATGATTGAAGCCGGAGCCAATGAGATTCCGGAGGAGAAGATGATTGAGGCAATTTACAAGTGCCACGATATTAACCAGACCATTATCGAGTTTGTCAACAAAATCGTTGCAGAGGTTGGCAAACCAAAACATGAATATACCAGCTGCGCTATTCCGGACGAGATGTTTGCAGCCATCAAAGAGATTGTAACACCGGAGCAGATGGAGGAAGCGGTATTTACCGACGAGAAACAAAAGAGGGAAGAGAATATCCGCCAGATTACGGAGAAGTTAGAGGAAGCTTTCGCCGAGAAGGAAGAGTGGTTAGCAGTCCTCTCTGAGGCGGTTTACCAGTATCAGAAAAAGACTGTCCGCAAGATGATTTTAAAAGACCATAAACGTCCCGACGGACGTGCCATCAACCAGATTCGTCCGTTGGCAGCTGAGGTGGATCTGTTACCGAGAGTGCACGGCTCTGCCATGTTTACCCGTGGACAGACGCAGATTTGCGACATAGTTACCTTAGCGCCGCTGTCTGAGGTACAGAAGATTGACGGATTAGATGAGAATGTCACCACCAAGAGATATTTACACCAGTACAATTTCCCGGCATATTCCGTAGGTGAGACAAAGGTTTCCCGTGGACCGGGACGCCGTGAGATTGGTCATGGAGCTTTGGCAGAGAAAGCCCTGACGGCAGTCCTTCCTTCCGAGGAAGAGTTCCCTTACGCAATCCGTGCAGTATCCGAGACCTTCGAGTCAAACGGTTCCACTTCCATGGCATCCACCTGTGCCTCCTGTATGGCGCTTATGGCAGCCGGAGTGCCGATTAAATCCATGGTAGCGGGAATTTCCTGCGGTCTTGTGACGGGAGAGACAGATGATGATTATCTTGTACTTACTGATATTCAGGGCCTAGAGGATTTCTTTGGAGATATGGACTTTAAAGTAACAGGTACCCACAAAGGTATTACTGCCATCCAGATGGACATCAAGATTCATGGTCTTACCAGACCAATCGTGGAAGAGGCGATTGCAAGAACCAGAGAGGCAAGGATTTATATTATGGATGAGGTTATGTCCAAAGCCATTGCGGAGCCGAGAAAAGAAGTGGGAGCCTATGCGCCTAAGATTGTGCAGATACAGATTGACCCAGTGAAGATCGGGGATGTGGTAGGTCAGAGAGGCAAGACCATCAATGAAATCATTGATCGCACCGGAGTGAAGATTGATATCACGGACGACGGAGCCGTATCTGTCTGCGGAACAGATGCAGCCATGATGGATAAGGCAGTGGATATGATTAAGATTATTACCACGGATTTTGAGGAAGGTCAGTGCTTTACCGGTACTGTTGTAAGTATTAAAGAGTTTGGTGCATTCCTTGAGTTTGCTCCGGGAAAAGAGGGAATGGTTCACATTTCCAAGATTTCCAAAGAGCGTATCAACCGTGTGGAGGATGTGCTTACCTTAGGAGATAAAGTGAAAGTTGTATGTCTTGGAAAAGATAAAATGGGCAGAATTAGCTTTTCTATGAAAGACGTTCCAACAGAAGGTTGAAATTAAAAATTTCAAACTGAAAAAATAGAAGAGCTGTTCTCTCTTTTCTAGAGGGGATAGCTTTTCTTGCTAAAAAAAGGAGGTAGGGGACAATATGCTAGGAAAAATCAAAATGGACATTGGAAAGGATGCTATGACAGCCTATATGTACATCATTCCGGGGGGTGAGGTGGAAATTACAGAAAGCTATCTTCGGGAAGAATTAGAAAAAAGGGGAATAAAGTCAGGAATCAACGAGGAAGTACTGCATGAAATCGTAAATGTGGGCAGCCCGGAAAAGGATTATTTGGTTGCTTCGGGAACTCCTCCGGTAAAGGGAAGAGACGGGCGTTATGAGCTGTTTTTTGAGCGGAGAGTAGACGAAGGGGCACCCACCATCCGGGCGGACGGTTCCGTGGACTATTCCCCGGTGATTCACATGGTAAAAAAGGGGGACAAGGTGGCGGAGTATCATCCGCCAATGCAGGGCACCATGGGCTATACGATTTTTGATGCAGTAGTGGCGCCCGCACCGTCAAAAGAGGGAATACCGTTAAAATGTATCAATGTGGAACGGCGGGGAAATGAATATATCGCCCAGAAGGACGGAAGAATTTCCCTGAAAGGCAATAAATTAGAGGTAAAGGAATATTTGCTGATAGACGGAAATGCCGGCTATTCTCTGGGAAATATTAATTTTAACGGAGATATTCATATTCAGGGAGATATCCTTACAGATGTGAAGGTTACCGCCGGAGGCAGCATTGAGGTGGACGGTGTTGTGGAAGGGGCGAAAGTGGTGGCAGGAAAGAATATTCTAGTGCGCCACGGCATCCACGGAAAAGGAAAAGCCATCATACATGCAGGGAAAAACCTGACTTCAAATTTTGTGGAAGAGGCAAAGGAAGTGCGGGTAGGAAAGGATATCCTGGTAGATTACATGATTAATACGGATGCCTCTGCCGGAGGAAAGATTCAGGCGACAGGTAAGACCGGTGCCCTGATCGGAGGCAAAATTCAGGCGGAAGAAATGATAGATGTAATCCGTATCGGAAACGACAAGGGGGTAAAAACCCAGATTATTATCCGCAGCGATGATCCGGAAAAGAAACAGCAGGGCGGGGTGATTGTCAGAGGAAGGGCTTATCCCGGAACCAGCGGTGAAATCTACGGCAGCAAGATGGAGAATATGGCAATGACCTCCGGGGAAATCCATTTCACGGAATATGGGGCGGAAAAATGTGAACTCGGTACCTTCCGGCGCAAACGGACAGCAGAACTGAAAAATTCCCGGCAGAAGAATGGGAAGAAGCTGATTCTGTTAGTGGATGACGATCCGGTGGTATTAAAGACGGAGTATTCGTATCTGTGCAGCGATTATCAGGTGGTGGCGGTAAGCTCTGCCCAGGATGCACTGATATTTTTAAAGAAAAGGCTGCCGGATTTGATTTTGTTAGATTACATGATGCCGAAGATGAACGGACGCCAGCTTTTAGAGGTCATCCGCAAATCCCAGAATTCCCAGTGCGCTGCAACTCCGGTATTTTTTGTTACCAGCGTTACCAGCAAAAAAACCAGGGATGAGTGCCTGCAGCTCTATCCCCAGGGCTACCTGATAAAACCTGTGGGAAAGGAAGAATTACTGGGGATTGTGGAGGGGTTCTTCGCTAAGGATCAGGAATCGTGACGGAGTGAAGCTATGAAAGAGTATCTAAAGAGAAAATGGTGCAGTATTCTGTATTTTTTGTTTCTTGGGATTACGGTTATCTTTTTAAGCCAGGCGGCAGGCAGCGGAGAAAATTACAGGTATGTCCAATATGACGAGATACCTTTTGATGAGTCATGGGACTATGTTTTTTCTGACGGTACGGCAGGAAAAACAGAGCTTCCGGCACAGCTTGAGGCAGGGGAGTCGAAGAGTCTGGTTCTGACCAACTATCTGCCGGAAATCCCCGAAGGGACTGTGTTTATCTATCGTTCGAGACACACCAGTGTAAAAATATATGTGGGCGGTGAATTGCGATATGACCAGGGAGTAAAAAGCGGGGACGGAAACATTGTGGAGGATACCATATTCCCCCTGCCGGGAAATGTATGGAATGAAGTGGCGCTGTTAGGAGAGGACTCCGGAAAGGAAATCCGGATTGAGAGCACGGGAATTGTCCAGAATTATTTAGTGGGGCCCGGCAGCATTTATTTAGGGGACCGGGCCAGCTTTTTCCTGAAATTAATCTGGGAGAGGAAGGGCACGATTTTAGGGGCGTTTTTGCTTTTGCTGGTGGCTTATATTCTTTTGGTGCTCTGGTTGATTTTGGCAGTGACGACCCGCTCACACTATCAGAACTGCCTGTGCTTAGCGCTGTTTTCTGCTTCCGTGGCATTGTGGGAATTTACGGAAACCAGATGCCTGCAGTTTTTCTTCCCTAATATGAGGATGATGGGATTGCTGGCATATGAGATATTGGCGCTGGCTCCGGTGCCCATTGCGCTGTTTTACGGCTACGAAAAAAGAAAGAGGACAGTGTTCCTTTCTAAGGTTGCTGCCGGGCTTGCCTTAGCGGTGTGGGTGGTCAATAACATGCTGCACTTTCTGCACATTGTGGACATATCGGAAACGCTGATTGTGACACAGATACTCAATATTATAGAAATTCTGTTTATAGGATATATTCAGGTCAGTGACATTATCAGTGACGCAAGGGCGGAGAAGGACAGTATCGAGAGGAGATTCTGGTGGATTCCGCTGCTGGGTCTTGGAATTTTTGTGCCGTTGATCCTGATAGAGATGTTCCGTTATGTGTTCCGGATAGGGCAATTCCAGGATGACGCCATTCTCACTAACCTTGGAATCATTGTTTATATTATTTCGCTGGCATTCAGCTCCGTTATGAAGCTGGTATCTGATAACATGCGTATCAGTGCGGCAAACGAGTCAAAGACCCTGTTTCTTGCCAATATGAGCCATGAAATCCGAACTCCTTTAAATGCAGTGCTGGGCTTTAATGAAATGATACTGCGGGAGGCAGCGGATGAAAAGGTATTGGAGTATGCGGAGAATATCCGGACTGCCGGGGTATCCCTGCGGGATATTATCAACTCCATTTTGGATTTGACCAAAATCGAGTCCGGCAAAATGGAGTTGATAGAGGGCGAGTACAGTATGGTACAGCTTTTGGATAATGTCAGTAGCATGGTCAGCGCCTTAGCGGAGGAAAAAGGATTGTCCTTTGAACTCCAGGTGGACGAACTGCTGCCGGAGTGTTTATGGGGAGATGAACACCATATCCGCCAGGCACTGGTAAATCTTATGACAAATGCGGTCAAATACACCCGGGAGGGCGGTGTGACTTTTAAGGTACAACTGGTGAAAAATGCGGACGAAGAGGGAAATTGCAGGATTTTGTTCTCCGTGAAAGATACCGGAATCGGTATCCGGGAAGAGGACCGGGAGCGTCTCTTTGAAAAATTTGAGCGTCTGGACCATGCAAAAAACCGCAATGTAGAGGGAACCGGACTAGGCATGAGCATTGTGGTGGGGCTGCTAGAGGCGATGCACAGTAAGATTGAGATGAAAAGCGTCTACGGTGAAGGGTCTGAATTTTATTTTGTGTTAAAGCAGAAAATTGTAAGCGCAGCGACCATAGGAAAATATGAGCTGGGCGCTGCCAGAACACTGCCTGAAATCGACAGGGAAACTTACATTGCCCCTGCGGCAAGGATTTTGATTGTGGATGACGTAGCGCTTAATTTACAGGTGGCGTGCGGTCTGTTAAAAGGCTTGCAGATGCGGATTGACACAGCGGAATCCGGTGCGGAGGCAATCGAGCTGGTACAGGATAACCGTTATGATGTGATATTGATGGACCACATGATGCCGGGAATGGACGGAATCGAAGCCTCCAAAAGAATTCGTCAGTTAGCGGAGCTGACCGGAGACTCCTACTATACCGAGGTTCCGATACTGGCGTTGACAGCAAATGCGCTTTCCGGCATGAAGGAGAAGTTCTTAGAGGAAGGACTACAGGATTTTATCGGAAAACCGGTGGAGGGCAGGGAGTTAGAGCGCGTACTTCACAAGTGGCTGCCGAAAGAGAAGATTGTGGCAGAGGAACAGGAAAAAGAACAAAATACAGAACAGGAATGGGACATCCATATTTCCGGTCTTGACGTGGCAGCTGCAAAGATTTATGCGCCGGAGAAGGAAATGTATGTAAATATGCTCCGGTCTTACCTGAAGGCAATTCCCGGCACAAAAGCGAACATCGGGCAGTTCACGGCAGAAGAGGACCGGGAGAATTATACCATCACAGTCCACGGGCTTAAGAGTGCTTCAAAGCTCATCGGGGCCACAGAGATTTCCGAACTGGCAAGGCAGCTGGAAGAGACGGCGAATGCCGGAAATTACCGGGAGGCGTGGGAGCAGACTCCTAAGCTGTTAGCCTTGTATGAAGACTGTGAGGCGGCGCTTTTAGCATATTTTTCAGGAGAAAAGCAGAAGAAAACCATGGTATTATTGTCGGAACAGGAAATGCGGATGCTGCTTGCGGGGTTAAAGGAGGCTGCGGAGGAATTTGATATGGAGGCTTTCTTTGATTGGGAAAAACGGATGGAAGACGTAGAGGTGGAGGCTCCTTACGAGGAAACGTGGCAGGGCATCAAGCTGGCTGTGCAGAATTTAGCCTTTTCCGAAGTGATAGAAAAAATAGAAGAGCTTTAAAAAAAGATGCCTTTTCTTTCGGTGTTGCATACACTGAAAGAAAAGGTATTTTTTATGGATAGGGTAAAGAAATATATCCATACGGATTACGCATATAAAATGGGACTCAGCGGGAAAAATGTAACCGTGGCAGTGATGGACACCGGGATTGTAGCGCACCCTGATTTTGACAGCCGTATTCTCTGCTTTAAGGATTTCTGCAACGGGAGAAGCGGCATTTATGATGATAACGGCCATGGCACCCATGTGGCAGGTATCATTGCAGGAACCGGTAAAATGTCAGAGGACAGCCGGAAAATCCGCCGTTACAGCGGTATTGCCCCGCGGGCGGATATTATTATGCTCAAAGTGTTAGATGAAAAGGGAAACGGCAGCACCGGAAAGGTGCTAGAGGCAGTGGATTGGGTCAGGAGAGAAAAAAAACACTACAACATCAGGCTTTTAAATATCTCCGTGGGAATGCTGCCCAATGCGGGAAGGGCAGAGCAGCAGGAGCTGTTAGAGGCAGTGGATAGGCTCTGGGACGAGGGCGTGATGGTAGTGGCGGCAGCCGGCAACAACGGACCGAAGGAAAATTCCGTTACCATTCCCGGCATTTCAAGGAAAATCCTGACGGTGGGGAGCTGTGATGATGAAACCTACGACGGGAAAAACAGGAGCCTTCCCGCCGGATACAGCGGAAAAGGCCCGACGGAATGCTGCATTGTCAAACCGGAAATTGTGGCGCCGGGAACAGGAATCCACAGCTGCAGCCGGGATGGAAGGGGCTATCAGGTGAAAAGCGGCACTTCCATGGCGGCTCCGGTGGTGACGGGGGCGTTGGCACTGGCATTTGAGCGGTTTCCCGATTTTTTGCCGGGGGAGATGAAGCTGAGGCTTTACGAGCGGGCATATCCTAGAGGAAAGCAGGTGGGAAGAAACTGTTGGGGTGTGATTCATGCGGACCATCTTGTGAGGTGATTGACATTTCTTATGAAAGTCTTTAGAATAGATAAGATAAAGCTTCGGAGGAATACACATGAAAAAGATATTACATTTAATCTTTGGCAGATTATTTATTGTTGGGATTTCCATTGTTCTGCAGGTGCTTTGGCTTGTTTTTGTCATGTGGCAGATGAGCTATCAGTTCACCTACGCAAATCTGCTGCTGCGGGGCATTGCCATTCTTGTGGTACTGGTAATTGTAAATAAATGGACGAACCCGGCAAATAAATTATCATGGACCTTTTTGATACTGCTGTCCCCCTTGTTCGGGCTGATTGTTTATTTCCTGTTTGGCAGGTCAGGGATTACGAGGGGGGTCCGCAAAAGGATGGATGCGGTGAATGAAGAAGTGACAGCCTGCACGGACCGGGACGAAGAGGTGCCAAAGCTGCTGAAGCAGCAGGATATCTCAGCTTACCGCCAGTCGGTGTATATAGATAAATGTGCAGGTTTTCCGCTGTATCAGCGCACTGCTACGAAATATTATAAATGTGGGGAGGATATGTTCCCGGATATGCTAGAGGCGCTGCGGTCTGCGGAGCACTTTATTTTCATGGAGTATTTTATCGTGGAAGAGGGGGAAATGTTCAACCGGATTGCAGACCTTTTAGAGGAAAAAGCAAAAGCCGGAGTGGATGTGCGGTTTATCTATGATGATGTGGGAAGTGTCAGCACCCTGCCTCCAAATTATTATAAGAAGCTGGAAGCAAGAGGAATCAAATGTGTTGCTTTTAACCCGTTTCTGCCGCTGATTTCCGTGGTGATGAACAACAGGGACCACCGGAAAATTTTTGTGGTGGACGGAAAGGTTGGTTTTACGGGAGGCATTAATTTAGCGGATGAATATGTCAATCGGGTGGAGCGGTTTGGCTACTGGAAGGATTGCGGAATCCGTATTGAGGGGGAGGGAGTCTGGAGTTTCACGCTGATGTTTCTTGAAATGTGGAATTATATCAAACAATCCACGGAAGATTACAACTGCTTTAAACCAGGAGTTTACCAGACACAGGAATTTTCACAGGACGGCTATGTGCAGCCTTACGGCGATACCCCCTTAGACCATGAAAATGTGGGGGAAAATATTTATCTGAATATCATCAGCCGGGCGAAGGACTATGTTTATATTTTTACCCCCTATCTGATTATTGACCATGAAATGTTAATCTGTCTTTCCAATGCGGCGAAAAACGGGGTGGATGTGCGGATTGTGACACCGGGCATTCCCGATAAAAAGACGGTATACCTGCTGTCACAGTCTTATTACGAACCGCTGATTCGCGCCGGGGTAAAGATTTATCAGTATACACCGGGTTTTATTCATTCAAAATGCTTTGTCTGTGATGATGAGATTGCCACGGTGGGCACTGTCAATCTGGATTTTCGCAGCCTGTTCCTTCATTTTGAGTGCGGTGTCTGGATGTACCGCTCGAAGGCTGTGATGGAGGTAAAAGAGGACTGTTTAGAGACCTTTGCCTGTTCCGAGGAAATTTCCCTGGAATTTTGCAGGAGCCGCAACGTGACAGTCCGTGCCATCCAGGGAATTATGCGTCTTTTTGCACCACTGTTGTAGGCTTTTTCTGAAAATGCCTTTGTATGGAAGGAACATTTCCGGGGAAGGCGGTTTGGCCTAAGGAACAAAAAACAACAGTGTTTTTAAGAAATTATCTTTATATCCGGCGGCGGCAACGGAATCATTGTAGAGAATATCCACAGAACCGATTTCTTTTCCGTTCAATGTATAAATGACTTTTCCGGCAATGCCGTCCTTTTCCACCGGGGCTTCCACGGTTTCCGGCAGCTCAATTTTCTTTTGGATGCCGGAGAGGTCGGAACCGTCGGTACTCATATACTGGAAGGGCCCTTTGTACCGGATTCCCACGGCTTGTGCAATTCCCTTTTTTACGGGGAGGGCAGCGAGGGCTTCTTCGTTCTTGTCTTCGAATACCCGGCATTTGCCAAACCCATAATTTAACAGCGTTTCGGCATCGGAAAAACGGATTTTGTAATCCGGAGCGGCCATAACCACGGCAATCAGTTCCATGCCGTCTTTTTTTGCGGTGGCGGAAACACAGTATTTTGCCAGCCCGGTGGAGCCGGTCTTTAAGCCGGTGGCATACTGGTATTGCTTAATCAGTTTGTTTGTGTTGGTCAGACCGAATTCCGTGGTGCCTTTTGCAGTGGTGTGGGTGATGTTTTCCATCCAAATCGTGCAGTAATCGTGAACCTGCGGGTATTTCGTAATCAGCTCCCGGGACATCAAAGCGATATCATAGGCGCTGGTCATGTGACCGTCCACATCAAGGCCGCAGCAGTTGATAAAGGTGGTGTCCTTCATGCCGAGCCCCTTGGCGCGCTCGTTCATCTGGCGGACAAATTCTTCCTCGGAACCGGAGATAAATTCCGCCATGGCAACGCAGGCGTCATTGGCGCTGGCGACGCTGATACATTTCAGCATGGTATCCACGGTCTGGGTTTCTCCCGGCTCTAAAAACACCTGGGAGCCGCCCATGCTGGCGGCGTGTTCCGACACGGTGACGGTATCGGTGAGGGAAATCTGTTTTTTTGCCAGGGCATCAAAAATCAGAATCATAGTCATGATTTTTGTAATACTGGCTGGGTGGCGTATTTCATGGGAATTTTTTTCATAAATAACGGCTCCGGTGGATGCCTCCATCAACAGGACGCTGGGAGCGGAAAGGTTTAAGGCTGCAGAATCCCCGCTGTTTTCTGTGGCAGCTGTTTCCTCCGCGGAAAGGGTAACCCCCCGGCAGGGGGATAACAGCAGGCAAAGAAGGAGCAGGAAAGATAGTAAACGCTTCAAGGAAAATGCCTCCTTTAGTGGTAGATATATTTCATTGTAGCGGCATTGCCTGTACTTTATGCGAAAATATTCTTGAATTTTAAGGCAAAGGGCGGTAAAATAGCTTAGTTGGCAATGGGCAGGGAAAGGCAGAGGTTTTAACATGGAAATGACGGTCAAACTTCAGGTATTCGAGGGACCCCTTGATTTACTGTTGCACCTATTAGAGAAAAATAAAGTAAATATTTACGATATCCCCATTGTGGAAATCACGAACCAGTATATGGAATACATAGCAGAGATGAAGCGCCAGGATTTAAACATCATGAGTGAATTTTTAGTGATGGCTGCGACGCTCATTGATATTAAGTCAAGAATGCTGCTGCCGGCAAAGGAGAGCGAAGAGGGGGAGGAAGAGGTTGACCCCAGGGCAGAGTTAGTGCAGCAGCTTTTAGAGTATAAAATGTATAAGTGTATGGCTTATGAGCTCAGAGACCGCCAGATAGATGCGGCGAGAGTTCTTTTTAAGGAGCCTACCATTCCGCCGGAGGTGGCGGAGTATGAGGAGCCGGTGAACCTAGAGGAACTGGTTTCCGGCCTGACACTGGCAAAATTAAATGCCATTTTCAAGTCCATTATGAAAAAACAGGTGGACAAGATTGACCCGGTCCGTTCAAAATTCGGCAAAATTGAAAAAGAAGAGGTATCTCTTTCTGATAAGATGATATATGTGGAAGAGTACTGTAAAACCCACGGGGCATTCAGCTTCCGCAGCCTGTTAGAGGCGCAGTCGGGGAAGATGGAGATTATCGTCACCTTCCTCGCCATTTTAGAGCTGATGAAAATGGGAAAAATCTTTATTTCACAGGAATATACCTTTGATGATATCAAGATTCAGTCTAAAATCGTAGCGTAAGAAGAATAGGAAAAAGGTATTCTTTTTGGAGACTGACAGGCAGCTACAGAAAGGGACGGTGGCATGGAAAATAAGAATTACGAAGCAATCATAGAAGCCATTTTATTTACCATGGGCGAATCCGTGGAGTTAGAAAAAATCGCCTATGCCATAGATTTGGATAAAGAGGAAACAAAAAAAATTATTGAGGGTATGATGGCACATTATGAAGCCCCCACCATCGGCGTAAAAATTGTGGAGTTAGACGGGGCATACCAGATGTGCACCAAGAGCGAGATGTATGAGTATCTGATTAAGATTGCCAAGCAGCCGAAACGCCATGTGCTGACGGACGTGTTGTTAGAAACCTTATCCATCATTGCCTATAAACAGCCTATCACCAAAGTGGAAATCGAAAAAATCCGCGGTGTTTCCTGCGACCATGCGGTAAATAAATTAGTGGAATATAATCTGGTCTGTGAGCTGGGCAGATTAGACGCTCCGGGCAGACCGCTGCTTTTTGGGACGACGGAGGAGTTCCTGCGGAGCTTCGGTGTACAGTCCATCGACGAGCTTCCGGTGTTAAATCCGGTGCAGGTGGAGGAATTTAAGCAGGAGGCGGAAGCGGAGATGCACATGAAGCTGGACATTTAGTTCAGCTTTTTTTCATAGGAAATTGCATCGGCAGACACATCCATAGGAGCATCACGAAGTGACGATTTTTGGTTCTTACAGTTTTCGGTAAGGCATATGAATCTATGAAACAATTTTCGGGAGCCTTATGTATCATATTGTGTATAAAAAAATTTTATGTTTTCTCCTGGCGGGAATTATGCTGTTGGAAACGACAACGGAAATCTACGCCTCCGAGCCCCCTAAAGATACGGAGCTTTATGCAAAGTCCGCCGTGCTGATGGACGCAGATTCCGGAAGAATCTTATACGAAAAGGACGGTCATGCCGCCATGGCAAACGCCAGCACCACCAAAATCCTCACCTGCATCCTTGCTCTGGAAAACTGCGATTTAGACAGTCAGGTGGAGGTGTCTTCCCTGGCGGCATCCCAGCCCAAGGTCCATCTGGGAATGCGGGCAGGCCAGAAATTCTATTTAAAGGATTTGCTCTACGGGCTGATGCTAGAGTCCTATAACGACTGTGCCGTGGCAATCGCGGAGTTTATCGGAGGGACGAAGGAAGGATTTGCCGGAATGATGAACCAAAAGGCAGAGGAAATCGGCTGCAAGGACAGTTACTTTATTACCCCAAACGGGCTGGACGCAAAAGATGATAAGGGATTTCATCATACCACTGCGGCGGATTTGGCTGGAATTATGCGTTACTGTATTAAAGAGTCCGATAAAGCGGAGGATTTTCTTGCCATCACCAGGACGAAACAGTACAGCTTCACAGATATTGCCGGAAGCAGCTCCTACAGCTGTTACAACCACAATGCGTTCCTGGATATGATGGATGGGGCATTGTCGGGAAAAACCGGATTTACGGGCACGGCTGGGTATTGCTATGTGGGGGCGTTAGAGCGGGAGGGAAAAACCTATATTGTGGCGCTGCTTGCCTGCGGATGGCCCAATAACAAAAGCTACAAATGGGCGGATACGAAAAAATTGATGAACTATGGGCTGGAAAATTTCGAGAAAAAAAGCTTGCGTGAGATTCCCATAGAAGCTTCAAAGCTGGCTCCGGTTTTAGTGGCAGAAGGGCAGGGAAAACGTATCGGAGAAACGGTTTATGTAAGTCCCGTGGTGAAGGAAAAGACGGGAACAGAGGAGCTTTTAGTCCCGAAGGGGCAGAAGATTACTGTTACCTATGAGATAGCGGAAAAGCTGCAGGCTCCGGTGGAGAAGGGGGCATATATAGGAAAAATTACATACCGTCTGGGAGAGGAAGTCCTGAAGGAATATGAGGTGAGGGTGGGGGAAACTATAGGGAAAATTAACCTGGAATGGTGTTTTTGCCGTGTGCTCGAACTGTTTGAGCTGTTTTAAAAAAAACTGTCAAAAAATTAACAATTTACTTGAAAAATGCATGGAAACACACTATAATTTACCATAGCGGAATTTTTTGATTCTGCGGTAACATTATTCATTATAAGCCATATCAAAAGATATGGAAAAACTTTATAGATGGAGGGCAAAAAGGATGAATAGTAGTAATGATAGCTTGGCAATGCAGCGTATTACCAAGTTAGTCGATGAGAGCAGTTTCATGGAAATTGGTTCTCTCGTAACCGCAAGAAGTACAGATTTTAATCTTGCAGACACCGATACACCATCCGATGGTGTTATCACAGGTCATGGACTGATTGACGGCAATCTGGTATTTGTATACAGCCAGAATGCTTCTGTTTTAAACGGAACAATCGGTGAGATGCACGCAAAGAAAATTGCAGCAGTGTATGACATGGCAATGAAGATGGGAGCTCCGGTGATTGGATTTATCGATTGTGCCGGAATGCGTCTGCAGGAGTCTGTGGACGCATTAGACGGCTTCGGTCAGATTTATGCAAAAGAAATCGCAGCTTCCGGTGTGATCCCCCAGATTTCAGCAATCTTTGGCAGCTGCGGCGGTGGACTTGCTGTTGTTCCTGCACTGTGTGACTTTGCTTTTATGGAGAGTGAAAAAGGAAAGATGTTCGTGAATTCTCCAAATGCTATTGAGGGAAACAGAATTGATAAATGCGATACCTCTGCAGCGGCATTCCAGAGTGAAGAGAACAGCTGTATTGACGCAGTGGGAACTGAGGATGAGATTATTGCTCAGATTCGCGAGCTGGTAACCATGCTTCCGTTAAATAACGAGGGAGATGTCTATACCTCCGAGTGCACGGATGATTTAAACCGTGCCTGTGAGAACATGGAAGCCGTGAAAGGCGATCCGAGATTTTTATTAAGCGAGATTTCCGACGGACATGTTTTCTTTGAGACGAAAGCAGGATATGCCAAAGACATGGTAACCGGATTCATCAAATTAAACGGTATGACCGTAGGTGCCGTTGCCAACTGTACCGAGGTTTATGATGCAGAGGGAAACAAAGCAGAGACATTTGATTCCGTTTTATCTGCAAGGGGCTGCAACAAGGCGGCTGAATTTGTACAGTACTGCGATGCGTTCGAGATTCCGGTATTGACCCTCACCAATGTGACAGGTTTTAAAGCCTGCATGTGTTCCGAGAAGAATTTAGCAAAAGCTTTAGCACATATGACCTCCGCCTTTGCTTCCGCAACCTGCCCGAAGGTAAACCTGATTACAGGAAATGCCTACGGAAGCGCTTATGTTTCCATGAATTCCAAATCCATCGGGGCAGATTTCGTTTACGCATGGAAAGACGCAAAAGTCGGCATGATGGATGCAGAGCTTGCAGCTAAGATTATGTACGCAGACGCTTCCGCCGATGTACTTGCAGAGAAAGCAAAAGAGTATGAGGAGTTACAGACAAACGTGATGGCAGCAGCCAGACGTGGTTATGTAGACCTGGTGGTAGAACCGGCAGACACAAGAAAGTATCTTGTTTCCGCTTTTGAGTTATTATATACAAAGTGCGCAGGCGTACCGGACAAGAAACATGGAACAAAATAGAAAGGTGAAGTTATGAAGAAAAAATTATCTCTTATGCTTTGTCTTATTATCATGGCTTTGACAATGACAGCCTGTGGAACCGACCCGGCCAGCGTAGATTATTTCGGTATGGGCTACGAAGAGCTGAAAAGCGGTGCGGAGGGTGATGTTGCGGCTTTAGTGGCTATGACGGATGAAAACCGTGCGAATATCAATACTTATGGTACGAAACCGGTAATTAATCTTTTAAATACCTGGGACGAGTCTGTGGAAGGGTTAGGCGCTTACGTGGGATTTGGTGAATTTTCCGTTAGTAAGGCACAGAACACCGTTACCGTAGAGCAGACTGTAAACTTTGAAGCCAGACAGGTTATTGTTACATATGTATATACCTATGATTATGAGACAGAGCAGGCAGAATTAACGGATGCTAATGTTGATTTGGTTTATTCCCTTGGGGAGAAGATGGCAAAAGCCGGCATGAATACCCTGATGGGAATGGGAACCGTATTTTGTGTTTTAATTTTAATCAGCTTGATTATTTATGCTTTCAACCTGATTCCTTATATTCAGAAGAAGTTTGCGAGACGCGGGGAAAGCGAAGCCGTGGAAAATGCAGTGGTAACACAGATTGAACAGAGAGAGGAACAGCAGCAGCTCACCGACGATTTGGAACTTGTTGCAGTTATTACTGCTGCAATCGCTGCGGGAACGGGAGCATCGGCAGATTCCTTTGTAGTTCGCTCTATTCACCGTCGCTAAGAAGTTTGCAAAAGCGGCAAACTTCCCCCATAGGGATAAAAAAATATAAAGAGTTCTTATGCTGAAGGTATGCGGTATTAAATATTACAGATTATTTTTAGGAGGATAATACAATGAAAAGTTATACAATTACCGTAAATGGAAATGTTTATGATGTTACTGTAGAAGAAAACGGTGCAGTAAGCGCTCCGGCAGCAGCTCCGAGACGTGCGGCAGCCCCGGCAGCGGCTCCGGCAGCTCCGAAAGCAGCAGCTCCGGCAGGTGCAGCAGGTAATGTAAAAATTGAAGCAGGTGCAGCAGGTAAGGTATTTAAGATTGAAGCAGCAGCAGGTACAGCTGTAAAGAAGGGCGACACGGTATTGGTTCTTGAAATCATGAAGATGGAGACTCCGGTAGTTGCTCCTGAGGACGGAACCGTGGCAAGTATTAACGTAAATGTTGGAGATATGGTAGAAGCAGGTGCATTACTGGCAACTTTAAACAACTAATATTAGGAGGATAACCATGAGTTACATTTCGGAGACGTTAAGCAACCTCCTGCATCAGACCGCCTTTTTCAACCTTACAGGGGGAAATTTCATTATGATACTGGTTGCCTGTGTGTTCCTTTACCTGGCAATCCGTAAGGGGTTTGAGCCGTTGCTGTTAGTTCCAATCGCATTTGGTATGCTTCTGGTAAATATTTACCCGGATATCTTTGCAAGCCCGGAACAGATGAGCAATGGGGTTGGTGGCTTATTCCATTACTTTTATATCTTAGATGAGTGGTCTATTCTGCCATCTCTGATTTTCCTCGGAGTTGGTGCGATGACAGACTTTGGACCTTTGATTGCAAACCCAATCAGCTTCCTGCTTGGAGCAGCAGCGCAGTTCGGTATTTTCGGCGCTTACTTCCTTGCAATCCTGATGGGCTTTAACGACAAGGCAGCAGCAGCCGTATCTATTATCGGTGGTGCAGACGGTCCTACTTCCATTTTCCTTGCCGGAAAATTAGGACAGTCCGGTCTGATGGGACCGATTGCGGTGGCAGCATATTCTTACATGGCGTTAGTTCCGATTATTCAGCCGCCGATTATGAAATTGTTTACCACGAAAAAAGAGCGTGCCATCAAGATGCAGAATTTAAGGCCTGTATCAAAATTAGAGAAGATTTTATTCCCAATCGTTGTAACCATTGTTGTCTGCTGTATTCTTCCGACGACAGCTCCATTGGTTGGTATGTTAATGCTCGGAAACTTATTCCGTGAGTGTGGTGTGGTACGTCAGTTATCCGACACAGCCTCCAACGCATTAATGTATATTGTAGTTATTTTGCTTGGTACTTCCGTTGGTGCGTCCACCAGTGCAGAGGCATTCTTAAATGCAACCACCTTAAAGATTGTTGCATTGGGATTAATCGCATTCATGTTCGGTACGGCAGCCGGCGTATTGTTCGGTAAACTGTTATGTTGGATTACAAAGGGCAAGATTAACCCGTTAATCGGTTCCGCCGGAGTATCCGCAGTTCCGATGGCAGCCCGTGTATCACAGAAGGTTGGTGCAGAGGAAGACCCGACAAACTTTTTACTTATGCACGCAATGGGACCAAATGTTGCCGGAGTTATCGGTACTGCAGTGGCAGCCGGTGTATTTATGGCAATTTTCGGAATATAAAAGCAGCCTGCTGTTTTTATGAGCAAGTAGCAATGCGGAGTTAAAATATCCGCTAATAAGGAGGAAAAAATGTCAGAAGTTGTTAAAAAACCTATTAAAATAACAGAGACGGTACTGCGTGACGCTCACCAGTCTTTAATCGCAACCAGAATGACAACCGAGCAGATGCTTCCAATTATCGACAAGATGGACAAGGTTGGATACAATGCGGTTGAGTGCTGGGGCGGTGCTACTTTCGATGCGTCTCTTCGTTTCTTAAAAGAGGATCCATGGGATCGTCTTCGTAAATTAAGAGATGGCTTTAAAAATACAAAATTACAGATGTTATTCCGTGGACAGAATATTTTAGGATATCGTCCCTATGCGGATGATGTAGTAGAGTATTTTGTACAGAAATCCATCGCTAACGGTATTGATATCATCCGTATCTTCGACTGTTTAAATGATATCCGTAATTTACAGACCGCTGTTACAGCATGTAACAAAGAAAAAGGCCATGCACAGGTAGCATTATCCTATACCTTAGGTGATGCTTATACCTTAGATTACTGGATGGATATGGCAAAAAGAGTAGAAGATATGGGCGCAAATTCTTTATGTATTAAGGATATGGCCGGTCTTTTAACTCCGTACAAAGCAGAAGAGTTAGTGAAAGCATTAAAATCTTCCACAAGCCTTCCTATCGAGTTACATACACACTATACTTCCGGTGTAGCTTCCATGACTTACATGAAAGCCATTGAGGCAGGTGTTGATATCATTGATACTGCAATGTCTCCGTTTGCATTGGGAACCTCCCAGCCCGCAACTGAGGTTATGGCAGAGGCATTCCGTGGAACAGAGTTTGATCCGGGATTTGACCAGATGTTATTAAAGGAGATCGCTGATTACTTCCGTCCGTTAAGAGAGGAAGCGTTAAAGAGCGGTCTTATGAACCCGAAGGTATTAGGAGTAGATATCCAGACCTTACTGTATCAGGTTCCGGGCGGTATGTTATCCAACATGGTATCCCAGTTAAAAGAGCAGCATGCAGAGGACAAATATATGGATGTTCTCGAAGAGATTCCGCGTGTGCGTAAGGACTTAGGTGAGCCGCCTCTTGTTACACCTTCTTCCCAGATTGTGGGTACACAGGCTGTATTCAACGTATTGATGGGCGAGAGATACAAAGTAGCTACCAAAGAGACCAAGGACGTATTACTTGGAAAATATGGACAGACAGTAAAACCCTTCAATCCGGAAATCGTTGATAAGGTTTTAGGAGAGGAAAAGAAGAATGCAATCACATGCAGATATGCAGACTTGCTTGAGCCGGAATTAGACAAGATTGAAGCTGAGATGAAACAGTGGAAACAGCAGGACGAGGATGTATTGTCCTACGCTCTGTTCCCGCAGGTTGCAACTGAGTTCTTCAAATACCGTGAGGCACAGCAGAAAAAGGTAGACACAACGATTGCTGATACAAAGAATGGAGCTTATCCGGTATAATCGGAATAAATTTTAAGCCTGTATACGGGCATTATTGACTGTCTGTATACAGGCTTGGATTTCAGATAGTGGAAGGTTTGCAGAAGAGCAGATTTTCCAACCGTTATCTTATATTACAAATTAAAAAAGCAATTCTTCCGGCACGATTTCAGCCATTTTTTTGTAGGCAGCCCCACTGGGATGCAGGTGGTCGCCGCTGTCAAACCCTTCCCGGAAAGCAGCAGGATTTTTCATATCCCGCAGCGCCAGGTCAAAATCGATACACCCGTCAATCTCATTTGTTGTTCGTATCCAGTCGTTGATTTCATTTTTCAAAGTTTCCCTGAATGGGGCGTAAGTACGCCAGCCGTAAATCGGGAGCAGTGTTCCCAGATACACCTTGTCATGATAGGCTCTCGCCTGCTCAATATACCATTTTAACCCGTCAATCAATCAGTTCTCCGGCAGTGGGCAAGTCGCTCATGGGACGGAAGGGATTTACCTCCGTGCCAACAGGATGAATGATATCGTTGATACCCTGCTGGATAATCAGAGTGTCCGCCCCGGCGGTGGGAATCTCATGGCAGAAGCGGTTGCTCCCCTTTAAGCCATAAGAATCATAGGTAATACATTCATATTGCCGCAAAATTCTGGTGCCGCTGGCAGCCCGGCGGATAATAGAAGTGTGTCCGCCCCCAAGCTTCCTTGTCCGCAGTGTCAGATAATCCGGCCAGGACTGGGCGGTGATGGAATCCCCGTAACAGATGACGGCATGGTTTTCCGGCGAGGTTAAAATATCAATATTGCTTAAAAAGTAAAACCAGTTCGTACTTTTTGTGGTGTCTAAGGGTAGTTTCCCGGAGACAGTTTCATCCCCGATGGAAAAATACCCCTTAGAGAGCGGTCCGGTAATCAGCACAGCGGACTGCAGCAGGGTAAAATCGGAAAAATAAATGCTGACGCAGAGGGTAGCTCCGGCGGAAACCGGAAGGGCAACAGCGTCGCTTACCGTCTGCTTATGGGCGTCAATGGTGACAGAGGTTTCCTGAGAAAAGGTAATCTCCCGCAAAGTTTCCTCTGCAAGAGGGCATTCTAATCTCATTTTTTCCGTCATATCAAAATCAGCCACGGCAACGGTAGCTTTTGTGATGGTGACAGCTTCAGTTCCGCAGTAATTGTCAAACGTAAATCGCAGCGCCTCCCCGTCAAAAGGTGCGTAAACCGGGTAACGGAGGGTCAGATTTTTTCCATAGCTTTCCGGGCGGTGCTCCGCGATGGAAACGGCGTTGCCCCACATGGAAGTCCATTTTGTATTTTCCATAAAGATATCCATACCTTTCTTTCGTCTCTGAAATTTATCTGTCTGTTAGTATACAACTTTTAGGGGAAAGGGTAAAGGAAAATAGAGAAGGAAAATTGCATCAAATCTGCATCATTTTTTCTAATCGGTTTACGGAGCAGTCTGGAAAATGTTATACTAAATGGAATGAAAGACAGGGACTTTAAAGAGGGCTGTGCAAAAATACTTTGGTTGATAGGATAAATCATCATATGAAGGAAGATACAGAAGAAAGGCGGGGAGAAGTGTCATGATAATACGAAAGATAACCAGGATAGGTCTGTTTTTTCTTGTGTGCTGCATGGGATTTTTTTCTGAAACGTCGGCAGGTATTTTTGCCGAAAAGGAAGCGGGCACGAAACTGCAGCAATACTCCCTGCAATCCGAAAACGAGGCTGTGGCAAACACATACCAGTATTCCCCGCAATCCGAAAGTCAAACTGTCACCACAGTGGCGGAAGATATTGCAGAAGCCTATCGGGAATACCAGCAGACATTCGAAAAATTAAAAACGGCGGAGGACATCCAAAAAGCAGGCTATAAGCTGTTGGAGGAGCAGCAGTTTTTCATAGGTCTTGGCACTTTTGGAAAGCAGGATGTCTGCTTTCTTCCGGCAATGGATCAGAGGTATCACAGGCTGGCAGTTTTTATTCTGGATAAAGACCGGCAGATTTTGTACAAGACAAATGAACTGGAAAATAACAGTATCTGCCGGGGGCAGCTTGAACAGCCGGAAACAGAGATGGTGGCGGTTACGTTTCAGGATTTGAATCATGACGGGCTGACGGACATCGGATTTATCACCCAGTATAAGGCGGAGCGGATCTATAAAATCGGGGACGTCCTGTTTCAGTCAGAAGGAGGATTTTACCGGGACTATCGGATTTCTGATAAAATGAACCGTTTCGGCATGAATAAAAATATAAATTGTATTGCCTCCTTTGTGCGGGACGGAAATTCCATTGAATATCTCTATACGGCTGTGACCTTAGAGGAACTGATGGAAAACGGTTTTAAAGTGGAAGAAGAACAGTGCTATTTCCGCACTTTTGAAAAATTGGGGAGGTTGCAGGTGGTGCCGGGAACGGCAAAGCTGGTGGGAAACAATATTTTTATGATTTATTTAGCCGACGAGCAGGGAAATATTGTGTGGAGCTTTCAGCCTATGGAAGATTACGACAGCCTTTACGCCTTAAAGGGCATTACCGGGCGGGACGTGGACGGAGACGGTCTGAAAGATCTGGTGGTGCTGGCAGAATACAGCTTTGAGGGAGCCTCCGGGGAATATTTGCAGGAGCTGTCCTGTTCTGTTTATTACCAGCGAACGGATGGCTTTGTCAAGGATGAGGAATTTCAGGACTTCTATATCTGCGGCGAAGGGGAAACACTAGAGGGACTGGTGAAAAAAATACGGGAATACTGGGGTTGGATGACATGAGGATAAAGATATTAATTGTAGATGATGAGAAACCGATTTGTGATTTGATGGAAATGAATTTGCAGGCGGCGGGATATGACTGCAAAGCCGTACAGGACGGTTTAGAGGCAATCCGCCTGATAGAGCAGGAAAAATTTGACTTGATTCTGCTGGATATCATGCTGCCGGGGGCGGACGGTTATGACATTATGGAATACATCAGACCCCTTAAGATACCGGTGATTTTTGTTACAGCCAAACATGAGGTCAAGGACAGGGTGAAAGGCTTAAAGCTGGGGGCGGAGGATTATCTGGTGAAGCCCTTTGACGTGGTGGAGCTGATGGCGCGGGTGGAGGTAGTGTTGCGGAGGTTTGAAAAGACGGCAACGGTGCTTACCGCCGGAGATGTGACGGTGGATTTGGAATCCCGGAAAGTGACGAAGGCAGGCCTCCCGGTGGAGCTGACCAACAAAGAATACGGACTGTTGGTATTATTTATGCAGAATAAAAACATTGCGCTGTTTAAGGAAAATCTTTATGAGCGGGTGTGGGAGGACGAATATCTTGCCAATAGCAGAACGGTGGAAATTCACGTACAGCGGCTTCGGAAAAAAGTGGGCTGGGAAAAATGTTTAGTGGCGGTGTATAAGGTCGGATACCGTTTAGAGTGCCAGGATTAAAGGAGAAAGTATGAAATTTTCCTACAAAATTTTAATCTGTACCATTATGATTATGGCGGCAGCCTTTGGATTTAGCGGGTATTATTTTGTAAATTATATTTTTGAAACCTCCTTAGAGCGGGAGGTCAGCCAGGCGATGGACGACAGCAGCGTGCTGCAGTTTGCCTTTGAGACGGCTGCTTTGAATATTCCTTCTAAATATGACATACTTCCGGATTCTATTGCAGAGCAGATAGGCTTTTCCTTAGAAAACAGCGGTCAGGGAAACGGACGGCTGCTGCGGCTTTCCGATGAGGAAAAACGTGTGCTTTACGTCAGCGACGGATTTGCCGGGACAGGGGATTTTCTTGACAAAGCATCGGAGGAAACCCGTATTTATCAGGTGCTTCCCCAGGGAGAACACTATTATATACAGACGGGCACAAAATTTTATGCCTTAGGGCGTGTGCTGTATTTAGAAACCATGCGGGACGTGACGGAGGTTTTTAAAGAGAGGGCAATGGGATTTTCGGTGTACCGGAGAGTGACGGTAGTAGTTCTTTTCGCCAGCTCCCTTGTGATGTCATTCCTTTCCCACTGGCTGACAGTGCCCATCCGCAGGCTTAAGGACGCTGCAAAAAAAATGGCTTCGGGTGATTACCGGGTGCGGGCAGTATGCAGCAGTACGGATGAGATGGGGGAACTGACCAGGGATTTTAACCGTATGGCGGAGGCGTTAGAGAACACCATACAGAATTTAAAGGAAGAAGTCCAGGCAAGGGAAGAGTTCATCGCCGCCTTTTCCCATGAGTTAAAAACGCCTCTGACCTCCATGGTGGGTTATGCGGATATGCTGCGCTCCCGGAAATTAGAGGAAGAAAAGCAGTTTTTGGCAGCAAATTATATTTATACGGAGAGCAGGCGGTTAGAAAAAATGTCCTTCCGGCTTTTAGATATGATTGTGGCAAAGCGGCAGGGAGCAGCCCGGAGAAAAACGGAGGTTTCCTTGTTTTTTGAGCATTTGAGAGAAATGTTTGGAAACAGTGCCGACATAGAACTTCGAATTTCTTATGAAGCGGCAGAGGTCTGTGCAGATACGGAGCTTTTGACAACGGTACTCATTAACCTGACGGACAACGCTGTCAAAGCTACAGAGCCCGGCGGGGTGATTGAGCTAAAGGGCAGGAGAGAAGAGGAAGGCTACCGTTTTCTGGTGAAGGATTATGGAGAGGGAATCCCGGCGGAGGAATGCCGGAGGATTACGGAGGCATTTTATATGGTAGATAAATCCCGTTCCAGGAGTAAAAACGGTGCGGGGCTGGGACTGGCGCTTTGCAGCACGTTTTTGGAGCTGCATGGGACTTGTCTGGAAATAGAGAGCCGTCCGGGGGAGGGAAGTTGTTTTTCCTTCCTGCTGCCGAAGGAGGTTTTAGATGAAGAAAAATAGAAAACGGCTGCTTTTGACGGCGGGAGCGCTGGCTGTATTTCTTTTTGCCATGTGGGGACCGGAAATGCTGGCAAAATACAGGGATAAAACTGTTTTTTACCAGATTACCACGGAGACGGTGGAAAATCAGAGTCAGGGCTACCGCTATCTTCTGACGGAAAATGAAAAAATTTATCTGTTATCCAAGTGCCTCAACAGCCAGACCCTGCCTGCCAGTGAACAGAGTGTCCGGGCAAATGAGGGGGAGGAGGAATTTGCCTATGAGGAGGTCAGCGGAAATTATGCTTTTGTGAGAAACAGAAATACGGCAGAGAAAACAGAACAGAGGTCAGCGGAAATTTTTGAACTCTGTAATGAACAGATAGAAAAATTGCAGGAGCTTGGGGTGATACCGGAGAGTGTGCAGCCCGTTTCGGAGGATTCCTACACGGCGCAGCTGTATTCCGCCATAGACGTGACAGAGCCCCGGAACAATGTCAGCGTCTGGAAAATCAGCTTTTCTCCGGATACGAAAAATGTTTCTAAATCCAACCGTCTGATGGACGCTTATTTAGATGACGAAACCGGGAAAATTTATGAATTTTATCTCCGTTCGGAAAAGACCTGGGAGGATATGGAACCGGAAACCATGGTGGAGGCATGGAGCGGCTATCTGGGGCTTACGGGAATGGAGGCGTATGAGACAGAAAATCCCCTGTCGGAAACTACGCCCGATTATGAAAAATACCGTTTCCCCGGTATGGAAACCGGAGGAACGGTGGTTACCATAGGCTGTTACGACGGCATAAATGAGCTTTTCCTAAAAATTTCAAAATGATGCAGTTTTGTTGCAAAAAGGATGGGATTATGATGCAAAAATGACGCAGTTTTGATGAGTCGTCTGTTTATACTTCGATTACAAAGAACTCCCGTGCAGTGTATATTTTGTTGCAGGAAGAAATATAGTTACACAGGAGCGTCTTAAAATATGTAGGAATCGGAGGAAACAGGGCGATGGCGGGTAACAGAAGAAAAAAGAACTACAGACAGAACTTAAGACGGGGGGCAGCGATTTTGGCAGTGACAACCCTGTGCTGCGGGTTGCTGCGCCTGACGGGGAATGCTATTCACCAGATGTGGCGGGAAGTCAGCGGGAAAACGGTAGTCTATGCTGCGGACGGCAGAGTAGAGCAGGAAGATTGGGCGGAACAGGAAACCGGAATACAGGAAAGTTTGCAGGAGCAGAAAACGGATATACCGGAAGAAACCGAAGTGCAGGCGGAGAAAGGGGGAGTTGGCACTAAGCCGGAGGAAGAGGCGGCAGGGAAGGAAGAAAATAAAAAAGAAAAGACCATGTATCTGACCTTCGATGACGGCCCAACAGCGGAAAATACCGTAGCTGTGTTAGACACGTTAAAGGAGAAAAACGTCAAGGCTACTTTTTTTGTGGTAGGAGAAAATGTGGAAAAGCACCCGGAGGTGGCAAAACGGATTGTGGAGGACGGCCATACCATCGGGATTCACTGCTATAGCCACGATTATAAAGAAATTTATGCCAGTGTGGACGCTTATCTCGCTGATTTTGAAAAGGCGTACCAAATGGTATATGAAGTCACCGGGGTAAAAGCACAGCTGTTCCGTTTTCCCGGGGGCAGTGTCAATGCTTATAATAAAGGTGTATACAAAGATATTATCGCAGCCATGACGGAGCGCGGGTACACTTATTTTGACTGGAATGCAAGTTTAGAGGACGCTGTGACAAAATCCACGCCAGAGAGCCTGCTCGTCAATGCAAAGGAGACAGCATTAGGCAGGAAAAAGGTGGTCATGCTGTGCCATGACACGGTTTACAATACTACCCTGTGCTTAGGGGAGCTGATAGACCAGTTCCCGGAATACCAGATGGAACCGCTGACACCGGAGGTTGCACCCATTCAGTTTAAATAAAAAACTTGTCCTTTCCCTCGGAACTTGGTATAATGTCGCTAGACATGATACGCGCCGAAGTGCGCATGGGTTGCCATGGTGAATGCCATGGCCCCACGGCAATGAAAGGCATGAGGAGAGAGGGGAAACAGGAGTGAGTGAAACAGAAAATCAGGTAAAAGAAGAACGTATATCTATAAAAGAGCGCAGAAAAAAAAGCCCCGGGGCAGTAGTAGGAATGGTAGTCCGGGAGAATAAAAGCATGTTAGTATTATTCGGAGTCATAGTGGCGGTGTTGCTTGTTATTTTAGTCAGTATGATTACATTGCAGATGTCGGTGGTTCCGGTTTGCGTGATAGTGGTGATAGAAGCAGCACTGGCTGTCTGTCTCCATGATGTGCCAATCTGGCTTCATGGATTGGTGATAATTGCGCAGATTATTGCAGGTGTGCTTTGCGGGGCAACTGTATTTATGGTGTTATGCGCCCTTATCTATGTGGTAGGGATTTTGGCGCTGCGTTTTATTCACTAGTGCAACGAAAAAAGGACTTTTGCGGGAGGATGGGCTCCTGTGGAAGTCTTTTTTGGCGTTTTGCAGCCGGCATACGATAAAATTTTTAGAACAGAAAGCGGCAGGTGTATCTGCCGTGAAATGTTCGGAAACGAGGAAAAATGACTTCCAAAGAAAACATTTTAGTATTTTGCTCTAGAGAAATCTGTTATTGCTCCGGCAATTTTTTTGCCCATCAGCTGGGGGCGGCGTTTGAGGAATTAGGCTTTGAGGTACAGGTCTGTGAATTTACCAGGGAGGATGATTTTGACAAAATTTTAGAACCCCTCACAGGAAAAAATTACCGGGCAATTTTTGATTTCAACTCCCTTTTGCCCCGCCTGGAAATGGAGGACGGCACGCCCTTTATGGAACAGTTAGACGGCCCGTTTTTTGATTATGTCTTAGACCATCCGTTATTTCATTATAATGCCCTGGTCCGCAGCGGGAAAAATTTCCATACCATCGTTTTGGACGAGGGACAGCGGGAATATGTCAGAACATACCACCCGCATTTGGCAGGCGTTCATATGCTGCCCTTAGGGGCGACAGAGGCTCTTTTTGAGGGAACGAAAAACCCCGCAGACAAAATTCTGTTTATGGGAACCTACGACAATCCGGATTCCGTCTATGAACTGGTGACTTCCTCCCCGGAACCCCTACAGACCTTTATGAAAAATCTCATCGAGCAGCGGTTGGCAGACCCCTGCCTTCCCATGGAAGAGGCGTTCCGGCGCTATTTAAAGGAAGAAGATATGGAACTGGATGACGGAAACTTTTCCCTTTTCATGAACGCCATGTACCCGGTAGATGCCTATATCCGGGACCATTTCAGAAAAGCGGCAATCGACGAGCTGCTGGCAAAAAAAATACCTGTCCTGGTAGTGGGAGAAGGCTGGCACAAATACACCCCTGTCAATGAGACTTACCTCATAAAAGAAAAACCTGTTCTCTTCGAATTGTCCTTTGAAAAAATAGCCAGAGAGCAGCTTCTTTTAAACGTTTCCCCGATTTTTAACAGGGGACTTCATGACCGTGTCTTAGCAGGCATGGCAAATAAAACCGTAGTCCTCACCGACGAAAATCCCTATCTTCGCACCCGTTTCAAAGACAGGGAAAACATCGCTCTTTATTCCTTAAAAAACATGGAGAGTTTAAGTGAGCTGGCAGGAGAACTGATGGAAAATTCATCTCTGCGAGAGAATATCGCGGAGCAGGGGTATCAGGAATTTGCCGCAAACCATACGTGGTCAGAGAGAGCAAAAACAATTTTGTCATGGACGTGACAGATGTAGATTTTATGAGAAATATTTACTGATACCGAACAATTTGCAAAGATGATTGGAGAATAACATATATGAATGTAAAAGATTTTAAATGGACAAGAGAACCAAAAGATTATACCGTAACCAATGACAGGGTAGAAATCATAACACAGCCGGGAACGGATTTGTGGCAGAGGACATATTATCATTTTCGCAATGATAATGCGCCTGTGCTACAGATGGAAACGGAAGAGAAGTTTTTCTCGTTTGTTGTAAAGACGGATTTCACAGAAAGTCATCACCGTTTTGACCAGTGCGGAGTTGTCATGTATCTTGATAGTGAAAACTGGCTGAAGGGTTCAGTAGAGTATGAGAATGATAAGTTCCAGCATCTTGGAAGTGTGGTGACAAACAGGGGATATTCTGATTGGGCAACAACTGAAATCAGTGCTGATATTAAATCCATGTGGTATCGTTTTAGCAGGCGTGAGGACGATTATTGCATTGAGTGTTCCGAGGATGGCATCCGATTCAAGCAGATGAGAATTTGCCATATGTTGGAGGGAGCGGGTAAAATCAAGTTTGGGATTTATGCCTGCAGTCCAGAAGATTCGACATTCAAGGCCGTGTTTACTGACATGAAACTTATGGAATGTCAGTGGAGAGCACATGATGGGCAAAAGCCTGATGAAATATAATGGAGGAGCATGGAAAGATTTTGTTCAATCGGAATTTGAGGAGGATTAACAATGTTTATTTCAATAGCGATACTTTTTATAATATGTGGGATTTTGCTTCTGATAAAAACAAAGAAAATGCCGAAAGAACAAGGACTTCATATTATTACTGGTATAGGTGCCATTGTTCTTATCATTTTAGGAGTGATATTAACTTACTGCATACTTTCTGGAAAAATAGTTTTACCGTTACATTGATAACTTCCGGTTTGTCGGGAAAAACGGCACAAATCATGGACTTGCAGTTTTTCCCCATATCGTTTAGAATAACCTAAGTATATTTTTATAAAAATACATTTTTACTGCATGGAGCCGATAGAAAACCCATGCAGGATTCTAAAAAGGAAGTACCGCCATTATGAAACAGAATTACCAGAAAATCTTAGAGGAAACCATTCGGGAAAACCGGCAGAAACAATTTGTGCCCACCTTGCTTCTGCACAGCTGCTGTGCTCCCTGCAGTTCCTATTGTCTGGAATATTTGTCCCAGTATTTTTCCATCATAGTATTCTACTACAACCCCAACATTTACCCGCAGGAGGAATACAAAAAAAGAGTGGAGGAACAGCGGCATTTGATAGAACGCCTCCCTGCAAAGCACCCCATTTCCTTTGTGGAGGGAGCCTTTGAGGAGCAGCGGTTCTATGATACCGTCCGGGGACATGAACAGGAGAAAGAGGGCGGGGAACGCTGTTATTTATGCTACGAGCTGAGGCTTAAAGAGGCGGCAAAGCTGGCAAGACAGATGGAAACGGATTATTTTACCACCACACTTTCCATCAGCCCCCTGAAGAACGCGGAAAAACTGAATGAAATCGGAGACCGTCTCTCGGAGGAATACGGCATCCGGTACTTAAACTCTGATTTTAAAAAGAAAAACGGCTACAAGCGTTCCGTGGAGCTTTCGGAGGAATACGGCATGTACCGCCAGTATTATTGCGGCTGCGTTTTTTCGAAAAAACAGCGGGATGAAGAAATCGCGGCAAAAAATAAATAGCCTGATAAAAGAAAACGAAACCATCAGAAAAAGGAGGACAATACTATGGCACAGTTATGGGGAGGAAGATTTACAAAGGAGACAGACCAGTTAGTATACAATTTTAACGCATCCATCACCTTTGACCGGAAATTTTATAAACAGGACATTGAGGGCAGCATCGCCCATGTAAAAATGCTGGGAAAACAGGGCATTTTAACAGAGGAAGAGCGGGATGACATTATCCGTACCTTAGAGGAAATCTTAGCGGACGCAGAGAGCGGCAAGTTGGAAATCACCTCCGAATATGAGGACATTCACAGCTTTGTGGAGGCAAATCTCATTGACCGCCTGGGAGATACCGGAAAGAAACTTCACACCGGACGCAGCAGGAATGACCAGGTGGCTCTTGATATGCGTCTTTATACCAGAGAGCAGGTACAGCAAACTGACGAGTTATTAAAAGAATTGTTACAGACAATTTTAAAAATCATGGAAGAGAATACGGAAACCATTATGCCGGGTTTTACCCATCTGCAGAAAGCACAGCCTATTACCTTGGCGCACCACATGGGAGCTTATTTTGAAATGTTCAAGCGTGACCGCCTGCGGCTTTCCGATATTTATGAGCGTATGAATTACTGTCCCTTAGGTTCCGGCGCTTTAGCGGGAACCACCTATCCCTTAGACCGGGAATACACGGCAGAATTATTAGGCTTTTACGGCCCCACCTTAAACAGCATGGACGGTGTTTCTGACAGAGATTACCTGATTGAATTTCTCTCTGCCTGTGCTACGATTATGATGCACTTAAGCCGTTTCTCGGAGGAAATTATTATCTGGAATTCCAACGAGTACCAGTTTGTGGAAATTGACGATGCCTACAGCACCGGAAGCAGCATTATGCCCCAGAAAAAAAACCCGGATATTGCGGAGCTGGTAAGGGGAAAAACGGGGCGTGTGTACGGAGCGTTAAACTCCCTGCTTACTACCATGAAGGGCATTCCACTCGCCTACAATAAAGACATGCAGGAGGACAAGGAGCTTTCCTTCGACGCCATGGACACGGTGAAGGGCTGTATTGCATTGTTTAACGGAATGCTCGCAACCATGAAGTTTAATAAAACAAGAATGTACCATTCTGCAAATCAGGGCTTTACCAATGCCACGGATGCGGCAGATTATCTGGTGAATCACGGCGTGCCTTTCCGGGATGCCCACGCAATTGTAGGGCAGATTGTGCTGTACTGTATCGACAAGGGCATTGCCATCGATGATATGAGTTTAGAGGAATTGAAAGCCATCAGCCCTGTGTTCGAGGAGGATGTTTACGAGGCGATATCCATGGAAACCTGCGTCAATAAGCGTCTTACCGTGGGAGCGCCGGGAAAAGAAGCTATGGAGCGGGTCATTGCCTTAGAAAAAGAATACCTTTTGTTGTAAGAAATGCACAAGAAATGACAAAAATTGACGAAAACTTTTACAAAAAAAGCATTGCAATTTTGGCAGAAATAGCATAAGATAATCACTATGACCGACACTTGTTCGCAAGGCACGGACACAAAGTAAAAAAGACTGTTGTTCCCCAAACATTCCGAAGCTGCTACATGGTAACCGGATAATGCGGGAGAGCGTGTCCTGTGTTTAGAAATAAGTGCCGGATACGGAAATCAGAGTATATAACGAGGAGATTAGATTCATGAGCGAAAAGTTAAAAGTTGGTATTCTTGGCGGAACAGGTATGGTAGGACAGAGATTTATTTCTCTTTTGGAAAACCACCCATGGTTTGAGGTGACTACCATCGCAGCAAGTCCGAGAAGTGCAGGAAAAACCTATGCAGAGGCAGTGGGAGACCGTTGGAAAATGGATACTCCGATGCCGGAGGCAGTGAAAAATATCGTGGTAATGAATGTCAATGAGGTAGAGAAAGTAGCTGCCGAGGTTGATTTCGTATTTTCCGCAGTAGATATGACAAAAGAGGAAATCAAGAAAATTGAAGAGGATTATGCAAAGACAGAGACTCCGGTGGTTTCTAACAACAGCGCCCACAGATGGACGCCTGACGTACCGATGGTAGTGCCCGAGGTAAATCCTCAGCATATGGAAGTAATCAAATACCAGAAAGAGAGACTTGGCACAAAACGCGGTTTCGTGGCAGTAAAACCAAACTGTTCCATTCAGAGCTACGCTCCGGTACTGACCGCCTGGAGGGAGTTTGAGCCTTATGAGGTTGTTGCCACCACCTATCAGGCAATTTCCGGTGCGGGAAAGACCTTTAAAGACTGGCCGGAGATGGTTGGAAATATTATTCCGTACATCGGCGGAGAGGAAGAGAAATCTGAGAAAGAGCCGCTTCGTATCTGGGGGCACATTGATGATGAGAAAAAAGCCATTGTCCCGGCGGAGTCACCGGTGATTACCTGCCAGTGTATCCGTGTTCCGGTATTAAACGGACATACCGCAGCGGTATTTGTAAAATTCAAAAAAAACCCGACGAAGGAGCAGTTAATCGAAGCATTAAAGAATTTCAGCGGCGTTCCCCAGGAGTTAGCGCTGCCAAGCGCTCCAAAGCAGTTTATCCAGTATTTAGAGGATGACAACAGACCGCAGGTTGCACTGGACGTAAACTACGAAAACGGAATGGGTGTTTCTGTCGGCAGATTGAGAGAGGATACCGTATACGACTGGAAATTCGTCGGATTATCCCACAATACTGTCCGGGGCGCAGCCGGCGGTGCAGTACTTTGCGCAGAGCTGCTTAAGGCACAGGGATATATTACTAAGAAATAAAATTGGAATAAGAAAAGGAAACCATCGGTTGGCAGTGCAGGATAAAGGCGCTGTCAAACGGTGGTTTTTTATTTGTTATGTCTGGAATTAAGAATTAGAGTGCAAATTTTATGGTATTGTGTTAGTATGTTAGATAGAATTTAGCTTCAAAGGAGGAAACCATGGTAGTAAAAACTGCTGTACGAAAAGAACTGGAAGAACTCTACGCTGCATCCGGCAACCAGCTGTGCGTGCTGTACGGGCGGGCGGATTCGGAAAAAGAACTGTTAATCAAGGCATTTGTCCGGGAAAAGAAATATTTTTACTATCGTGCGAGGCAGGCGTCCGCGGAGCTGCAAAAGACCATGATGGGGGAAGAAATTGCCAAAACCTTTGATGTGGCGTTAAAAAAATTCACCTACGAAGAATATTTTAACCGGGTAAAAAGCGGCAATCCCAGCAAGCTGGTCATTGTCATAGACGAGGTACAGTATATTGCCAAAAAAGACCCGGAATTTATGGCGGCAATTTTGAAATTAAAAGCAAAACGGCTTTATCCGGGGCCTGTGATGATCTTGCTTTTAAGCTCCTCCGTCTCCTGGGTGGAAAAGGAAATGGCGGTCTGTATCGGCGAAGCGGCGGACAAAAAAATAGATAAAAAAATCAAGCTGAACCACCTGAACTTTCTTGAGGTAGTCCGGGCGCTGCCGGAATACTCTGTCAGTCAGTGTGTTGAGGTTTACGGCGTGGCGGGAGGTGTGCCGGGCTACATCAACCACTGGAATACTAAGGCGGATTTAAAGAGCAACATCTGCCGCCTGATTTTGTCGAGAAACGGCTATATGCACAACCAGGCGGAAAAAATCATCGGAACCCAGCTTCGGGAACTGTCGGTGTATGATACGATTCTTTCCTGCATTGCAGCAGGGCAGGATAAGCTGAACGATTTATATTTAAAGACCGGATTTTCGCGGGCAAAAATAAGCGTCTATATGAAAAACCTCAGCGCTTCGGATATTATCCAGAAGGTGGTTTCCTTTGAAACCGGGGGCTGGGACAATGCGAAAAAGGGTGTTTACCGGATTCGGGATAATTATGTGAATTTCTGGTTTCGTTTTGTTTACCCGCACCTTTCAGATTTATATCTGATGAGCCCGGAGGAATTTTATGATGCCCACATTGCGCCGGATATCGAAGAATATCTGAGCCGCTATTTTGTGGAAGTCTGCATGGAGTATTTAGGACTTTTAAACCTGACGGGAAAACTCCCCATGAAGATTACAAAGATGGGTACGTGGGTGGGAAAAGAAGGTACCATTGATATCATAGCTCAGAACAGTATCCGGGAAAACCTGGTGGGACTCTGCAACTGGGACAAGCCGGAAATCACCCTTGCCATGTGCGATGATTTATTTAAAAATATGAAAAAAGCAAAGATAAAAGGGAAATGCTTTTTTCTGTTTTCTGCGAAAGGATTTGAGCCGGCATTGAGGGAAATGGCAGAGCAGGATAAACGGTTCCTTTTGATTGATATGAACGAACTGTAGGAGGATTAGATTTTGGCTAAGTCATTGATTATCACGGAGAAACCAAGCGTGGCACAGGAGTTTGCCCGAATCCTTGGGGTCTCCGGGCGAAATGACGGATACATAGAAAATGACAGCTATGTCATTACCTGGTGCGTGGGACATCTGGTGGAGATGGTTTATCCGGAAGAATACGACGAGAAATACAAAAAATGGAAATTGGAGGATTTGCCGTTTTTACCGAGGAACTATAAGTATAACGTGATACCAAATGTGAGCAGGCAGTATGATGTGGTACATAAAATGCTGCACAGGCAGGACATTGAAAGGGTTTACTGGGCAGGTGATGCGGGAAAGGAAGGACAGACCATCGAGGAAAATATCCGCCGTTTCGGCGGAGTCAGGGAGGGGATGGAGGAGCTCCGTGTCTGGATTGATTCCCAGACGGAGGAAGAAATCTTAAGGGGCATACGGGAGGCGAAGCCCATGTCAGAATACGATAATCTGGCGAATTCCGGCATTATGCGTACCATAGAGGATTACGCCATGGGAATCAATTTTTCCAGGGTTATGTCGGTAAAATACGGAAAATTATTAAATGATGCGGCGGCAACCCAGAGCTACACTGCTATTGCCGTGGGACGCGTCATGACCTGCGTCTTAGGAATGGTGGTAATTAGAGAGCGGGAAATCCGTAATTTCACGGAAACGCCGTTTTACCGTGTGGCCGGCAGATTTTCCGCTTCGGAGGGCAGCAAACAGCAAATCATAGAGGCAGAATGGAAAGCAGTAGAGGGCTCCCGCTATTTTGAATCCCCTCTGCTCTATAAAGAAAATGGCTTTAAAAAGCAGGAGAGCGCCGAGAAGCTCATAACAGAGCTGACCGGGAAAAAAGCGGTGGCAGTTTCCGTCGAGCAGGGCACCAGCAAAAAGCGGGCGCCGCTTTTGTTTAATCTGGCGGAATTGCAGGCGGAATGCTCTAAACGCTTCAAAATCAGCCCGGACGAAACTTTGCAGGTAGCGCAGGATTTATACGAGAAAAAACTTACTACCTATCCGAGAACAGACGCAAGGGTGCTTTCCACTGCGGTGGCAAAGGAAATCGGGCGGAATTTAAACCGCCTGAAGGGTTATGAACCCACCCGCAGCTATGTGGAACAGATTTTAAAGGGAAATTCCCACTACGGTATTGCCAAAACCCAGTACACAGACGATTCTAAGGTTACGGACCACTACGCCATTATTCCCACGGGCCAGCTTACGGAATTGGAGAAGTTAAACGAATTACAGCGGAAGGTTTTTGATTTGGTTGTCCGGCGTTTCCTAAGTATTTTTTATCCCCCGGCAGAGTATGAGACGGTAAAGCTGGTGGTGGAAATCGAAAAAGAACGTTTCTTTGCTTCCGCAAAAGAATTGAAAAAACCGGGATTTTTAGATATTGTAGGACGCCCGAAAAATGAGGGAGAAAACGAGGAAGAGAAGGAAAGCCCCGGACTTGTGCTGCTGGCAAAACAGTTAAAAACCGGAGAGGAGCTTTTCGTCCACGGATTTGAACTAAAAGAGGGAAAAACCAATCCGCCGAAACGCTACACTTCCGGTTCTATGGTGCTTGCCATGGAAAATGCGGGGCAGCTCATTGAAGAAGAGGAACTGCGGGAGCAAATCAAAGGCTCCGGTATCGGAACCTCCGCCACCAGAGCGGAAATTATAAAAAAGCTGGTGCGTATCGGCTATCTGAATCTGAATAAAAAAACCCAGATTTTATCCCCGGAACGGTTAGGAGAAATGATATTTGAAGTGGTAAGTATGACAGTGCCCGCACTGCTGAACCCGAAAATGACCGCCTCCTGGGAAAAGGGGTTAGACGGTATCACAAGAGGTACGGTCATCATGGAGGACTACCGCCGGAAGCTGGAGGATTTTATCCGAAAAGAAACGGTGTCCATGATTGAAAAAAATCTGACGGAACAGATTGCCGTCCGAATTCATCCCTTTGTAGGAAAGGGAGGCAGGGGCTTAGCGGCAAAGAAAAGCATCGGTGTCCCCTGCCCGGTTTGCGGCGGGGAGATGGAGACAACGCCCTTTGGTTATGGCTGCAGCAATTATAAGAGGGACGGCAGCGGCTGCAAATTTTCCATCGGAACCATTGCAGGCAGGGATTTAGAGGAAGAGGAAGTGAAACTCCTTTTGACGGAGGGGAAAACCGGAGTGTTGCAGGGGTTTATTTCCAAATCCAGAAAACGTTTTTCTGCGGCGCTGGTGTTAGAAAAGGACGAGGAGGGAAAAGTCAGTGTTACCTTTGATTTTTCCGGGAACGAACCGGAAATCTTAGAGGGGCTGTCCTGTCCTGCCTGTGGAGGGGCAATGGAGATTACCCCCTTTGGCTATAGCTGTGTGAAACACCATGAAAATCCGGAGGAATGTTATTTTTCCATCGGAAAGATTGCAGGAAAATCTTTAAGTGTAGATGATTTGACGGACCTTCTGACGAAGGGAAGGACGGATGTGTTAAAGGGATTTACTGCAAAAAATAAAAAGAAATTTCAGGCTGCATTAGTCCTTGAGACAGGAGAGGACGGCAAGAAGAATGTAGGGTTTGACTTTTCCCGGAACGAAGCTGAAATTGTGGAGGGAGTACAGTGTCCCATGTGCGGCGGCACCATTCAGAAGAAATCCTTCGGTTATGGCTGTGCCAATTATAAGCCGGGAAACCCGGATACCTGCCGTTTTGCCATTGGAACCCTTGCGGAAAAGGATCTAACAGAAGCACAGGTAAAACAACTGCTCCTAGAGGGCAGAACTGAGACCATCCGGGGATTTAAGTCAAAGACAGGGAAGAAGTTTGATGCCTGTGTGGCTTTGGTGACCGGGGAGGACGGCAGAAAAGTGCTGAAATTTGACTTTGACCATGTGGAGGCAAAAAAAGTTAAAGATGTAGTCTGCCCGCTCTGTGGCGGTGATATCGTCCAGACCCCCTTTGGTTTTGGCTGTGCCAATTATTCGAAAGATAATCCGGAAAGCTGCCGGTTCTCCATCGGGAAAATGTCGGAAAAGGCATTGAATGAAACCCAGGTGAAACAATTGCTGACAGAGGGAAGAACCGGAACCATCCGGGGATTTAAGTCAAAGGCAGGAAAGAAATTTGATGCCAGAGTGGCATTAAATAAAGACGAAACCGGAAAAGTGACCGGGTTGAAATTTGACTTTACGGATTTAGAAGCGCCGAAGCTAAAGGATGTGGTATGTCCGGTCTGCGGCGGCGATATCGTAAAAACGCCCTTCGGCTACGGCTGCGCCAATTATTCCAAGGACAATCCGGAGAGCTGCCGTTTTTCCGTGGGGCAGATTGCGGGGGTAAAATTAAAGGAGGCGCAGGTAAAAGAGCTTTTGAGCCAAAGAAAGACAGGGGTGATACAGGGGTTTGTAGCAAAAACCGGAATGAAATTTGATGCGCCCTTAAAGATTACCGGTGAGGGGCAGATTGTCTTTGATTTCCCGGAGAAGCCAAAACCTGTGGAAACGGCGGTTTCCTGTCCCCGCTGCAAAAAGCCTTTGATGAAAAGCCAGTGGTATTATGAATGTGAATGCGGTTTCAGGGTGTCCCATACCGTTGCGAAAGTTCCTTTGCCGGAGGAAGTGATAAAAGAACTTTTTGAAACGGGAAAAACCAGAGCGAAAGTTACCGGATTTGTATCAAAAGCGGGAAACCAGTTTGATACCTGTTTGAAATATGAGGATGAGCGGATATCCTTCGACTTTGACAATCCGGGGGAGAGCACACCGAAGGAAAATGTGTCAGAAAAACCGTTTTATGAAGAGGCAGAGCAGCCCACGGCATCTGATATTGTTTATAGTGTGCAGGCGGAAAGCGGTTCTGTGATGAGAGAAGGCAGAATGATACCTGATGACAGAACGGAAGAAAGCCGGAACAGTGCGGAGCAGGAAAAGACTGTGTTGGAAGAAAACAGTTTCACTATGTATGACGATATGTCACGGTTTGATAGCTTCGCAGAAGAGATGGCGGCGGAACAGGCACGGGAGACGGAAGAGCAGCTTGCAGGAAGCAACTTTTTAGATGATTTCATGCCATAAAGCAGTTTTATTCTTGCGGATGGAAAGGAGGGAGGAATGGGATGGATTTCTTAATGATAGCGGCAGTACTGTGTGCCTATTTTGTCAAGGGAATGTGCGGTTTTGCCAATACGCTGGTGCATACCACCATACTTGGATTTCGGGATAACAACATTTCCATCACCCCAGTGGAGCTGTTGATTGGTTATCCTTCCAATCTTGTGATTGCCATAAAGGAGCGGAAATCCATTGTCCCGGCAAAATGTGTTCCCCTTGCGGCGCTGGTTTTGCTTGGCTGTATTCCCGGTACATTTCTGCTGAAAAACGGAGATGTGACAGCGGTGAAAATATTTTTCGGTGTGGTAGTCACCTTTGTGGGTGTGGAGATGTTTTTCCGGGAGTACCAGAAAGAAAAACGCCAGAGTTCTAAGATACTGTTGGGTATCATCGGGCTTCTTTCCGGTTTCCTATGCGGAATGTTTGGTATTGGCGCCCTGATGGCGGCCTATATGAGCCGTACCACGGAGGACAGCCAGGCATTCCGGGGGAATTTATGCGTGGTATTTCTGGTGGAAAATACCTTCCGTATGGTTCTTTACACAGTTCTCGGCATATTGAATGCGGCAGTGGTAAAACAGGCGGTGGTGTTACTGCCTTTTATGCTGATTGGATTATTTGCAGGAATGTGGGCGGCAGGGAAAATGCCGGAGAGATTTGTGAAAAAAGTAGTGATTGTCATGCTGATTTTATCCGGGATTTCTTTGATAATAAAAAATGTGATGTGACGAGAATATATGGTTCGTATTCATTGAACTGTGTGATAGGAATAGCGTATAATGCCATTATAAACATTAGGGAGGAAGGACCGACAAATGGAACAGACAAAATACAGAATTTTAAACCGGGATGTCATTAAGTACTTTGCCATGTTTGCAATGCTGCTTAATCATATAGCTAACGTATTTTTGGAAAGCGGTACGCTGCTTTCTGAGATTTTTCTGGATATCGGCTATTTTACAGCCATCACCATGTGCTATTTTCTGGTGGAGGGATACCGCTATACCCATTCCAAAATGCAGTATGGGCTTCGTCTCTTCGTGTTTGCGCTGATTTCCCAGATACCGTTTCAGATGGCATTTCCCCATGGCGGTGGGCTGAACATGATAGCTACGCTGTTTATCTGCTTTCTGATTCTTGTGGTAAGGGAAAAGGTGAGTAATCCGGCATTGTGTGCAATTTTGCAGATTTTTCTGGTGTTTGCTACAGCAATGGGCGACTGGGCGTTTTTTGCGGCGGTATTTGTCATTATGTTTGACAGCTGGTGGGGGGACTGGAAAAAAATCTGGCGTGCATACGGGATTGCCATGGCTGCATTCGGTGCAATGAACCTGTTGTCCGGAATTTTATTATACGGACTGCCGAAAGCAGTTTTATGTGCCCTTGGAGCCTGTCTCGGAATGTTGGCGTCGGGACTGACCATTCAGTATTTATATAATGGAAAGCGTGCAAAACATGGGAAGAACATTTCTAAGTGGTTCTTCTATATCTTTTATCCGGGTCATCTTCTGGTTTTGGCGCTCATACATATGTGGATGCAGCAGGGATTAGCAACTATTCTATTCTGAACCGGAGGGTTGTAAGGATGATATCACAGGAACGGAAATAAAGTTTGAAAATCATAAATTGAAATTTTTTAACCCCAAGTTTGTGCCCGCGCAAACTTGAGATGAAAATCCCGGCGGAGCTGAGGTATAAAATACAATGCGGGTATGGAGGAAAAAATGGAAAAAGCAAAAATCAGTAACTTATACGACTTAAACGAGACGATTGCCAAAGATTATCTGGCACAGTTTACTTACCCCTGGGAGGCGTTAAAGGGGATCAGTGATTTTATCAAAAAATTAGGTCCTACCCTTGACAAGGAAAAATTTGAACAGAGGGGCGAGGATATCTGGGTGGCGAAGAGTGCGAAGATAGCGCCTACGGCATGCTTGAACGGTCCTCTGATTGTAGATGAAGAGGCGGAAATCCGTCACTGTGCCTTTGTCCGGGGCAGCGCTATTGTGGGAAAAGGATCGGTGGTAGGAAATTCCACAGAGCTTAAGAATGACATTATCTTCAATTCTGTTCAGGTGCCTCATTACAATTATGTGGGAGATTCTATTTTAGGTTACAAATCCCATATGGGAGCAGGCTCTATTACCTCTAATGTGAAATCAGACAAGACATTAGTAGTGGTGAAAGACGGCGAAGAGAAAATTGAGACTGGTTTAAAGAAATTTGGCGCCATGCTAGGTGATCATGTGGAGGTGGGTTGCAATTCTGTTCTGAATCCGGGAACTGTGATTGGGCGGAACAGTAACGTTTATCCTCTTTCCTCTGTCCGTGGGGTTGTGCCGGCAAATTCTATCTATAAGAACAGGAACGAGGTTGTAGAGAAGCAGTAATCATAGGATGAGGATCGTTTATGAAAAGAAGAAAAGTGCTTTTGTCTCTGTTGCTGGGGGCTGCTATTACGGTAAGCGGATGCGGCCATGGGGAAGAAAATCACAGCACTGTCGCTGAAATAGAAAATGCAGTCAGCGAAACAGTGCAGGAAAGCGTTTCTTCAGATAGTGAGGAGAATGCAGAAGATGTCCGGGGTACGGAAACAGAGACGGCAGAAACAGGGAACGGCAAGACTGCAGGCAGTGTTTTTACATGGCAGGAGATAAGTGTCACGCTGCCCGATACATGGCAGGGAAAGTATGTCATGGAGGAAACGGAGGACGGATTTTTCCTTTATCAGAAAGCCTCTTATGAAATGCTGGAGGGGACAGGGTATCTCTGCGGTTTTGTCAGGTTAAAGGAATGGATGAATTATGGAACGGGAGAGACGCTTGTTGCCTATACGGATGAAGGAGATTTATATTATTTGATGCAGCCGACGGATTTTCCCTGTGCCACGGAAGAGGGAACCTGCGCAGAAGAGTATCAGTCCATGGCAGAACAGGTGACGGAGATTGCCGACAGCATAAAGATTGATGCGGCAGGGATTCATTTTGACGTGTCCCAGTATGTGATACCTGTCAGCAGCAATACCGTTTTGACAAAGGATATGCTTTTAAATATGTCGGATAACGAACTGTGGATTGCGAGAAATGAAATCTATGCCAGACATGGCAGGGGATTTATCAATGAGTATCTGCAGAGCTGGTTTGCTTCCTGTTCCTGGTATGAGAAAACGAAAGAGCCGGAGGAATTTAATGATACTGTTTTAAGCCAGTTAGAAAAGGATAATCTGGATATGGTAAAAGCGGCAGAAGAAGAATATAAGGAAGCTCATCCTTATCCGAAGGAGTACCCGACATATGAGGCTATAAGAGAGGATATTTCAGGTGATGGAATCGTAGAAAAAATCCAATATGCCGTGACGGAAAAAGGTGACTATGAATATGACTGTATTCTTACCATTGATGGGGTTGCCTACGACCTGAATAAGGAGGAAACAATGATTACTCCTGTGACGGACGTTTTTTATGTGACGGACATCAACGAAAGTTCACCGGGGCTTGAGATTGCGGTGTTGGATTATGGTCCAAGTGAGGATTTAGCGACTTATTTTTACCGTTATGACGGCGGTGACTTAAAATACATCGGTGCAGTGGGCGGATTTCCCTTTCGGGAACAGAATAACGGCAGAAATGGATTTAACGGGCAGAACGGCATTTTGGGAACCGTGAGGATGGATTTGATAGAAACCTGTTATCTGGACGGCTACTGGTGGTTTGATGAAAATAAGGAAGAGCTTGTTTATCATGAAGACGAACTGCACAGCTATCAGCCAAATACGGCACATCAGCTTTATGTGGATTTGCCGTTATGGGATATGTCGGGTAATCTGAAGACAACGATACCGGCAGGGCAGGAAGTGTTCTTTCTGCGTTCTGATATGACAGAGTGGATTTATGTCAGGGCAAAGGATGGCACGGAAGGCTACATCAAGGTCAGAGATGGGGAGATTTTGAACGTGGAAAAACCGGCGGAGGAAGTGTTTTCGAATTTGAATTTTTTTGATTAGATGATTTGTAAAAAATATAAGAAATGGGGGGTAGACTATTTCTACAAAATGTGCGAAAATATATACGGTATGTTAAATGTATAACAAAGCCTGATACATACAGTTTTATTAAGTGAAAGGAGTCTTAAAATGATTTACACTAAGGAAGTTGAAAACATGTGTCCTGTAGCAAAGGGCGCAAAACATGAACCAGCTCCAATCCCGGAAGAGGGAAAATGGGTTCATTCCAAAAAAATTGAAGATATTTCAGGTTTTACACATGGTGTAGGTTGGTGTGCGCCTCAGCAGGGTGCCTGCAAGCTTTCATTAAATGTAAAAAACGGTGTTATCGAAGAAGCATTAGTTGAAACCATCGGATGCTCCGGTATGACACATTCTGCAGCTATGGCAGCAGAGATTTTACAGGGTAAGACCATTCTCGAAGCATTAAATACTGACCTAGTATGTGATGCTATCAATACAGCAATGAGAGAGTTATTCTTACAGATCGTTTACGGACGTACACAGAGTGCATTCTCTGATGACGGTCTTGCAGTAGGTGCAGGTCTGGAGGATTTAGGAAAAGGGCTTCGTTCTCAGGTTGGTACCATGTATGCAACCAAAGAAAAAGGTGTTCGTTACTTAGAGATGGCAGAGGGATATGTAACAGGTATCGCTCTTGACGAGGACAATGAAGTAATCGGATATCAGTTCGTTTCTCTCGGAAAAATGACCGACTTCATCAAAAAAGGTGATGATCCTAACACAGCATGGGAAAAAGCAAAAGGTCAGTATGGTCGTGTAGCAGATGCTGCTAAGATTATCGACCCACGTGTAGAGTAAGGAAAGGAGAAACGAAAATCATGGCATTATTTGAATCATATGAAAGAAGAATTGACCAGATTAACGCTGTATTAAACAGCTATGGTATCAGCTCCGTCGAAGAAGCTGAGAAAATTACAAAAGATGCTGGACTTGACGTATACGATCAGGTAAAGAAAATCCAGCCAATCTGTTTTGAGAACGCTTGCTGGGCTTACACTGTAGGTGCAGCTATCGCAATCAAAAAAGGATGTACAAGAGCCGCTGACGCTGCTGCAGCTATCGGTGAGGGACTTCAGGCATTCTGTATTCCGGGTTCTGTTGCTGACCACAGAAAAGTAGGCTTAGGACACGGTAACCTTGGAAAAATGTTATTAGAGGAAGAGACCGAGTGCTTCTGCTTCTTAGCAGGACATGAGTCTTTTGCGGCTGCCGAGGGTGCTATCGGTATCGCCGAAAAGGCTAACAAGGTACGTCAGAAACCATTACGTGTTATCTTAAACGGTTTAGGAAAAGACGCAGCTCAGATTATTTCCCGTATCAACGGATTTACCTTCGTTGAGACAAAATACGATTACAAAGAAGCAAAAGTAAACGTGGTATATGAGAAAGCATATTCTGACGGACTTCGTGCAACTGTAAAATGTTACGGTGCAGATGATGTTCAGGAAGGTGTTGCTATCATGCACTTAGAGAACGTTGGTGTATCTATCACAGGTAACTCCACCAATCCGACACGTTTCCAGCATCCGGTTGCAGGTACTTATAAGAAAGAATGTATCGAGCAGGGCAAGAAATACTTCTCCGTTGCATCTGGCGGCGGTACAGGACGTACACTTCATCCGGACAACATGGCAGCAGGTCCGGCTTCTTACGGTATGACAGATACTATGGGACGTATGCACTCTGACGCACAGTTTGCTGGTTCTTCTTCCGTGCCGGCTCACGTTGAGATGATGGGTCTTATCGGTATGGGTAACAACCCGATGGTTGGTGCTACTGTTGCAGTTGCAGTTTCCATCGAGGAAGCTCACAAAGCAGGTAAGTTCTAAGAAATACAGCAATTACAAGGGTTGCGAGATTTAAAAGACAGCGTGAATTAGTATGAAAAATTGGACGTAACTAACAGGTAACTAACAGACGTAACTAACAAATTACAAAAAGAGGGTAAACAGTTTTTAACAGGCTGCATACCCTCTTTTATTTTATTTATTACTGCATATTTACAGCTATTTTATTTTTTGTGCACAAAATTAAGAATTTACATAATTTATATAGCGTACATATAAAAACGTGATATAATAGAAAAAAGGAGGTTTTCGAAAATGGCATACACAGAAGCACAAAAAAGAGCAAGCATGAAGTATATTAAAGAAAAAACTGACGACATAAGACTGAGAGTACCAAAGGGGGTGAAAGAACGGTACAAAAAAGAAGCAGAAAAAAGAGGGATTAGCACCACGCAATTTATTTTAAATTGCGTGGAAAAAGAGTTAAAAAACGCTTGATTATATAGTGGACATATAATATAATATAATATAATAAAGACAGTTAAGAGAGGCAAGCACTTAACTGAAAAAGAAAGGAGAAATCAAATGGAGGTATTAAGTATGACAGATAAACAGTGGAAAGGCTGGTTAAGAAGATTTAAAAGAGATTTGGAGGAGATTAAAGACGAAAAGGACGAGAAAGAAAGAGAAAAAAAATTGAATGTAATGCTTGAAGAAATTCAGCAAGACTTAGAAGACTAGAGAATATTAGGGAGAGCGGGACTTGCCACCGCTCCCCATCTTTAAAACATTAATATAGGGGCGGTTAAATGACAAAATATTATTTTGACTTGTAGTTTTAAATAAATGACTGTATAATGTAGTGAAAGGGAGGTGCTGAAAAATGAGTTGTTATTCCGAAGAAGAAATCATACCAGTAGTAGTAGGACTTATCAGAAATAACCCCGGTATCAGAACATCAGAATTAATTTCAGGAGCGAGAAACATCATGACACCCACAGGAGAAGATTTAGAAATTTTGAACAATCGAAATGATGATAAGTTTTCCCAGAAAGTCAGAAACATCAAAAGTCATGATTCTATTAAAGATTCAGTCTATACGGTAGGGGAAAGAAACCGTCAATGGTATTTGCGGTAAAAGCAAAGCCGGAAACACAATCGTTATCAAAAACAGAAAACAAATATGTATAATACGGTGACAGGAGCTTCTTCCTGCCACCGTATTTAGTTGGTGCGCCTGGCGGCGCACGTCACTAATGGATGAAAGTTCCTAATCCGCCCTAGCAGTGGGAAGGATATAGCCAAGACCAAGGGTGTCCTGTTCATGGTAATGACCATGATTAA
>JAETQH010000173.1 GCA_021770785.1 Lachnospiraceae bacterium
TTATTCTTTCTCAATGCTGTGTGCTGGTGTTTGGGCTTGCAGGGTTCCGGGCGGCATATCAAGGCTCTTTCCCTCAAAAGTAGTAAATTGGTAGTAAATTCAGCTTGAAATCCTGCTTATATGCCCGTAAATCAAGGCTTTTTTGAGATAATCAACCATTTTATTTCAAAACAAAAAGATAAACACACACGCCCCAACGATAAAAACCCCCATAAAAAGCACGATCCCGAGTACACTGGCGCCGCGCATCGAGTTGATGCTGTCATTTCCCTGAACCGCACGCATGATATAGAACATCATCGCCGATACCATGCCTGCAAGAATATAGGGCACATAAAACTGTTTGTTGTTTCGTAAATTCGTCACTGCCAGTCTGTAATACAGATGGTTCATAATGGTCACGCTCCTTTTTCTATCCTTTATCCGATCTTCCTCGAAGAAAAATCCTACGGACTATTTGCAAGTTATTTCGGGACAGTTCCTTAGCATCGTCAGCGCGTCCGATATCCTGACATAAAGCTGCTCATTTGTCATGTCACCGCGGTACAGCTGGTGGAAAACCTCCCCGTCCTTTATGAACAGAATGCGGTCTGCATGGCTTGCCGCATCCGTGCTGTGCGTCACCATCAGGATCGTCTGCCCGTCATTGTTGATCTCGCGGAACACCTCCAGCAGTCCCTCTGTCGCCCTGGAGTCGAGCGCTCCTGTAGGCACTGTTCAATTAGTACAACACAAAAGAAGCCCCGGAAAGCCTGCTGCCCTCCGGGGTCCTTTTATTTTGTTTTAATGTAATACGTCATTAACGACCAGCCACCGTTTGCCTTTATCTCTTCAATTTCCTTTTCTTCGGTTTCTGCCTTTCTGAAATTCCTTGTGATTTCCCCTTTCTTATACTCGCAATCGTCCGTCATACTCTGCAAAGTATATTTCATATCCTTCACAATCTCAAAAGTTCCCCATTCTCCCGGCTTTTCTTTCAGGACACTTTCTATAAACTCCCTGACCGTGCAATTTCCTTCTATTCTCACATCATAATTGCAGCAGGAATCCCCGAACGGTCCCCCTGTGCATATCATTTCAAATTTCAACTTCTGCTACCTCCTGCATAAGCTCTGACACGCTGATTTTATCAGAAGTCAGAAAATATGAATAGTCGCAATAGTTCTGTCTTTCTATAATTCCCGCTACAAACTCCCCTTTGTAGATGAAACTATACCGTGTTTCCTTCTGCCCTTCTTCCGTCCTGATATTCTTTTGTATTATCAGTTCCCCGTCTTCCGGCTGCGGCTTATCATCTTTGACAATCGCCCTCCACGTTGCTTCAATTATTCTGTTTCTTGTTTCAAGCGTTCTGTCAGCCATTGCAGATACTTCTTTCATGACTTCTGCTGCAATATCACTTTCAGTTACCATGTACCGCTCCTTTCATACAAACTGCGTCATTGTATCAATGGTCTTCTTCATCTCCCCGGCTTCCCAGTACCCGCCGCAGGAATCACCGCCACGCCTGCTTTTCCCGTCATTGCTACAGAAATACTTCCACGCCCCTTTCCCCTTCTCATGCGGCATAGCAAGTCCGCAGCTTTCACATTTCCCCGGTCTTTTCTCCGGCTCCTTCTCCATCTGTCTGCCCCTCTCTTTCCATACGCTGATATACGGCAGTTACAATGTAATCGTTCAGGGATTGCCCGGCAGCAGAAGCCGCCCTTTCAATCTTCACTTTCTCCCCCATTTTTACAAACGGGTACAGCCTTTCATAATTCTTTCCGTTGAAAGTGTTCTTCGCTTTTGTCGCCGCTTTCTGCTGCCCTGTGTTCTTTGTGTCCGGCTTCTTCCCTTCCGTCTTCTTCTCTTCCATGTGCCGCCCTCCTTCCTTCGAGTATGTATCATTATATCATTTGTGGAAGCATTACGCAAGTATATGTATTGCACAAATATACTTGCGTAATTTTGTATATTCTGCCTATTGAAATTATACTTGCGCAAGTATATAATAGTATCATAAGATGAAGCAAAGGAAAGGGGCAAATAAAATGAAAATAGCAAATGCAATTCTTGAACAACTCGGCGGCAATAAATTTATCGCAATGACAGGCGCAAAAAACTTTGTATCAGACGGAAACACGCTGCGCATGACGCTTCCGAAAAACCGCAGCAAGGCAAATCGCCTGTATGTCACACTTGACGCAACGGACACTTACACAATGTACTTTTTCAAGTATACTGCCGGGCGGCTGAATAGAAAAACTTTCGCCTGGACCCCCGATAAACAAGAAGACATTAAAAAGATTTCCGGCGTATACGCTGATATGCTGCAAGATATATTCACCGCAACCACCGGAATGTCTACACACTTATAAAAACAACGGGCGGCGGCTCCTGCTGCTGCCCCTCCAACAAAGAAAGAAAGGAAATAAAAATGATGTTAGCAGAAAATTTCAATGATTTTATAGACAAGGTATCAGAAGCGGAAAGAACCGCTTTAAATAGCCCCGCAGGGCAGGAACTTACACAAAAGCTGCTTGAAATGAA
>JAETQH010000069.1 GCA_021770785.1 Lachnospiraceae bacterium
TATAAGGCGAGAACTGTCCGGCACTGCGGGGTCAAAGAGCCAGTCATGCTTGACACTGTGGCTAATTGTCAACTGGGGAGAGCCTGTTACTTCTTGGAAACAAGTACGTGCTATCAACTAGAAGATGGAGATAGGCGGATGGGTAGCAGGCAGTCGGATAGCTTCATAGTACTGTTGAAGCTGGGTAATGCCAGTGGAGGGAAGGGAGCTACATAGTAACGGTCTTTCTGAGGACACATCAACCGTGCTCAGGAACGGAGGTATTGATGGGAACAAAATTAGAAAGAATAGCAGAAATATCGGCGACAACGCCGAAGCCAGAGTTCACTTCTCTGTACCATCTGATAAATGCTGAAATGCTCATGCAGTGCCATAAGGAACTGGATGGGAATAAAGCAGTAGGAATTGACAGGGTGACAAAAGCAGAGTATGAAGAACACCTGGAAGAGAACATCACAAATCTAGTGGAGCGGTTAAAGAACAGGGCATACAAGCCACTGCCGTCGTTAAGGGTGTATATACCGAAAAGCAACGGAAAGATGAGACCGCTTGGGATTGCTTCCTATGAGGACAAGATTGTGCAGCTTGCGGTAAAGAAAATACTGGAAGCGATTTATGAACCGAGATTCCTTAACTGCATGTACGGGTTCAGACCGGGCAGAGGGTGCCATGATGCGATAAAGGAAGTCCATCGACAGCTACAGAATGAATGGATTAACTATGTGGTGGACGCAGACATCAAGGGATTCTTTGACCATATGAGCCATGAATGGCTTATGCGTTTTCTGGGGCTGTATATAAAGGATACGAACCTGCTGTGGCTGATAAACAAATATCTGAAAGCCGGAGTAATAACGGAAGGTGTCTACGAGGCAAGCGAGGAAGGTTCGGCGCAGGGAAATATCATCAGTCCGATTCTGGCAAACATTTATATGCACAATGTATTGACGCTCTGGTACAAATTTGTAGTGCTGAAAGGGACAGAAGGAAAATGCTTTCTGGCGGTCTACGCAGATGATTTTATAGCAGGATTCCAGCACAAGTCAGATGCGGAGAGATATTATGCTGCACTGAAGGAAAGGCTGGGGAAATTCAATCTTGAACTTGAGGAAAGCAAGAGCCGACTGATTGAGTTTGGAAGGTTTGCGGAGGGAAACAGCAGGCGTAGATATGGTAAGAAGCCAGAGACATTTGATTTTCTGGGTTTTTACTTTTTACTGTGGGAAAGGCAGAAAGAGTGGAAATTTCTGCGTGAAGCTGAAAACGAGCAGAAAGAAATACGCACAGAAGTTAAAAGCCATGAAGGTATGGCTGTATGCCAATAACGACCTGCCTGTGAAGGAACTGATAGAAAAGTTGAATAAGAAGCTGGTAGGACACTACAGGTATTATGGCGTCTCCTATAATGGCAAGAAGCTGGGTTCTTTTCTGCATTTCACTCAAAGATATCTATGCAAAGCACTGAACAGGCGAAGTCAGAAGAAAAGCTATACATGGGATGGATTTGCCGACATGCTGAAAGTTTATCCCTTAGCAAAACCAAAGATTTATGTGAGGTTATTCTAAAAGCGAATGTTATTATGAGGAGCCGTGTGCGTGAAAGGCGCACGCACGGTTCTGTGAGGGCCCTCAACTGTATCATCTGCCAGCGTTCATCTCCCCTATAAATAATTTGTTTCTTTGCTTTCAATAAATAAAGCCACATTGTAGCTATTACAGTTAAAACAAGTATAATCAAGATAAAAATTTGGTCATTCATACTAATCCTCCTTGTCAAAGCAACTTGCTGCGAGGACACGCGTCGAAAATAATTCTTAACTGCGCTCCGAGCATATTTGGGGCTCTGCCCCCAATTGCCGATTGAAAAATCTTTGGTTTCTCAATCAATTTTCTCCGTATGTTCAAAAACTGTATCAATAGAAACTTGGAATGCTTCTGCAATCTTAAAAGCCAATTCCAAAGATGGCGTATATTTGTACTATTATAATCACGTTTTGTCAATAGGGGACAAAGAGAAACTACAACTTCGCAAACATTTCCTCTACTCCCCAAACTGATAGATTGATTTCATTAGCGTTGAAAGATATCTGAAAATTTGCGCCCTCACGTAAACGCTCCACGCTTTTAGGGATATTTCTTGTCAATTCGTAATTATCCCTCGTTGTGATTGTTCCATGATTGCCGGTCTGTCTTATCTCAACTTCACACTGGCTTTTCTGCTCCAACACAAGCTACCGGTGTTTGTTATTTTTTTAAAAACAGTTTGATGTGCATTGGAGTGTGTCTTGCTACGGTAAGTGATAGCGGTTACGTTTCGGTACCGTTTTAAGATTTTTTGGCTCGTTAATTGTCGGGGGTTTGGCTTGGGTGATATTGTGGGAGGATATTTCTCTGCTTTAAGGAATAGAAGTTCATTTACGGTAATCACCGCATAAAAAAAGACTATAACCCTGTCACAGTCTTTTAAAGATTGAGGAAGTTCCGTATAGTTAGGGGACTTCCTTTTGATATAAGAAGAGCGGGTGATGGGAATCGAACCCACGTATCCAGCTTGGAAGGCTGGTGTTCTACCATTGAACTACACCCGCAAATAAAAATATGAAATTTTCATTTGGATAGGAAAAAATTTCTATCCAAATGCCCAGTTCCGGAATCGAACCAGAGACACGAGGATTTTCAGTCCTCTGCTCTACCAACTGAGCTAACTGGGCTCGCCTTACAGCAAAGATAATTTTACATGAAGATGAAACGTATGTCAAGCTAAAAAATATATTTTTTTAAAAAATTTAAAAAAATATACAATTTCATAAATCTAATTATTTAACAAAATATCTTTCTGCTAAAAACAGGCTCATTGTGTAAAGAATACCACACAATGAGCCCTGGAAACCTGCCAATTAGGAACTGCCCGAAAAGCGGGGCGGTATCTGCTGGCAGCAGCCGCGGCAATTCGGACAGGCAGGGAAAGTCACATGGAAAGATAGGGCAGGATATCCTGACTATAGGCACGCAGTGTCTCTCCTACGCTCCATGCCTGGGCATAGCAGCCTCTCGGATGGTGCGGTGCGTCTCCGTCAAAGATTTCTGAAATGGAGCCGATACAGCCGTCTTTTGTCAGATGTTCCTTCACCGGCTCTAATAATTCTAAGGCATGCCGGATGCTCTCCGGAGAGTGGTGCTGCACTTTCAGATAAGCAGATAGGAAACCGCCCAGCAAAAAGCCCCATGCCGTCCCCTGATGGTAAGCGGCATCACGCTTCGGCAGAGAACCGCAGTAGATACCGTGGTACTCATCGTGTTCTGCAGACAGGGAGCGCAGGCCGCAGCCGACGTAAAGCTTTTCTTCCACCAAGGCTACAATCGCCTGTTCTTTTTCCTTATCTAACATGGTAAAGGGCAGGGATACCGCATAAATCTGGTTGGGGCGGATATGGTCATCCGGCTCGTCCCCGTCCACCACATCATAGAGGCACTTCTGTTCTTCCCACCAGAATTTCCGGCAGAAAGAAGTCTTTACCTGCTCGGAAAGTGTCCGGTAAGCAGTGGCAGCTACAGGGAAAGCGTCAGTGTTTTCCTCTTCGCCACAGTTTTCAAAACGCAGGGAAAGCTGTTCCATTACTTTTAAGGCGTTGTACCACAGGGCATTGATTTCTACAGGTTTTCCGTGACGCGGCGTGGCAACCCAATCACCCACCCGCACGTCCATCCAGGTAATCTGGTCAAGACCGCTTCCCGCATGGATTAAGCCGTCCTCTTCCATATAAATGCTGAAATCTGTCCCGCTGCGGTAGGCATCGATGATTTCTTTTAATTTCGGATAAATTTCTGTTTCGATAAAGTGATAGCCCTCATCGTCACCGTAGTACTGCAAATACTGCCAGACAGCATAAAAGTACCAGAGGGAGGCGTCTGCCGTATTGTAAAGGGGAGGCGTATTGTCATCCGGGAACATGTTGGGAACAATGCCGTTTTTCACATAGCGGGCAAAGGTCTTAAGGATTTCCTCCGCCTCCCGCCTCCGGTTGGTGCAGAGCACCAGCCCGGTATAGGCAATCATAGTGTCCCTGCCCCAGTCGGTGAACCAGGGCAGCCCTGCCAGCACGGTTTTTAAGCCGGTGGAACTGCGGTGAGATAAGAACTGGTCGGCGGCAAGAACCAGACGGTTGGCAAATTCGTCGGAGTATCCGGCAACGGCATAGAGTTTTTCGGTATAGGCAAAGCGTTTCTCAAGAAGCGCAAATCCGGTCTGCTCCGTGATGTCGGAAAAGCTGTCTCCGGTGGGCAGCAGGGAGCACAGCAGGGAAAGCTTTTTCGTACTCTTTGCCGGAATCGTTACGACAATCTCATAAGGGCAGTAATGGCTGTCAAGGCCGTCCGTCTCCAAATCAACCTCAATCTGTAACTGCATATTTTCGTCATAAACCGGGGTATGCTCCTGGAATACTCCGTCGCTGGACTGAAATAGGATGGAATATTCCGGATGGGCTTTCGGAGTAAGGCATAAGGAGTTCCCAAACAGGGACAGGGTAAAATCTAAGGTGTCCCGGGTGGCGGATGCACTGTGCTCCCGGAAATTAAACAGCGGCACAAGGGTAAGCTCCGCCGCGTCTCCGGTATTTTCAATTTCATAGGAGACGGCGCAGACATTTTTCCCCGGTTCTAAGCAGATATGCTTTGCCAGGGTCAGCTTGCCGCAGCGGTAAGTATAATGGACGCTTCCGTCGTAGGAAAAGGAAGCAAGATATTCCTGCCCGTTTTTATATCGCGTTTTTCCTTCTGCTAAGTGCTGGGAGGTCTCTAAATCGTAGACGGTTTTGCCGGTGCGGAGCACCTCATTGATTTTGGAAAAAACTAAATACCGCTCCGTGGGAGCATGGAGGCTGGCAATCAGATAGCCCTGATGGGTGCGGTTGTGGGCACCGATGAGGGAACTTCCGGCGTAGCCGCCGATTCCGTTGGTGAGCGCCCATTCTCTTACGATTCCTTCCCGGAAGGTGGCAAAGGAATCGGGCTTAAATTCATAAGTAATCATGGTGGGATAAATCCTTTCCTGCCGCAGGGCGGCATAAATTCTAAAATTTGCATAAAAGAAACGAAAATTTGCGAAAAACCTTTCCTGACATTATTTTACATGATAAAATAGTAAAAATCCAGATAGGGAGTGCTTTTTTTCTAAAAATAGTTTAGAATATAAGAAGCGTCTTTATACTACGAAGAAAGAGAGATAGAAATCAATGCACGAGATATTAGTGATTGTTCCAAAGAAAACTCCAGGGTGGAAGAAATTTTTAAATGCGGTATGGTTTATCCTTGCCTGCCTGATGTTTATCGGCGCATCTTTTATTACGCCGCTTATTTTCTTTGTTCCGGCGGTGGTATTTGCGATACTGTGGTACTTCCAGACCTTCCGCATGGATACCGAATGGGAGTACACCTACTATGACGGCGACTTAAAGTTTGCCAGAATCCGGGCAAAGAGCAGACGGAAAAATCTTGCCAATATCCATATGGATGATGTGATTGCCATCGCTCCGAGGGGGGACAGAGGCATATACAAATATGAGACGGATAGGACTATGACGTACAAGGATCTGACCTCCGGCGAACAGGGAGCAAAGGTTTATGCGGTTGTTTTTAAGGGGGATAAGGGTATTCTCCGCTATGAGTTTGAGCCGGATGAGGAAATGCTTGACGCCATTATGGTAAAATATCCCCGTCTTGTGACCAAATAAACGCCAAAGGAGAAAGGCATGTTAGAGTTAAAAAATATTACTTACGAAGTGGAAGACAACCACGATAACAAAGGAATTTTAAAGGATATCAGTCTGAATATAGAGGATCATTTTGTGGCAATTACCGGACCTAACGGCGGCGGAAAATCCACTCTGGCAAAAATCATTGCTGGAATCATTAAACCCACCAGCGGGCAGATTTTATTAGACGGCGAGGATATCACAGACTTTGACATTACGGAGCGGGCAAGGCACGGTATCAGCTATGCGTTCCAGCAGCCGGTGCATTTTAAAGGGCTGACGGTGAAGGATTTGATTACCATTGCGGCGGGCAAGGAGATGAGTGTATCGGAAATCTGTGAGATTTTATCCGAGGTAGGGCTCTGTGCCAGGGAATATATCGACAGGGAGATTAACGGCAGCCTTTCCGGCGGTGAGTTGAAGCGTATTGAGATAGCCATGATAACCGCAAGAGGCACAAAGCTTTCCATTTTTGATGAGCCGGAGGCGGGCATTGACCTTTGGAGCTTTAATAGTCTCATCAAGGTTTTTGAAAAAATGAGGGATGAGATACACGGCACCATTCTTATCATTTCTCATCAGGAGAGGATCCTTGATATTGCAGATAAGATTGTTGTCATTGCAGACGGCAGAATTAAGACCGTGGGAACAAAAGAAGAGGTACTGCCGGATTTGCTCCATACGGCGGAGACCTGCCAGACCTTAGTGGACAAGATTTAAACAATGGAGGAAACAATGGACTTAATACAGAAAAATTTATTAGAGCAGGTGGCAGGGCTGCATGAAGTTCCGGAGGGAGCCTACAATATCCGGGCAAACGGCGAGAAATTAGCCAGAAATACCACCGCCAATATTGACATTGTCTCAAAGACAGATAAGGATGGCATTGACATTATTATCAAGCCGGGAACGGTCAATGAGAGCGTCCACATTCCGGTGTTGTTAAGCCAGAGCGGAATGCAGGAGAGTGTTTACAATGATTTTTATATTGGAGAAGGGGCAGATGTCACCATTGTGGCGGGCTGCGGGATTCATAACTGCGGCGTGGACACCTCAAAGCATTCCGGTATCCATACTTTTTACTTAGAGAAAAATGCAAGGGTGCGCTATGTGGAGCGCCATTACGGCGAGGGAGACGGAAACGGAGAAAATATCATGAATCCGGAGACAATAGTCCATTTAAAAGAGGGCGCCCATATGGAAATGGAGACCACACAGATTAAGGGAATCGATTCTACCATCCGTGTTACCCGGGGAGATTTAGCGGAGGGAGCATCCTTAGAGATTCATGAAAAAATTATGACCCACGGAAAACAGTATGCCAAGACGGATTTTGCAGTGGACTTAAACGGTGATAATTCCAGCGTCAACTTAGTGTCCCGTTCCGTGGCAAAGGGAGAGTCGAAGCAGGAATTTTTCTCTATTATGAACGGAAACGGTGCCTGTGCAGGCCACAGCGAATGCGATGCCATTATTATGGACGAGGCTTGTGTGACGGCAAGCCCGCAGCTTACTGCAAATAATATCGACGCAAATCTGATTCACGAAGCCGCCATTGGAAAGATTGCAGGGGAGCAGCTGGTTAAGTTAATGACTCTCGGTTTGACGGAAAAAGAAGCGGAAGAGCAGATTATCAATGGATTTTTAAAGTAACATGAAAAAAGGGTGTTTCAAAAGCCGGACGGTTTTTTGAATACCCTTTTATGCCTTATGGCAAATTGCAGAGAAAAAAGGGCAAGACTGCAATTTTGTCAGGAAAAATAAATTAATCATCCGCATTTGTAAGGAAAGAAATGCGTCCCACCCTGTCGCGGCTTTCTGTTTCCGGCTTTGAGGGAGATAAAGTCTGGCTTGAAGCGGCTGACTGTTTCAGGCAGTTCGGGCAAACGGTGCCGAAAGAAATTTTCTTTCCGCAGATTTTGCAGTGAGTGCCGCCCATAATATTCTTTTGGGTAATGTCCTCTTTGTATTCAATACGTCCTTCCTGAATCCATTTTTTAACTTTGCGGACGGGAATATGAAATTCATAGGCGACATCATATTCGGTCACATCATTGGCACGGATATATTCCTTTACCTCACGGAACAGTCTTTCTTCCACGCAGCCGGGACAGACCGAATCTTCATAAGTCAATGGCATAGGAACGTTGCAGATTTCGCAGTATTTATATTCGTCAAACAGTTTTTTATGCTCCATTGAGGTCACCTCCGGTACTTATTTACGAAATTATTATAGCAGAAGTGACAGAAAAAGGGAATATTTTCTTGAAATATTGTAAAATGCGAGCATATAAGGGGAGTTTTTATGAAATTCTTTCATTTATCAGATTTGCATATCGGGAAACAGCTTCATCATTACAGCCTGCTGGAGGAACAGAAGCATATTTTAAAACAGATGGTGGAATTGGCGGAGACGGAATCGCCGGACGCTATTCTGATTGCCGGGGATATCTATGACGTTCCGGTGCCCTCTGCGGAAGCGGTTACTCTTTTTGATGATTTTTTAGGTAGATTTCTATTTGCTGCCCTTTGTCAAGCCGGGATATGTGCGGAAGCTTTTTACGGAAGAGATAAAGAGTTACGACATGGCAGTGAAAAAGGTGTTAGGGCGGGAAAAAATAGATACATCCAGGCGGAATGTGCTGATAAGCCACCAGTTTTACACGGCGTCAGGGAAGGAACCGGAAACCTGTGATTCCGAAATACGGATGGTGGGCGGTATCGAAAATGTGGATACGGCGGTGTTAGAGCCCTTTGACTATGCGGCGCTGGGGCATATCCATAAGGTGCAGAAAATCGGAAAGGAGCAGTACCGCTACTGCGGCACGCCCCTGCCCTATTCCGTCAGCGAGGCGGAGACAGAAAAAAGCATTACCGTAGTGGAATTAGGGGAAAAGGGCAGCAGTCCCAAAATCAGCAGACTGCCCTTAAAGCCGCTGCGGCAGGTGAGGAAGCTGACCCTGCCGGACGGTACGGTTTTCCCGGAGAAAAAAACGGGGACGGATGCAAAAATTTTAGAAATCGTAGGACTTACCAGGGAGCAATTTACCCAGACGGTGATGATTGCCCAGGGAGAATTTTTAAAACTGCTTTACACGAAATCCGACGAGCGGAAACAGATATTTTCCAAGCTTTTTCAGACGGGGGCTTACTGGGGCATACAGGAAAGGCTGCGGAGGCGCTCTGCCGCCATGGATTTTAGGATAGAAGAAAATGAGCGCGCCATGGAGCAGGAGCAGGCAAGGATTATCTATCCCGAGGGTGTGGAAACGGAGGAGGAGAAGCCTGCCTTAGAGGACGTGGTAGAGTTTGCAAGGGAGAAGGAAAAGGAGTTCGAGAAGCTTTTAAAGGAGCAGCAGAAGGAATTAGAGCGTATCAGCGGGGAAATCAAAAGTGCGGAAGATACGGAGCTGCTGTTTGGAAACTTAGAGAAGGCAAGAGCGAAGGGACAGAAGTTAAAGGAGCAGGAGCCGGAGGATAACAGCCGGAAGGAACAGATTGTTGCGGCGAAAAAAGCGGTAAAGGCTTCGGGGGAGGAAGAGAAATATAACAGTAAGCAGCAGGAACTAGAAAACTCCCGAAAGGAAGAGAAAAAACTGACCCAACAGATTGAGGGGGCGGGAATAAAATACCAGCAGAGGGAAACACTGTTAAGAGACAGGGAAAAGACGCTGCACTCGGAGGAGGAAGAGGTGAAACGGAATATCCACCGTATCGAGGAAAGCCTTCCTGATTATGAAAAACTGACCATTGCAGCGGAGAAGGAAAGGGAAGCAAAGAGCCATTATGCAGAGGCGGAAATGTGCTATCACAAAATGCTGTCACGGAAAATGGGACAGGTAGAGCTTTTCATCCGGCAGGAACAGGAGCAGAAGCAGGCGAGGGAGCAGGCGAGGGAAGCATTAGAGGAAAAACAGCGGCTTGCAGAAGCGGCGGCACAGCAGTATGATAAGAAGTATAAACTGCTGTTAAAGGGGCAGGCGGGAATTTTGGCAGAGCATTTAGAGGAAGGAACGCCCTGCCCGGTCTGCGGTTCTACCCATCACCCGAAGCCTGCAGAGAGGTCCGGGAATGCTGTTTCCGAGGAAGATGTGGAACGGGCAAAACAGCAGCGGGAGCAGGCAGAGACGGCACGGGAGCAGATGCGGCAGAAGTTTGAGACAGTAAAGCTTGCTCTCTCAGAGACAAACATGCAGCTACAGCAGGAGCGGGAGAATTTTGAGAAAGAGCGTAGGGCGCAGGAACGCTTAAAGCAGGACATTGATGTTAAACAGGGACAGCTAAAACAGGAGCAGGAAAAGAAAAAACAGTTAGAAAAAGAGGAAAAGCAGGCACAGAAAGCCTTTGAGGCAGCTTTAGAAAAAGCCGGCTTTGCGGATATAGCGGCGTACCGGGCGGTGAAGCTTTCAGAGAGAAGCATAGAAGCCTTAGAAAAGAAGTGCCGGGAATACGGCGAACAATGCCAAAACAACGCCGGGGAAATGAAATCCTTAGAAAAGGCCGTTGCCGGAAAAGAGAGGGTGGACATTACAGCATTAAAGCTGTGCCAGAAAGAAGCGGAGCGGCGGCGGAAGGAGACGGAGCGGCAGCGGCTTGCCATGCACACCGCATATGAGACAGACCATGCCGTATTGGAAAACAGCAGGCGTTATATCGAAGAGGCAGAAAAGCTAAAGGAGCAGGATGCGGTGGTAAAAAGCCTGTACAAGACCGCCAGCGGCAGGCTTTCCGGCTCGGCGAAGATAGATTTTGAAACTTATATCCAGCGGCAGTATTTTGAGCAGATTATCCGGGAGGCAAACAAACGGCTGCTTGTGATGAGTAACCGGCAGTTTATGTTAAAATTAAAGGAGGAGAGCAGCGCGGGAAAGAAATCCAATGAGGGTCTGGATTTATCGGTGTACAGCCTGGTGACGGACAGCGAGCGGGACGTCAAAACCTTATCCGGCGGCGAGGCGTTTTTGGCTGCTCTCTCCATGGCGTTGGGGCTTTCTGATATTGCCACCAGAAATGCCGGGGCGATCCATATGGATATGATGTTTATTGATGAGGGCTTCGGTTCTCTGGACGTACAGGCGAGGACACATGCCATCGAGGTCCTGAATGAGCTGGCGGGAAACCACAGGATGATTGGAATCATTTCCCATGTGACGGAACTGAAAGAGCAAATTGACCGTAAGCTTGTGGTGACACGGTCGGATAAAAGAAGCAAAGCTGCATGGAGTGAAGAGTGACGGCAAAAAAAAGCAAAGCTGCATGGAGTGAAGAGTGACGGCGGAAAAAGGAAAGTTGCATGGAGTGAAGAGTGACGGCGAAAAAAAGCGGAGCCGTACAGAGCGAAGAAAGCTGCGGCAGAAGAACAAGGGAAAGCAGGAATGGTTATGGAAAAGAGAGAACAGCCCGTAGGCATATTTGATTCCGGGATTGGCGGGATTAGCGTATTGCGGGAATTGACGGCATGTATGCCCGGTGAAAATTTTATCTATTTTGGGGATTCGAAAAACGCTCCCTATGGAACAAAAACGCTGGAGGAAGTGCGGGAACTGACCTGTGCAGATGCCGCCCGTCTGATGGGGCAGGGAGTGAAAGCACTGGTGGTGGCATGTAATACCGCCACCAGCGCAGCCATTGATATATTAAGGGAAACTTACCGGGAAATTCCGGTGATTGGCATTGAACCGGCGCTGAAACCGGCGGTTCATGCGGGAAATCATAAAAGGGTGCTGGTGATGGCAACGCCCATGACGCTGCGGGAGGAAAAATTCCGGCATTTGATGGGGCAGTACCGGAGGGAGGCGGAGATTCTTTCCCTGCCCTGTCCGGGACTGGTGGAATTTGTGGAGCGGGGGGAATTAGACAGTCCCGAATTGGAGCAGTTTCTGGCAAAATTATTTGCAGATTACCTGACACATCCGGTGGACAGCGTGGTGTTAGGCTGTACTCATTATCCGCTGGTGCGGGAGATGATACAAAAGGTTTTTGGAAAAAATGTGCAGATTTTCGACGGTGGGGAAGGAACCGCAAGGGAGACGAAACGCCGTTTGGAGGAGATGGGACTGTTAAATTGTTCCGGCAGACCGGGGCAGGTTGTGTTTGAAAACAGTCTGGATAGCCCGGAAATACTGGAACTTTGCCGTTTCCTGCTAGAACATAAAACAAACCATAAGAAATTCTAAAGAAAATATAAAACAAAACTTTAGTTTTTTTAGAAATCTTTTTTAAAATTGACACACTTCGGACATAATTCTTTCGTATACTAACATCATCGAAAGGAGCTGACAACTTCAACCCAGGCTGTTGTCAATCGAAGGTGGCATGGAATAAAGGCTGTGTCCCGGAGAAATTCTTTCGTAGCAATTTCCTTTATATAGATTAACATTTTCATAACTAAACTCCTCGGAAAAACAGCCCGTCAGGGCTGTTTTTTCATTTCATAAAAACCAGATTGTTTCATTGGTGGAGGAAATACTGATAACGCCGGACTGTAGCAGCGATATTACATCCTCCTTGTCAGAGACAAGCCCTCCGGCAATGACGGGAATGGGGGATATTTTGCAGATTTTGGCTACAATTTTCGGCATCAATGCAGGCAGCACCTCTATCACATCCGGACGTGCAGTTTTAATCTGCCGCTCAATGTTTTCGTATGCCATGGAATCGAGAATAAAAAGCCGGAGGATAGTGTAAAGCCCTAATTCCTTTGCCCGTTTAATCAGAGGGGGCTTTGTGGTGATGATACCGTCTGCTTTTGTGTATTTTCGAATAAAATCCACGGCGATTTCCTTTGAACTTAAGCCTGCAATCAAATCTAAATGTACCATGGCAATTTTTCCGGCACCTTTTACGGTTGCCACGATATCCGGTATGGTGCAGATGTCACCGTACAGGATAAAAATGACGTGGCTTTCGCTTTTTAAACATTTTTGCAGGCCTGCATCATCTTTTATGGCGACAAGGATGGGAGAATCTTCTAAGGCCTCTTTAAATTCTTTTTTCATAGTCGGATATCTCCTTTCCGAAAAGTGAGGGTGTCTCAAAAGCTTATGATAAATCATATTTTTTGAGACACCCTCATTATATAATATTTCCCCTCTGATGGCTATAGATAAAATTCTACCGTTGTTAAGAACGGTGCATGAGATTAGTTTGCTGCAATATTTTTTGCTGCCACAATGTCCACTCCGGTTCCCGCCACATCGGCAAGCACTACATCACCGATGGCGACAGGAGCGGTGACAACTACATCCCTAAGGGCGGCAGCGCAGTCAAAGATTTTATCCTTTGGTATGTCAGAGGCTGTCTTGACATTCACCATAGGAGAAACGCCGTCTTTTACACGGACCGTGGAGGTCACGATACGGGTAGGATTGGTAACTTCTTTTCTGGCATAGGAATCACCCCGCGGACAGGTATTTCCGGTAACGGCGGTGACTTCACCATTTTCTAAAGTAACGCTTAAGCTGCAACCAAGGGGGCAGCCAATGCAGATTAATTCTCTTGTACTCATAGTTTCCCTCATTTCTGCACTGCTTTTTGTGGATAAAGCAAATTCATGCCGCAGTGCAGACATGAATTTGCGAAGGAATGCTGCGGTTCGTTATGCGTTTTCTTCTATTTTAATCGTAATTTTGCTAAGGTCGGGATATTCACCTAATTTTTTCTTGTCCAAAATCACCTGCTCCATCTCGCCGGGAGCCATGACAGGGCGTTTCCGCTTGCTGATTAATTCATCGTCAAAGTAGGTGGCAATGCTGCAGTTTTTGTAGACAGCCCCTACACGGAAACGTACGGTTAAGGTGTCGTCCATCTCGGTGGGACGGATGTATTTCGGAACGGTATAGCGCACGCCGTCCACCGGAAGAATTTCCACGATTTTAGTATCTTTGGAAGGGCCGTTTTTGATATAAGCGGAGGCATTTTTTCCGGCTGTGGAGGCTTCCTGGGAAACATAGTCCACTAAGTCGTGTACGTGAAGAACATTGCCGCAGGCGAAGATACCGTCAATATTTGTCTCTAAGCTGTCATTTACCACAGGGCCGGAGGTGACAGGATTCAAGGAAACTCCGGCGCTCTTGCTCAACTCGTTTTCCGGAATTAAGCCGCAGGAGAGCAGCAGTGTGTCACAGGTGTAACGCTCTTTGGTGCCGGGGACTGGTTTGCGGTCAGGACCCACCTCTGCGATGGTAACGGCCTCCACACGGTTTTTGCCCTCGATATCCACTACGGTATGGCTTAATTTTAACGGAATGTCAAAGTCGTCAAGACACTGAACGATATTTCTCTTTAAACCGCCGGAATATGGCATTAACTCAGCGACTACCTTTACCTTTGCGCCCTCTAAGGTCATACGTCTTGCCATGATAAGACCGATATCACCGGAGCCTAAGATAACTACTTCACGGCCCGGCATATAGCCTTCCATGTTTACAAGACGCTGGGCAGTTCCGGCGGAGAAAATACCTGCCGGACGGTATCCCGGGATATTTAAAGCGCCTCTGGAACGCTCACGGCAGCCCATAGCTAAGATGACAGCAGTTGCTTCTACCTCAAACATACCGTCCTCACGGTTCATGGCTGTAATTTTCTTGTCTGCGGAGATGTCCGTGGACTTTTTTATGTCCACTACCATGGTGTTTATTTTGTATTCGATGCCTCGCTCTAATACCTGTGCCACAAAACGGGCTGCGTACTCCGGACCTGTCAGCTCTTCTTTGAAGGTATGTAGACCGAAACCGTTGTGGATACACTGGTTTAGGATACCGCCTAATTCTTTGTCTCTCTCTATGATTAAGATACTCTCGATGCCGTTATCTCTTGCAGATACAGCGGCAGCAAGACCGGCAGGACCACCGCCTACAATGACTAAATCGTAATGTTTCATGATGATTTCCTCCCTCTCCTAAATCTCTTTGTTGCGGCCGATGACAATGGCACCGTCTACGCCGTTTTTCGTAATGTCATAGATACTCATAGGAACTTCACGCTCTAAGATTTCCATGGTACGCGGAGAACAGAAGCCTGCCTGGCAGCGTCCCATGCCTGCACGGGTGCGGCGTTTGACACCGTCTAAGGAACGGGCGCCTAAGGGGCGGTGAATCGCGTCTAAGATTTCACCCTCCGTAATCATTTCACAGCGGCAGATGATATTGCCATAAGCCGGCTGTTCCTTGATTAACTGGTTGCGCTCCTCTAAGGTAAGATCTTCCGGATGTAAAATGCCTTTTCTGGTAGGATTGAAATCTGTTTTTTCCTGTAAGGAAAGCATATCACGTACCAGTTCAGCCACCATTTCGCCGATGGCAGGTGCAGAGGAAAGCCCCGGTGATTCTACGCCTGCGGCATTGATAAAGCCTTTCACGTCCCCGGCTTCTCCGATTACGAAGTCACCGCCGTCCTCATGGGCACGAAGTCCGGCAAAGGAGGTGATTACCTGGCGCATAGGCACATTTTTTACGCTTAAGGAAGCGGTGCCGGCTAAGGAGTCTAAGCCCTCCTGGGTGGTGTTTACTGCTTCTTTATCCTCCACATCCACTGCGGTAGGTCCTACTAAGAGGTTGCCGTGAACGGTGGGGGAAACAAGAACGCCTTTTCCCATCTTGGAAGGAAGCTGGAAAATGGTGTGGCTTACGTGATTTCCGGCATCTTTGTCTAACAGGCAGTACTCCCCTTTTCTTGCAGTGATGTGAAGCTTATGTGAGCTTACCATGTTGTTGAAGGTGTCGGAGTAAACGCCTGCGGCGTTAATTACAACCTTTGCCTCGATGGTTTCCGGCTGTTTTGTGTCGGTGTGCATGGTTTCAATGACGAAGTTATCGTTGGTTTTGTTTATGCTTGTGACATTGGTATTTAAGAAGAACGCAACCCCATTTGTATATGCGTTTTCTGCAAATGCCATGGTCATATGGAAAGGACAAACGATACCTCCGGTAGGCGCTAAGAGGGCACAGGTGACGTCATCACTTAAGTTTGGTTCAAGGGTGGTTAATTCCTCACGCTCTAAAATACGAAGTCCAGGAACTCCGTTTTTCCCGCCTTTTTCCAGTAAAGCGTTAAGCCCGTTTCTGTCCTGATCTTTGGTACATACTACCAAGGAGCCGTTCCTCTGAAACGGAATGTCTAAATCCCTGGAAAGCTGGTCCATCAGCTCGTTTCCACGAACATTTAATTTTGCCTTTAAGGTGCCGGGAGTAGCATCAAATCCCGCATGGATAATGGCACTGTTGGCTTTGGAAGTGCCGCAGCAGACATCCTCTTCTCGTTCAATGACACAGGCATTTACCTGATATCTGGATAATTCTCTCGCAATTGCACTGCCAACGACGCCCGCCCCGATAATTGCTACATCATACATCATATGTTCTCCTTTTCTTCGAGAGAAGTAAGGGAAGAAGTTCTGAAATAGTGGGTGCAGAAGAACTTCCGGTTTTCACTGCAAGGAAGGCAAAAACAGCACTTTCTGGGTGAAAAAAGAGCAAGACAAATAAAACGCTTCTAATCGTTTCATTTACCTTGCTCATGTCTCTCGGTAATAATTTATTTGGTTAATTACATTATAGCATGATATTTCTCTTCTGCAATGGGGAAAAAGGGGGTTTTTGACAAAAAGATGTAATTGTACAAAATTTGAGAGGAGAGTTTTGTTGAGATTCACTATGATATGTGTTTCCCCATAACGTAATAGCATTTTAAAGGTTTCTGCGCTATAATTAAGAAAAATCAGGCAGACTACAGGAGAGGGCGGAATGGCAAAATCAGAAAAGCAGAAATTAAAACTTCTATATCTTATGCAGCTCCTTTTGGAAAAGACCGACGAGGAGCATGCAGTTACCATGCCGGAAATCATTGAGTATCTGGAGAAAAATGATATTCAGGCGGAGCGGAAAAGTATTTACAACGATATACAGCTTTTGACGGACTTTGGGTTAGATATCATTTCCATCAAGGAGCGTCCCGGCGGATATTATCTTGCCAGCCGCCAGTTTGAGTTAGCGGAACTGAAATTGTTAGTAGATGCGGTGCAATCCTCAAAGTTTATCACCAGCAAAAAATCCAGAGAGCTGATAAAAAAGCTGGGAGCGCTCTGCAGCGATGGCCAGGCGAAGCAGTTACAGCGCCAGGTGGTGGTGACTAACCGGAACAAGACGGTAAATGAGAGTATTTATTATAATGTAGATATAATTTACAATGCCATTGCCGCCAATGTGAAGGTACAGTTCCAGTATTTTGAGTGGAACATTAATAAGGAAATGCAGCTTCGGAAAAATGGGGCGTTTTATTGCGTAAGCCCTTGGCTGTTGACCTGGGATGACGAGAATTATTATCTGATTGCCTATGATGACAGGGCGGGAATAATCAAGCATTACCGGGTGGATAAGATGTTAAAGATTGATTTAACAAGGGAAGCACGCAGCGGAAAAGAAGCGTTTGCCGGGTTTGATATTGCCGGATATTCCAAAAAGACCTTCGGCATGTTTGCGGGGGAGGAAGAGACGGTAACGCTCTGTTTAGAGGAACGGCTTACCGGGGTGGTGGTGGACCGCTTCGGAACGGAGGCAGCAATGCGAAAAAAGGACGAAGACCATATTCTTGCAAGAGTGAATGTGGCGGTGAGCCGCCAGTTTTTCGGCTGGGTGGCAGGACTTGGAGCGGGAATAAAAATTGAAGCACCGGAGACGGTGGCAGAGCAGTACAGAGCGTATCTGGAAGATATTTTAAACCTGTATCATACGTGAAGCTGAAATGAGACAGAAGAAAATATGGAAAAGAGAGAACGGTAAAGCAGTGTCATGTGAAAGTGATAGAAAAGTTTGAGGAGATGGAGAGGAACGGCATGAAAGAAAAAACATATCAGATTGTGGTGGAGGGGATTCCCATCACCGTGGTAAAAAAGCGCATGAAAAATATGTATCTGCGCATCAAAAAGGAGGATGGCAGTGTATGGATATCTGCGCCCCATCAGGTAAGCAGAGAATATATCCGGCGTTTTGTGAATGAGCGTATTGAGTGGATAAAAAATTACAGGGAAAAATATCTGCGGCAGGCGGAAGAAAGCGCGGAAAAAGAAACCTTAAGTCCGGTGGAATTAAAGTGTCAGAAAGAGCTGCTAAAGGTGCAGGTAGAGCAGCTTGTGGCGAAATGGGAGCCGGTAATGAAAGTAAAGGTTTCCGGTATCACCATCCGTCAGATGAAAACCCGCTGGGGCTCCTGTAATGTAAAGACCCACCATATCAATATTAATCTCGCTCTGTTGCATAAAAGCCAGGAGTGCCTGGAATATGTAGTGGTCCATGAAATGACGCATATCTTAGAACCCAGCCATAATCAGGTGTTCTGGGGGTATATGACGCAGTTTTATCCCCAGTGGAAAAGGGTGCGCAGGCAGTTGAACGATGAGCGCCCGGATTAGCCTGATGTCTTGTCTTATTGATAATTAGACAAATTGATTCACGGTTTCGTCGTAGACGTAATCGATCTGTTCTAATTTTTCTAAAATAGTATTCCCGTCTAACTGAAAGGCTGTTGCAAAATCATCGAAGCTTTCATAGGTGTCCCGAAGCTGGGTATTGATAAAACTTAACAGCATTACCGGGTCATTGGGTAATTTTTCGTACATGGTCATGGTGAAATCTCCTTGTTACGGTATTCATAGAAATAATGGCTATTTTTTGCCAAGCTGTAGGAACTATGTTAAAATAGCATAGGATGCAATAAAAATCAAGCAAAGGAAAAGAAAGAATATGGAACGAGACACAGAGCCAAAGATTGATAAAGAGGTTTTTGATAAATTTTTTACAGAAAGCTATTGTCCCGTGGATTATGCCACGGTAAAGGAAGAATTTGAGGAAATTGCAGCCGGAGGAAATGATATTTTTACCGAGGGATATGAGGCAAGAAACTTGAACCGGGAGAATTTTATTCTCTATCTGTCCGGTGCAGCGTACTGTGATTTTGAGGCGGTGGTACAGGAGGCAATGGACGATTTGAACCCTGAGATTTTAGATGCGGTGATGGATGTGACGGAGAATACGCCGGACGGGGATGAGATTACAGAAAAATATTGGGACACCCAGAGGGAACTTTTGAAGGAGTTTTTGGAACAGCTGTATGATGAAGTGATTTCTAAGTGGTAGGAGGGAAACAGATGATGCATGGCTTAGATCTGACAAAGCTTTCTTCAAAGTATCAGGTTAGAAGGCTGACAAAAGAAGACATTCCCATGATTTATGAAGTTTGCCTGAAAAACCAGCAGTATTATGAATATTGCGGAAAACAGCCCACGGTGGAACGTATAGAGAGTGATTTGAGGATAGCGCCGCCGGGAATTGACATTTCTGACAAATACTATATTGGCTTCTTTGAAGACGATACCCTGGTGGCAGTCATGGATTTGATTGACGGATACCCGGATGAGGAGAGTGCTTTCATTGGTTTTTTTATGATGAATATGGATTTTCAGGGGAAGGGAATTGGAAGCCTTATTGTAAGCGAGGCTTTTGCGTATTTGAAAAACAAGGGGTTTGCGGTGGTAGGGCTTGGAATTGACAAGGAAAATCCGCAGTCGAACCATTTTTGGAAAAAGAATGGTTTTTCTGTCATAAAAGAATGTCCGCAGGAAGAAGGCGTGATACTTTTAGCGGAAAAGAGTTTGTAGGGGCGATGAAAAAAGGGAAAAGGTGTACCGGTCGCAGGCTAAGTTTTACGTTTGAGGCGGTGATGTCAACGGAGCGTAATTTAAAATTATTAAAGAAAGCCAAGGAACAAGGCTGATTTCTACTTCTAAGGAAGGAAAATAAATGTTAAAAGGAGACGACAAATGGCAAAATCAAATTGTGACAGTTGTGTATATAATGTTTACGACGAGGACGATGAGGCTTACTATTGTGAAGTAGATATGGATGAGGACGATGCGGCAAGGCTGCTGCAGGGGCATTATAAGGAGTGCCCGTATTATCAGTCAGATGATGAGTATGCCGTGGTAAGACACCAGATGTAGCCTATATTCGGGATGTATGTGAAGATACTGTGAAATCTTGAAACGAATCAGTTGACGGGGATTTACGGAGGTATTTCAGTGAAAACATTATTAGTAATGGATATAAAAAATTACAGCGAGACAGATAAGCATTTTTCCAGACCGTCCGCAAGGGCAATTATTGCAGGAAAAGACGGAAAGCTGGCATTGGTTTACAGCGAAAAAATGAAATATTATAAGTTCCCCGGCGGCGGAATGGAAGAGGAAGAAGAGCGGGAAGCGGCACTTGTGCGGGAAGTGAAGGAAGAGACAGGACTTATTGTAATACCTGAAACCATAAAAGAGTACGGCTGTGTCCTCCGTATGCAGAGGAGTGACAAGCAGGAACACACAATTTTTGAACAGAAAAATTATTATTATACGTGCAGGACAAAAGAGACAGTGCAGGAGCAAAACCTGGATGAATACGAAAAAGAAGCGGAATTTGTATTGCGGTTTGTATCTGCGGAAGAGGCGGCAGCTGCCAACAAAGCCTGTCGGGGGTTAAATGATTTTGACCTTGTAATGATAGAGAGGGACACGAAGGTGTTAGAGCTTCTTTGCGGAAAAGACAGCGAACCTTCTGTTCCCATGGCGGAGTTCCTTTTGCGGGAGGCGGCACGCTTCAATCCTGGGGCGTGGGAGCGGCATAGTCATTATGTGGCGGAAAGTGCCGGAAAAATTGCGGCTGCCTGTCCGGGAATGGACAGTGACAGGGCGTATGTCTATGGGCTGCTGCATGATATCGGGCGGAAGTTTGGCGTAAGTGATCTTGCCCATGTTTATGACGGATACCATTATCTGATGGAGTTAGGATATGCGGGGGCGGCGAGGGTGGCGCTGTCCCATTCCTTTCACTGTAAGAGTACAGAGGGTTATATCGGGAAATTTGATATTCCCCGGCAGGCACAGGAGGAATTAAAGGTACTGCTGGAGAGAATGGAATATGATGACTATGACCTGCTCATTCAGTTAAGCGATTCCGTTGCTGCAGCAGAGGGGATTGTGCCTCTGGAAGAAAGGATGAATGATGTGAAACGCCGTTATGGGAGTTATCCGCAGGAAAAATGGGATAGGAATGTGGAGTTGCGGGGGTATTTTGAGGGGAAGATGGGGAGAGATTTATACGAAGTGGTTTTATGAGATTGGGGGAGGAAATATTTGAGAAAGAATAGGATTGGTATTATGAGAAAAAGAAAAATAAAAGGGTTCCTGGTGATGATGATTTGTGTTATGGCAATGGCGGCAGCCGGTTGTGGGAATGAGAGTGGGAAGGAAGTTGCACAGGGGGAAGAGAAACAGGAATGGCAGGTAACGGAGGAAGTGCAGATAACAGGGGCAGAGGATACGGAAAAGTTGGGGGGAGAAGTGGCTGGCAGCGATACGGAAACGACGGAAGTATTGGCGGAGAATCCTGAAACTGCTGGGGATATGGAGCGGACGGAAACGACGGAAGATACTGACGGTGTAGAGCAAACGGGGATGACGGAGACGGTTACTGGGGAAGGGGAGAACAGCGGGACGGAGACGACGGAAAATGCTGATACAGAGCAGGGGAACGGTGAGAATCAAACGGAAGAAACGCCGGCAGTGGGGGAAGTTACTGACAATTCTGGGGTGTCGGAACAGAATGCCGAGGGAAAATGTACGGGCTTAGAATATCTGACACAAAAAGAAACTCAACCGGAGAATTGTAGATAAATTCCGGGAAAATGTGGGAAACCCCGAATTATCAAGGGAAAAGACGAATTAAAAAGACA
>JAETQH010000070.1 GCA_021770785.1 Lachnospiraceae bacterium
AGATGTCAAGCGGGGATAACTGTCCGTTTGTATTATGGGTAGGTAATAAGAGATTGATTAAGCGCAGAAAATTTGATGAATATGTGGAAAAACAGTTTTCAATATAAAATGAATGGTAAACAGGGGCTTGATATGATACAATGAATAATCATATTAAGGCTCTTTTTGATTAGAAAGGAGCAATACATATGGCAGATAGAAGGAAAGACCATAAGGGTAGGACATTGAAGGTAGGTGAAAGTCAGAGAAAGGATTTGTCATATCAGTACAGATATACAGATGTATTAGGAAAAAGACATACAATATACAGTTGGAGATTGTTGCCGTCAGATAAAACACCAGCGGGAAAGAAAGACGATAAATCTCTCAGGGAGAAAGAAAGCGAAATTGAACTGATGCTGTCACAGGGAATGACAGGACTTGGAACAGAGTTTACTCTGAATGAGATGTTTGAGTTTTATATTTCCAATAAAAAGCATAAGGGAAGAAAACTGACAGAGAATACAATTCGCAATTACACGGCAATGTATAGTAAGCATGTATCAGACAGCATATTGGGCAATATGAAGATTTCAGATATCAGAAAAATAAATATTACCTATTTTTATGAACAATTGCAGGAAAAAGATATTTCATATGGAACCATCAGCTTTTATCATAAACTGTTATCGTCAGTGTTCAATATGGCGATTGATAATGAGCTGATCAGAAACAATCCAACGAAAAGAGCTTTAGAGACTGTCGAAGGCACACATCAGAAAAGGGAAGCATTGACCAGAAAGCAGCAGGAGGGACTTCTTTCATATCTTTATAAGCATGACCGCGACATATATAGGAAGGTTGCATTTCTGATTGGTACGATGTGCCGGGTGAGCGAATTTGCAGGACTGACATGGGAAGACATTGACATGAAGAACAGAATCATAACCATAGATCACCAATTACAGTATAAAAAGATCGGTGGGGACAATTTTGATTTTCATATTACCTCTACAAAGAATACACATACAAGAAAAATTCCCATGACAGATGATGTCTATGATGTACTGAGTGAACTGCACAAATATTATTTTATATTGAGAAAAGATTATTGTGTAGATGGTAAAAAGGATTTTTTGTTCTATTCCAAATCGGGTAATCTGCTGAACATAACATCATTCAATTATGAATTGAAAAAGGCTGTTGAAAAGTATAATGAGACAGCGGAGTATAAAATTGGTAAGATTTCAGCTCATACGTTGCGTCACACTGGCTGTACAAGAGATGCTGAAGATGGAATGGATATTAAAGTTCTGCAATATATTATGGGTCATTCCAATACGCAGATTACGAACAATGTTTACAACCATGTTAATGAAGAGCGTGCGGCAAGCGAGGTTGTGAATGTGGCTGAAAGGCGCAGAAACAGAGCATAAATGGCAAAAAAATCATACACCAATTTTCATCTTACGAAAAAGGATTTTTACACCAATTTTACACCAATCATGTGTAAAGATATGTGAATTTATAACAGGTTACGTGAAATGACCATTTGTCATGAAATGCATTAGAAATGCCTAAAAATAAGGATTTGTAGACTTATAACAAGTTACGTGAAGTTCGAAGAATATCATTGCAACCTTACAATAATGTAAGAAATCAGAGGGAAATGTAAGCTGATCAAATAGCATACAGTTCCCTTTTTTGATATACTGCAATTACGATCAGACAGATCACGGAAACGGATACGGCATCGAGCAGATAACGTTGAAGAACGGTTTCTATAATAAATATTTATGGAAGGGCAGGAAAGAAACATGGTGATTTTAGAGGTAAAAAATGTGAGCAAGATCTATTCGACGCGCTTTGGGAGCGCGAAGGTGCAGGCACTCTCGGACATGAATTTTTCGGTCGATGAGGGGGAGTATGTGGCGATCATGGGGGAGTCCGGATCGGGTAAGACGACCCTGCTGAACATACTCGCGGCGCTTGACAGACCTACGGGCGGAGAGGTGCTGTTAAAAGGAAGAAAGCTCACGGAGATCAGGGAAAAGGAGCTGTCGGCCTTCCGGCGTGACAATCTCGGATTTGTCTTTCAGGATTTTAACCTGCTTGACAATTTTTCGCTGAGAGACAATATCCTGCTCCCGCTTGTACTGCAGGGGAAAACAGTTGCGCAGATGGAGCAGCTCGTCGGGCCGGTCGCGGAGAGGCTTGGCATTGCCAGCCTGTTGGCGAAGTATCCATATGAGGTTTCAGGCGGACAGAAGCAGCGGGCGGCAGTGGCGAGGGCTGTCATCACCAGACCGCAGCTGATCCTTGCGGACGAGCCGACGGGTAGTGTCAAGTTAGTACAACACTACCCGAAAGAAATACCCGTGATATTATTTTCACTGTCAATGCGTATTTCAGAGATAACAGACCGCCACAGTGTACGCTTTTCTTCACGGGTCAGCGATTCATAAATATTCTTAAAATCAGATTGCAGCAGCTTTTCCACGGCTTCAAAGTCGGGCGGGGCTTCTGATGCGGGTTCCGGGAGCTGCCGGAGTGCCGCCGTATATATTTCATAGTCCTTTTTGTATTCTTCAATGTCAATCAGCTCATTCACATACAATTCTTTTAGTTTTGTCAGTTTTCTTTTCAGGGCGGCTTTATCTGTCCGCAGGACAGCTTTTTTCTTTTCTGCCGCTTTTATTTCCCATTCCAGCCGGACCCGGTTCAGTTCGGATTCCAGATTGTCAAAAAGCCATTTTTCAATTACGTCTTCCCTTGCTTCTGCCTTGTGAGAGCAACGCCCCCGCTGAAAGTGCTGGTTGCAACGGTAATAATACGCCCGGTTCCTACCCGCAACACGCCCTACCATGTTATGGTTACATTCAGAGCATTTCAAAATTGATGTGAATATATAAACCCTGCCGGACGGAGCGGAACGGGAATTTCTTTTCAGGAGGGATTGAACTTTGTCGAATTGTTCCCGGCTGATGATTGCCGGGCAGAAGTTTTCATTCTTCCTGCCGCCTCGGTCATAGATTCCAGTATAGAGCGTTTCCGACAGCATACGCCGGAAAGTTGCGTCACACCAATTCACGCCGTAAGTTTCCCGGATATGCTTCACGGTTCCCCGCTGGCTGACGGTGCTTTCAAAGTGATTGAAAGCGTCTTGCACAATCCCGGCTTCTTCCGGCAGGACTTCCAGCCGCTTTTCTTCACTGACCCTGTACCCGAACGGGCAGGAGCCGGAAACGACGGTTCCGTGGGCAATCTTGCTGTCAAATACAACGTCTATTCTTTCCCCGCAAATATCAGCTTCATTTTGCGCTATGGATAACTTGACGTTGATATATAAACGCCCGTTTGCGCTTGTCGTGTCGTATTCTTCATCTATTGTCTTCCAGTCGCAGCCGTGCGCCTGCAATATTTCCATGACCTTGTAATAATCAGCGACAGACCGAAACCAGCGGTCAAGGCGGCAGAACAGAAGCAAGTCAACTTCATCACGTTTCACAGATTCTATCATTTTTTGAAATTCTGCCCGCTTGTGCATATTCTTTCTTGCGGTTTTCGCAGCGTCGATATATACCCCGGTCACAATCCAGCCTTTTTCCCTTGCGTATGCTTCCAGCCGTTCTTGTTGAGCTTCAAGGGAAAGCCCCTTTATTTTTTGTTCTTCCCCTGATACCCGGATATAAAGGGCGACACGGACAAGCGGCGGCAATTCCTTATTTTTCATGGAAAATCACCTGCATTTCCTTTAATTTCCCGCCCGCAGATGATATAATCAGAATTGCAGACGGTATGTTGTATCTGGTATGATGTATCTTTGCGTCGCCCCGGTAGTGTTCCCAGCACTTCCGGGGTTTTATTGTAGGGTTTGACAGTACCGATAAATATAATCAAAGTTATCATTTACAATATCAGAAAATGAAACCGTGTAGCACTTATCGCAAAGAGCTTTTAATAATTTAGGTTCATTATCAATGATATATCTAATAATTTGCGGCTTCTTATCTTTAGTGCTGACAGTGCATGATGTAGAGGAAGAAAGAAACGCAAGCAGTTCATTCTTGTTGTAATTTTTATCAAGGAGCAGTTCATATGAAGTATCTTCAATCAGAAAACCACTTTTTACTAAAGGAGAAGCTGTTCTTTTACTGACTTGAAATTTATAAGTATTGCGGTAGTTATCCATCAAATGAATAAGTGTACGGATAGCAGTTGGCGATAAAGAATCTAATAAATCTTTCAATTCTGATGAAAGACCGGATAAGTCCCAATTTTCATCTATAACACCAAGTTCATAAGCAAGCTTATACATATGTTTGCATGGAAGATTACGTCTTTTAAAATCTTCACAATCGCAATTAAGCAACGAAGTGGTATAGATATTATTGGAATTACGGGAAGAGCATATTCGCATAGTTATTTTCCTTTTATTCACAGAAACAACTTTTCCAATATTTTCAGGAGAAAGAGAACGCTGAAAACGGATATATTGTTCGTTAGAACAGTGAAACTTTTCCCCATAACCAGTTAAGAAGTGTTCGCTAGCACTTGAAATATTTTCTTGAATCTTGATTTCTTTTTGACGCTGAATTTCTTCACCTTCGGCAACTAATTTTTTCAAGGTGTCACTTATATTTATAAAAAAATTTCTTATTGACATATCAAATTCAACCTTTCTTTTGCACATAGCCCTTTCTTATAAAATTGTAATGTTGCTGAAAACACTGCAAAGATAAGGAGGAAACAAAAATGTTACTGAATGAGTTAAAAGCAGCCATTCACAAGATGGTTGACGCAATTTCAGACAAAAGAATTTTGATTAAGATTTACACATTCATTAAGTATCTGAAATAGTGTCAAAGCGTACTTGCACGGTTGGCGGTATGTGGCGGCGGTTATTCCTGCCGCCGCATATTGTCTGACAGCCTATGTATAAAGTCCCTGAAAAGCCGTTTGCTGTCTTCATCAAGTTTCCAGTATTCAACAATCAGACTTCTAACAAAAGCGTCATTTGAGAGAGTGGCAGCAGCTTTTGAAAATTCGTCTTCCGTAAAATCAAGAAACATTTCCCCGCTACCGTTCCGCAGCCATTCTTCCCGCACGTTAAATTCCCGGCAGATATCGGAAATGGTTCGTTCACTAGGATTTCTTTTTCCACTAGTTAGTTGCGTAACATAAGACTGGTCGATTTTTAGCCGTTCAGCAAAGCGGACTTTCTTAATTCCCAAAGATTCAATAAGTTCACCTATCCTTTCACCAATATTATCCAATTCGTTCACCTCACTTTCTGATTTGTACAATATCATAAAAAAATGGCTTAGTCAAGTAAAAGCGGAAAAAGTTGTTGACAAAAATGGCTTAGTCAATTATAATTAGGGCATAGTCAAGAAAACACAGCACAAAACCAGAAGGGAGGAAGACCACATGAAAGGCGCAGAGGAAATCAGAAAAGAAATGCTTTCTTCCGACACGGAGGAAGTAACAAAGATTCTTGAAAGTTTAGACGAAAATTCGATAGTTCTTGCCAGAACCTACATGACGGCTTTGGCAGATAGACAAAAAATCGAAAAGGCGAAGCTGGCAGCAGCGGCGGTATAGAAGGGAGGTGGGAAAGGTGAAAAGCTATAAAGAACTGGCTGAAATGACAGAAACGAAAATTGAAAAAGCAGCGCAGAAGCCGGGCGCAAGGGCTAACGTGTTAAGCGATTTAATAAATTGCTGGCTTGTGTTCATGGGACGGGACAGGGAAACAGAGGAAGAAGCGAAAAAAGAGAAATACAAAAAAATGCTTCTGTATTTGGAAAAAACACTGGAAGGAATAGACCCATACGGAAAAGGCGCAGGAAGATTTATGAACCTTACATTTTCATATAACGAAGTACGGGAAAGGCTGGAAGAGGGAGAAGCAAAAGCCTGACTGATACAGGACACAGTAACAGCCAGGCATTACACAGGTTATTCCAGTTTATAGACAATATTGCAGCCGCATTTTTTACAAGGACCGTCAATAGTGCCTGTATGTGGATAGTAAATAGTTTTACGGCGTTGGTTGCAATCATAGCAAAACCACGAACCGCACTCTAAAACAGTCGGTTTTCCTGTCTTACTGTCAGTTATAGGAAACCATTGTCCCTTGCTCATAAGCCAGACCCCCTTCCTGATGTATTGCAGCCGGGCAGGGCTGCAAAGTCATTATACCAGAGGAAGAGGGAAACCAAAAGACAGAACCGGGAGCCGCAGAGGGGCAGCAAGTGTGAAAACCTGCGGGGCGGGTCCGATTCCCGCCCGGTTCAATCGGGGCAAGCCAGACCCCTAAAAATAAAGCACTGTCAAACGGGCAGCGGTTACACCAGCTAAAAAGTGTATAGTCGGACAACAAGTTTTCCAGGCAGGCGGCTTTTTAAGGTGAAAAGCGGCAGCGGCGGTGCGGAAAGGAACGTACAGAAATGAACAGCTTCAAGAAAGCATTTATCAGGACGGCGACAAAGTACGCTGAATACGTTGAATTGAAGATAAAGGCGGCGACAGAGATTAAAACAACGCCGCAGAAAGCGGACAATCCAAAACGTGGGATGGTGTACGTCGGAAACACTGAACCGACAGTATCAGAGCAACTTTGTGAAGAGATACGGACATTAAATGCGGTTGCGGCAGCAGTCGGGAAAATGGAAGAAGCGAAAGTGACAGAAATTGACCTGACAGAAGCAGAGCTGGAAGAAATCACGCTGACACCTGAACAGGAAGAGGAATTGAAGGAAAAAATTCTTTTCACAATCAATAAGGATAGGGAAACCGGGAAAATAGAAATCTGCCCCATGAATGAAAGGAACTGTATCACACTACACGGGGCAGAGGAAATGAAGTGGTTTATAAACCGCCTGCGGGAAGCTATTCAATAGTTGCATAACAGGATAGCGAAAAGGGAAGGAGGGAAGACGGATGGCAGAGGATAAGAGAACAGAAACCATGATTGCACAGGAAGACGGCAAGGAAGCTGCGGAGGTTATGGGCTTCATGGAAATGCTGGATAATCACGAAAAGCGGGAATTTCTTGCCTTTATTCAGGGCGCAAAGTTCGTGAAAAGTCTGCCTGCCGGGGCAATCAGAACAGCATAACACGCCCGCCCCGGCTGCGGGCGTGAGAAAGGAAAAGAACATGAATAAAACAAAATGGGCTGCGGTTATTGCCGGGACATTGTTTCTTTGCGTTGCGGCTTATGCGGCTGGAAGCTATGCAAAAGAAAAGCTGATAGAAGAAGCGGTGCAGGAAATGAAGCGGCAGCAGGAGCCGCAGGAAAGCCGGGAAATGACGCAGGAACCGCAGACAGGCTATATCCTGATACACACGACGGACGGGGAAACATGGGGCTTTTACGGTGATATGAAAATCATATCAGACGGGACGGACGGCGGGGACATTGACATTGATATGTCAGGCTGGCTTGTCGGGTCAACGCATGATTGCTATAACCCGGACCCGGAGGAATGACGCAGGAGGTGGCGCACATGAAAGAAGGGATTGCGGCAGCAGGCGTTCAGGTAGAAGGGACTTTCAATGCGAAGCGGTTCTTTGAAACGCTGGCAATGATTCTTTCCCGGAAAGAAAACCTGTCAATCACAGTGACGGTGCATGAAGAGAAGGAAGAGCCGCAGCGGGCGGAAGGATAAAAGAAAGGAACACTAAAAACATGAATAAAGAGAAGGAGCAGCGGGCAATAAAGTATCTTCAATCATTCCAGCCGGAAAAAGAGCCATACTACCTTTGTTATAGCGGAGGGAAAGACAGTGATTGTATAAGGATTTTAGCAGAGCTGGCAGGCGTAAAGCATGAGTGCAAACATAATCTAACGACGGTTGACGCGCCGGAAACGGTGTACTATGTGCGAAAAACGATAGGAAAAGAAAATATTGAACACCCGGAACTGACAATGTGGCAGTTGATAGTTAAAAAGAAAATGCCGCCGACAAGACTTGCTAGGTATTGCTGCGAAGTATTGAAAGAAAGGGGAGGGAAAGGAAGGGTAAAAATAACAGGAGTAAGGTGGGCAGAAAGCGCAAACAGGAAGGAAAGCGCAGGAGTAATAAAGGTAATCGGAAAAGAAAAAACAATGCTGAAAATGGCACAGAAAAACGAAGTCAATTTCAGACAAACAAAGCAAGGCGGGCTTGTGATGAATGATGATAATTCAGAAACAAGGCGTTTTGTAGAAATGTGCTATAGAACTACTTCAACAATGGTGAATCCGATAGTTGACTGGACAGATGAAGACGTGTGGGAATTTCTGCATTATTATGGCTGTCCGTCGAACCCGCTTTATCAGTGTGGAGATAAAAGGATTGGTTGTATAGGTTGCCCGCTTCAAAATTTTAAGGGAATGAAAAAAGATTTTAAAAGATACCCAAAATACAGGGCAGCATATGTGAAAGCGTTTGACAGAATGGTAAAAGCAAGAGAAGAAGCAGGGCTGACAAATAATGGAGCATGGAGCGACGGGGAACACGTCATGCGCTGGTGGGTGGGCGACGACCCGAATCAAGTAACATTATTTGACTTCATGGACGAAGCCGGGATTGACTATTGAAAACACGCCGGGAACGGCTTGTTATACAAAAATCATACCAGATACAAGGAGGAAAGAAAGAATGTCAAAAATGACAACAGAACAGGAAAAGGGCATTTTCAAAGCGGCGGTTGTCGTGAATGATGAAGCCGGGCTTCCCAACTACATGACTATGTTTTACATGGAGCCGGGAACATACAAGCCGGAGGACGTGCCGGAAGTGTTCAAGGTAAACGGGGAGATTATGGCGGCTATTCTCATTTCACAGTATACGAATACCGTAATTAACGGAATACCCGTTTCCCTGCCGTATCAGAAGCCCGTTGAAAGCATGGGGCATGATGAATCGGCGGCAACTTGCCGGAGAAAAGGACCCGGCTGGCACTTAATGACAAATGCAGAATGGGTTTACCTGATGAAAGACGCAGCGGCAGCAGGGCATATTATCAGCGGCAACACGGACTACGGGAAGAACGCCGATAACCCGGAGGAAAAGGGCTATTGTTACGACGGCTACACGGTTTTGACTGGGACAGAACCGCTTGCATGGAGCCACGACGGAACGCCGGAAGGGGTTTTCGGACTCTGCGGGAACTTTTGGGAGCGTGTGGCGGGCTTGCGCCTGCATAAAGGCGTAATTGAGTATATCCCGGACAATAACGCAGCGGCAGAGGACTTCAAGCCGCAGGACCCGGCGTGGGTAGTTGCACGGACAGAGGAACCGGGGGAAGAAGGGCTTCCGTTCGGAAAGCCGCTGTATCTTGACGCACAGTGCGGAAAAGTCGTGCTGACAGACGGGCAGATTGCCGGGGGCTGGAACGGTTGCCATATGCGGGACTTGCAGCTTGCCGGGAGCCTGAAAGAAGTCCCGGACATTGTACATAGACTGGGGATATTGCCGCAGGACTGGCAGCAGGAGAAAGCGGGGATATGGGCTGACAGTGAGCTTGAAGAAGCCGTGCCTTTCCGGGGTTCGAGCTTCAGCAGCGCTTCCTACGGTGGAGTGGCGGCGTTGTTCTTGGGCAACGCCCGTTCTAGCGTCTACAGCGGTGTGTCCTTCCGTTCCGCTTTATACCTGAAAGACTGGAAACTGGTAACTGAACTACTGGGGCGGGCGTGATAACGCCCGCAGGAAAAGGACATAACAAAAAGCCTTTGAAGAAGTGCCGCAAACACGTTCAACAAAGGCTTTTCGCTAACATTTTTTAATAAATCAAGTTCATGTTTATTATACCATGTTGGCGGTGTAAAAGCAAGCAAAATCAACGGGAAAACCGTTGAAAATGCCGGGTTTTTATCCCGGAAAACGGGCTTGTATGGGGTATTAACATTCCTACGAATAGTATATATATACTTGCGTAATATAGATATAGAATATATACTTGCGTAAGATAATATATATTATATACTTGCGTAATACATGGATAATAAGCAGGAGGGAAAGAAGGGGAGGGGGAAACCCCAGCCCGATAGATACCCACGCCACACAGGTATAAGGACAGCAAGGAAGGTGTGGTGGCTATGGGTAAAACATTCATGAGAGAGAAGAAGGTGGACTGCGGGCAGTACCGGGAAGCGGATATAATACCACGGACAGAAAAAGCGGATAAGGTGGCAAAGGGGAAGAGGGGGAAGCGGAAGAGGGTAACGGAACCAAAGCAAAAAGACCTGAACGAAAAGAACGCTAAAAGGTATCTTGTACAGTTAGGAAATGGAAATTTTGGTATAGGTGATTTGCACGTTTCCTGTACATACGATAAAGACCACCTGCCGGGCAGCATAGAGGAAGCGGAAAAGATAGTGAATAACTACTTGCGCCGGATAGCATACAGGAGAGGGAAGCTGGGGCTGGACCCGCTGAAATATATCCTTGTGACAGAATATAAGTTTGACAAGGCAGGGCAGATGATAAAGAGGGTTCACCATCACATTATCATGAACGGCGGTTTGTCCCGTGATGATGTAGAACTGATGTGGACGGCTGACCGTATCAACTGGAATAAAGCACAGAATGACCCGCAGTATAGGGCAGGCATAAAGCAGATGGGCTGGGCGAACGCTGACCGCATACAGACGAACGAAAACGGCATTGAAGCCCTATGCAAGTACATAGTAAAGGACCCGCAGGGGAAGAAACGGTGGAGTAGCAGCAGAAACCTTGTGCGCCCGGTAGAGCTTCCGAACGCTGATTATAAATACACAAAGAAGCAGATAGAGAAGCTGGCGAAGTCTAATGATTGCGGGAAGGAGTTCTTCAAGAAGCAATTCCCGGATTATGAAATTGTAAGCGTTGAACCTGTCTACTACGAAGAAACGGGCTGGCACATTTATTTGAAGATGTGGAAGAAGACGGATAAAAAGGCAGGAAAGAAGAAAAGCAGGAAAGCAGGAGGGAAGAAGAAGTGATTCTTGAAGAGTTCATGAAAGAAGCTGTACCCAGTGACAGGCTGATTGTTGAAGACAGTACAGGGGAATTGTACAGGGGTTTTGTTGCCTGTCTGGGATATACAGAGATTGACAGGAGCCGGAAAGTAAAGCGGCACGGACTGTCAACGGATATATGCAGGAGGGAAGAAAAGAAGGTGGGAGCTGCAAAGTATACGACAGACGGGGAGAAAGTACCCGTTGAAGGTATCAGCGAATTTTCTTTTTCTGACCTGATTGTAAAAATATATACAAAGGTTGTGCTGGAGGGATAAAAAGATGGCTGAAAAAGAATATTTGTACACGGAAGAAGAAGTGCGGAAAATGTGGGAGAGGGACCCGGAAACACAATATCAGATAGCACTTGCAAAATGTTTAGAAGCAATCACACGGACAGACGGGGAAGTGGCGGTATCATTTAGCGGAGGGAAAGACAGCGCAGTATTGCTTTATATCATGGCTTCTGCGTGGGAACTTTCAAGGCACAAGGAAAGACCGCTGATGGTATTCTTTGCAGATACTACAAACGAATTTGTGTCTGCCCGGAAATATAGAAAAGAGTACATAAAGTGGATTGAAGAAAAATTTGAAATAAAAATTGAATATCACGAAGCGAAAGCAGATTGATGATTTGAGCGTATCAAAGACAGTGCGGCTTTACCCGGAAACGCTGGAAGTGATAGAGGGGTACAGAGGGAAGAACTTCACGGAAAAGCTGCGGAACCTTGTAAAAGATTTTGCAAGACAAAATCAGGAAAATGTAAGACAGAAAGAAGGTGAAAAAGGTTGTGGAGGTATGAACCAAACACGCTTTTAAATGCGGACTGCCTGCCCGTCATGCGGGAAATGCCGGATAAATTCTTTAAACTTGCGATAGTTGACCCGCCCTATGGGATAGGCAACGACGGGCAGAAAAAGAAAGTATGCAGCAATCCGAAACAAAGCAGGAAGGAACACGAACAGAAGGACTGGGACAGTAAAGGCATACCGGGGGCAGAATACTTCCGGGAGCTTGAAAGGGTATCTGAAAATCAGATTATATGGGGCGGCAATTATTTTGTGAAGCACTTAAAAGCCGGGCATAAAGGCTGGATAATCTGGGATAAAGGGCAGCGGGGCTTGCCAATGTCAGATTGTGAAATAGCATATTCTTCTTTTGACTGCCCGACAAGGATTGTCACATTGAACCGGGTAGAGCTTTTGAAAGAAGGGACGATTCACCCGACGCAGAAGCCAGCGAAGCTGTATGAATGGATATTGACAAACGGCTATGCAAAGCGGGGCGACAGAATACTTGACACACACGCCGGAAGCGGTTCCTGCCCGGTTGCGTGTCAACGCTTGCGGTTTGAATGGTATGCGATAGAGATTGACAAGGGATATTATACGGACGCAGACAGGCGCATACAGGCAGAGAAAGCGCAGCTATCAATATTTGATTTAATCTGACAGGAGGGAAGGGAAATGCAAAGTAAATTATGCTACATATGCAGCCCGTACAGGGGCGAAATTGAAAGAAATACAGAGTACGCAAGGGAACTGACCCGGATTGCGTTGGATTGCGGATATACGCCGATAACGCCGCATTTGTACTTGACGCAGGTGCTAAACGAAGAAGACCCGGAGCAAAGGAAAAAGGGAATGGAAGCAGGCACAGAGCTTTTAAAGCATTGCAGATATATCATTATCGGCAGCAGGTACGGGATTTCAGAAGGTATGCTTGCAGAAATACAGATTGCACTTGAAGAGGGAATAACGGAGCTTACACAGGAGAAAGGCGGGCTTGTGGAAGTGTACGGAGGGTAGCAGGCATGACAAGAGAACAGGCGGCAAAGAAGCTGAAAGCCCTGAAAGCACTTGCAGAACAGGGCGTGGGCGGCGAAAAAGAGGGCGCACGGCGGCTGTATGAAAAGCTGAAAAGCAAATACGGGATAAGGGAAGATGAATTGCAGCAGGAGCCGCAGAAACCGCAGGAAAAGCAATTTGACGGGGACACACTCTTTCAGGCAGCGACGGCGGCAACAATGCTGAAAGCAGAGCAGGAAGAGTGCGACGCTTGCCCCGGTCATTACGGGCAGGAAGAGTGCGAAAGCTGCGGAACATATGAGAATATACAAAGACTTTGCTTGCAGCTTGAAAGACTGTCAAGGCAGAGGAAGGAAAGAAGGGAAAAGGAAGCATGGTAAATCAACATACGGTAAGGGTAGAAGCAGAATATAAAAAAGTTTATTCGATAATAGAAAGACCGGGGGCGGCTGACCTTCTGCAATGGATGGGCGAAAACGGATTCTTTGAAGCCCCGGCAAGCAAGCGACACCACGGAGCGAAACCCGGAGGGCTTGCGGAACATTCTATAAACGTATTCAGGCGGCTTTTGCGGCTGAACACAGAGGAAGAAAAGCGGCAGCAGTCCCCGCAATATGATTTAGAAACGGTTGCAATCTGCGGGCTTCTTCATGATTTGTGCAAGATAGACGCATATAAAAAAGCTGAATTTGAAGGTATAACAGAATATCAGCTTACAAAGAATTTCCCTGCCGGACACGGGGAAAAGTCCGTTATCCTGATTTTACAGTTTATGCACTTGACACAAGAAGAGATTCTGGCAATCAGGTGGCACATGGGGCAATATGACTTTTACGCAAGGGGCGGCGGGTTCGATTTAGACAACGCTTTCTGGCAAAGCAAGCTGGCAGTCATGCTTCATCTTGCGGATATGATGGCGACGCATTTTGACGAACGGGAGGAAAAGAAAGAGTGAAAAGAAGTGAGTTAGAAAAATATCTGGGGAAAGTCGTCACAATAAAGCTATTTGACAACGACGTTATAACGGGGGAGTTGCATAAAACAGGGGAAGAACAATTCAGAAATGACCCTAACTTGTACATACCGCAGAAATACTATTTCTTAATCAATCCCCGGTCATGCCTGTTTAAGAGTTCACACGTTAAAAAGCTGAAAGAAGGGAGATAAAAGGAATGAGCTATTACACAAGGCAGCAGAACCGCAGGAGAAGCGAAGCGACAGAGCAGGAAACACTAATACAGTGGTGCGGATGGCAACAAGGGAAATACCCTGAATTGAAATTGATTTATCATGTACCGAACGGCGGCAGCAGGAACACGCTGGAAGCGGCAAACCTAAAGCGACAGGGAGTGAAAGCAGGTGTGCCGGACTTGTGCTTGCCTGTAGCAAGAAACGGCTTCCACGGGCTGTATATCGAAATGAAATACGGAAAGAACAAAACGACGGAGAACCAGAAGGAATGGCTGGAAGAGCTGACGGCGCAGGGGTATTTTACGACGGTTTGTTACGGGGCAGAGGAAGCAGAAAGGATAATTGCACGGTATTTGCAGTTTCCGGGTTATCCTGCAATAGAGAGCCGGGCAATACAGATGATAGACTTTATAGAAGGACCCGTGCCGGAAGACCTTTGTACGATTGACCGGGCTGGCGGCGCAGATGATTTTATGGGCTGCGGTCATTGTTTTGATAACGGCGGAGAAGAGGGCGCAGACTGCGGAAGCTGCATTGTTGGCAGGATATTTGAAGAATATGCAAAGCTGACAGGGCAGGCAGCAGGCAGCGGACTGGGGCTGAAAGAATACGATAACCCGGAAGAAGTCACAGTGAAAAAGCTGATAGAGATTTTAGAGGGAATGGACCCGGAAGCAGTAGTGATAAGCGGCAGGGAAAAGAATATAAGAGTTTATCCGGGAAAAGAAAGCGAAGAGAATGGAAGAAATATTGTTCTTCTTTGCTGATGAAGGGAGCTGCGGAAATTTGAAAGCAAATGTGATGATGGAATATGAGGACGGCACAAGCGAAAATTACAAAGTTTACGAAGTAAGCACAATAATTGACACGCCGGAAGAATATCTGCTGATATTGAAGGAACCAAAAGGCGGGGAACCAATAGAGAGAGTGCAAAAAGATATTTTTCACCTGATAGTGGAGTGAAGGAAGGAGGGCTAAAACATGGGAATAGATATGCGGGGCTTTAAGGTTGTTTATAAAGAGCGTGTATATAATGCGCTGAATATGTACTGGAGGTATAATGACACGCCGCCAGAGATTGAAGCAGAGGAAAAGGGAATTGCAAAGCCGAAATTTTTAACGGTTGTTACCCTGAACGAAGACGGGGAAGTGATTATTCTGCATGATGAAGCCTGTATGTTTCAGTTTTTAAGAATCACGAATTAAAGGAGGGGCAGACGTGACCGAACAGACACTGGGGGAAGCAATTAAAATAAAAAGGCAAATAGACCACCTGCGGGAGAGGAAAGCAGAAGTTGAGAAAGTGCGGGCATGGTGTAAGGAAGGAAACGCAAGTTTCAAAATACAGACAACGGAAGCAGGGTTTTCAAGGGATGGCGTAACAATTTCAGGAGCGACGACAAAGCTGGTTCTGGACAAAGAACTTGAAGAAATAAAAAAAGAGCTTGAAGCGTTGCTGAATGAATTATCTGACCTGCATTGAAGGAGGAAAAGGAAGTGAACATACAGAAAGCGGCGGTCAAGGCTTCTAATAACGCCATGCGGGGCTATATCCCGCATAATGCCATAGTTTCACAGGGGGCGAAGATTGCCGCCCGGCAGCAGGCGCAGGAGAAGCCACAGAGGGGCAAGAAGGGCAGGAAACGGGAAAGGCTTACAGAGTAAGCACAGGCAGCGGAAAACCTGTTTTAAAGCAGAATGTGGGCGTTGTACGGGCAGCGAAGAAATTGTTTGAGTATGAGGAAACAGGGCTTGCCCCGTATGAAGTCCGGGCGTTGATAGAGAGGGAAAAGGCATTGACAGAAACGGTGAAGAAAATGCAGGACTGGTGAAAGAAGGTGCGGGCATGGACCGTGAAAAATGTATTATCTGCGGAAAGACGCTGCCGGAGGGCGGGCAGGGGATATGCGCTGACTGCCTGGCTGAAAAGTCGGACGAAGAAACCGCAAAGGAATTGCGGGATATAGCGGACGTGTTAAGCATTACGGCAGAAACGGACGCAAATATAAAAAAATCAATGGAAGCAATCATGCGTATTGCCTACAGGATAGACAGGAGGAAGGAAAAGTGAAAGTTGACAGGGAAAAGCCGCCGTATCTTCCGAAAATTGCGTTTGTGCGGCTTCATACGGCGGGAAAAGAGGTAAAGGACTACCAGCAGGAGTTAAAGGGACAGGGCTTTACTTTCAATCAGTTTAAGCACATGAAGAAAGCTGATGAATTGTGGGACGGCTTAGAACTATGGGTAAGTATGTGGGACTATGACAATCACGAAAGCTGGCACTTATGGAACTGGAAGAAAGAAGATGATAAACGGGTAATGCTTGCTATGTATGAAGCAGAACAATATAACCCGTTTTGCGCTTATGAAGATGATTTTGAAGGATTCAAGGCTGACTGGGAAGCGGGAACCTATGACCCCGGCTGTACTTACACATTCCCTATTTCTGCGGTAGAGGTTCTGGAGGTTGTGCAGGAGGAAGAAGACAACAGAAACCATGAACGGGTACAGAAAGAAGTTATCCGGGCGAAAGAAGACGTTTTTCTAAAACGACGGGCGACAAAGAAGAAAAAGAGATACGGGAAAAAGAAAAGAAGATAGGAGGGCGAAGGAAGTGGGAAAGGGAAAGAGAAAGAACAGGCATTGTCAGAGTAAACAGGAGGTATTGCAGAGGGTCCGGCAGAAGAAAGCGGAAGAACAGCCGGAGAAGCGCAAGCCGCTTTTAAAAAGACAGTTGCAGACAGTGAACAGCATAAGACCTTCCGTTGAACGGGCAAGGGCGCAAATGCGGGAGAAGAACAGGAGGGAAAGCAAAAGTGATATTGATTGAAGCAGCAGCGGAAGCAATAGGATTCTTCCTGAAAGGGATAGCAGTTATTTTGCTGATAGCGGCAGCAGGGCTTGTGTTTATCATACTGCGGGAAGCTGCGTGGTATGTCAGAAAACAGAATGAAAAGAAGATGGAGGAAAAGGACAATGCAGATGGCAGCATTTAGCGCAAAATGCCCGTATGAAATCGGGGACAGGGTTGTGGTACTTGAAGTGGCGGGAAAGAATGAAAACGGGGTAATGTATATGCAGCGGGAAGGGGTAATAACGGATATTGCCTGTACTCATTACATAAAGACCGGGAAAATAATTTTTACATATGAGCTGAACGGGTCCGGGAGGTATGAAAGAATTATGACCATAAAGGAAGCTGGACTGACCGTCTGAAAGCCTGCATATCTTACGCAAGTATACAAAATAGACAAATATACTTGCGTAAGATTGTACAGTTTGCCTATTGAAATTATACTTACGCAAGTATATAATAAAGACATAATCAAACAAGAAAAACAAGCGGAGGTATAAAGGATATGACAAAGAAAGCATTGAAAGAGAAATACACAGAATGGAACAAAGGAATTTCAGCACTTGACGCACGGCAAAGCGAAATTTGGAAAGAGTTGCAGGAAATGAGCGCAACAAGAGGGGACGGGAAAAGATGGTGCTGCATGGAAAAGTTAGTTGAGAGCTTGACAAAAGCAGGGCTGACATATCAGGCAATGGAAAAAGTTTCTGAATACTACAAAATAGAGGGACAAAAAGAAGCATTAAAGAATTTAGCGATTGCAACAAACAACTTTGAAATTTAGAGCCGGGAGCCGCAGAGGGGCAGCAGGTGAAGACCTGCGGGGCGGGTCCGATTCCCGCCCGGCGCATTGAATGAAATAATCAGACGAAAGGAAGAAGGACGCATGAAAAAAGCAGATTACAGCAAGTTAAAGCCGGGTGATTTAGTAGAGGTTCCCAGAACACAGTTTTCAGAACAGAGAAGGGGGTGGAATGGCTGGTTATTCAGTGAAGCGGTTGTTATCAGTAAAGGGATAGGAAACAAGAGCAAAAAGCCCGTTGTCAAGGTTCTAATGAGAATGCCGGGGAAGCGGGGAGAATACGGGGTAAATGATTACGGGGAATGTGAAAAGATATTCTTTGCAGAACACGTTTTTCAGACAAACGCAGTAAGGAACGCAGAACGCTTCATGAAAGCAGACGGAGTTGAAACAAAAGAAGCGTTCTATCAATTCATCAAAGAAGAAGACGTGACAGGTTGCGACTGGATAAAGTTTCTTGTAGATAAAGGATTTTTGTTCGGGGAAGAGCCGGGAGCCGCAGAGGGGCAGCAGGTGTGAAGACCTGCGGGGCGGGTCCGATTCCCGCCCGGCGCACTACTGGGAAAATAAAAATATCATACCAGATACAAGGAGGAAGGACACATGAAGACAATTTCTATTATTAACTTAAAAGGCGGGGTTGCAAAGACGACTTCAAGCGTAAATATGGCGCATATCCTGAACGCCGTACACAAAAAGAAGGTTCTGCTGGTCGATAACGACAAGCAGGGGAACACTTCAAAGTTCTTCAACCGCCACAGCTATGAGAAAGCGGGCGTTGCAGAGGTAATGACGGACAGGAACATTGACACGGCAGCGGTCATTCAGCATACGGACTATGAAGGGCTGGACATTATCACAGCGAATATGAATCTGTCAACGGCGAATTTACAAGTAATGCTTGACCAGAGCCGCCCGCAGCAGACCCGGTTCAAAAGAGCGTTGCAGCAGGTAGCGGGACAATATGACTTCTGCATTATTGACAATGCCCCAGATATTAACATTTCAACAATCAATGCGCTGGTTGCTTCTGATGATGTGATTGTGCCGATTACGATTGACGACTTTTCGCTTGACGGGCTGGAAGAACTGACAGAACAGATTGAAAACGCACGGGAAGAGTTAAACCCGGCATTGTGCTTCCGGGGGTGCTTTATTACGCAGTATGACAGACTGAACGAAGCAGACCAGCAGGGGGAACAATATCTGCAAGTATGCAATAAGTACCCGCTTTTTGATACACATATCAGGCGCACGGCAAAAATGAAACCCAGTACATTTGAGCGGAAACCGATTTTGATTTATTCCAGCCGCTGCGGGGCGGCGCAGGACTATAAAAAGCTGGTTGAAGAATATCTGAAAATGTGACCGAATCGGACACGGAAAGGAAGGAAAAAGAGATGGCAAAAGCAGGAAAATTCAACCTGACGGACTTATTGAACAGCCGTTCCAAAGAGCTGGAGGAAGTAGGCGCAGGAAAGCAGGAGGAAAGCGCAGCGGGGCAGCAGGACAACGCCCCGCAGCAGGCAGAGGAAAACGCCGTTATGAATATCGACGTTCATGACCTTGTACCGTCGAAAGACAATTTCTATCATGTAGACGACGAATTGAAGCGTTCTATTGAGCTTGTAGGCATATTGCAGCCGTTACTGGTAAGCCGCCCGGAAAACGGAAAATACAAAGTGATTGCGGGGCATAGAAGACGACTTGCGGCAATTTCCCTGTTAGAAGAGGGGAAAGAGGAAATGCGGCTTGTTCCCTGTATCTTCAAGAAAGCGGACGTGCGGGACCGCCTGGCACTGATTATGGCGAACCGCTTCCGGGATAAGACAGACTGGGAAAAGATGATGGAAGCAATTCAGGCAGAGGAACTGGCAAAAGAACTGAAAAAGGAATACAGCCTGAACGGAAGGACCCGTGAAGTCCTTGCAGAGATAACAGGGACGACGGAAGCGCAGCTTGGGCGGTATAAGTCCATTTATAACAATCTTTCTGCCCGCCTGATGAAATACTTTAAAGAAAGCGTTATCAATGTTTCAGTAGCGGTTGAGTTGTGCGGCATGAGCGCAGCAGGGCAGGAGGAAGCAGCGGACAGGGTGGAGGAAGTAGGGGCGCTTTCATTGACGGAAGCAAGGGAAATGAAGCAGAGGGAGGAAGCCGGAAAAGAAATGCCGGGGCAAATGAGCTTCACAGAAGACATTCTGCCGGGCGTAACGGGGGAAGGTGAAGAAGAACCCGCAGAAGAGGAAGGAACGCCAACAGAGGGCGCAGAGGAAGCCACAGAGGGGCAGCAGGAAGACTTCATGAACCAGCCGGAAGAATACGAAGACCCGCAGCCGGAAAATATCACTTCCCTTTGCTATTCCTGCGAAAATTACGAAACGTGCCACGAAAAGAAAAGCACGGTCACTTCCTGCAATGCCTATGTGAACCG
>JAETQH010000071.1 GCA_021770785.1 Lachnospiraceae bacterium
CCCCACAGACAGGAAACTGCTCCCTTTCCTCCCGGATTTTCTCCTCACTTTTTGGTCTTCCTGCTTTTGCCATCGTCACCCTCCTTTAGAATCCAATCAATACGGAACGGATATGCTTCCTTCACAATTCCCGGCTGCATATCCGCCAGATATTGTCTGCTGCCTTTTGCAGTTTCTTACGGTCAAGCCTCTGGGCATGGAGCAGTTCTTCCAGGGTTTCCGCCTCCTCCTTAATATCGCTCAGCACGGACCGCTGGTGCTCCCCCTGCCGTTCCAGTTCTTTTTCATGCTCCTTGTCCGCAAGTTCAAATTCTGCTTCCATCTCCCCGATATCCGCAAGGTGTTCTTCCAAATAATGCCGGATATCATTGCCAGCACAATCCCCTACAATATCAAGAATGTCACGGATGCCGAACACAGCCACATTTCTCCCGTCTTTGACTGATAATACATGAGCCATTTTTCCACCTCTAATCCTTGAAATAATAAGAAGGCGCTTCGTAACCGGCAGCGTCCAAAGGGCAGTCCGGGCACCACAGAGGGTTTTCTGCCATCAGCCGGCAGACCTCGTCCACCTTGTATCTTCCAACCGGCGCCTCAATGATCACTTCATCGTGTACATGGCCGACAATCTCAAACCCAGCCTGTTCCAGCCGCCGCATGGCTTCCGCAAGGATGTCCCTCGCTGTTGCCTGTGTACAGTTTTCCACCATACGGCCTCCGTAGCTCTCCTGCCTCGCCCAGTTATTGTTTGCGCCCATCCCCTCAAAGGTCAGGCTCATCCTCCCAAACCTGTTAGGCTGGAGCCTCGGTTTCAGATAAGCCAGCTTCCGCCCGCTTGGCAGCACCATCCAGAGCGTGTTTCCATAAAACTGAAACCCGACTTTTCCAACAACGTGTTCCTCATGGGTTTTAACCGTTTCTGTGGCGGCTTTCTCCACATCCCACCAAAACTGCACGATGTGCGGGGAAGCGTTTCTCCACTGTTCGATGATATCCGGAAGTTCTCCTTCTTTTAGGCCCATTTCCAGTGCGCCCATAGAAATCAAAGCGCCGCTGCCTCCCTGATAGCCGCACGCCAGTTCCGCAACCTTCCCTTTCTGCCTCAGTTCCCCATTGACCCCATGCTTTACTACGGGCACGCCGAACATCTGTGATGCCGATGCGCAGTATATGTCCTCCCCATTACGGAAAGCATCCAGCCGCCACTGCTCCCCGGCCAGCCATGCCAGCACCCTCGCCTCAATGGCGGAAAAGTCAGCAACAATAAACTCGTACCCCTCCTTCGGAACCAGCATCGTCCGGATCAACTGCGAAAGAATATCGGGTGCATTCCCATAGATGGATTCCAAAAGTTCAAACTCCCCCATTTTTACAAGCTCCCTGGCTTCATCCAGTGTGCTGATCTCATTTCTCACAAGATTCTGCAGCTGGATCAGACGGCCAGCCCACCGGTTTGTCTTTGCGGCCCCATTGAACTGGAACAGCCCCCTTGCCCTTCCGTCCTCACAGACGCACCGCTGTGCAGCCTGGTACTTTTTCACACTGGACTTTGCCATCTGGAGCCGGAGTTTCAGCATATCCAGCGCCTCCTGGTCGCAGCCATTCTTATCAAGGTCTGTGATCATTGCCGCCACATCCTTTTTCCCAAGGCTCTCCACCGGAATCCCCCGTCCCTCAAGCCAGTTCTTCAGCTGTGAGACGCTGTTCGGGTTCTCAAGGCCGGTCAGCTCATATGCCCTTTTGCCCATTTCATCCGACAGAATCAGGTCACAGGCAATTGCCATCTCCACCAGTTCCGTATCAATCTGCACTCCCCGGTCATTGATCCTCTGGTCCATATGGTAATAGTCCCACTCCTGATCCGGCATCGGGAATGCCTCCAGCCGTTTTCGGATGTCACGCTCCGTCCGTACATCCTGCAGGCAGTAATCCTTAAACTTCTGCCATCCTTCCGGATCATGCTCCGGCAGGTTCCTTGTCCTGCCGCCGTTGGCCTTAGTCGGCTTACATGGGACGGAAAAATATTTGATCAGGTTCTCTCCTGCCCTGTCCTTCTACTGTCCGGTCTTTAATACCTTTGCCGCATTCTTCAGCGCCAGCGGCAACGAAAGAGAGGCGGCGTGTACCATGGAACACCTCCAGGAATCCGGGTCCAGTACCCGCCCAAGGTAATGCCCGATACAGGTCCGTTCAAACTGTGCGTTCCATGCAGCTTTGATGATATCCGGATCATCAACGGCATCCAGGACTTCCTGCGGGATGCTTTCCCCGCAGGCCATATCCACAATTTTTACCTCTTCATCATCAAAAGCGTAAGCAAACAGAAGGATATGGAAATCACCCTCCACATATTTGTAGACGCCACATTTGGTGAGGTCTACATTAGAAAATGTTTCTATATCGATCCCAAGTACCTTTGGCTTTTCCCCCGATGTTCTTTCACTCATTCAATCACCTCCGCCGCATGTAAAAAGGGAGGGAAGGATTCCTCCCGCCCTCCCATGTGTCCCATCTGTCTCATCAAAGGGTCAGCTCAGGTAATCCGGCGTGTCATCCCCAAGGACATCCCCACCGTCATCCTCCAAAGCATCAAAGTCCGCATCCGCTGAAGCCTTCCCTGACAGGCGTTCCCCATCTTTCACAAACTGGATATTCCCAAGCCCCGCCGCAACGCCACGGTTTCCGTTCGCATTGAATGCGTAGAAATTTACGGATACGTTGCAGTAACAGCCGGAATACACCATCATCGGGTCTGTGACCGGCTGCACCCTGCGGTCAACCACCTGCGGGGCATCCTTGCTGGTGGCATTGAGGAAATAGCAGTCCTGATAATTCTCATCATCCGAGCGGTCGATATCACCGTCACGGAGCGGAAGTTTCAGGTTCGGCGGGATCTTGCCGCTCCATTTGCGGGTCTTCCCGTCCTCCTTCGCCGCCTCCACAGCTTTCTGGATCTTAGCGATGGTCTTTTTATCCGACTTTGGAATCACGCAGGATACGGAATACTTTTCTTCCCCTCCATTAATTGATTTCGCTTCCCAGATGTTCGCAAAGGAAATGCGGCACGGGATGATCACTTTTGTTGCGCTGAAATTCTTCTGGTTTGCCATAAATGTTTCCCTCCATAATCATTTTTTCTGCTATAAAAGGACGTACAGGACCGGCGAATAAATATGCGCCCCGGATAATTTGTGTGTCTTTGGTGTGCGGACTGGAACCCACTATTCCAATGCCTCAAATTCATCCCCGGCACTGCTTACGTCCACTGCCGGCCTTGGGTCGCTCTCCGGGACAAGCGCCAGCTTTCCGGGAGGCTTGGCCACATACTTTCCAAGGATCTGTGCAAACTTCTTTCTGCCCATCATCTTCTCAAACTCCGTAAGGGTCAGAAGCTCCTGCTTATAGATATCCGTATAACCCTGTTCCTCCGCGGCTTTTATGACTGCTTTTGTGTCAGTAAATACCCGCTTGGTCCTGCCTTCCACCACTTTATAACCGTCCACCGCCACACCATGGTTGATCGCCTCCCCGGATATAAAAGCAAAAACAGACTCTATCCAGGACGAGATACGGTTCAGGGTTGGCAGGACCGCTACCAGTTCCGGGAAACTCACCAACCCCGGCGCTTTAAATACGGGTGCGGATTCATCCGGATTATAAGGTGCTGTGACATCTGTTTCTTCTGCTGTATCAGCCAGGATGCCGTCATCCAGATCGAGAAACTCTTCCCTGGCAAGCGATAACGCCGCGTCCATACAAGCCCTGCAGACATGTTTTGCCCTGCAGTAATGGCACCATTCCCCCGGATTCTGTTCTCCTTTTCCCTCAAAAGCCATTTTCGCAACGGGTTTCAGCTCTTCGCCCCATGCCAGCAGTTCTTCTTTGCTGCAAGTGAATGTGGAGATATTTTCTATCCTCGGCTGCACAATCGTCATGGAAACTTCCTCTACATCAAAGACATAGTCATAAGCATTTAATGCCCCGCAGCCATATAGCATCAGCTGGCTGTTCCTTTCCGCATCCACATGATGATAGCCGTTCTTGTAGTCAATAACGTGCAGTTTACCTTCCGCGGCAATCAGGCAGTCCCCTGTACCGAATCCTTCCGGCACGATATTAGAGAAGTCAAGCCGCTCCTCCACCAGGACCATAGGGTTCAGCCCCTCCCGTTTCAATTTTTCAACCTGCTCCATGACAAACTGCCTGTAAATTTCCGCATATCCCAGAACTTCTTCCGTATAGAAATCTGACTGCGGCATCTGGACACGCTCGTGGAGATCCTTTCTGACAAGGTACTCACAATACTCGTGTACCGCTGTCCCCTCCTCAGCATAGACGGATGATGCATTTGGGAACTGGTCTTCCAGCCGGGCGGATGGTGTGCAGTGCCTCCATCGCTCTGAACCGGATGCTGTGAGCAGGGCATGTTTCCGCGATGCATGGTCCAGCACGGGGCCGTCCCACCTGTGTCCTGCAAAGTCCTGAGCCCTGACTGGTTTTACTTCTTTCTTACTCATATTACATTTGGTCCCTCCCTGCCTGTGTATTCTTCATAAGCCCTGTTATATGCTCTTGCCGCGTCCTCTTGCGTGGTGAAATATCCGAGCGTTTTCCTCTTTCCATTTATGGTCAGTCTCGCTGTCCACTTTCCACATTTGTGCATCGTTACCCCACGGAATCTGGATCTTGAATTTTCAGGCTTTAAATGGCGCATTCTCTTATAATCCACCTCTTCTATATCATTAAGGGCTGCATATTCTCCCCACATCTTTCTGGCATAATCGTTATATGCGCTTGCAGCAGCGACCTCGTCGTTAAACGCACCGATTGCTGTCTGGATACCATCCTTCCTTATTGCCGCTTCCCACAGTTCCATCTTCTTATTCCAATGGACCCCTTTATACTGCGAGACTGAGTTTTTGAAAGAACCTCTGTTGGCACAGTTCTGTGAACGTGTTACCACTCTGAGATTACATTTACGGTTATCCAGCCTATCCCTATTGATATGGTCTATCTCCATTCCTGGCGGACACGGCATGATCAAATGGCTCATGTGTATGGCATCGTTCTTTTGAGTGGATGGATTATATTTAAAAGCCCGCGCATATCCGCTATGAAAACGCCATTTATATCCACAGATTTTGGGGTAATCCACTGCGTCTATTAAGGCTGCCTTCCCACATGTCAGCGGAATTTGCATAGCAGCATCATTGCCATCCACTCCGGTCTCCCCCCATTTAAAGCTGGGAGATATCCGTCAGGAATGCCTCATACTTTTCAGCAGGAAGGCTGCTGACCTTGTCCACGCCGTAGGTCTTTAAAAGCTGCCCGATCTTTTCGTTGTTGATGCGTTTCTGCTTGATCTTCGCTACAATGACCTTTGTGATGTCATCCACCGTAACAGCGGCCGGCGCTGCCTGTCCGGTATCGGAAGTCTCCACGGCTGCATCACTCTTGTTTTCGCTGCCAATCTCATCACTCCCTGTGCTTTCTACAATATCCGCTCCGTCAGTATCCCCCTGTCTGGTTTCTGCTTCATCTGTGGAACAGGAAACCTCTCCGGCCGCAGCTTTCAATTCCAGGGCAGCTTCTCCGGCCCCGATGCTGTCAAAGACCATTGCAATGCCCATGAAAGCGGCCTTCAGTCCCTGGCTGAGTTTTGACGCATCTACCGGAACCAGAATAGTTTTCAGTTTGTCATCTGTCTTCTTCGCCATACGCTTCCTCCTCTCCACCCGCAATGGACACCTCACAGTCCCCATTAAAATTCACGGTATCCATACGCTCATCCATGTGGATATGCAGCTCATGGATTTTCACCTTGATTTCCGGGATAATAACCGGCACAAAATCCTTCTTGCTACCTTCCTTTTTCTTTTCATCCTTCATCCTGCTTTCCTCCTGGACATTTTTTGTAATTTCCTGCCCCCTGCATTTGCCAGAACAGCGTGTCTGCACATTCCGGTCACCATGGCGGCGGTGTGGTCCGCTGTGCTGTGCCCTGCATTTCTTACTCATTGCCGTTTTCCCCCTTCTTATCTGTTCCGGTCATTCCATCACCAAAAATGACTTCCAGCAGTTTCTTAACCGCCTCCATTGCATCCTGAACACCGCAAAGGGGAATCCCGATCTCAATATCCGCATCCTCTGTGCCTTCTGCCCCGCACGGTTCCTGCCGATCACAGCATTTTTTGCCGGATGCCTTCCCCAGCAGCCCTGCCGATTCCCCAATGGTTCTCACCGGAATTCCCAGCTTCGATGCAAGCGCGATTTCTTCCATCATCCCTTCGGAGATATATTCAGAAAAGCACCACAGTTCATCCGCATCCTTCAGCAGTTCCAGGCCGATGCGCCTTCCGATCTTCCTCTCATCTGCAACCGCATCATCCAGAAACTGTGTGCAGAAAAGATGGCTGCAGAGCGGAACGGCTCCGAGCTTCGCCACCAGCCTGCAGGCTGCCTTTGCCCTTTCAAGGTTGTCCTTCAGCTCTATTTCTGCCCTCTCTGGTTCCTGTGCTTTTGGCCGCAGCGGGGAACAGATATAGATACGCTCCTTACGTTCTTTGCACGCCTCGCATTTATTTTTGTTCATATTGGCCTCCTTCTCATGGCTGCCGCCCTCCTGAAATAGGAAAGCGGCAGATTTGTTGTATTATGGATTTACAGTGCCAATGCTTAAATTACCTTCATGGGCTTATCCTCCTCTCACAGATTTTTGGGAGGTTTCTCTGTGTGCCTGTGGGCTTCCTGAAAAGTTCCTCTCATAAATAGTCGTGGGAGAAGTACAAAATTAAGTAGGTTTCAAAATTTCTTCAGAAAATTTTTACTCAGCCTGTCCTCTGCCCCTAATAATCGGTACGTAACCGCCGCACGGCTTACGCCAAGCCGCTCCGCAATCTCATATTTTTCAAACCCATAAACATGGTAAAGGATAAATACCCCCCTCTGTTTATCCGTCAGTCTTCCAAGCTGCTCTTTCATAGTTTCTCTGCAAACACACGCTTCCTCCGGGCTTTCATAATAATCTCCGGAAGTCCAACTCTGTCCTCTCTTTTCCTCCGTTTCATCTTCATCCCACAAGTCCTTTTTTGCCCCTTTGCGGTCAAACTGACGGTTCATGCTGTTTTTCTCCACCTGGTGCCCTCCTCTGATCATCACTGCCATGAACCACGGCTGCTCCCCAAAGAAAGACTCGTCCAGAGTATCCGTATCAGCCATGTACTCCTTTTCCCTGTCACCAAGCTGTGCAAAACGGTAAGTAAAAGAGCTGCAGTCTGCCAGCCAGAGGACCGCAGTTCCAGTACCGTTGACGTAGACCGCATAACCATTTCTGTATACCTTGCAGTCTCCATTCTCCGTCTCCGCGATTGGCGCTCCCGCGTTTTCACGCAGGTTCTTAGCAGTTGGTGTCTTTTGCGCTTTCTCAGCCTGTCCAATCATCTCCAGCAGCTTATTTAATGTGGTTTCCTCAGTTACGGTAATTCTTTCATCCTTCATGGTCTTGTCCTTTCCGCCTGGAATGCGGTCTGGGCAAAGGTGCTCATGAAGATCCATAGGGTTGGAAATTCCACAACGAAAAAAACGCCATGTCACTCTTTCGGAGTACACAGCGGCTGACACAATCCGGCTAAAAAGGCACAAGGGTTCTGCGGTATACTCCTATACACCCTTTCTCCATGCCGGCGGCTTATTTCCAAGCCGATGGCAGAAGTAAAAAGCTGTATGAGAACCTTTGCCCTTATGCATTTACTAGTCAGGCATTCGATATTTTATTAAGCGGGGAGCATCCACCCATTCGGGTTATCCAGCCTTAGGTCTTGTCCGCTCCCCTGCTCTGGAAATATTCTAACAAGAACATGCAGACATTACCTCAACGCAAAAGTCCAATCCCGGTTTAAAAATAGACAAATAAGTCCAATTTTAAAAAATCATTTTCATGGTCACTCAAATCAATAAAAAGGAAACTTTCAACAATCTGAAACAAAGTGCAGATTAGATAAAAACTGCGCTGAAAAAAGACAAAAAAAATAAACCGTGCGGATTTTCCTGTTTTTCTTAATCCACACGGTTCATGCTAACCGTTCTGTATGCTTCTGTTTAAAAAGCATCAGACTTATCATTTCATCTATCATTTTCTTATTCGGCCCATCCAGCTGGCTGTAAAGGGAATAAATATCAGCTGTGCCGGTCTGTTGCTGCCCCAAGGATTTATTTTCTGAAGCTTTATAAGTGTTATTGTCATTATGAATGCCATCGTTATTATGTAGCAGCCGGTCCGGGGTCAGCTCTGACGGCGGCACTCCCAACGCCTCCGCTAAATCGTACATCGTCTGGATTCCCATCTCAGTACTGCCACGTTCATAACGTGAGATGACGGTGTTTGTACAGGTGCCGCCCACCCGCTCTGCCAGCTGCTCCTGTGTCAGGCCGGCCCGTTTTCTGAGTGTCTTTAATTTTTTTCCGGTTGCTTCCAGGTCCGATACCCATTCCTGTTTCAACACCATCACCTCCTTCATGCTAATGGAGGCTTTTCCGTATAAAAAGGCTGAGGCAAATAGGTTCTGCGTTCTGCACAGTTCTTATTAAATGCAGCCCAACTCTCTATTTGCCTCAGCCATATTTTTTATATCAAAAAAGCAAAGGTTACATAAAGATTTGCGCACTTCTACCGTTGATTTCATCTACAGTCCTGACAAAATTTTTCGTTTTTAATAATCAACTAGAGTATTTTTGCTAAATCATTAAATATGTAACTTTTGCTATTCTAAAATTCTAAACTGCTTTCATCACCTCATATTTTCCCATCATCTTTAGAATTAAAATAAAACAGGTTCATTGTCAATCTTATGTAAAATTGGATATCAAACCTCACATATCTCATGTGAGTATTTTATATTATCACAAATTGGCAGATTTTGCAAGAGTTACACATTGATTTCTGGTATTTTTTGTCTATTTTTCTGCCCCCGTGATGCTTTATTGATATTACATTCCTCTATCAAATGCCGCCGATATTAATTCGCTGCTACATCAGATACCATCTTACGCATACTTATAACAGCAAAAACGGCCAGGGCAGATGGATTCCATAAGGCCAATAAGTCCCGCGTCCATCCTGCTCCGGCCGTGCTCATAATTGACAAAACTCGTGCAGTCCATATCTTTCGCTTTCTTTGCAGTTCCTTATCCTGCGTTGCCATCCTGGTCCTATTTCAAAGAACTCTCTGACTGTGGGAAATATATGATTTCTTTCACTTTTCTTCCAGAAACGCATTCTACTAATTGTTCCACGGTAAGGTCATCCTGCTTTTTCCCTGCTTTGTAATGGAGCCCATAGCCGCCCCTTATCGTGATCCGCTCCCCAAGGGTCGCACCATTTGGCGACTTTGCCATGTTGCTCTTGTAATTCATCCGATGCCCTCCTTAAATTAAGCCCATGAATTCATCTATAAAACTCTTTGCATCGGCATCCAGCTTTATATCATAGGCATGATTGCTTGCACTGTTATACAGACCAATGATATCCTCTCTGATGGAAGATGCGTTATTAAATGTATTACAGAGAGGTATCAGTTTCCAGTAAAAAATGGGCTCACCCATGTTTCCGCATAATACATCCGGGGAATCATCCACTACATATTTTCTCATATACACGTCATAAAATGTATCTTCGATATTTCCATGATCGGTACCAAAACTAATGCCCATGGAGAAAATATAAAGTTCTGTTTCCTCATTCAATTTTGCGACAAATCCCGGTCCATCCAGCCATACATACTCCAGCGGGGCTGCCGAAGACCAGATTCTATTTTTTTTCACGCGCCGGTATGTGTAGTTGTCCTCACTAAACGTATTCTCTTCAATAATCGGGAGATCGTTCCCATTGTCCACATGTTCTGTCTTTCCACACTCCTTTACTATGAACAATTCACCGTCTCCTCCGGCCATAATCTGGTTCACATATTTCGTGGTAATCGGTTCCCAGCAAAGTTCCGCTGATTCAGTACGGACCATCAGCTTATTGATAAACCCCTGCATATACCGGAGATTATCTGCCGTTTTTGCTGCGTTGCCATCCATAAGGAAGTCCACGCTGACTCCCAGATATTTTGCTACCTTCCATATTAAATCTGCCGATGTCGCGGCTCCATTCCCTTTTTTGGTCAGGCGCGAGATATATCCGGGAGATACTCCGATATCACTTTCCATCTCTCCAATCTTTATATTTTTCTGCTGAATAATGCTGTTTATATTGTCCATCAATCTCTGAATATCGAATTCTTCCATTGAACTATCCTCCTTTTATTTGAATTACTTATATCATATTTTGAATTATAAGTCAATATATTTTTTGTATTTGAATTCAAATATTTTCAATCATTCTTTGTTCTTGAATTTTAGTATTTTTATTGAATTATATTTCACATTATGTTTTTTCGGGCGGGAATCAATTTTCTGTGTCTCCCGCTGGCAGCCATCCTGCCCCGTTTTATGATACACAAAACGGCTATTCATTTTACTGCCGCCGTGGTATACTTCTTAGTAAAAATAGAAACTGAAAGGAAGTACCCGCATGAAATACATAATCTACCGTTTCCCAGATGTCCTTGAATTTGACGATGATGATATACACAGCGGCACCCGTAAGGAAAAATGCTGCGACCCGCACCTAAAAGCTGGCATCTCTTATCCTGTCCGCCCGGAACTGGCTGCCATTGAATACGGTTCCAATATCTACAACGCTGCCGACAGCCTTATCCGTACCGTCATTGACGAGCTTTCCGGTATGGAAGAATTTTCCCGGTGTACCTGCGACTGCTATCCCCCCGACCAGCCGCATGTATTAAAATACATGAGCGACATGGATTTCGACTATGAAATGCACGGCGTCGTATATGACTACAGCAAGACGGAAAACACTATCATATATTTCGGTGTAAAAGAAGTGGATGAAAATCAATCCTGACCAAACACCGATCACCTTCACATAAAGGAGCACTGCCATGGTTACGCAGAAACAGATAAAAGCATGGATACCGGAAGCACTGGCAATCTTCCAAAGATTTATGCCGCCTTTTCCCGGCATGGACACAATACCTATCCCGGAAATCCATATCGTCAGTGACAAGACCGTATTCCCTACCCGGAAAATGCTCGTTGCAAAATTACGTTCCCGCCAGACGGATATTGACGAGGATCATTACACGTCCATCATGGAGATGATCCATGGGGATCTTGGGGATGCCATCCTTATCTGGCAAAAATACATACCTGATCCGCAAAAGATACCTCTTGCGGATGATTATTTCTGCCACTATCTCTGGCATGAACTGGGTCACTATTATGCCATCCACAATGAATGTCGTTCTGACGACCTGCACCGCTTCAATAATCCGGGTCTTGCAGCAGAACGGGCAAAGCAGGAAGGCTACTGGATGTGGTCAGAATTCATTGCAGAGGCTATCGCGTTATATGTAGAAGAACAGCACTGCAGGATCGACAACAAGGAGTTTTATCACCCGGAGCTTTTAAAGTGGGAGCCAAACGAATGGGGATACCTTGTAGAGAAGCTGCTGAACTTTCTGGAAATGGCCTTCTGCTATTATCCGTCAACTATTGATGAAGCCGGACTTGCCATGTACTTTGCCACACTCCTGATGGACGATGCGACCAAACGGTATGTAAAGGCCGCCAGCGAAGGAAAGCTGCGTGTATATGATAAAAGCACCGGCCGCAGCCGTTCTGCGGAACCGGGCAGTATTGAAGCCACCTGCATTTCTGACCAGGCGGAAGCATTTCAGGACACCCTGTGGCAGATGAAGCGGCTGCTGGAAATACAGCTTCGTAAGGAGAGTTTTTGGGAGATCAATGCCCAATGGCTTGAGGAACTCGGCCAGCATGTCATAGACCTCATGAATGAGAAAATTGCCTTGTTGGCATCCATGTCCATAGATTAATTCGGACACAATAAACCATCAACCGTTTTCTTACTTTGCGCCCGACAAAGCACAATCCTATGTGCATCTAACTTTGTCGGGCGTCTCTCTATCTTTATTCTCTTATCTTTATTTCACAAGTTCTGTCAGCCACGGGACTAACGGCCTTGCGACCACTCTGGCATTTAGGTAAGCCATCTCCAGAGTCAGGCAGGTGTGTCCCATGTAATAACCGTCCATTACTTCCAACGTCATCACGAGATCCGGTTTTTTCATGTTCGTCAGGTAAACCGGGAGAAGATACTGTATCTTTCCCTGGTATCCCTGCGGCACTACAAGCCCCGGTTCCACCACGGCCCTCCTCCTGCCAAGCTCCACCGCTGTTTCAAACAAAAGCGGCAGGTTCTTCGCTTTACGGATCTTCGCCGGAATCCTCTCCAGATTTTCTGTATCCCCTAATATGTGTTCTACGTTTACCCTGATCGGCCAGTCCGGATTAAATCCCGCTCCCCGTTTCGCTGTGTAGTAGGAAGGCTTCTGCGGCAGAGGCTGTATGTATCTCAGCCACGGTGACAGCTCATCACAAAATCCTCTAAAATACCATTCCAGCATGGAGTCCTTCTTGTGGTTCCGGTCAAAGAAAGCGTAAATCGCTTTATACCGGCTGTTATATAGTCCGGTATGGAAACAAGCCCTTTCGTTCTCCACATGGAAAAACTGTGCTCCTTTTCTGTCATCTTCTGCTGAATTGAACTCAATGCATTGTTTGCGAAAAATCATATGTATATAGCGTTCCAGAATAGGTGTGTCCTGGTTCTTCGTCACATTGGCTGGTTTCTTGAACCGCCACGGCTCCGGGAGAGCTACCCTTGATAACTCGTCCAACTGTCCATACCAGTCCGGTACATAAGCAAAATCAAATAAATCTGTCGTCAACATTTCTAAGTCCCCTCCACTTCGGTATCGCATCAACCAGTTTCATCTGAATCCGTGTCTTTAAATCGCCGTCAACATACTGGTACTCATTGCCCTGCGCGTCCTCGGCCTTCACTGTCGCTAATGTGTTGATATAATCATCGTAGTAAATTAGAATTTGATCGAGAGCCTCCCGGTCGCCATTTACAGCGGCGCAGATCAGCTCATATGTAAGTTCATTTTCTTTCATAATGGTTCCTTTCATGATAGTTTCGTATGGCAGCAAATGCTTTCTGCCGCCAGTTGTAAATTGTCCTTGGCGTAACAGCAAACTGTGCAGCTATCTCAATATCCGTGTACTCGTACCAGAAATCCAAAATCAACACCTCCCTTTGTGTTTCCGATAATTTCAGCATGGCATTGTAAAGCCATTCGCTGGTAATCACACAGATGTGGGATTTCCCCTGCAGGACCAGATGCTCAGACGGATAGACGTCTCCTGCACCTGTGTTTCAAACAGATACTGCATCTTCTCTGTCGCCGTCTGTTCTTATTCTCTTCTTCTTTTTTCTTCATCCACTGCATTCCTGCACTCGTTCTTCATCACAGTCTTGGCAAAACTATCAAATATAGCAATGATGCAGTCCTTGTCTTTTAAGGGAGCCGACATGATCGTTCCCCCTTTCTTATGCAGTTTTGAGTGGTCCTTATCGCCTCCTTTGAACTACTAAGACGAATCTGCCCATACAAAACCGGAAAAGTTTTTCAAAATGTCTAAAAAATTTTTTCTGGATGGCAAAATCGTCTTTTTGTCCCCTTTAACTACTAAGACAGATCTGCCCATGCAAAACCGGAAAGGTTTTTCAAAATTTTTTCAAAAAATTTTTCCGGGCAGTAGAAATGCCCCTTTTTCCCCTTTAAATAACTAAAACAATTCAGCTTTCCAAAATCGGAAATGAAAACGGAAATTTTTCACAGACTATATTTTCAATAGAGGCACATAGCAGACACGGAGGGCCTCTGCTCCAATAGAAATCGTGGAATATCGTCAGAAATCGACAAAGAAAAGCGCCAGGGAGCTTCTGCTGCTTCCTGACGTGATAGTTCCAGATATGGTAGTAATATGCGATATGGGTATTATTGTAGGTATCAGATACGCAATATAATACCTGTCCACAGGTATAAGACTCCGCATCAAATGCTAAGATTTTTTTAATGCTTCACCCGGCCGGAGCCTGTACCCTTTTATAAAAATAATGCCACCCATGGTTTCCTCCTTACGGCAAACCACAGATAGCAAACACGAATAAGCCCTGCTGCGGGAAGCCGTTTTTTTTATTGGCTCCCCGACAGGACCTTTACATATTTATGGACAATATGGTTTTTCTGTTTTTCATTTTCGGTATTATCATACATACTTATCGGTACGATTAGGGAATATGAAACCCCTAATCGGCACGATAGAATATATGTGAGGTGAACGATTATGCCGAAAGACACAGAAACACATTTAAGTAACTGCATCCGCACTGCACGGCAGGCATGTGGTCTTACCCAACAGGAACTGGCAGACCAATGCCATGTAGCCGTTAAAACCATACAGAAGATTGAGAATGGTTCCATGAATCCTTCCTTTGAAATCCTCTGCCCTATTGTGAGGCGGTTAGGAATTTCAGGCGATGTCCTGTTCCACCCGGAACTTTCCGATGAAGATTTAGATGTAAAGCATCTTATCGGGAAATTCCAGGTATGTCATCCGAAGGAACGGAAATTCATGCTGAATACCGTAAACTGTATGGCCGAGCAGTTTCTCGCCCAGCACAGCGAGTCCGATGCGGAAAAATCTGAGTGAAACCAGTAGGACAAGAATTTCTTGTTGCTGCTGGTTTTTCTCGTTATCTGCCATTATAAAACACCGACTTATGAACGAGTTATGGATGAGTTATGAACGGTATAATATTTTAAAAATCGTTCGACAGGATACGACAAAAACAAACGGAGCCGATAACCTGAGAGTAATCTCTCAATAGGTTATCGGCTCTGCGTCTTAGCGTCTGGCTCTTTGATAACAATCACATTCATTTTTCGTACATTGATTAGCGTTTCCTGTTTGCATTTCGGGCAATACAGCGGGAAATTTGGCGGAGCCAACAATCTGGCAATCAAAGGTTATCGGCTCTGCGTTGCCCTTTCTTGATCGCATAATTTTTTTTCTTTCACTAGCGCAGGCTACTTACACCAATAATAACCGCAGCTATACTGGCAATAATGTGACTCACTAAAACCGCAAACCAGATTCCATCCAATCCAAATCCAAAATAAGAAAGCAAATATGCCAAAGGCATACGGACGATAATGTAATAAAAAATCATTAACAACATACTCTTGGATGGCTTTCCTAAGCCATTCATAAGACCCAAATGGCAGTTTGTAACAGTATTCAATACATAGCCAATTCCTACAATAAGAAAATAGGTTCGTACAATAGCGGCTACATCAGAGCTTCTTACAAACAATCCGGATAACTGTTTAGAAAACATAACTACCAGAATAGATAAGATAACCAACAATCCTCCCCCATACCTTAAAGCACATTTCAGATAATCCTTTGCCCTGTCAATACGTTTTGCTCCGGCACACTGCCCCACAATGGTCGTCAATACCATATTCAACGCCATGGCGGGGTAAAATAGAATTGTCTCCAGTTTACCGGTAATGCCATAGGCGGCGATTGCATTAATACTATATAAACTGACAAGAGCGGTTAAAAAAGTAGTGCTTACAGCTGGAATGCTCTGCTGGATCACTGATGGAATTGCCTTCTGGATCAAAGGCAAAATATCAGATCTTTCAAAGCAGGAAATACGGAACGCAAATAGTTTTTTTTGTTTCAAATAGACAATCATAAAAATGAGACAAATTCCTTGTGAGAGAAGTGTTGCAATAGCAGCTCCATGGAATCCGATAAGTTGAATAAAAATTGGATCAAGAATAGCGTTCAAAACCGTTGATACCAACATGGCAATCGCCTGAAACATGGAATCACCAAAGCTTCGTAAAACTGCAGTAAAATACAAATATAGATATACTGCAAGGTAACCAACCACATAAATTGCTAAATATCCATATGCCATATCATAGGTTTCTGTTGGGGTGTTTAATGCTCTTAGGATCGCAGGCAGAGTGATTTCCAGCCCGGCAGTTACAAGCAGAGAAAAAATAACTGACACAATAAAGGACGTAGCAACTAAACTTTCTACCCGCATTTTATCTCTCGCTCCGATTGCATGTGAAAGCAGAATGGAAATACCGTTTGTTGATCCCATAGCAACAGAGGTTAAGATCAGAACAATAGAGGTCGAATTAGTAAGTGCCGCATATGCTGTCTCACCCAATAAATTACCAATCCAAAGACTATCAACAAGGTTATACATCATGTTCAAAAACATAGCCGCAATCATAGGCATAGACATAGCAAATAAGCAACGTTTAGTGTTTCCACCGATAAAATCAACATTATTTGACATATTTACTCCTCCTTTTAATGAATGAATTTCATTCATATAAATAAAATTTTTTTGACCACACGAATGGTGGCCTATTAAGTAAAGATTATTCAAATATTATTTTTTTCTGCTTTAGCAAGGAAACATTTCAAAGTCTCAAAGCATAAAGCAAAAAAGTACGAAGCCTCTTTCCCTGTTCTTCCGCATCAGCACTATTGCCCAACAAAATTCCAAGCTGTCCGTAAACACAAAAATATGCGGCAGCTTCTATATCGTCAATATGGATTTCTCCGTTAGCCTGCGCAGTCTCAAGTAGCTTAGTTACAACAGGCACCAGTTTTTCACAAACTTTTAATGATAGCTGATCGTGAAATTTTGGGTTTTCCACTCCATGGAATAGCTGGTAATAGGCATCATCGTCAGTTTCAACAGTGGCAGGCAGCCCTTCAAGAATCTGTTTGAGCGTCATATCTTTCTTAACCGTAGCAGAAAGAGCCTGCACCTGCATTGTCGCATACTGATCCACCACTTCATCAAAAAGAACTTCCTTTGATGGGAAATACCGATAACATAAGCCTTGTGCAACTCCGATTGCTTTTGCAATATCAGAGATAGATGTTTTCTCATATCCTTTTTCTTGAAATAACCGCATGGCTGTTTCAAGAATTTCTTGCTTTCGCTCCTGTGGGTCTTTCGTAATACGCATGATTTCGCCTCCTCCTAATAAAATAGCATTTCAGATAAAAAAAGTCAATGAGTGAATATCAATCATTCAAAGGTCAGATTTTTCTCCCCAGGCAATACAAGCGGTTTTTCCTGCCTGCTCCCACTGGACATTTATGAAATACTTCTCAAACATAAAACGAATTTCCTGTTCGGAATAGATTTTCACATCACCTTCGTTACTGCGTTTCATGTAAAAATTCATAATTGTCCGTCCAATAAAAGGTTGCCAGCAATCGCCCATTAAAAAGAGCCCACCTGTTTTCAAAACCCGCTTTACCTCTGCCAGTACATTTTCCGGGGCAGGATAATGGTGGAATGAATCGTTGCAATATACAACATCAAATGTTCCATCCTGAAAGGGTAAATGCTCACTGTCTCCTAAAAGTAACTTTGCACGGTCATTTAATTTTCCTTTAGCAATTTCCAACATTTTTTCTGATAGGTCAATCCCAGTCAATGATTTTTGAGCATCCTGCTCTAAAATCATTTTTATCATTTCCCCTGTGCCACATCCTAAATCCAACGCTGAGTGATAGGAAATATCTGATAGTTTTTCCAATAGGATTGGGTACAAAGACCGGGCGTGTTGCCCTCTCATGTCCTGGTCATAAGTTACCGCCTGTTGATTAAAGGCTTTTTTCGATTTTTGCTTTTCATTCGCCATGATATAACTTCTCCTTTCGGTAAGATCATAGCACTATATTTTGAAAAAGTCAATGAATAATATTCATTCATTTTTACTGTTAAAAAAATATTTAACATAAAGGACTGCTCTATCTCACAAACCTATACCTATTCCCTGCTACCGTTTCTATATACCCATCACCGTTCTTACATCTGAACTGGCTAATCATACTCGCCACCGCTGCTCCACAATGCTCTGGATTCGCTTTCCAGACCGTTTATATATATGGTAAAATTCCCCGGAACAGTTCTTTTCACTACTCCGAGGGATTTTTCTATACCACAAACTTATACCCTCTCCCGATAACGGTCTGGATCATATCCGAGTTCTTCAGTTTCTTTCTAAGCTGGCAAATCACGTTATAGACCACATGCTCGCAGCCAATCACACTCTCCTTCCAAACAGCACCGTAAATCTGTTCAGGAGAAAGCACCCAACCGGAATACTGTGTTAATAGACAGAGAACATCAAATTCCTTTGGGTAGAGATCAATTTCCTCTCCAGCCAATGTGACCGTACAGCACTGGGGATCAATGGTAAGATTACCTCGCTGAATGACGGGTTGCCGTTCTATATTCATTTGTATTGGCATTGATGCCCTCCTTCTACTAATTTCCTATTCCCATTTAAAGAACCGAATTGCAATTCCTCCACAAACAATCATGAACGCCAGCATAATCACAATCGGCATCCACACCAACTCTATCGACAATCCTAATGATGATGCTTTTAGTAGCTTTATCCCATGTGTCAGAGGCAAAATATCCGCCACCTTCTGTAATGCTGAAGGCATCACTTCGTAAGGCAGAGTTGCTCCTGAGAAAATCAGCATAGGAAAATACAGGATACTGGCCACCACACTAGCCGTTTTCGTATCAGGCGCAAGGCCGCCCACCATAAGGCCAATACTGAACATCGACAGCATAACCAAAATGTATGTGATTAGGAATATTCCGAAGGAACCACTGAACCTGCATCCAAAAAATAAAAATAACGTTCCAAAAACCAATACCAGGGACAGCAGGGAATAGATCGCATATATGGCTACCCACACCGCCAGCAAAAATGCAGGGCTTGTCGGCGTCACTTTATACCTTTTCAATATCTTCTTCTGCCGATAATCAGAAATCAACAGCGGCAAGCCCATGACTCCCCCCGCACAGATTGCAATGGTAGATAATGCTCCAAAGGACTGTTCCAGAAAAGAATACTCTACTCCGGGAGCCGCTGCCTTATTTCCGTAGATGACTCCTAAAATAGCTGCAATCACTACCGGCATACAAAGGGCAAAAATAACCATATCCATCCCCCGGAAGGATAGCTTCAATTCCGTTTTTAGCATCATGAAAAACTTATTCATTGTCCGTTTCCTCCTCTCCGGTAAACCACAAATAGGCATCTTCCAGCTTTTCATAGGGACTTAAATCTACTGCTTCCTGCACCGTTCCTTCAAACACAAATCCGCCGTCCTTTAAAATGCCGATCCGGTCACAGAGAATTTCCACCTCATCCATAAAATGTGAGGAAAGGAAAATCGTCAATCCCTGCTCCTTTAATTCCTGCAGACTTTTCCAGACACTCCTCCTCGCTTTTGTGTCAAGTCCTGTCGTCAGTTCATCCAAAAAGACTACCCTGGGATTAGGAATGAGGGCCAGGACAATAAAAAGTTTCTGTTTCTGACCGCCAGACAATTCGCTGACCAAAGCGTCCATTTTGTCTGTCAGCCCAAATTTCTGAAGCAATTTTTCATAGGCAACTGGATGCTTATAAAGGCATGTTGTTTCTTCGCACAATTCCTTTACCTTAATTTTGTCCGGGTAATTGGCCTCCTGAAATTGTACCCCGACCTGTTCAAAAAGCCGCTTTCTGTCCTTCCACGGATCTAATCCCAAAATTCGTGCAGAACCAGAATCCGCTGTCCTTGTCCCAAGAACACATTCTATTGTGGTACTCTTGCCCGCACCATTTGCACCAAGCAGGCCGAATACTTCGCCTGCCGTAACTGAGAAGCTGAGATTCTCAATTACCTTTCTTCCGTCATAAGATTTACTCAGCCCGGAAATTTGGATTGTCTCTTCCATACTTTTCAGTACCTCCTTTATTTGAAGTACGTCAAGATTAACACTTTTTCAAAGTATGGTGGTAAACTGTAGGGTTTTATTCCATCATTTTTTTCATCTTTTCAATCTGCCCTGCCACAAAATATGCATTTTCCTTTGCGGCATTTAACGAAGTAAGCAGCTTATCGCAGGCTGTAACGATATCATCATCTTCTGCTGGTGTATCTATCGCATCTCGGACATTAGTATCTGGATCATCAGAGAGCGCCCGCAGCATCCGTAGAATCGCAGAAAGGGAATAATTTGCACAGCGCAAAGAACGGATAATTTTTAACCGTTGCAAGTCCTTAGCAGTATACATCCGATAGCCATTCTGTTTCCTCTTTATCGTAAACAAACCATTCAGTTCCCAATTCCTCAGGGTGTCTATCGTTACATGAAGGAAATCCGCTGCCTCTTGTCTTGTATAAGCAATTTGCATATCAAGACTTGCAGCATTCATTCCAGAAAAGATACTCCGGGTGATCCTGATTGCTTCTTCTGCATTTTCCTTTTCTGTATCTACCAGCTCTATGTATTGCCGGGTTAATTCTGCCGCTGTTTCATAATCGCCGGTCGCAGAAACCTTAATAATATCAACCGCCAGCTTACGAAGTCCGTTCTGGAGAACTTCCACCTGCAGGGCTGCCCGTGCTAATTTGAACTGCTCAATATGCAGATCCGTGAATACCCGGTAGCCGTTACCAAGTCGCTCCGGTTTTGGTATCAATTCACACTTTTCATATAACCGGACCGTGTTCACATGTATTCCTATCATCTTTGCTATGTCTGCTGTTTTGTATGTATTCATCTTTTTGCACCTCCGCCTACATTATGGCATAATTTCAAACTCTGGTGGCAAAGTGTAGGGTTTTTAGTTTACCGTATAATACACTGGATGGCAAGTTATATAGATGTAGTTGAAGCATAAAACGCCCCAGAGCAACATTTTACAATTACTGCTCCAGGACGTTCTTCTACCCCACAAATTTATATCCTCTCCCGATAACCGTCTGGATCAAATCTGGATTCTTCAGTTTCCTTCTAAGCTGGCAAATCACGTTATAGACCACACGCTCACATCCAACCGCATCTTCTTGCCACACAGTCTTATAAATCTGTTCAGGAGAAAGCACCCAACCGGGATACTGTGTCAATAGGCAGAGGACATCGAATTCTTTAGGATACAGACTAATTTCCTCTCCGGCCAATAGAACCGTACAGCACTGTGGATCAATAGTAAGATTCCCTCGCTGGATAACGGGCTGCCGTTCTATATTCATTTGTATTGACATTGATACCCTCCTTCTACTAATTTCCTATTCCCATTTAGAAATTCTTCTGTTCCACAGAAATTATTTTTTCCGCAGATAATTCCTTATGGAGGTGTAATGCCATAAAAATGGTAATTACTGCAGAAATCACATCCGCAATCGGCTGTGCATAAAGAATTCCATTGAGTCCCCAAAGCACCGGAAGAATCAGAATAACTGGTACAAAGCAGATCCCCTGCCTACAAGCTCCAAGAATAAAGCCTGCTGTACCTTTGCCAAGTGCAAGGAACAAAGAAGAATATACCGTATAAAATCCAAACAGCATGAATGAAAAACCATTCGCTATGAGTGATTTTTGACCGACAGAAATCATCTCTGCATTGCCGTCTGTAAACTGGGAAATAATTTGTGTGGAAAATACGGCCATCAGCAATCCTACAATTACACAGAAAATCGTTGACCACAGGATTGATGTTTTAATCGCCTCCTGCAATCGGTCAAATTTCTTAGCCCCATAGCTAAATCCTGCAATCGGCTGGAATCCTTTTAAGAAGCCAAATACCACCAATGTTCCCATTGATGCAACTCTGGTAACGGCCCCCATTCCGGCAATAACAGCATCCCCATACCCATTCGCTGCACGATTAATCAATGCAATGGAAAGGCTGGTAAGAAGCTGAAATGTCAGAGTTGGGACACCGATTTTCAATATCTCTGCCATCATTTGTTTTGTAGGTACGAACTCTCTCACGCTGAAAGTAAATACACTCTTTTTCCGTAATGCATAGGTCAAATAGACAAGTGTAGAAACAAACTGCGAAATAGCTGTAGCAATAGCGGCTCCGGCAACTCCCATTTCAAACACATAGATAAAGATCGGATCTAGGGCTATGTTCAATATAGCTCCCAATAACAAAGCACACATAGTGGTTTTCGCTGCGCCTTCACTTGTGACAATATTATTCATAGTCACATTGAATACATTAAAAATACATGAAACCACATAAATCCTAGCATATGTCAATGCATAAGGCATGATTGTATCTGTTGCTCCTAATAGAGTTAAAATTGGTTTTAGGAAGATAGTAGCAAGAATAATGATAATTGCCCCAACTAAAACACTGCTATACAGCGCTGTACTTGCGACCTTATTCGCAGTATCTTTGTCTCCACGTCCTAGCAGCCTTGAAAGATAAGATGCTGCTCCATTACCAAACATCAGACCTAACCCTACAACCACTTGCCCCAATGGAAATACAATCGAAATTGCACCCATTTGACTTTCTCCCAGTCCTCCTACAAAGTAGGCATCCACCAGATTATACAGGGCGTTTATCAACATTCCAATCATAATCGGGATGCCAAGTGCCATAAGCGCTTTCGGAATAGGTGCGTTTCCCAAAAGCTCCATTTTGTTGTTACTTTCTTTCATTGTAAATACTCCTTTCGTACTTTTAGTATAAATTACTGTACTGTAATTTATAGCAATATGCCGCAGGAATTATACTACTATAAATTATAGTGAAAGTCAACAGATTTTTTGCTATAAATTATAGCACTTTATCAATTTTCCCGCTTGACACTCTCCATAAAATAAATTAGTATAAATTACAGTAATATAAAAAACGTAATTACAAAAGGAGAACATATGGCTACCATAGATTTAATTGTGTTGGGAATGCTGAAAAAAGAATCTCTAAGCGCCTATGACATTCAGAAATTAGTGGAATATCGCAATATATCAAGATGGGTAAAAATCAGTACCCCTTCTATTTACAAAAAGGTTATTCAGTTAGAGGAAAAAGGACTTATCAATAGTGTGACCGTGAAGGAAGGGAAAATGCCTGAAAAGGCGGTGTATTCTTTGACAGAAGCTGGCGAACAGCAATTTGAGAAACTTATGATGGAGATTGCTGGTAAGCCTATTCATATTTTTCTGGATTTTAACGCAGTAATTGTAAATTTGGACAGCCTTCCAGCAGATAAACAAAGGTCCTGTCTTGCTAATATTGAAGAAAATGTGGCAAATCTAAAATCTTATCTACAAGAGAATATCCTTGCAAAAGAAAATGTGCCTGAAATACCAGAAACCGGAATGGCAGTTTTACACCAACAGTTAATACTAGCCCAAGCAATTGAAACATGGATTACATCAGTAAAAGCGAGGTTGGAAAATTAATAAAAATATCCCAGGGTAGCAGCTTACATTGCCCCCTGGGATGTTCTTTTACACCACAAACCGATATCCACTATTTACCACAGTTTCTATGTACCCGTCTCCAATCTTCCGTCTGATCTGGCTTATTACATTCGCCACCGCCGCCCCACAATGCTCCGGGTCCGCCTTCCAGACCGCTTCGTATATCTGCTCTTTGGACAGAACCCAGGACGGATGTTGGGCTAGATAGAGTAAGGTAAAGAACTCATGGTGGGTGAGAGGGACGGGAATGCCATTGTGGTAGACAGTCTGTTCGTTGATGCGGATTTCCAGGTTGTGGAATGTGAGGATGTCGGAACTAGGGGTGGTTTCCTGGGATTCCGCACCCGGCAGTGAAACCAGGACGGTTTCTGAAACGCTCCCGGTGGGAGCAATCTTCCTCATCACAATTTCTATCGTTCCAACCAATATCACCACCCACCATTTTAATACTCAATAACCAATGTCTCCTGTCTGCCATCAGGAAAAGATACTATGTTTTCATGCAGCCACCAGAAAATGCCGTAGCTGCATGAAAGGAAAATCTTATTCAGTAGCTCTTAACCGTTCCACAATGCTTTGTTTCTCCAGGTTTTTAAAGCAAAGATATGGAATCAGAATCGCAAAAATAATTAAGATCGGTGTGCAGATCACAAGAGGCATAAGTGTAAAATGGAATGTAGAATATCCCTCGGCAACCATTGCACGAACACCAATCCCAACGGCCAACACACTAATAATATAAGATGCTATCAAGGTAAGCCCTGCGTAATCGAGTCCCTCCATAATCAGCATCTTGCGGAGCTGCCGCTTTGTCATGCCGATGCTCTGTATCATAGCAAATTCTTTTCGGCGGCTCACAATAGCCGTTACCATGCTATTTACAGAATTAAGGATGCCAACCAAAGCGATTACTACACTGATCGTATTTCCCATGACCGCAGAAGAACGTGTTTCGGATTTGTATTGCTCGATCATTGTTTTGCGTGAAGTAACTGGCAGCCCACTGTCAACATTTTCCGTATAGTCATCAAGCATTTTCTGTGCAGTATCTATCTCCTCATCAGCGACATTAAAAAACAGTTTTCGGATTGTATTATCAGGCCACAATTCCCGGAAAGTGTCTGCTGGCAAGATGAAGCCTAAGTTAAAGTCGGTTCCTGCACCTGTTTCCAATGCTCCATATTCAATCGAGTTTACAGGGTAAACAACCGCCATCACCGTATATTGCCGCCCCTCTATTGTAACCGTTGCACCAACAGAAGCGGTCGGTAATACAGTACCGTTTTCAAATTCTTCTTTCTCCGCAGCAGGGCCAATCGCCAAGACATAATTCCCGGTTGCAAATTCATCCGCATTATAGGTTCCCGCAAGCAGGTATTGCTTTTGAACAATCGTTTCCAGCGGAATACCATCAAGGCCATACATGACCGTGTCAACCTTTTCGGATGTAATTGCATCCTGTGTTGCCTGCGCCACATCCGGCGCATAACCTGCGATATCAGCAAACAAATCCGATGAACAAAAATCTTTCAAATTCTGGACAGTTTGCGTATCCATATCCCAACTAAGCTGATGGGAATACAAATGCCCCATCTTTTCCAAACCATCTAAAGTTTCCACTTTTGAAATCAAATCATCGTTCAAGGTGTTTCCGTAGGGATTATAACCACCGATAAAATCTCCGTCTGTTGCATCCGATAATTCAAAGTCTGCTATCGTCAATGCGGACAGATACTTTTCCATATCAAAAGATGCGTTTTTCGCATAGAAACAGCTTAATAGAACAAGGCCAAGTGTCAGTGAGCAGATCACCGTAACCGTTCTTTTCTTGTTGCGTCCTAAATTCGCCCAGGCCATCCCGGATAAAGACGCTCCCCATTGACCTTTCTTTGCTTTTTTCTTTATGGATGTGCTGGTATCATTGTATCGCAATGCTTCAATCGGAGATACCTTACCCGCTAAACGAGCCGGACGCAGGCAGGAAAAAACCACTGTGAGCCATGCAAATAACGCAGATCCAATAAAAATAATTGGATTCACCGCAACAACAGCACGATTGCTGATCGTTCCTACAAGCACTGGCACAAGTACTGCGCCGAACAGATAACCCAAAAGTAATCCAATAGGAATACCAATCAGACACATCCTGTTAGCCTGCCCGTAGATCAGGCGTTTTAACTGCTTCTTTGTTGTACCAAGCGTTTTCAGTTTTCCGTAAAATTGAATATCCGCCGTAACGGAAATCTGAAAGATATTGTAAATAATCAGATAGCCCGCCAGGAACACCAAAATCATGCCGAAATACATAGGGATATTTTCTTGTAATGCGGTAGTGCTTATCTCTGACGAGTATGCCAGATTTACATTGTATGTCAAGTCAGTCAATCCAGTATCAGACAAAATGGTTTGTATATCCGCTTCAATCTGGTTATCTCTGAACAAGTTTACCTGCGCCATGTGCGTACCAAGAAGCTGCCCCTGTGCATTACCATCTACACCGTTTGTCATTTCCTCAGCATAATCGCGGCTGACCCATGCCATACTTGCATAGACGGATTGGTTCCCCTCCCAATATCCACATAGCTTAAACGTGGAAGATAAAATCTCATTTCCCGATAAGTCTTTGCGCCATTGCAGCGTGACGGTCTGACCAAGCTCATGCGGAATCCCTAATCGGTCAAGGACAAGTGTGTCCAATGCGATTTCATCTGCTGCCTGTGGCAAAGTTCCGGTATCAGGCATTGCAAAGGAATGTTCTGCATAGCTGTCATCTCCCCATCGGATTTCTACCTGTCTGCCTGCTAATTCTTTATTTTCAGCCAAACCAAGAATAATGCTTTCTCCAATTTCCGCTACATCAGGATGAGATGCAATCAATTTTACCTGTTCATCTGTAATAGACTTAAAGGAGACCTGGGCATTATATCCAGTCTGGCGAAAAGTCATTTCAACCAAATTTTTGCTCATGCTCTGCGAGAGGACAAACAAGGTGGTAAACATTAAAGTTGTCAGAATAATGGCAAGAACCGCCACAATGTTCCGGCCCCGCTTTTGCTTAAACAATCTTTTGGAAAGTGTTTTTATTGGTTTGAACATATAGCACCCTCCTTACTGCAGGGCAATCCGTCCATCCTCAATACGGATGATCCGGTCTGCCTGCTCCGCAATTTCAGGGTTATGGGTAATCATCACAATCGTTTGATGAAATTCCCGGCTGGTTACTTTCAGCAGTTGAATCACTTCATCACTCGTCTTGCTGTCGAGATTTCCTGTAGGCTCATCGGCCAGAATGATAGCTGGTTTACTTGCTAAAGCTCTCGCAATAGCAACACGCTGCTGTTGGCCGCCGGAAAGATTATTGGGGAGATTATCTAATTTCTTTTCCAAGCCAAGCAGCTTGACAACCTCCATGATAAACTGCTGATCTGGCGTTTTCCCATCCAGCGTAATAGGGAAAATAATATTTTCCCACACACTCAATACGGGAATCAAATTGTAATTCTGGAAGATAAAACCGATACGCTGGCGGCGGAACACGGTCAGGTTTTCATCATTCAATTTCCCCAACTCAAAATTGTCTACCTTTACGCCGCCGGAAGTAGGACGGTCAAGACCACCTAACATATTCAGCAGAGTAGATTTGCCGCTGCCGGATGTTCCGATTATGGCAACGAACTCGCCTTTATCAACAGTAATAGTTACACTGTCAAGAGCCTTTACGATATTCGGCTTCTGACCGTAGGTTTTGCATAGATTGGTTGTTTGCAATATGCTCATCGTAGTATCCTCGCTTTCTAAAAATGGCAATTTCATTTACCTAATGCCAGTATAAAAAAGCGTGGAATCGGATTCAATCTCTGCTGCCTATTCTAATATTCACGTTGCCTATTCTAAAAAAAACACCATGCGAACGTTTCTCCGCATGGTGTATATCACTCGTTTTATTTATGGAATCGGTATAATGATTTTTAGAATAAAGCTGCCTTGCTCCTGATGGATTGCAAGCTGTCCTCCGTACTTCTCAACAGCCTGCCGAATATTTTTCAATCCGAACCCATGCAAAAACAAATCCTCTTTTGTGGTAGTTAGTCCAGCATCCTCCGTTGTAAGACAATTGTTCCTGATTATGATAGACAGCATATCCCGAAAGCGATTTGCTTTGACCGTAACAACCCGTTCATCCGCAGGTAATTTCAAACTGGCTTCTAGGGCATTGTCAATCGCATTACCGAAGATGGTACTAATATCCAATGGCACAATAAAGTCCACATCTTCAAATCGGATCACCGCATTAAAATCAATGTTTTTTTCCTTTGCTTTTTTCGCTTTGTCACGAATGATTATATCCAAAAATTCATTTCCAGTATGCTGATAATCTTCAAAGGTTGAAATCTGCTCTTGCAGGGAGGCTATCATCTGCTGTGATTCTACATTGTGTTCCTGCTGTGTCTGAAGAATAAGGAGATGGTTTTTCAAATCGTGGTAAATTTCCCTGACTCGTTCCTCGTCTTTGAATTTATCCTCATAATATGCGTATTTTAATTCCATTTCCCGTATCTGCTGCTGTGCCATGCTTTTTTGCAGTTTCAAGTAGGTACTATTCTTCTGATACAGGAAAAGCAATAGAAGCAGAACCCCTAACAGCAATCCGCTAATACCAATCGTAAAATCAAAGTAATCGGCATCGCCTGAAAAGAACCCCTTTCCCGTACTATAATACAGCACTAAGTAAGTGACCACTCCATACAACAATATGATAACTGCATCCTTGCGCTGTATCTCATAGCTGAAATTGCGAAACCCCTTGTAAAGTAAAAATATAATAACGCCAATCACAATAAATTTTAGCAGAAAGTATTGCCATACGTTCACAACATTATTTTCCACCATAACGCTGGTATATCCTAAGACTGCATCCGTTACAACCAGACAGGCAAAATCACTTATGATAAGCAAAATGAAAAACAAGGAAAATGCCATAATCAGCTTATGCCAGTATTCTTTTAAGAAAAATCTCTGCACTACAATGAAATACGCAGCAAAGACCAATGTCTTTATTGCTCCCAATGGTATGATCCATGTCATAGCGCATACAATCAAAGCTGTTGAAATATATGGAAATAATTTTATAATTACATTGTCACTCTTTTTACAAAAAATATCCGTACAGGCATAGAGCAGGCACATTTCTGATACTGTACCAATCAAATCTAAACAGATATAGAATATCGTCTGCGTCATAGCCAATCCCCCCAATAGTCTGCCAGCCGTTCCATAAATTCCTTTCGTTTCGGTTGACTTATGGGAACCCTTTCACCAGTAGTCAAAATAATATCCAGCTTTTCAATCCTCTTCACATAGAACAGATTAACAAGATATCCTGAATGACAGCGTACAAAACCATGCTGCACTAACTCTGCTTCAAGCTCTTTCATCTTCTTGTAGCAGATAATATTTTCCTGATCCGTGTGTAACAAAAGGTTGCGGTTAAAAGTTTCAATAAACCGCAAGCTCTTTAAAAACACTTTGAATTTTCCGGCATCATTTACCACAACAATAAATGGGCTATCATCTTGCCTGTGTCGTTCCAGCCATTGCTTCATTTCTTCTTTTAAACGGGCATACTTAATTGGCTTAATGATGTAATTGGTGGCTTGGTATTTATATCCCTCTAAACCGTATTGGGTAAGAGTGGTCAGAAAGATAATGCCAACCTTTGTATCCATCTGGCGAATTCGTTCAGCGGTACGCAAGCCATTGACTAATCGCATCCGAATATCAAGGAAAATCAGATCAATGGTGGTATCGTACTTTTCAATCAGCTCCATACCATCGTAATAAGCAGTCACCTTTATTTCTTCGCCAGTTTCAGTAGCGTATTGATCTAACAAGCCAGTCAAATATGCGACAAAATCTTTCTCGTCATCGCATATCGCTATATGTATCATTGCAATCACCTCAAAGTGCAAAATTTCCATTAAGAATTATACCGTAACTTTGCAAATTTCTCAACGAAAGTATCAAAATAGCCACTCAAATCCTCTTTTGCGAAAAGGTACAACCTCATTTTCCGTTTTGGGGAAAAGTTCTGACACCCTCTTAGTTATGCGAAAAGGTGGGGGCTTCTTTTTCAGAAGTTTACCCCACCCTTTTATTTTTCCATGAGTATGAACCGTTCGTCCAAGAAACACACAAATTTTATGTATTCTGATTTCTGCATGAGCCGGATTTTTCCCACATATATAGGGCTTATTTCGGTCTTTTCTACCACATAATGTACCTTCAAACCGTTTTCAAGCCCGATACTTCGTGAAATCAGACATCGCTATACACAAGTGTTATATCCCCTCATCAGTTTCCCCTTCTGCTATCCTCTCCACTTCCTCCAAAGGGAAGTCCGGTATCTTCTCCAGCAGTTTTAGAATAATGGATTGTTTCATATCCTCATCCACATAGGTTCTCATGCTGCCATCCGGCTGCCTCTCTTTCACTGTGGCAAGTTCCTCAATATAAGAATCGTAATGTGCAATGACCTTTTCCGTTGCCCATTTCTCTCCGGCAACAGCCTCTTTGATGATTTCATAAGTTAGTGGATTCTGCTGTTCTTCCATACCCCTACCTCCGATAAGTAATTCTGCCAACAGCATACCATATCCAAAGACAGCAATCCAGTGAGCCATGAAAAATGAAGATATTTTACAAGCCTTTTGCATTTTGAAATGCTACAATGAAGAACAGCAAGGAGGGAACACACATGAAGAAAGAAACAAGGACGGTGGTTTATGATGATGAGCTTCGGATTGAGGCATACCGTTTTGAGGGAATCGTGCAGCCATTTCCAAACCACTTCCATGAATATTATGTGATTGGATTTATTGAGGACGGGGAACGATGCCTCTCCTGTCGCAATCAGGAATACACCATAGCAAAAGGTGATATTGTTCTTTTCAATCCCGGAGACAATCATGCCTGTGTACAGAGTGATGATGGCACATTGGATTACCGAGGAATTAACATTACCAAAGAAGTCATGCTGAACCTGGCAGAAGAAGTGACCAGGAAAAGGGAACTCCCCGGCTTTTCCAAAACCGTGATCTTCGATGAAGAAGTGACCTGCTATCTGCATCCGCTCCACGAACTGGTCATGATAGGCTCCTGTGAATTCGGTAAGGAAGAAAATCTGCTGCTCCTCATATCTCTGTTGATTCAACGGTACGGGCAGCCCTTTGAAAGCTGTATCCCGGAATGCAGGGAAGAAATTGAAAAAGCCTGCGATTTTATGGAGCAGCACTTCGCAGACCGGATTTATTTAGATCAGATCTGCCGTTATGCTGGTCTTAGCAAATCCACGCTGCTCCGGGCCTTTACCAAGTCCAAAGGCGTCACACCATACAGCTACTTAGAGAACATACGCATTGGCAAAGCAAAGAAACTTCTGGAACAAGGTGTGCCTCCGATAGAGGCAGCCTTGCAGACAGGCTTTTCTGACCAGAGTCATTTCACGAACTATTTCAACCGATTTATCGGATTGGCTCCGGGCCTTTACCGTGACATATTTTTAGAGAAGGAGGAAACGCCGGATGAGTAAAAAAGCAACCGGGCATCTGGCGGCGCTGGTAACGATCCTGATATGGGGAACCACCTTCATCTCCACCAAAGTGCTGTTAGTGGATTTTGAGCCGATAGAAATCCTGTTCTTCCGGTTTATCCTGGGATTTCTGGCATTGCTGATCGTCTATCCCCACCGGATGAAAGGCACTACCAAACGGCAGGAAGCTGTCTTTGCAGCGGCGGGACTGTGCGGCGTGTGCCTGTATTATCTGCTGGAGAACATTGCCCTGACTTATACAATGGCTTCCAACGTAGGTGTGATTATCTCTATAGCACCCTTTTTCACAGCAATGCTCACCCACCTGTTCACAAAGGAAGAAAAGCTGCGTGCAAATTTCTTCATCGGATTTGTAGTTGCGATAGTCGGCATCTGCTTGATCAGCTTTAACGGTGTGAAGATGCAGTTAAATCCCATCGGTGACTTATTGGCCGCAGCTGCAGCAGTCGTGTGGGCCTGCTACTCTGTACTCACCCGAAAAATCAGCGGTTTTGGATATCACACCATCCAGACCACAAGACGAGTATTTGCTTATGGGATCGTATTTATGATACCTGCACTATTCCTGTTTGATTGCCGCATTGGAGCAGAACGGTTCACAAATCCAGTCTGCCTGGGAAATTTGATCTTCTTAGGTCTGGGCGCATCCGCACTGTGTTTCGTTACTTGGAACATGGCTGTGAAGGTTCTGGGCGCTGTCAAAACAAGCATTTACATTTACTTAATTCCGGTTATCACAGTTATCACATCGGCCCTTATCCTAAAAGAAAAAGTAACCGTGATGTCCGGCATTGGTACGGTCCTGGCACTGATCGGACTGTTCCTTTCTGAATACAGAGGAAAAACACAAAAACAGGAGGCAATCTGAAATGGATTTACAGAATGAAAAATGCGTCATGGTCATTGACGCAAATCTCCCGCTTGGCATTATTGCAAATACGGCGGCTATCATGGGAATCACCCTGGGAAAAGAGATGCCGGAGGTGGTCGGTGCGAATGTTACAGACCAGAGTGGAAACGAACATCTCGGCATCATTGAATTTCCCGTACCAATTTTGAAAGGCTCACCGGAAATCATCAAAGCAATCCGTGAGAAGCTCTATCAACCTGACTTTCAGGACTTGACCGTGGTTGACTTTAGCGATCTGGCACAGGGCTGTAAAACCTATGATGAATTTATCTCAAAAATGGGGGACGTGTCAGAAAGCACTCTGCAATACTTCGGTCTTGCCATCTGCGGTCCTAAGAAAAAAGTCAATAAGCTCACAGGCAGTATGCCACTGCTGCGATAGTAATAACCCCTTGAAAAGAATCCGCCATGGAAGTATCTTTTTCCTATATCCACTCCATCTTCTGATACTTCCGAAATACTTCCGAAATCCCCTTCTTCTATTGCCTTACAGCATTTTAAGAGGTATGATTGATTCCGACAGCTGAATAAGAAGTCTTCAGGGCAGGGTGACTCTTATTGGATAAAAGATATCCAATGGGCAAGAATTCCCGATTGGCGGTACAGTCCGCAAGCACATATGTGCATGATTTGGTGCAATTCCAAAACCAACAGTACAGTCTGGATAGAAGAAGATCGTGCATATCACAGAATATATGTTTCTTGATATTCTGTAAATATTCCTTAACACCTGAAAGACATTCTTTAAGGTGTTAATTTTTTCAAGGAGAAAATCTGAATGAATACAAGAACAAAAATGCTTACCTTAACTGCCATGCTGTGCGCCATCGCCTATATAGCCGTTGCTGCCTGCCGGATACCCGTCGTGCTTTTTCTGAAGTACGATCCCAAAGATGTCATCATCACATTAGGAGGTCTGATCTGGGGACCGATGACCTCTTGCTTTGTGTCCGTCATTGTATCTCTGATTGAAATGGTAACCATAAGTGAAACCGGCATATTAGGGTGCTTAATGAATATCTTATCCACCTGCTCCTTTGCCTGCACCACCTCTTTGATTTATAAAAAGAAGCATACGTTAGCAGGCGCTGTTACCGGATTGTGCGTTGGCAGCCTTACAATGGTTGTTGTCATGCTGCTGTGGAATTACCTCATCACTCCGTTTTATATGGGATACCCCAGAGAAGCCGTTGCCAGACTGCTGCTCCCGGCATTTCTTCCATATAATCTCTTAAAGGCGGGACTGAATTCCGGATTCACGTTTCTGCTATATAAACCAGTGATAACAGCTCTGAGAAAAGCAGGATACCTTGCCACCCCCGTCAATGCCTCTGGCAAGAGACATCTTGGATTATTCCTTTTTTCAATGCTCGTTATTGTCACCTGTACATTATTCATTCTGTCCATGAATGAAATCATATGAGGTAAATCTATGAAAAAGGCGAGTAATCTTATCCCTGTTTTTATAACAGCGGGAACTATCATACACGGACGCGGAATAGGAAAACTAATTGGGATGCCGACTGCAAATTTAAAAATTGCAGACAAAAAGGGCCTTCCTCCTGAAGGCGTTTATATTGCCACAGCCACTTTGGAAAATGAAACCTACTACGGCATTACGCACATCGGCCCCCGGCCTACCATCAGCAATGATGGGGAAATATCTGTGGAAACCCATCTTCTGAATTTCAATAAGGATATCTATGGATTGAAGATGGAGATTCAACTTATGAAAAGGCTGCGCACTCCGCAGAAATTTGACAATCTTTCCCTGCTGCTGGAACAAATCCGTCTGGACTGTATTGCTGTGCAAGAGTTTTATGGCATCCGGCGGATCAGCTCACGGCTTTATATGAACGCTCAAAAACATGAGGTGAAAATTGACGGCCACGCTTTATACTTATCTCCAAAAGAATTTGATATTTTATATCTGCTCTATTCCAGCCCTGACATTATCTTCACAAAGGAGCAGATTTATGAATCAGTCTGGCACGAAGCAGCAAACGACCATTTCCATGCTGTGGAAAACACAGTTTTTCAAGTGAGGAAGAAAACTGCAACATACGAAGATGGGTTGAATTTCATTAAAACTGTAGTTGGATATGGATACAAATTCGACCCTGTCAACAAGAAATAGCAGCTATCCTCGTCATTTTGCAAAACGCCCTTTAAAAAGGCTGCTGATATATGAAAACTTCTCATGTGCCAGCAGCCTTTTTTTAATACACCTCATCAAAATACCCAATGAACACCGACATCCTTAGCATCCCATCTTTCGTCGAAAATGTCACATTCTCCGCCCGCTCTGCGATCTCCTTTAGCAGTGTTAATGCCTCCCGATCACAGAACTCAAAATGCTTCAAGTATAAATCAATGGTTGCCTGCCATTTCTGGTAATCCACCTCGCCCCGGATTCTTCCTCCGAACTGCCGGACGTAAGCATCACACTCCCCAAGCAGGTATTCATAATCCGCTTTTTCTTTAGGAACCACACGCTTTGGGATTTTATCCATTTCTTCCTGGTACTTCTGAAAGAACCCAACCTCCATTAATGTGTCCAGAAAATCCTTTCTCTCTGACTTATCACTTCGTTCCCGGAATTCCTCTCCGTAGTCTTTTTCATATACTTCATTTTCCATGCTTCGCACCCTTTCCTGTAGAATAATTTACCACTACGGGTAGGATGTTACCATAGATTTCTTATTATTCGTTGTCATGAAAGATAACTTTATGGGTCT
>JAETQH010000174.1 GCA_021770785.1 Lachnospiraceae bacterium
ACGACCTCATAGAAAGGATTTTTCCTCTCTACAAGGTCGTTCTATTGCTTCTTATTCTCTTTTTGGGACTACCCCAAATTGCCTTCGCAGGATATTCGGGTGTGCCTAGGGATATGTTTATTATTCGAACTCGACATCCTTTGGAAGATTTTTTGTCATAACATATGGTAAAATCTCTTTTTCCTTACTCACATTACACCCATTCCATGAAATACATTTATTTGGGAACCGGCTTAATGTCACAATAATGTCACGGCTTCACTCCTGGGAAGAAGATACGAATTCAAATAAATCCCCGACACCACACTGAAACAGTTCACATAACTTACTCATAGTATTGTAATCCACTCTTGTGGCGCTGTCTTTATATAAGTTGCCAACAGTATTCCGGGCCAGCCCCGTCTTATCGCAAACATCCTGAATCTTCATTCTATTATTTCCCATATAGGTACAGAGATTACATTTAATCATAAGTTTCCCTCCTTTTCTCAAATTATACCTTCCTATAATCATTATGTCAACAAAAATAATCAACTTTCTAATTATTTTTATCAAAAAACTATTGACATCCCATGCCCATATGATAGAATAGAATCATCAAGAAGTTAATCATTTTAATCAATATGTTAATTACAAGGAGGAAATAAATATGTTAAAAAAACAGCGCTTTGGAGTAGAAATTGAAATGACCGGTATCACAAGAGAAAAGGCCGCAAAAATCGTGGCGGACGTTCTCGGCACCACCCCCTCCCATCCAGACAGCACCTGTTACCACACACGCATTATCGTAGACCAGACAGCACGCAAATGGAAAGTTATGAGAGATTCCTCAATTACTTCAATTAGAAATGATGGTAGCAATGCTCCTATGGATGAATATAAGGTAGAATTCGTAACACCACCTTTGGAATATGGGGACATAGAACTTTTGCAAAATATCATCAGAAAATTACGTGAAAGCGGCGCAAAATCTCATAGCAGCTGTGGCATTCATATCCATGTAGATGGGGCAAATCATAATACAAATTCTCTTCGGAGGCTAGTAAACTTCATGATTTCCCGGCAGGATCTGATTTATGAAGCACTTGAAATTGGAGATCGTGCAGACCACTGGTGCCACAAACTGAATTCCGCTCTCCTTATTGAAATGAAAAAGGATAAAAACCTTTCAAAAGAAAAGATGGAACAGATTTGGTACAGCAGTGCAAATGACGGATATTGCGGTAATATTAGCCATGAGCACTATAACAGCACCCGCTATCACGGTGTTAATCTTCACAGCTATTTCTCCAAAGGGACTGTAGAATTCAGACTTTTCAACAGCACTCTCCATGCAGGAAAGATTAAGGCATACATTCAGTTCTGCCTCGCCATATCAGCATGGGCTATCACATCGCAGGAAAAAATCGTATTCCGTTCCATGGCCGGATATACACCTGAGAAAAAAGTTACCATTATGAGAAACATCCTCACCCAGCGACTCGGCCTATATGGAAACGAATTCAAGACCTGCCGCCTGCACCTTATGACACCATTAAAGAAATCTGCTGAAATGGTTTGCAGGGCAGCATAACAAAATAGCTGGCCTATCGGCTTGACGGGGAGAAGGAGAATATCATGAAAAAACTCTATATCGCTTATGGAAGCAACTTAAATATTGAACAAATGTCTTGGCGCTGCCCATCGGCTGCCATATGGGGGAAGGGAGTATTAAAGGACTGGACTCTGATTTTCCGTTCCATGCGTGGACCGGCTTATGCAACCATCAAAAAAGAAACCGGCTCCAGTGTCCCCGTAGTGATATGGGAAATTGACCGCCGGGCAGAGTCTGCTTTGGACCGATATGAAGGTTATCCATCCTTTTACTTCAAAGAAAATATTGCAGTCACTTTAGACAGTGGAGAAACCATTACAGGAATGGCGTATATTATGAATCATCGGGCAGTACCAGGGGTACCCAGTCAATCTTATGTAAAAACCATTATGGAAGGGTATTTGAATAACGGACTGGATCTCAGCTACTTAAAACACTTCCTGCCCGCCCAATAATTTCCATTTCACCGATACCCATAATTATGCTAATATGAAAGAGGACGCCCTTGTGGGACGTCCTCTTTCGCAGGCAGATGTTGCAGCACCTACCTGTTTTCGTCTGACTTAGAGCTGCCTGTCCGCGTATGTACTATTTTGGGCTCTTTGTTCGGCTCTCTGGTAATCAAATCATTCAGATTGCATTCAAGGGCTTCGCAAATCAGATCCAGATGTTCAAGGCTTACCCTTTCGGCAATCTCGTGGTACAATTCATTGATTGTGTTTGGCCGAATACCTGTCATCCGCGCCAGGTCAGCTTGCGTCAGGCGCTTCTCTCCCAGACGTGCTGAAAGTAAAAGTTTAATCATGCGTGTTTGCTCCTTCCATTTTAGATTACCATATAAGGGTAAAATAAATTGGAAAAAGAGAGATTCTAT
>JAETQH010000175.1 GCA_021770785.1 Lachnospiraceae bacterium
TCATCCGGCAGGGAAATCACAATAAAAAGGTTCATATCTTTCGGTATGTGACAGAATCCACCTTCGACAGCTACATGTGGGTGCGACACGAAGTCGCTTAATTTAACTGTTTGGCGATAACTCCGACCAAACCATCCATTCCGTTGGATGAAGCCAATATCCCCGGCTTTGCCAGTAATGGCATTGTTCGGAAGCGGATATAAACGGAACCCTATTTGGAGCAAATCCCGTGAGGGCGAAGCGAAACTGCCAGCTACAAGGCGGTTAGGGTGCAGGCTTTCTGATAGCATGGTTAATTAACTGAATCACCGCAAGCTTCGTTAAGGCTGAACAAGCCAAAGTAGCTGATAGGCTTGAACCAAAAGGTGTGCAGTTGGATATTCCTCTCCACGATAGGAATACACGGGCATAAGACTGCCGGAGTAGAGGTGGAACCTAAACTATCAATAATTGTTGATTAAGCGGAACGTGTCAAGCCCGTATTCTCGCCTGCAAAGGCAAGCGGACCGTAAGGAAAGCCGTTGGGAATGCGGGTAAAGGATTGCGGAGGAAGCGAATGCCGACCTTGTAATGAGGATGGATAGGGGTTCAAAATTTGCCCCACCCGAAAGGGGAGCAGAATTCCGCATGGTGCTTAATTACGAGAGAGTTTATAGAATTTTTGAAAGGAGTAAGGCAAATGAACATGAAAATGTGTGCGACTTCTGACGTTGCTAAGGCATGGGACAGCATCGACTGGAACAAAGCGAATGCATACGTTAAAAAACTGCAAATGCGTATCGTAAAGGCTCATCAACAGGGCAGAACCGGCAAAGTAAAGTCTTTGCAATGGCTGCTTACACACTCTTTCTACGGACGTGCTTTAGCTGTAAAAAGAGTAACGAGTAATAAAGGCAAAAAGACAGCAGGTGTAGACAAAATCTTATGGTCTACTCCCAAACTGAAATATGAAGCAATTCTCAGCTTAAAACGCAGAGGCTATAAACCATTACCGTTAAAGAGGGTATATATCCCGAAAAAGAACGGAAAAATGAGGCCGCTCAGTATCCCATGTATGAAGGATAGAGCGATGCAGACATTGTACAAATTTGCACTGGAACCGATTGCGGAAATCACTGCTGACCCTAACTCCTATGGATTTAGAGCAAAGAGATGTGTACAGGATGCAATCGAACAGTGCTTTACCTGTCTGAATAAAGCAAAATCCCCTAAATGGGTGCTGGAAGGAGACATTAAAGGCTGTTTTGATAACATCAGTCACGAATGGATACTGAACCATATCCCAATGGACAGAGATATTCTGCGAAAATGGTTAAAAAGCGGGTATGTCGAGACCGGAAGATTATTTCCAACAGACCTCGGCAGCCCACAGGGTTCGGCTATCTCACCAACTATCTGCAACATGGTGTTGGATGGTCTGGAAGTCCAGATTAGGAAGAAATATCACAAAACTAAAAGGGATGGAAAAGCATATTTTCCAAAAGTGAACTTTATACGTTATGCTGACGATTTCATCGTCACAGGCGAAAGTAGAGAGCTTTTGGAAGCAGGTGTTCTCCCGATTATCCGGGAATTTTTATCAGAGAGAGGATTGGAACTGTCAGAAGAAAAGACAGTGATTACCCATATCGAAGATGGTTTTGATTTTCTCGGATGTAATATACGGTGGTATAAAGACAAGCTTCTTACAAAACCATCCAAAAAGAACTATAAAGCCATTGTGAATAAGATACGGGGGATTATAAAGCAAAATCCATCTATGAAGCAGGAAGATTTGATAAGAAAGTTAAATCCGGTCATTAGAGGATGGGTAAATTTCCAAAAGTATAATGTCTCCTCGCAGGCGTTTGACAGGTTTGATTTCGATGTATGGAGATGTCTGTGGAGATGGTGTAAACGTAGGCATCCGAAGAAAAGCCACAAATGGATAGCAAAGAAATATTTCAGGAGAGTCGGCACAAGGAACTGGACATTCAGTGTAAATATGGCAGACTCATTTGAATTACATCTGATATATGCTACTGATACTAAAATAGTAAGGTGGCTGAAAACAAAATCAGAAGCGACACCATTTGATGAGCGTTTCACAGAATATTTTGAGGACAGAGACACAAAGAGAATGCTTCGAGAAATCAATGGAAGGAAGAAATTAAATGCACTGTACAAAATGCAGAAAGGCATTTGTCCGCATTGTGGTGAACCTATCACAGTGGAACGGGGATTCCGAATCCATACGGAAGTGGGAGCAGATTTTAAAGAAAAGAATGTCTTATTACATGCTGATTGCCACAGAGAACTTCATTACTCGAAAAATGTTGATGAACTGGTTCTGCTAACGCAGGGCTTATAAGTGCTTGAGCCGTGTGAGGGGAAACTCTCACGCACGGTTCTTAGAGGGGAAAGCGGTAGTAATACCGCTGACCTACTCGACCAG
>JAETQH010000176.1 GCA_021770785.1 Lachnospiraceae bacterium
AATTCCGTATCTGGAAAAAGCGTGAGAGAATCCACGGAAACAAAATATGGATTGAGCTGACTGAAAAGCTCTGCACTATTCCTTGCATTTCGGTATCCGCCGCCTTTTCCCGCAAGCCCTGTCATATAAACAAAGTAGTATTCAATGCCTGCTTCATCCAATTTCCTGCATTGCTCCAGAATATCCGCCGAGGTATATCCTTTATTTGCAAGGGCAAGCGTTTCGTTATCGCCGCTTTCCACACCGATACTCAGTCCGTTAATACCCATTGCCCGTAGTTTCTTAAGCTGCCATATCTCTTTGTTTTTAATATCACGGATGCTTGTAAACATAGCCATTGTCTGACATTTAATCAAATAGTCCCTTACCGTCAACGCCCGCAGCTTAAGATTTTCATAGCTCATTGCAAAAGGGTTAGCTCCCGTCCAGAAAAGCCTTCGGGCATTTGGCTGATAACTTTTTATCTCTGCTAAGTCCTCCTCAAATTCTTCCATAGGCGACATTCTGAAGCACTCGTTTTTATACAGGCTGCAAAACTTGCATTTATTATAGGTGCAGCCAGAGGTAGCCTGTATAATGACTGAATGTGCTTCATATGGCGGCCGCCAAGTTCTGCCTGTAAAGTGCATGATTGCCCCTCCTTTCCTTATTCTTGTGTAGTTTTCTACACATAATGGTATACCCGTAGGGTGCTTCCTTATTCTTGTGTAGTTTTCTACACATAATGGTATACCCGTAGGGTGCTTCCTTATTCCTGTGTAGTTTTCTACACATAATGGTATACCCGTAGGGTGCTTCCTTATTCTTGTGTAGTTTTCTACACATAATGGTATACCCGCAGGGTGTTTCATTTACAGATGATGAACACTCTTTCTATACCGCTGTAATTCTTCTTCGCTGACATTTCCTATGATTTCATCGAGAAATACCAACAGCTTTTTCTTGTCTTTCGGCAGTTGTCCATGAAACTGGTACGCATTGGATGCTCCCATTGCTGCAAATATGGTAGGTATCTGTAAATTTTCAATGAGTGTCCGTACCTCTTTGTATTTTTCAAGTTCGCCCTCCTCATGCCAGTTCCCATGATGTATTTCCGCATAAAGCTCTGAATCGGGATAAATCGTAAGCATATTTGCTCCGATGAGCGCAGGATGTATCTGATTGCATAGTTCAGCCGTTAATTTTGCTCCAATTTCTCCGCGACCTGCCCCAGAAATACTTACCAAATAAAAGAAACTGTAATGAATATCCGCTGCGTCTAATCTCTGGCATTGCTTTATGATGTCTGCCGAAGTATATCCTTTGTTCATAAATCGCAGGGCTTCATCATCGCCCGTTTCTATTCCTATTGTCAAACCGTCATAGCCCATAGCCCGCAGTTTGGTAAGTTCTTCATCGGTTTTCGGGGTAACATCCGTAATCCTTGCAAACGAACCGATAGACTGAACGGACGGGAGATATTTATGGATTATCTCTGCAATCGCAGCCAATTTGTCATAGGACAAAACGAATGGGTTAGCTCCTGTTAGAAACACTCGGTTAATATGCCCGCTGCTGCAGCCTTTCATTGCCCGTTTAACCTCCCGCAAATCACACTCAATATCCTCCAGAGGGGACATTCTGAATTTGAACGGCAAATCATGATACAAGGTACAAAACTTGCATTTATGATGCGTACAGCCTGCCGTTACCTCTAACAAAAGTGATGCCGCTTCATACGGCGGCCGCCAAATTGTTCCTGTGTAGTGCATAAACACATCTCCTTTCCTTATTGTTGGCGTGTTTTTCGCCATAATGGTATACCCACAGGGTGTTTCCTTATTCCTGCACTGTTTCCTGTGCATACAGGTGTACCCGCAGGGTGTTTTCTGTAGTCTATACTAATTATACTTTTGTACAACGATTTTACAAGTACTGTACTTTTTTTATAGTACACATATATAATCGGTACATTGATTTATGAGGAAATGTATGTTATACTGCTCCAGAAAGGAGTGGCAGGAATGAAAAAAAGTACATTGGCTGTTGAACGCTGCAAAACCGTTTCTACCATACAAAAAATTTTAGGCGGTAAATGGAAAATCGAAATCATTTATTATATCGCCTTTCGGGATATACACCGCTTTGGAGAACTTCGCAGGCACATCGGCGATATTACGGAATCAAGCCTGACAAAGCAGCTTCGGGAACTGGAAGCAGACGGATTTATTACCCGCCATGATTACAAAGAAGTCCCTCCTCATGTGGAATATAACCTTACTGACTTGGGGAAAAGCTTCATTCCCGTCTTTGAGCATATGAAACAATGGGGAGATGAAAATCTCAGTGATTAAATAGTGTCCGCTCATTAAGCAACTTTTTTCAGCTTGATAAGACAGCTTTAGCTGAAGTATGTT
>JAETQH010000177.1 GCA_021770785.1 Lachnospiraceae bacterium
ATTATTGAAGAAGAATCTTCGGAAAGGATGTTTAGAATTATCCTTCTGTCTAATCAAAAAAAGAATAAGTCTGTAAGCTGTTTTTCCTGCTTACAAACTTATTATACGAGGCGGTGGAAAATCTGCGGAAAGTGATTGCTTCTGTGGACAGGGCATTTGAAAAGCTGGACCGGCTGTCTGAGCGTTTCAGTGCCGGAAAAGAGGCGGAGAAAGGCGGCAGGGAGTCTTTAAAGGATAAACTTTCACAGATGAAAGCAAAAACAGACCAGCAGAAAAAAGCACCGGAACCGGACAAAGCAAAAACAAAGAGCAAGGCGGAATGTTTATAAACATCAATAAAAATATCCAGAGTGGGAACAGACAAGGAAACGATATAACGGCTTATAATCAATACAATGCCAGCAGGATGCCAAAAAATAAGATTGATTTACAGGCGGTTTCAGGGTATAATGTGTATGAGGTCATATACCTTTTGGGAATGGCTTTTGCGTTTCCTAATCATAAATAAAAGGAGGTTTGTGACCGATGGATACGGAAATAAAAAATGCGGTCAGCGCAACAGACCAAGATGCCCAATATGATGACAAGGCAAAACGTCTTTTGGGAAATAAAATCATTCTGGCGCATATTCTGGTAAAGACGGTTGATGAGTTTAAGGGAATGAACCCGAAAGATGTGGTGTCCTATATTGAAGGTGAGCCGTTTATCAGCGTGGTTCCGGTAGAGCCGGGGCTGACCAATATGGAAAAAGAAGAAAACGGGCAGCGCATTGTCGGGATGAATACGGAAAATGCAGAGATAAACGAGGGGCTTATCCGGTTTGACATTATCTTTTATGTGCGGATGAAAGACGGCATCTCGCAGGTGATCGTAAATGTGGAAGCACAAAAGGATGAACCGACAAGCTACCATATCCTGAACAGGGCAGTATTTTATGTGAGCCGCCTTGTTTCCTCGCAGAAGGAAAGGGATTTTGTCAAGACAAACTATAATGACATCAGGCGTGTATTCAGTATTTGGGTGTGTATGGGCATGGACGAAAGCAGCATGGCTTATGTGCATCTTGCGAAAGATGATCTGATTGGTTCCTATCAGTGGAAAGGCGGGCTTGATCTGCTGAATATTGTCCTGATAGGTATATCCAATGAGCTTCCGGAGCATGATGAGAAGTATGAGCTTCACCGTCTGTTGAGTACGCTGCTGTCAATGGAGTTGACTATTGACGAAAAATTAGGAATCATGGAAAAAGAGTACAATATTGCGGTAGATGATAGAATAAGAGAGGACGTGAGCGCTATGTGTAATCTTTCACAGGGAATCAGGGAAAAAGGCGGAGCAGAGCGAGAAGAAAAAATTATCTTAAATATGCATAGAAAAGGCTATACAATAGAGCAGATAGCGGAATGCGTAGAAAAGACGATTGAAGAAGTAGAGGCTGTCATAAAAAAGAGAGAGCCTGTGCTGGCATAATCACAGTAACTTAATAACACAAGCAGTAAAGCAGTGGATTTGTTTTTATGGGAAAACAGTTCACTGCTTTTTCTGTTTTCAGGGAGAAAGACAGTCAGATCAGATTGTCTTTTTTTAATGCAGAGAAAGGATTAAAAATATGGCAGATGCAAAAACAGAAAAGCAGAAAGTAAAAGAGATCACTGACAAGCTGGAGGAGGGGCTAAAGGAGCTTTTTGAGAGCGAGAGATATAAAAGCTACCTCTCCACCATGTCAAAATTCCATAATTACAGTTTTAACAACACACTTCTGATTGCCTTACAGAAGCCCGAAGCAACCTTAGTTGCAGGATACCAGGCATGGCAGAAGAATTTCAACCGCCATGTAAACAAGGGGGAGAAGGGAATCCGTATCCTTGCCCCCGCCCCTTATAAAATAAAAGAGGAACGGGATAAATTAGATCCTGTGACCGGAGAGATCATGCTGGATAAGGACGGTATGCCGCAGACGGAGGAAGTCGAGATTAAAATTCCCGCTTTCCGTGCAGTGTCGGTGTTTGACATCGCTCAGACAAGCGGAGAGCCGCTTCCAGAACTGGAAGCAAAAGAGCTTTTATCCACGGTGGAGGGTTATGAGGATTTTATCAAGGCAGTCACCTATGTTGCCCCTGCCCCAATCGGTTTTGAGGACATTCCCGGTGATTCAAAGGGATATTTCAACATAGAGGAAAACCGGATTGCGGTGCAGGAGGGAATGAGCGAGAGCCAGACATTAAAGACAATGGTACATGAAACAGCCCATTCCATGCTGCACAATAAGGAAGTAAACAGGGAAGATATTCCTGCGCCTGCAAAGGACAGGAATACCAAAGAAATCGAAGCCGAGAGCATAGCTTTTACAGTCTGCCGGCATTTTGGAATTGACACGTCCGAATATTCGGT
>JAETQH010000178.1 GCA_021770785.1 Lachnospiraceae bacterium
CGCTGCCAGTATGGCTGCTGCAACGCGTGCGGTCATTCCACCTTTCCTCATAAAAAAACTCCTTTCATAAATGAATAAAATTGTATCATTCTGTGACTCCTTTGCAAAAAGCTGCAATTTTATCAATCCCATATGACAGATTCATAAAATCTTCAACTTTATTTCACAATCTCTTCACAAATGACCTTTCTCTATTCTAGACCCACTAACAGAAAAAGTCAATTGTTATCTGTTAATTTTTTTCTTTTTTGTTTATTTTGTATATTTTTACCCCCCCCCTATCATTTTCTGGCTTTATATAATTTTTATAATAATTTTCTGATAATTATTTCCCTTTTTACTTATATCTGATTTTTTAAATCAATATACACATTTCTCACCTTTGTTTCCCATGTTATCTTACAAATCTCCATCGTTGGAATTACACCGTGATACTGCGGGCCGTATTTGCAAATTCGCACAGAATCCGAACTGCGCTCTCCCGTTGGGAATCGTCCAGATGATTTAACAGGCCCTGGATCAGTTCCGCCTGAATGCTTTCCTGCTCTCCGAAAATCAGATAGTCCACTGAAACATGGGAGCCTGTGCTGATTTTATAGAGAGTTTTGGAAGTAATACTTTTTTCTCCCCGCTCTACAGCAGCCAGAAAACTTTCTGAAATGCCGCATAATTTGCTGAATTCATCCCTGGTCATCCGAAGGGTTTCCCGCACCCGGCGGATGCGGCATCCCACCGACCGGTTAAAATCTTTCTCTATTTCTACCATAGTTTTCTCCATCATTGGCAATTCCTGTGTTTAAAACGCGCCAGAAGAGCTCTTCTGACGCGTCGGATCATTTCATTATTTCTTTACTGTAATCCTGCAGGCTGCTTTCTTGCCGCTGGATGTTTTTACCGTAATGGTAGCTGTTCCTTTTTTCACTGCAGTTACTTTACCGTATTTGTCTACTTTTGCCACTTTCTTGTTGGAGCTGCTCCATTTCAGGGTATCAGTAGATTTTGCCGGTTTCATAGTTGCCTTCAAGGTAAGTGTCTTTTTCACCTTTAAGCTGGCTTTTTTCTTATTCAGAGTTACCTTGGTGGATTTCGTCGCTTTAGACGCAACATTTACCTTAACCGTTGCTTTTTTGCTTCCGGCTTTGGCGGTAATCGTTGCGGTTCCTTTTTTCTTTGCGCTGATTTTTCCATTCTTAACAGTTGCTACTTTCTTGTTGGAAGTAGACCATGTTACCTTGTCTGTGGTATTAGAAGGCGTAACGGTTGCTTTAACAGTAACGCTCTTGCCCTTTACCATATAAATTTTCTTGGTGTTTAAAGTAACTTTCTTAGCCGGAACTTTCTTCTCTGTCTGAGGCGCATTTACCGTCACGGTACAGGTTGCAGTTTTATCCCCTGCTTTGGCGGTGATTGTGGCAGTTCCTTTTTCCACTGCGGTTACAGTGCCGTTTGATACGGTTGCAACTTTTGCGTCAGAAGTAGACCATGTCACAGTTTTGTTGGTGGCATTGGCAGGCGCTACGGTGGCTGTTAAAGTTTTAGTTTTTCCTTTGTCCAAGGTAATAGCAGTTGCGTCTAATTTGACTTCGGTAACTGCTATGACGGCGGGCGTGGTGGGCTTTTTGGGCGTTACAGTCACTTTACAGGCAGCCTGAGCATCTCCCACTTTGGCGGTGATTGTGGCAGGCCCTGCCTTAACCGCTGTTACAGTTCCATTTGATACGGTAGCTACCCTTGAATCACTGGTAAGCCACTGTACGGTCTGGTTCTTATTTGGCGTTACAGTTGCTGTTAAAACAGCTGTTGTACCTTCTTCCAGGGAAATTTCTTTCTTATTTAATGTAACTGTTGTTTGCTCCACAGGCGGCTTTTCTTCCGGTGTACTTCCGGGTGTGCTTCCCGGTGTGCTTCCTGGCGTACTGCCTGGTGTGCTTCCCGGTGTGCTTCCTGGCGTACTGCCCGGTGTGCTTCCCGGCGTACTTCCCGGTGTGCTTCCCGGCGTACTTCCCGGTGTGCTTCCCGGTGTGCTTCCCGGCGTACTGCCCGGTGTGCTTCCTGGCGTGCTTCCGGGTGTGCTTCCTGGCGTACTTCCCTCAGTTGCTTCCTGCGTCAACGCTGCTTTTCCGGATTCTGTATTTGCTGCTGCAACTACAGTAAAACTTCCCAACACCATTGTCGCTGAAAGTAAGATTGCTACATTTTTCTTTGACAAAAACTTCATTTTCATTTTGTGTCTTTCCTCCTCTTTCTATTCCAAGTACATTCTGATTTTGTACTTTTGGTAGTTACGATTATATACCCTGTATTTCTTTGTGTCAATTATTTTACGATTAATTTTCATATTTTTTTTGACTTTT
>JAETQH010000072.1 GCA_021770785.1 Lachnospiraceae bacterium
GAACCGATTGTGTTCCACTGGAAATATAATCTTGATGACATTGATGTATCGGAAGAAATCATTGTTGATACTCTGCCTGTCAAAAAGTCGAGTTAATTAAAGGATGAAATACTAGTGATCACGGCAGGCTTATTAACTGCATGCGGGGACAAGACCCGGGAAGTATCCGCCATGGAAAACAGTGCGGTGGTACAGACAGAAACAGAAAGCACTACAGAGATAGAAAGTGAGACAAAAACAGAGAGCATTACAGAAACAGAGATAGAAAGTGAGACAGAAACAGAGAGCACTACAGAGATAGAAAGTGAGACAGAAACAGAGAGCACTACAGAAACAGAGAATGGGACAGAGGCAGAGAGTGTTATAGAATCTTCATCAGCAGAGATGGGAACAACAGAGAGTGTCGAGGACAACACGGGCGATGCCGAGCAAAACACCTACACCATATCCGATTTAGACACAACCATGTATGCCTCAAAGAACTGTAATGTAAGAGTCCAGCCATCAATCCAGAATGATATAATCGGCAGTCTCCTACAGACCCAGGAAATCCATGTAACAGGCAAGGTAAACGAAGTAGACTGGTACAGAGTAAGTTTATCGGATGGTGTAGAGGGGTACGTCAGTGCGAGCCTGCTATCATCAACGAAACCGACAGTCCAAGTAACACCAGCCGCTCCATCATCAGAGACAATCAGACAAAGTGATGAGCGTGTAGAATCCTGGGAAGGAATTAATCCTGTAACTGGAGACTTTTATAAAGATGGAGACATAACACCAAGCGGAGCAATACACTTTGAGTCAAGATATGATTCAGAAGGTAACATGATATTACCAGACGGTAGAATAGCATATCTAGTAAAATAAAAAAATCACAAACAATCCAAAGTGATGGATAACCCAAACGCTATCCATCACTTTTAATTTTCATAATATTCTAAAATCCAAGCATTAAAATAAAATATAATAAAATAATATTTTATGAAATGAAAACCAACCTGACAATTCCAATACACCAGACAACCTGTCAAAAAATCCTAATCCAGATGATACATTAGACTTAGAAATAAATTCAATGGAAGATAAACAGATGAAAAGATTACCAGTATGTGGTTATATGCATGTATGGAAAGGTCTTTGATTAATCATGCAAGTGTTACACAAAATAAATTAATAGAAAAAACAGTCCGACACGTTCAAAGTGTCTTTTTTATTTTCTCATTAATATAAAGATTTGAAATGACCGACTAAATCACTGAAAACAAGAAACGGCAGGAGGGAAGAGGAAATAGGGAATGGTGTTGTGAGCGCCCCAGAGGCTCGCCACGGGATTTTAAGGGAGGGGGTGGGATAGTAGCAGGGTAAATCGAAAAAATGGAAGTACAAAAGTACAGAAAAATTTTCAAATAAGACCATGAGGCATTCCTTTCAATTATACGTTTTTTAATACATTCCAGTATAGATGGATGTAATTAAAAATATAAAAAGAAAGGAATGAAAATCATGTATAAGCTTATTGGTTTAACCAACGACGGCAGTATTTTTTGCGGCATGCACCACACTATAAGGACGTGTGAAGAGACAGTCAGGGACGTGTACCAGTTCATGCATGACAACAGCGGTATCCAGAACATGGTATTTGTGGCATTACATAATAACGAATATGTTTATCTGTGGTTATGCACCAGCAATGACCGTCATATGCCATAAAAATAATGTGCAAACCCCGTATATTATCACGTCTGGCATCTCCCCCAATCCGGCGTTAATATTTATTTGTAAGTAAATAAATAAAGTTTAGTGCAGGGGCACGGAAAGAAAGAGGTAAACATTATGTGTATGAGACGTTTTGTAATTTCAAGGACAATGCTGGGAAACAGGGAGCAGGGCTGGGTGCTCGATGACGGCGTAAGCATTTCGGAAATGACATCGAAAGAGATCGTGACAGCACTGTCAAAGGGACAGGAAATTTACGGACTGGCAGTCGGCAGTGACGGGACGCTGGTGCCGGACGGGGAGTTTTTCACAAGGAACATCATGGAGCACAGACAGGTTGGAAACTACAAACCGATGATTGATGACGACGAATGCGTGGCCAACGTGTTCTACATCGTGACAGGACAGAACGAAAAGGGGGAGTACACGGCGATTTCAACAAAGCATGAGCGTACAGTATTGAGTGGGGAACGGTGCAGGGTGATGCTTGAAATGAAAGTCATAAGCGCCGGGGCGAAGCTCGAGGACGGCAGGATCGTACTCCCCTGCCTGGACAGGGCAGGGAACGGGAAGGAAAAGGCAGGGGGGACAGAAAAGGCACAAAAACCCGTGGAAAAGAAGGAAAAGGCATCAAAGCCCGGAAAGGCAGTAAAGGCAGACACTGATGAAAATTCAGGGACAAAATAAAATATACGGGGAACCCGAAAGGGTTCCCCAATGCACCGGAATATATAAACACCAAAATATCCCATAAAGGTGTCACGCGCAAAATACATGGAAATATCAATGTTTATCTGGCCGCCGTACATACCCGCCATATAAGGATAAATAATTATAAAGGGGGTGTGGACAATGGCGGCAAAAAGTTTCAGGGTGGTACCAAAGTTCATGAGCGATAGCATCGTAAGTTTTGGCATCGTGTACCCAAACGGTGAAACACGTCTGATCGCGCGGATAGAGTTCCCGTCAGATGGACAGCTCGGTGATACTGTTGAGACGTGTCAACAGATCGCAGTCCTGTTGACCAAGCGGATTCGTAAATCAGTCCCATAGACAGGTTCCGTCCAAAAAGACAGTCTGTATGTGAAAGTACAGGCTGTTTTTTTGTCAGTAAACCATATTTTCATAATATACATATATATCAAATAAAAAAAAGTATACAATGAAGTGCAATAAGGGATTACAGACAGGGTGTCAGGCGGTTTTGAAACTGGGAGTGTTTTTCCGCGAAATCAGGGTGAAAATCCAATGGTTTTTGAAAAATTATGGAAGAATATGCATACACCGTTTTATCCCCCAATAATGGATATTCCTGCAAATCCGTGATACATATTCCCATAAAAACAGCCCAAAAGCAATACATGCCCGCACACATCCATATCAATTCTGGACAGGCATATATATCAAAAATGATTTTCAGTGATATATCAGTTATTGGTTACAGATATATCAGCAGTCCCCGCATTTTACAGGAGAAAAATATCAGTACGCGATATATACGGATACGGATATTACAGCAAGCGGGAACATCTATATAAACCATCAGGGGATATGTGTGGAAAAACAATATAAAAATATTTTTCAAAAAGGCGCCAGCTAAAACCGGGGATATAAAAAACAGACACGAGAAAATTGCCCACTACTGAAAAAACATCTTCCAGAAAATTTATATTTAAAAATCCCACACGGAAAGAAAAACATAAAATAAAAACCCGGATATAAAATACATCTGGAAGAAAATCAATATAGGGAAAAAACAGTTTCGGGCATTTTTTAATTGTAAAGACTGAAAAATGAGATGATATTGTTCTGTTTTGGAGGTGCACTTCCAAAACAGGGCGGTATATCACCGTAAAGAATTTTTTGGAAGTGCACTTCTAAAAATAACAGATGACTTTGGCAAAAAGATATAGTATGATTAAATTTGTAAGGAGAGTTGTGGTTATGAATGAAGATATAAATGAAGTATTATTTAACAGACAGGTAAATTACCTGATAATAGAAAAATTATGGAAGTACAATGGTAAGAGTATATACGAGTTGTATAATTTGTTGGGAATTACTCAAAATACATATAGCCGTATTAGAACAGCAGATCAATATCATAAGGTTAATTTGGACAAGGAATGGGATAAAAAAGGAAGCGGATTGCAAAAACTTGGTTTGTCAAAAGAGATTATGACAGGAAAAAAAATGATAGAGATAGATGGAATAGAAAAAAAGGATTGGGAAGAATATTGGCAGTGTCGCAATATGAAAAAAGAAGATGACAAAGCAAATGTTAAATCTAACAATATGGCATATTTTATGGAAAAACTTCGTAAAGCATTAAAAAAATTGTCTATGAAAGAGACAATCAGAGAGGACATTGACAGGCTGTACTATTTTGTTATACATGGCAGACCAGTTGATCAAGGTGTACGTGATATTGAAATGCAGGATTTAAAGACAAGTTTGAACCGTATTGACATTCAGAAAATCAAAGTATGTAATAATGAGCTTAGAGAAGAAATATGCAAGTTGTTGAAAGAACGGTATGATCAGGTAAACACAGTCATTCAGTATTATAATCTGAAATAAATATTTTGAAAAACACCCTCTGGGGTGTTTTTTTGTATATAACTACCAACGTTATAGAAAAAAATAACTGGTGTGTGATTTACAGATACAAAAGTATTATATAAATGCTAAAGATGTATGATATACATTACAAATGTGTGATATATAGCTTTTTGCTGGCTGCCTATACACTATGAAGGGATTTTGATATTATGTAATTGCAAGCGGGGAGGTGAAAGACATGACATAGAAATAAAATCGAAAACAGTGAACATTGACAAGAGTAAGAGTGATTGGATTTTGTGGATATGCACACATTTGAAAGTTATTCTGAAAGCATATAGAAAATAAATTAAAAATTGGACTGCTTTCAGGCATATATGGGAGTGGTCTGTAAAGTGTACCTAAAATTAGTTGCAGCCCAAATATCTTTCAAGGAGGATATAGCGATATGACAAAGAAAAGAAATATGACAGAAAATAAAGAATTACTTGATTATATTCAACATGCAAAAATAATATATTCAACGGACAACAATAGTATTATAGGATATGTCACTCGATATGGCGATGGTATTTCAAAGATTCGCCTTCATGTTTGTGATGCGGATAGAAATATCATGGGTATGATGGAGTTTAAGATCAGCGAGATTGATAGTGAGATTAAGAAACTATCTAATTATGTATATCTGCCATGCAGTGAACTGCGTACGATTAAAAATGCGATTATCACATATTGTAATCAAATGCCTGTGATTAGATGTTATGAAAATATCGGTTATCAGAGGGATGGGCGCGATGACATAGTCTCTTATAATGGCGCCTGGTGTTATGATAATGAAGGCAAACAGATCATGAAAGATGTGTATGCAGCATTGCCACAATATTGCGGGAACTTTAAGGCGGTTGTTGCGAAGCTGAATCCATATATGAAAAAGAATGTCAAACGGCAAATTGTATTGTTACATGCCCTTTCCGGAGCAGTGTGTGGCTTGGTGAAACGTAACATTATTCTGGCACTGGTTGGTGAGAGCAGTAAGGGAAAGACAACGGCGATGAGAATGGGAACAAGTTTTTTCGGACAGCCGGATTATGAAAAAATTGCTTTGAGTTGGTTGGCAACATCAAATGCCCTGGTGAAACGTATGGACGGCCTAAGCGGCGTGAATGTGTTGATTGATGATACGCAATTAAGTAAATTGGAAACGTTTCAGAATATTATATACAGCTTAGAAGGTGGAGAATCATTTGATCGGCTGAAGAGTGGCGGTCAGCTTGAAAAGAAATGCCATTGGTATGTTTCAATTGGTATTACGGCAGAGAAGTCATTGGTCGACACATTTAAGAATAATGGTGCAATTGGTCGAATTACTGAAATGATGATACAGGATAATGATCTGTTTGATAATATGAGTGAAGTTAATGAAATAAAGAAGCTCTATCGTGATAATTATGGTGTTGTTGGAACAGCGTTTGTACAAAAGCTCCTGGAAAAACATAATGAAAGTGAGATAAGGCAAATGGTGAAAGGGACAGCAAACAAAGCTATTAAGGCAAACAAAAACAGGATAGACGGTGATACGGTGCTGATACGTCATTTGGACAGTGATATTGCAATCATGATGGTGACAGCAAAACTTGCAAATAAATATTTAGGGTTTGAATTTGAGTTACAATCAATTCAGAACGCAATGCTGGATTTATGTGAAGAAAACAGGCGGACATTTGAACAGAATAAATTTGGTGAGTATGACGTAAAGGAAATTTATGATGACATTTTGGCATTGGCAGAGAACAGATATCCGCAAAACAAAAATGGTGGTAAGATTATCATTCCATCATCTCTGATGAAAGAATGTCTCAAAAAATACGTCAGTAAATTCGGGGCAAAGGCAGCAGAGATTAAGGGAAAACTGGCAGTACGCGGGTACCTGAAAAAATTTGGAACAGCGTATTGTAAAAATTTTACTATAGATGGTAAGTCGGTGAGTGGATATGAATTGAATATAAGGGAGGATTAGAATATGAGCGGAGCACTTTTTGCACATATTGGTGGTAAGAATAGATCTTTGGGAGCAGAGCTTGCAGCTTTGCTCCCGAAACAAAAACCCAATATTTATATAGAGCCTTTCGGAGGGAGTTTTGGTCTTGGCATTCAATCGGGTTATGATCCGAATGATGTGATTATGATACATAATGATTTAGATAATGTAATTCATGCTATTTTTAAGGCAGTGACATATGATCCTGAGAAAACGCTTGATGAAGTTTGTTATTTAATGGATACGTATGGGTATAGTCAGGAGACAGTGGACTATTTCGGACTTTTGCTTGCTTTTGAGAAGGCGACGGGCGAAAACTTATTTAAAGATGACATTGCCCTGGGGGCAGCGGCATGGATTTTAAAAACAATCACATATAATGGAAATTGTAGAACTTTACGAACGTCCCAAGAAGTGGATCCTGTATCAGGCGTTATAAATAAATTCGAAAGACGGGGAGAAACCGCAAATTGTCTGAAAGGTGTCAGGGTAATGAAAGAGGATGCCCTGGAGTTGTTGGAAGATATAAAAGAGGTATTTGATGGGCAGGAAAAGGATGTCATGCTTTACGTTGATGCGCCATATTCCCACAGCGGAAAAAGAAAGACAAAAGGAGATCTATACAGGGTGGATATCGATAAGAACGATCAGGTAATCGAAAAACTGGCGGAGACACTGGAAGAGTTAAACAAGTGTACGGATTGTAAAATCATGGTTTCGGAGTACGACAACCCGATTTACAATAAAACACTGACAAGGAAAAACGGTTGGGAAAAAGTAAAAGTATGTGATGTGCATAAGTCTATGAGTGTATCAGACCGTTATGGCAACAAACCGATAGAAACAGAGTACGTATGGCGTAATTACAACGAATATGGAAAATTGATTTCGCATATTATAAAAACAGCAGACAACCAGGTAGGAGAGACACCGATGGCGTCAAAGGAATCATCTGTGGCAAAAGCGGCAAAGTCAAAATATACAGTGGAAGTGTCATTCCTCGGGACGGCAGATGACAAGCAGGTAGAGGAGGAAGTAACAGCTATATTAAAAGATAAATTTCTGGCTAAAATGACATCTTGCAATTCAGAGTCCGTGGCGTTAGAATCAACTCCTGATAATGAAAAATACTAGAAAACGGAGGAAAAGGCATATGAGAGAAAGAAAGAAACGTGTAAGGAGTCTGCTTCGGGTATCATCAAAACAACAGCTACATGATGATGATATTCCTGTTCAGAGAGCGGAGATTGCGAATTATATCGCGAATCGTCCGGATTGGGAATTTGACAGAGAATATATCGAGAAAGCAGTCAGCGCATATAAAAATACAGTCAATGACAGAGAAGTCTTGTTGCAAATACTGGAAGATGCGAGAGCACATCAGTTTGATGTGCTTCTCACTTTTATGTCGGACAGAATAGGGAGAAAAGAAGAGTACAATATGTACATCGCGACGCTCAACAATCTCGGTATAGAAGTCTGGACGATCAAAGAAGGGTTATTGGATACGCAGGAAGATACCGACCGGCTCACCCTTTTCATCAAGTTCTGGTCAAATGAGAGGGAGTCGCGCAAAACCGGGGAACGTGTAAAAGCCGCACAGCAGGAGATGGTCAGACAGGGCAGGCATGTAGGGGGGTATGCCCCCTACGGCTATGAACTGGTGTACAGCGGGGAGATTGGAAGTCATGGGAGAAGCCTGAAGGAACTGCGTATTGTGGAGAGTGAAGCAAATGTTGTTAGAGAAATATTTCGTCTGGCAGTCGAGGAAAATTTAGGATCATATGCGATCGCAAAACGTTTGAACGAACAGCACATTCCGGCTATTAAGGGAGGGGAATGGAAAGCTTGCACAATATCAGACAGGTTAAAAAATCCTATTTACATGGGATATTTTACATATAACAGGCGTTCTCATAAAAAAACATATCAGAGAAATCCTGTAGAGGAGTGGGTGTTATCGGAAAAACCGTTGGAGGAGTTACAAATTGTAAGTCCCTCTGTTTGGCACAAGGCGCAGGAATTGCGGGAAGGGCGCAAGTTAAATATCAATAACAAAAAGGAAACTTATCCGATCACGACGACAGGAAGTCTGCCATTGATGGGATTACTCTATTGTGCCTCCTGTGGGTGTAGGATGACGAATGGTTCGAGGTATGATCAATGGACGTTAAAGGATGGCACTAAGGTAAAGAAAATGAATCGCAGATATAGGTGTACACAGAGAGCAAATGCATCAATAAAATGTCAAGGAGCAACTTTATATAGTGCAGATGAGATTGAGCCGATTGTATTTGCAGAGGTAAATCAATATATGGCGAAATTGAAGCGGAGTGATGTTTATACGGATATACTTAAAAAACAGGAAAAAGCGCGCAAGTTAATACGGAAGGAGATTGAGGATATTCGAAAGGAACAAAAGGCAGTACAGAAAGATATTGAAACATTGGAATCACAAATCCCACAGGCATTGCGTGGAGAGGGGATATTTAGTGCGGAGAAGCTGTCTGACTTGTTAAAGGAAAAAGAAAAGCAAAAAGCAGAGCTTGAACGTCTGGTGGAGGAAAAGGAACAGGAGTATCAAGCGACAGAGCTTGACAATCATGATATAGACAAATTCTCGCAGATTATACCAAATTGGGAACGGGAGTTCATGGAGGCGGATACGCATTTAAAGAAAGTGTTGTTATCGAAGATAATCGAGAGGATTGAGATTGAGAATGATAAGATTAAGATAATATTTAAGATTAGTGAGGAGACTTTCCGAAAGGAAGAAAATCCAGGGATTACTAGTGGCTCTCATACCACTCCGTATACACGCGGTTCAGCGTGAACGACATGATCGCCAGCGTGTTGGCGTAGATCGTGTTCTCGGGCCAGGTCGCATAGATCTCCGACGACACGACGTTTTTGATGTAGTCGGTGTAGCGCACGTAGTAGTTGGGGGCGGAAGAGTCCTGCGGAACGCCGTCGTGCACGATGACGAATTCCGGGATCACGACGCGGCTTAGGACGATCTCGCCGCTCTCGTCCATCGGCTTGATCTCGTCTTCCGGTATTTTTGGCGGATATTCACCGTACAATGTATGATCGGGTATGACGATATCGTCCTCAGTCTCTCCCGGCGGTTCGACTTCAAGCGGGTTCATGGTGACTGGCTGGACAGCCGTGACGTCAGGCAGGATCTCTGTACCGGAGATATATACGGGCTCGTATCCCGGGGCGGTGACAGAGATGTTGTATTCCGAGTAAGGCTGGACATCACTGATCTCGGTACTGTAGGACAGATTCGGGGCAGGAAGTGAGATCGTGGAGGTCTGCCCGGAGTCGTTGGTGGAAAGGGTCTGAACGACCGTGTCGGGATCACCGGAGTAAGATATCGTGATCGTGGCATTATTCACGGGGATAAAGCCCAGCGACGACGTGACGCTGATCGTTAGATCTCCAGAATAGGCCGGGGTTTCGGCTTTCATAATATTAGACATAAAAATCCCCTGCATATGTTTTTTATAATATATGCAGGGGATTTTTATGTGTTACAAGCGTTATTTTTATCACTACTTTTTCATGCCGGCTCTTTTTCGGAGCGTGGGATCTAGGATCTTTTTCCGGATTCGGAGATGCTCGGGCGTCACTTCGAGCAGTTCGTCCGTGTCGATGAAGTCAAGCGCCTGTTCCAGACTTAAGATCCTGGGCGGAGTGAGCCGCAAAGCCTCGTCCGCGCTGGAAGAACGTGTATTCGTCAACTGCTTTTTCTTGCAGACATTGAGCTCGATATCCTCGCCTTTTCCGTTCTGGCCGACGACCATGCCGGAGTAGACCTTCTCGCCGGGACTGATAAATAAAGTGCCGCGCTCCTGGGCATTGTACAAACCGTATGTGATCGCCTCGCCTGCCTCAAATGCGATCAGGGAGCCTTGTTTGCGGTATTGGATATCACCCTTGTAAGGCCCGTAACCGTCAAATATCGTATTTAAGATGCCGTTTCCCTTGGTGTCCGTCATGAACTCGCCGCGGTATCCGATCAGGCCGCGCGACGGGATGGAGAACTCCAGGCGGGCGTATCCGCCGCTTGCCTTGCCCATATTCTGCAGTTCGCCTTTTCGCAGGCTTAATTTCTCGATGACGGTGCCGGAAAATTCCTCGGGAACGTCCACATAGGCAAGCTCCATCGGTTCCAGTCTCTTGCCGTTTTCGTCTGTCTTGTACAGAACCTCCGCCTTGCTGACGGCAAACTCAAAGCCCTCGCGGCGCATATTTTCGATCAGCACGGAGAGATGCAGCTCGCCGCGTCCGGAAACCTTGAAGGAGTCCGGGCTGTCTGTCTCCTCGACGCGCAGTGACACATCGGTATTGAGCTCCCTGAAAAGCCTGTCGCGGATATGGCGGCTGGTCACGTACTTTCCTTCCTGTCCGGCAAGCGGTGAGTCGTTGACGATGAACTGCATGGCGATCGTTGGCTCGCTGATCTTTTGGAAAGGAATGGGCACAACGTTGTCGACAGCACAGAGCGTATCGCCGATATGGATATCTGCAATGCCTGAGATGGCTACGATCGAACCGATCCCGGCTTCCTTGACATCCACTTTGTTCAGACCGTCGAACTCGTAGAGTTTGCTGACTTTAACTTTTTTCTGCTTGTCCGGCTCGTGGTGGTTGCAGATGATGACCTCCTGGTTGACGGCGATGGTGCCGTTGTCCACCTTGCCCACACCGATGCGGCCCACATATTCGTTGTAGTCGATCGTGCTGATCAGCACCTGTGTGCCCGCTTCGGGATCGCCCTCCGGTGCCGGGATATAGTCGAGGATCGTCTCGAACAGCGGCGTCATGTCGACGCCTGTTCCGTCCTCGTCCAGAGAAGCGACGCCTGTCTTGGCAGAGGCGTACACGAAAGGGCAGTCGAGCTGGGAATCGTCCGCGTCAAGCTCAAGGAAAAGCTCCAGCACCTCCTCGACAACCTCGGCAGGACGCGCCTCGGGGCGGTCGATCTTGTTGATGCAGACAATGACGGGAAGCTTGAGCTCGAGTGCCTTTCTGAGCACGAATTTCGTCTGCGGCATGGCGCCCTCGAACGCGTCGACGACGAGGATAACACCGTTTACCATTTTGAGGACGCGCTCAACCTCGCCGCCGAAATCGGCATGTCCCGGGGTATCGATGATGTTGATCTTGGTATTTTTATACATAACGGCTGTATTTTTTGATAATATCGTGATGCCGCGCTCGCGCTCTATGTCGTTGGAATCCATGACGCGTTCGGCGACTTCCTGGTTCTCGCGGAACACGCCGCTCTGCTTTAGCAGTTCGTCCACGAGCGTCGTCTTGCCGTGGTCGACATGGGCGATGATGGCTACGTTTCTGACATCTTCTCTTTTCTGAATCATATCGGTAAATCCTCCATAATAATATACTCTCCTCAAATACGCCAAAATAGTATAGCACTTACGCATATTTTTTGCAATGTTAAAAAAACATTTCTACGGCATTTCTCAAAATGCGGCTTAATTGGATACCGATATCTGGCACATGGTGTCGAACCGTGTCGAAATGTAGCAGATAAGCGCTTTTTCTGCGATATTTCAAGCTTTATTTACCGTATAAAGTAGCATATGATTTAACTACAAGAACGAAGGGAGAATGAAAAGAATGCAAGAAACATTAAAGACAAAAAACGGGTATCATGAGCAGGTTATTGAAAACAATCAGGTGACAGTCATGGGAGAGATCGTAAGTGAGTTCTCATTCAGCCATGAGATTTTTGGTGAGGGATTCTACATGGTCGACATTCAGGTGGCGAGGCTGTCTGAGTCCATGGATATCATACCGGTGATGATTTCAGAGAGGCTGCTCGACGTAAGCGGGGACTTTCGCGGCATGATGGTGGTGGTGAACGGTCAGTTCCGCTCTTACAATAGGCATGAGGAGCATAAAAATAAACTGGTTCTCTCCGTATTTGCAAGGGAGATCGAATTTGTGGAGGAGATCAGTGAGAATATCAAAACGAACCAGATCTTCCTTGACGGCTACGTGTGCAAGGAACCTGTATATAGAAAGACTCCTCTTGGCAGGGAGATCGCGGATCTGTTACTGGCAGTCAACCGTCCATACGGCAAGTCGGATTACATCCCGTGCATCTGCTGGGGAAGAAACGCCCGCTATGCCTCCAATTTCGAGGTGGGGGAGCGCTGCCTGGTGTGGGGGCGGATTCAGTCAAGGGAGTACATGAAAAAGCTCTCCGAGGATGAGCTGGAGAAACGGATCGCCTACGAGGTTTCTGTCAGCAAGCTTGAACTTCCGGAGGAGGATGAGGAAGAGCTGTAGAGAATTCAGAGTTGCAAAATCCCATGCAGTATGCTATCATGTTCGAAGTGATGATTGGTGACGGTGGCGGTATCCGGACTGTTGCGATGATTGTTCATAGCTGTGCGGAACAGTGCGGTTATACGGAAAGGACATAAGGTATAAATCTATGGAAAAAGGATTGGTACAGGTATACGGCGGGGAAGGACATGGCAAATCCGCAGCGGCGCTTGGCAGGGCGATCCAGGTGGCGAGTGCGGGCAAAGGTGTGGTGATCATCAATTTCCTGAAAGGGTGTCAGAATGAGGAATTTCTCAAAAGGCTGGAGCCGGAGATCAAGATCTTCCGGTTTGAGAAGAGTGAGGAGGAATTTGCACAGCTTTCTGACGAGCGCAAGCAGGAGGAGATCTACAATATCAAGAACGGTCTTAATTTTGCAAAAAAAGTTCTCACGACCGGGGAGTGCGGTCTGCTGATTCTGGATGAGGTACTTGGATTGATCGACAAGGGGATCATAACGATCGAGGACCTGCGCCATATCCTGGATGTGAGGTCTGAGGATGTGGACATCATTTTGACAGGCATACGGCTCAATGATGATGTGTGTCAGCTTGCAGACGAGATCTATAAGATCGAGGCAGTCAATTATAAGATATATTAGTCAGACAGTGAAGGAGTCATTTATGGCTCCTTTATGTGATTTCCGGTTGACAGTCTGCGTGCTGCGCTATATAATAAAGTAAAAGAAGAAAGATTGGGTAGAGGTTGCGTTTTTTATCAGTACTTCCCATTCAGGTATCAGGTGCCGTGTATGTGGGAAGGAAAGGAAAAGACGCCGAAAGCAGGAGCAGCCTGAGGGCTTTTGCTTGGGCGTGCAGTTAAGAGCTGTATGACTGTCATCGGCAGATGGAGAGCTATCATTATTTAGCTGGAACCGAAATTCCGGCGGCTGTGCTTTACGGGAATAGGATGCCGACCATCTAGCGTGTAGATGATCGGTTTCTTTTATGCGCAGACCCGTGCAGAGGAAATATGCCGCCAGTGCGGCGCACGGGTCGCGCGCGAGTAGGGAAGATCGATCTTCCCTACTCGATTTCACACGGGCGTCCGTGATAATAAAGAAAATTTTTTAAGGAGGATTCAGTATGTCTATATTCAAAGGAGCAGGTGTTGCGATCGTTACACCGATGAAACCAAACGGGGAAGTGAACTATGAGGCATTTGCGAAGCTGATCGAGTTCCAGATCGCGAACAATACAGATGCGATCATAGTGTGCGGGACGACAGGTGAGGCTTCCACACTCACACATGAGGAGCACCTGGAATGTATCCGTTTCTGTGTAAAGCAGGTCAATAAGCGGATACCCGTGATCGCAGGGACCGGTTCAAACTGTACCCAGACAGCGATATATCTCTCACAGGAGGCGGAGAAGGCAGGGGCTGACGGACTGCTTGTTGTCACTCCTTACTACAATAAGGCTACCCAGAAAGGGTTGAAGGAGCACTTTAAGCTGATCGCGGAGGCGGTTCAGATCCCTATCATCCTGTATAATATTCCGGGGAGAACCGGCGGTGTGAACATCCTTCCGGAGACGATCGTCTCACTGTGCGAGGAGGAACCAAACATTGTGGGGGTGAAGGATGCGACGGATAATTTTATCCAGTATGCCAAGCTGATGGCGCTCGCAAAAGGAAAGGTGGACGTCTACTCGGGCAATGACAATCAGATCGTGCCGTTCATGTCGCTGGGGGCAAAGGGGGTTATTTCCGTACTTGCCAATATCGCGCCGCAGCAGACGCATGACATCTGTGCGAAATATTTTGCGGGGGAGATCGAGGAGAGTGCGAGACTGCAGCTTGAAGCGATCGAGCTGATCACGGCGCTGTTCAGCGAAGTCAATCCGATCCCTGTCAAGAAGGCGATGAACCTGATGGGGCTGGAGGCAGGCCCGCTGAGAAGACCCCTGACAGAGATGGAGGATGCGACTGCGGCAAAGCTTGAGGCGGCGATGAAAAATTACGGTCTTCTGTGATGGGCGGACCGATCGTATACAGGTGACAAGGCGAAAGGATAGAGAAAATGACAAAAGTAATAATGCATGGCTGTAACGGTAAAATGGGGCAGATGATAACGGGGATCATCGCATCGGATCCGGAGATCGAGATCGTGGCGGGTGTCGACGCATCAGACCACATTAAGAATACATATCCTGTGTTTCCCAGTATCGCAAAATGTGACATTGCGGCGGATGTAGTGATCGATTTCTGTGTTGCGCAGGCGGTTGACGGGCTGCTGGACTACTGTGTGGAAAAGCAGATCCCGTGTGTGCTCTGCACGACAGGGTTATCTGAGGCACAGCTTGCGCATGTCGAGGAGGCTTCCAGAAGTGTGGCGGTGCTCAAGTCGGCGAACATGTCGCTCGGCATCAACATGCTGCTCAAGATATTGAAGGAGGCGGCAGAGACGCTTGTTCCGGCGGGATTTGATATCGAGATCGTGGAGAAGCATCATAACCTCAAGGTAGATGCACCGAGCGGGACAGCGCTTGCACTTGCCGACAGCATCAATGAAGCGTTTGATAATACGTATGAGTATGTCTATGACAGGAGCCAGGTGAGGGCAAAACGGACGGACAAGGAAATCGGGATTAGCGCGGTCAGAGGCGGTACGATCGTGGGCGACCATGATGTGATCTTTGCAGGTGAGGATGAGGTGATCACTTTTTCGCACAGGGCATACTCCAAGGCGCTCTTTGGAAAGGGCGCGGTCCAGGCGGCAAAATATCTGAAGGGAAAGCCTGCGGGCAGGTATGACATGAAAGCTGTTGTTCAGTAACGGGTGTTACCAGGGAGGTTCTGATGGAATTCCGACCATGTATTGATATACATAACGGGCAGGTCAAGCAGATCGTCGGGAGCTCGCTCGAGGATGGAGGCGACCTTGCCACGGAGAATTTCGTGGCGGAAAAGGGTGCTGAATACTACGCGCAGCTATACAGGAAGAACGGTATAAGAGGAGGGCATATCATCCTGCTCAATCCCGCCTCAAGCCCGTATTATGAAGCTGACAGGGCTCAGGTGATGCGCGCGCTTGCCGCATTTCCCGGCGGGCTTCAGATCGGTGGCGGTGTCAACGCTGACAATGCCGCCGAATATCTCGAGGCGGGTGCTTCCCATGTGATCGTCACATCCTATGTGTTTTGCGATGGCCGTATCCATATGGGGCATCTGGACAAAATATGCAGGGCAGCGGGAAAAGAGCATCTGGTGCTGGATCTGAGCTGCCGTTTAAAAAACGATTGTTATTATATCGTTACGGACCGCTGGCAGAAATTTACGGAAGAAAAGGTTGAGGAGCGCACGCTTGACATGCTGGCAGGATACTGTGATGAATTCCTGATCCATGCCGTAGATGTGGAGGGAAAGAACCAGGGAATCGAAGAGACGCTTGTCAGGCAGCTTGGGAAGTGGCGCGGCAGTCCTGGCAGGAATGCAGTCACCTATGCGGGCGGAGTGCACAGCTATGAGGACATCGATCTGCTGCGGTCGCTTGGCGGCGGGAAGATCAATGTGACGATCGGAAGCGCGCTTGACATTTTTGGCGGGGCGCTTGCCTTTGAAGAGGTGCTCAGAAGAGTAGGAAACTGAACTGTTTGTTCATTTATGAATGATAAGGGAGGTGACTGTGTTGCAGTGCAGTGGAGAGACAGGAGAGCGGAGGAAGGTACGCTACAGTGTGCAGATCGTGTCAGACGGGAATGATGGGAGAGCGGACAGGCATTTTTCGGCGAGCCTGCGGATATGTGTGGTCTTTCTGGCGGCGGTTGCGCTGCTGATGATAGCGGCGATGGCGTATTGCTTCATTCTGGCGGGGGAGCTCAACCGTTCCTACGATCATGCAGCGCTGTTCGAGACGCGTGCAGGCGAGCTTGCGGCGCAGAATGAAGAACTGCTTGCACAAAAGGAAGAGCTGCTCAGGGAAAATGAAGAGCTGCAGGAGAAGGTTGAGATCTTAAGCGACACTATCAATGGAAAGATTCAGCAGGAAAAGGAGAGGGAGGCCAGGATCGCACAGACATACATCCCTACGGGTTTTCCGCTAAGAGGAACGGCGTCCTACAAGGAGGACGAGACTGCGCTGGAGGGGAACCCGGTCGCTGTATTCTATGCGTCGCAGGGAACAAGCGTGGTTGCAACGGCAAACGGCACAGTCTCTTCGGTCACCGGTGATGGGGAAGCAGGATACATTGTGATGATCGACCATGGCAACGGATATTTTTCTGTGTACAGAAATGGAGCGGTTCCCAAGGTAAAGGAAGGGGACAGTGTGACGAATGCGACAGAGCTGTTTAATATTGAGACGGGAAAAGAAGAGCTCCGGTATCAGATCATAGAAAACGAGAAATATATCGACCCGCTGGGACTCATGGAGACTTATGGTTAGGAAAAACCGGACAGGCATTGTAGCTGTCCGGTTTTTTCCATGGAAATAGTTTCTTAATCCGCCTGCCTGGCTGCAAGCCGCTCGAAGATCAGTTCGTATCCGTCGCTTCCATAGTTCAGGGAGCGGTTTACGCGGCTTATGGTTGCTGTCGAGGCGCCAGTCTTATCCGCGATCTCGAGATATGTTTTGTGATCGCGCAGCATGGTCGCAACTTCAAAACGCTGCGAGAGGGAGAGCAGTTCGTTGACCGTGCAGAGATCTTCGAGAAAATTGTAGCTTTCCTCCTTGGTTTCGAGACAGAGCAGGGCATCGATCAGATGATCGACGGAATCGGTTCTTATTTTTTTATTCATGACTTGATAATACCTCCTGATTACAGCTATTATTTTTGTGAAGGCTTTAGTGCTGTAAAGTTTTACAGTTTTAAATATTCTAACATATTTGGGGCACACTGTAAAGTTGAGAAAATGGGGCGATAGTCTTGATAAGTAGTTTTGAATACTATATAATAAGATCGAAGCAAGAAAGTCATGGGACGTTGTCTTATGTACAAATGGTCAGTTTACCAGAAAGGCATGGTAGTGCATATGCATATAAACACGAAAGATTTATTGAACAGTATCATGGAGAGCTTTGACAGGATTAGCTATGTGAAGTCTTCTGATATACCCAATATTGATCTGTATATGGATCAGGTGACGACTTTTATGGATAAAAATTTCCGGAAAACGTCCAGGTATCCCGGGGACGATAAGATCATGACAAAGACCATGATCAACAATTATGCGAAGAATGATCTCCTGCCGCCGCCGATCAGAAAGAAATATTCGAGGGAGCACATTTTAGTTCTGATCTTTATATATTATTACAAGGGCATACTGTCGATCAGCGATATCCAGACATTGCTCGGTCCGGTCACGGAAAAGTTTTTTCACAAGGATGAGGCATTTGATATCCAGTCCATCTACGAAGAAGTTTTTCAGGTAGGATATGACCAGATCGAGTCGCTCAAGCAGCATGTTATGGCAGAGTATGACTGTGCGATGGGGACTTTTGAGGATGCCCCGGAGGACAGCAGGGAGTTCTTGAAGCTGTTTTCATTCATCTGTTTTCTGAGCTTTGATGTGTATATGAAGAAGCAGTTGATCGAGAAACTGATCGATGAGATCAAGGAGGGCAGCTTTCGGAAAACAGATCCGAATGCGGATAACCGGAAAAAGGAATAAAGTAGGACTTGAAATTGTCTGACAATAGCCCTATAATGGTAGAGTATAGGTAATTGCATAACTAAAAGGGAAAAGTTATCCACAATGGTAAAATAGAGTTATCTTATTGAAAATATTTTCTTTCTGAATATATAATTGTTAAATTGATACTTTAGATATG
>JAETQH010000073.1 GCA_021770785.1 Lachnospiraceae bacterium
GATTAGAAAACTGAATGTAATACCTGCAATTTTTTTCATATTCCGCACCTTCCTCCGTATTCCTGTAATATTTGTTATCCGAAGCGCTCTTTACTTCTGATAACAGTCGTTGTTCTTTGCACCGTAAATATATTCTTAATTCTCTCATCTGGTTTAGAGTCCCTTAACTCAGATCAATATATTCTTTTTTTACATATCCAATTAAGTCCTCATTGCCATCCTGACCTTCAAAGACGATCTGATAAAAGTCATTTTCTTCTGCAATAATTTTTATGACCACCCCCTGTTCTAACAGAGATAATTAATCGCAATAATTCCTATAAAATTTTTTGCTTTATGCATTATAGCTGGATTCCAACTATTTCCACCATCAATTGTTTCAAACAAATATCCATCACATCGCATCTATACACCAATATATAAATGCTTATCTGAATGTGCCGACAGATTCCATTAAAGATCAGCTTCTGTGATTTTTATACATTTTCGCAATACTGATCTTTTCCTCAGATGAATCAATCTGCATGTATGCACTGCCATCCAAAGCATGCCAGATATTGCCATAGGAATATTCATCGCCAAACAAAAGCATGTTTGTGTATGTCTGTGTCTCCGGTTCGATACACCATATTCCGTTTCTCGTAGATACGATAATCAGATCATCCAATGGCATATAAGCAAATTTTCCGCCCATCTTCTCGAGGGAAATACATTCCAATTGCCCTGACTGGTAATCATATAGCCACAATTCATCATCTGACTCATGTGTAGCCGACCATTTCTTTTTTCTGTTCCCGGAAATCAAAAAGGCTGTCGTCCTTGCTGCCACAGCCTGCAATACTGACTATGAACATAAGTATTAGCGCTATATACCGTTTTTCCATAAATTTACTGCTCTCTTTTAATAAATTAAATATCTGTCTGATTCTTTATTAATACCATTGAAAGCTTCTGATAATGGCACATAATGAATACCATAATATGCATCATTGTTATTGCAGTCAACAATTCGAACTATATCTATAGTTCTATTGATATAATCAATGCTTAAATAATGTCCTGAAGCATGTCCTCCATGATTTCCAATTCCGCTTCTGTCATATTTTTCTTCTCCTTATCATGTACTATATTTATAGTATAATGCGATACAGGAGAAAATTCAATACTTTTATTAGACAAAATCTAGAGCGTGTTTGAAAAATCATTCCCGCCATCTGTATAACGACGCGTATGCGTCGTATTCACCACTTTGCGTGATATTTGCACCGCATTCAGTCGACGTAGCCCGCTACGCCTCCTTCATTTGACACAAATCTCCCACAAATTGCGGCGCATATCTGACGGAAAGCATTTTTCAGACACGCTCTAGTCAAAATTCATTTCCTGTCAATCCCCAATTTTGATTTTTTCAGAATACCGCCATTGGCATTTTTAATGCAATGGGGGGGAACAAAACTAAAGGGAATATATCAGATCGTGCAGCACTACTTCCTCCGCCCTGCTCCTAATGCTGTTCATCTTCTGAAGCCATCAAAGCCAGTCATCGGATTTTAGCTGCTCCGTCACGCCCTCTTTCTTTGCCATCTGCCCCACAAGCCTGTCCATCATTTCATTGCATTCTTCATCAATCTCATGCAAGGTGCTTCCATAATGTTTCTGATAGAATCATATATGAATAAATGCCTCCATGATTCTCCTTCAAAAAACGCTGCCTCATTCTTCCATACTTTCCGATATGATATTCTGTTGTATCCGAAAGTTTGAGGTCAGGAATCAAATAGTCGCCTTCCCAATGATAAGTAATTTCCATATACAACCGCCTTTCTTTGTGCTAAACTGTTCAGGGATATTTGTTGTCTATATATTCCTGTGCGTATTTTTGAAGCTGACTATAAACGGTCTTGTACTGCTGATCTGACAACCGCATCATCACTGTGAAAGCATATATCGCTTACTTTTTGCCGCCCAGTTCCATTAATTTCAGGTAGTGCGGAATATCTTCCATAACAGGCTGGATTCGAAACGGCGCGCCGCAGCACCCGCAGTGCCATTTTTCCTCCTGTTCGAACATATACTTTACGCTGGATCTGCAGGTGCCGTTTGCACGGTTCTGGCACCCGGCGTCGCTATGACGGAACATTTCCACGATCCTTTCGGGGCACTCGCTCAGGTACGCCAGGCAATTCTGTGCATTCCGGATTCTCAATTCCAGATACAGCTTTCCTGTATTGGAGGTCAGTGCATAATCGTATACGGACGATTTTCTGCAAAAATACCGGACAGACGGCCCCTCATTGGGATCGCCTTTCTTCCTGACAGCGCCGCCGTCCATCAGGATTTTGTCCAGGGCGGCTATAACCTCCCTGTCCGCCGCATCGTGCATCTTGTCCGCGACATAGCCGCAGCCCTCCGCGAGACTGCATGTGTGCAGATCCTCCGATAAAATCCTGTAATTCCAGCCAATGAACGCGTTGCTGAATGCAGTCTGGTTCGAATAATAATTTTTCACGTCTTTGAGCTGCGTATTTTTTACCTTTTGGGCGACGGCAGAAAGTACCTCCAAAACGTTCCGGTTATCGGGATAATCGATTTCCATCGCTTCGCCTGATGACAACTGAAACCTTTTGATGCCGTCAAATGTAAAACCGTAATCACACAAGGCTTCCAACAATACATTCGTCCTTTTCGCCTTATTTATTTTGCGCACCTCCGCCGTGTCCGCGACAAATATGTCGTCCCTGAAACGGCCGCAGGCAAACAGACAGAAAAGAAAATAAAACAATTGCCAGGGCGCGCTTCTCGCTTCCCTTGCCTGACTGGAAAAATAGTCATATTCATCTGTCCTGTATAATGGCAGTCCAAACTTCTGCGGTGCATCCGCCATGTCAGAATACATCTGGTAAAACAACCCTCCGATTTCCCGGAACGCGCTCTCAAACGCCTCATGGGAAATCGACTGCAAAAAATCGGAATGAATCTCTATTTTGTCCGGTATATCCACCAGTTCATTGCGGCGGATCAGCGCCCACCTGCTGATGATAAGCGCGTCACTCATCGTATCATGTCCTCATAAGTGCTTCTCCAGTCCTTTTCCGCCCAATACTCGGAACCGTCCCGGAGCCGTCCGATCAGGCGGTATTGAAACATTTCCCTGCGAATCAGTTCTATGTCCGTAAACGCAATATTCTGCCTGATGATCTCGTTTATTTCTTTCTCTGTGTATTTTCTGTCCATGTCGATCTGCTCCGCTATTTTTATCAGCGCAATGATTCTCATTGGCTTTTTCGATGGATATTGCAGCAGTCTTCCCTCCGAATCATAATAGGACGCTAATTTTTTATAATATGTCTCATTCATTTTTTCCATAACATCTCCTTCTAAAGAACTCATATAATTTTTTCTGCGGATCCTGAAAACAGTCTGTCATACGCCTTTACTTTGTCACGGTTGAGGCTGTCGTCATAGATGTCCGATTCATAATACTTCCCGCCTTTTGCACATGACAGATAACCAGGGACAAGCTCCATTCCCATAAACGCCGGATAATTGTATCCGTCCGAATCCGTAATGCCCCATGCAGACGCCTCCCGAAAACCAAATTGCGGATAATACTCCGGCCTCCCAAAAAACAGGATTGCGCCAAATCCCAGTTCCGTCGCCTTGCATATCATACTTTTTATGAGCGCCTTTCCGACACCCTTTCCCTGATATGACGGCAATACGCTGAGCGGCCCGAAATTCAGGACAGGGATAACATCATCAGGGGTTCTCACCTCTGCCTTACTGCATATGATATGTCCAGCGATCTTATGATCTGTCTCTGCAACCAGACTTAATTCTGGTATGCCGTCTCTTTCCCGCAGCGCATGAACCATCCAGTGCTCATAGGGACAGCCGATGCCCCCGCGTTCGATCCGCCCCGGGTACGAAAATGCCTCCCTTGTGATTTCCTCCACTCTCCGGTAATCCTTTTCCTGCTCTTTTCTGATTGAAATATCCATTTCCTGCTCCTTTCAATTCTCTTTCCCCTGCTTTGATCCTCCATCTCATACCTCAATATACGCCCCTGCCTGCACACGCCACATCTGCGCGTACTTTCCGTTTTTCTCAAGCAGCTCCTGGTGGCTGCCCTGCTCCACGATTCTGCCCTGCTCGAGCATGATAATGCGGTCGGCAAGCCTTGTGGTGGACAGGCGGTGCGAGATAAAGATCACCGTCTTATCCTTTGTCGCCGAGAGCATAGCGTGGTTTAACTGGTATTCCGCGATGGGATCAAGCGCGCTTGACGGCTCGTCTAAGATCATCAGTCCGGCTTTCCTGTAAAAAACCCTGGCAATCGCAAGTTTCTGGCTCTCTCCTCCCGACAGGTTCATGCCGTCCTCCTTAAATTCGGTCGTGAGCGGCGTGTCAAGCCCTTTTTCCATTTTGTCCACGCGCGTTAACAGGCCGCTGTCCGCAAGCGCTTCCCTGATGCCGTCCTCGCCGCAGCTAGAAACAACATCGAGAAGTACGTTTTCTTTGATGCTTCCTGCAAAAACCTGGAAATCCTGAAAGACCGTTCCGATCGAATCCCTGTATTTGCGCACATCATAAGTGCGGATATCCCTTCCGTCAGCCAGGATCTTGCCTTCGTCCACATCATAGAGCCGCATGAGCAGCTTGACAAGCGTTGTCTTTCCGGCACCGTTATAGCCCACTAGCGCAATCTTTTCACCGGGCGCAATATGAAGTGATATGTCCTGCAGCAGGGCATCGGTCTTTTTGTCGCCGCTAGCTTTATCATAGGAAAAAGCAATGTTTTCCAACGCCATCTCCTTAGCGCCTTCTGCCGGCTCGATCCCCTCCTCACTCTGTATCACAGGCTCATACGCCAGAAAATCACGGATTTTCTGCACATATAGGCTGCTCTCACAGGCGAACGGATATACGTCCGTAAAAATGCTCATTCCCCTTTTCAGTCTTCCAAAAGAGTTATACAGAATCGCCACCCCGCTGAAGGACAGCGCACCCCGCACAGCCGCCTGGTAAACCAGATAGGAGATATACAGCACATCGCTGAAAAACGCGTTGCTCACATATCTGCGCATGACGCCCAGAAAAAGCCGCTTCCTGGCATGCTTTTTCTCCACATTGTAGACCTCGTCGTTGGCCTGCTCAAACGTCCGGAACAAAATGCCGGGAATCTCGGGATTCAGGCGGATTTCCTTGGCGTAATCGTTCAGATAAAACACCCTTTTGACATACTCCCGCTTTCTCTCGTGCGGATTGCGCTCCACCCGGATCTGAAAGGAACGCTTATTATATAACTGGTTAAACGCAAACGCCATGATGAAGGAGGCCGCCGCAAACACAATCGAAAAGCTGTCCCTGATCAGAAAGTAAATCCCCGTGGAGATAAAAACCGTGATGCCTGACGCCGTGTTGCGCAAAAACATCTCGCACCTGTCAATCTGTGTGTCCACCTCGGAAACTGCAAGTACCATCTCATTATAATACTCCGGATTATCATAGCACGCCAGATCCAGCTCCTTTGTCTTTTCATACAGGAGCATTTTGATCTTTTCCCTGACCTTTGGTCGTTCCTTCTCCTGGATATAATCGCCCGCCACTACTGTAAATACCATGCCCAGCGTGATACAGGCCGCCAGGATCAATATAAACTGCGCCACCTGCCGGAACGGATAGTGAAATTCGGCGGCCTCCAGCACATAACCGATTCCGTATGTATGTTCAAAGAAGATGGAGACCTGGTTCCGTATGGCGTCCAGCACCATAAAAATAACAAATGAGGGGGAAGCGCCAAACATGAGTTTGAGCAAAAAACAGTTATTGCGCCACACGGTTGCGGCGGACTGTTTTGTATTGTTTGTATCCTTTTTCAATTTGCCACCTCCTCCTTCGTGTCCAGCGCCAGGTAGTTCATCGCCTGTCTGCGGTACATCTTCGCATAACTGCCGTTTCGCGCCATCAGCTCTGCATGAGACCCCTCCTCGATCAGCCTTCCGCCTTCCAGCATAAAGACCTTATCGCACTTTTTGACCGAGGACAGTCTGTGTGAGATAAAAAACATGGTATGGTCGCTGCCTTCTTTCATAATATTCTGAAAAAGCTCATATTCCGCGATGGGGTCGAGCGCGCTTGACGGCTCGTCAAAAATCTTGATGTAGGAATCCTTCGCAAAGGTTCTCGCCACGGCAAGCTTCTGGCTCTCCCCGCCTGAGAATACCGCGCCGTCCGCGTCAAATTCCTTCGTCATCACCGTGTGCATGCCGTTTGGCAGGGACAGGACCCGCTCATACACCCCCGCCTTTTTCAGCGCGTCTGCCGCCGCCTGTTCGTCATTTTCATAGTGTCTCCCCATCAGCACGTTCTCCATGACAGAAATGCCAAATATGCTGAAATCCTGAAATGTAACGGCAAACAGCTCCCTGTACGCGTGGAGATTGTACTCCCTGATATCCCTTCCGTTTAACCGGATCACGCCTGAAACAGGGTCGTACAGGCGCAGAAGCAGCTTGATGATCGTGGTTTTTCCGGCTCCGTTATGCCCGACTAACGCCGCGATCTCGCCCGCCCTGATCGTAAACGACAAGTCCTTGATCGTCTCCTCCTCTTTGTAGGAAAAGCTTACATGGTCAAATTCCAGCGTCTCAAACGCGCCCTCCGGCATCACGCCGTCCTGATCTTCGGGAATTTTTTCCTCGTAATCCATAAACCCACGGAAATTATTGATAAACATGCCGTTTTTCATAATGCTCATCAGATTCTCAAACAAGCCAATCAAAATCCACGTCATGGCCACCATCAGGCTGGACATGACCGTAAGCTGCGCCAGGGATATTGTACCCGTAACACGGTTGCGGTAAACCGCGTACAGCAGGACGCCCTCAAAGATCACTGTAAAGGTAAATGTGATCTTGAGGAAGCTTAAACTCGCGTTGCTGAACGCATATTTCACGGCCGTGCGGACTTTGTGATCCGTCGCATCACGGTACTGCTGCTTTAGCAGTGCGAACACATTTGAAAGCCTGATTTCCTTCGCATAGTCGGGAAGGTACATCACGCGGTTTACATAATTGAGCACCTTGTCATCGGGCGCCTGCTCCGTATAGCGTTTAAATTCATATTTGTTTTTGAAATGCCCAAACACAAAATTGCCGACTAACGGGGACAAAATAAACAGCACGGCATAGTGGTCAATATCGTACATAAACCAAAACACCGCGATTGTCGCCGCCGTCCCTCCCAGTACGCCCCACACGTTTTGAATGATTTCCAGAATTTTGGTATCCGCACCGTCCATTGACATCGTGTACCGGTTATAAAATTCCGAGTCCTCATAACAGCGCAGCTCCACGTTTTTTGCCTTTGCATACAGCATCTTGTAAACGCCGTAATACAGCCTGACGGATGACAGCGGAACTACGACGTTCTCCACATAATTCCTGTACACGCTCAGCAAAAAGAACAGTGCCCCGCACATCAGAATAAAACGGAACACCGCCTGGAAATCCTGATTCTGGTCGAGCGCGCCGACAATGTGGCGTATGAAAACCGCATCGAAGAAAACCCACTCAAAATATCCTGCTGCCTGAACAAAAAAAGAGTGTATCACCATACTCTTTTCAAGCGAAAATCCAAGTTTTAATGCATAACAATCATTTCTGATGGTTTCCCAAAATGTCAGTTTTCTTTCTTTTGTTTTTCCTTCTTTTGACTTCTTCATCTGTTTGTCCCCTGATAAAGTTAAAAATTGTAATTACAAAATACATCATTGATCCCGTAAAGCCTGCAGGTACGGAATTTAAACAGGAACCTACAACGCTGTGTAGCGTCAGGAAACTGATAATTTCTTTGAAAGGTACAAGACCAGATCGTCATCGTTTTTGCAGTCGCCATGTGGCGCGCATATTTTGTCCTGATACCAGACACCAGAGCCGTCCGGTATATAACCGCGCTTCACATACATTCGCTGGGCACTTCCATAGCCCTTTTCTTCAAATGGACCTTCTTCTGCATTGGGGTAAATATTGATATAGCCAACCGGTTTGCCGGAATATTCCGCAACCAGTGAAACTGCCTTTCCCAATCTTTGGTCTTCCAGCCTTTTTTGATATTTATCAACTGTCGCATGCCAGCCTTGTTCAATTTCAGCATCCGTGATTAACTGTGCGTCCCGGTCTTCCATATTGCGAATCACGATTTGTCCGTTTGAATAATAAACCATATTAATGTCCTTCAAATTTATATTTCCGCCAGAGGTTGAAATTTTAAAGTAATTACTGTTCCTGCTGCTTAGCCGGATTTGGGCACGTAATTATCCACGTATAACCAAAACGGTCTCTCGCGAGAGAACCGCAGCCACCATCATCCGGTTCCGGATGCGGATGCAGTGGTTGAAGTATGGTTCCGCCTTTCGCCAATACCGACAAGGCATGTAACGCTTCCGCTTCTGAGTCCATATGAATCATCAGCTTTATACCGTTCTTCACTCCCCCGTAGCTACCGCCATCGCCCGCTGACATATGTGTATCGCCGATGGCAAACTCCACATGCATTACTTTTCCGATAAAATCCGGCGTATCAGCCGTATGCTCAGAAAAACGGGACAGCCCATAAATCTTGCCTCCAAATGCCTCAATGTAGGCATTAATCGCTTCCTCACAGTCCCCCTTAAATTCCAGATACGGAATCACTTCAATCTTCTTTTTATCCATTTTCATTCTCCATTCATTCTATTTTTATCATATCCATTTTACAACGCGCAAAAATGGCTGTATTGTATATTCCCGACATTTCCATTTCTAAAACAGCAGCCCGGAAAATTGAAGATTATTCATGCGATATAATGTGAATAACTTCCTTGGGTAAATTTTTTACTGCCGTCCTTATAAAAGCAGGCACTATATTTAAATTCCCTAACTCATCTATGGGTATCCAATGCAAATGCTCTTTTTTCTGGTCTGTATTGATACCATTATAAAGCGCAAGACTCCTTTTCTTCATCAGATAGAAAAATACGATCTCGTGATGGTCTATGCCTTCTACCTTATACAAACGCTCCTGTACAAATACTAACCTGTCTATTTCAAAGTGACAGCCCGTCTCCTCATAACATTCTCTGATCACCGCATTTTCCGAGGTTTCATTTTGCTGTATTCCTCCACCAACAGTGTAATAGCAGTCGTATTGATCATTTTGTGCAAGCAGCAAATCATTATCATGAATAATCAATGCCGCCGCCCGCAGGGAAAAATTACCTTTCGTATTACTGTATCCAACATCCATATGAATCCATTACTCTCCTTTTAGAAAATCGCTAAATTCTTTCAGCTCCTTTTTGGTATCTTCTGAGAGTCTGTTATATTCTGTATTATGAATGGCTCCCTCTAATGTATATAAATGTACCAGACACACATTTGGATATTTCTGCTTTAGTTTCAGAAATGCGCCTTTTGCTCCTGTCTCAATTAGCTCTTCGGGAGATTCAATACCAACAGATATCAGCTTTTTTTCCATTTCCCTACCAATATTCATCACTGATGTTAATTCTGACATATTTATCTCCAATTCTCCGTGATTTACTTCGATTGATATACCTGATTATAAAATCTTTGCCTGCTTTTTACAACGTATATTTATTTTTCATTTAGGGCTTCACATCTTCCTGTGTAACCCATTCCTCAACTGCCCATATCCATTCGGCGCTCAGATCTTCCTCAAACCATAGAAAATCCGGTGCGTCATACATCATTTTCCGGACAAGATGATCATGCGCCTCCTGCCACTGCTGAAACGTGCCCAATACATTTCCGATCGTATCCCTTCCAGACGAAAAAGCCCGAAAGGGATTGATCTGGATAATCCGCACTTCAGGCGTCTTCTTTAGCCTGTCCGTGATATCCAGCAGACGATGAACCGGCGATGCGTTCCCGTCATAAGATCCTGTGCCTATGATGAGCTGCCACGCCTTGATGGTCTCAGTTTTTCTTCCCAGCCTAGTACTCCATCCAGTTAGAAATTGGAGTACTGGTGTACAAAAGCAAGCGAAAATACTGCATCATCACCTCAATCCAACGATTTTTTATCTATAACTTTCCAATACCCACTTTTGGGAGCGCCACAGCGAATCAGCATACCGCGCTCTTTGAGTTTTTTGATATTTACTTCTACATTTCTGCCGGACACCCCGATCTGTTTCGCCAACTTTACGGCGGAAAGTTTTCCATCCGCAGACAAAAGCTCCAAAATCTTTTTTTGTGTATCGTTTAAATCTTCTCCGAACTGTTTCCGATGTTTCTCCGATGTTTCTCCGATGCTTCTCCGATGCTTCTCCGATGCTTTGCTGCAGTCATTTGATACTTCTGATAATGGTCTGCGATAAAGATTTACGCGGAACATATCATCAAAAACCTGTATCTCCGGATCTGGAAGCCCATAGCGTTCGGCTGCCTGTCTGATCCTGCGTATTCCGGTGCCCCATGCTTCAATAAAACCCATTTGATTAAAAACATTAGCAATTCCCTTGTTCCTAAGCTTCGAATGCCCACTCACAATCTCCTCATAAGTAAGTCCGTTGTAAAGTCCCCCTGGCGATGTGACCTCCAACCGGTCATCGTACACAGCCACCTGAACACAGGAATTATCTGTCAGATTGCGATGACAATGTGCGTTGACAATCATTTCACGAATCGCTTCTATCGGAAGCTCATAGTCCTCTTTCCGAACCAGCCCCTCTATTGTTGCCCCTAACCGAATATTTCGCAAAACAAATGCCATTGCCTCCTCAATCTGTTCATAGACAGGTCCAGTGAATTCCCGCTTATCAAGAAAAACGGTTCTTTCTGTTCCTTTAAAAACGGCACATTGCGTTTTTGAAAACGGAAAATAATCAGACACAAGCAAGACATAGGCATTTGATGCGAGCAGCGACGTATCTGTTTTCTTTAAAAGTTTCCAATTCATCAGTTGAGTGTCTGTCACCTTACGTTTCGGCAATCCAACAGTCTCCCGATATTTCATAATATCCCTGCAGAGTTTTTTTATTTCCTTCTCTGTTGTCTCATACCCGATACATGTTAATTCATCCCACGAAATGTGGGCGCCTTCCATTTCCAGTTCCCGTATTTTTTCATGATCCGCTGGTCTGGAAGTACCTCCCGCGCGAATATATGTTCCATTTTCTTTTCCTTTTGACTTCAAATAATATGGTCTGTTTGGTCCCGGCGCAACCGTAACAACAATCACTGTATGCTTATCAATCGTCCGCAACTCTATATCTGGGACAATCTGTGGTGTGCAGGAGTCCGAAACGGCATTGGCAATGTTGTCCATGATTTGAAAAGCAGAATCATCAGCCACGCCTATAACACTGCGTGTCTTGTCATCTACTCCTACCACCAGGCGGCCGCCCTGCGTATTTGCAAAAGCTATGATCGTTTTGATGTATTTCGCAGAATCGTCTGGTAATCTTACCTTGAACTCAACATTTTTTGATTCACCGTGTACAATTTCTTCGATCGTCATACTCTAATCCTCCAATCATATCAGATCCTCTTGACCAAAAACAGTTCCATCGGCTGTTCATACCCCGGGACATCCACCATAAGGCCGCCGCAATCCTTATACCCCAGTTTCCTGTAGAAGTGCTGTGCCTCCTCGTCAACCTGGGTAGATGTTAACAGCATGCCATATCCCTGTGATCTCATATCGTTTTCCCAGTATTCCATCAGTTTCTTTCCATACCCTTTTCTCTGGACATTCGGATCAATATACAACATCGTACAAAACGGCGTATTGTCCCAGAAAAGATTGTACCTTAGCAAGCCAACTGGTCTGTTGTCTTCTAACACTATGTAACCTCTTTTGCTGCCGACCTTATGCTCAAATTCCGATTCCGGCAGATGCTTGTCCAGACAATACCAAAATTCTTTGTCCTCTGACCTTACATATCTGATCTCTATCATCACTTATCCCTCCACCCGTTATTCTCCCGCTTGATGCCTGGTGGTCTCTTTCAACGAACGTATCTTCGCAGACGCGTATCCAACGCTTCCCTGATCTGGGGCGTTATATCATGAATATACCGGATCCGGTCCACCGTATTGCGCACCTCAGAAATCCCCAATGCTCTTTCCGCCTCATCCATGCATGCGCCCAAAGCTCTCTGGATATTGTACTCCAGCCACTCAACCCAGGTATAAGCCACACCGACCACGTCACTGTAACCCCGGAAACAGTTGTCATATGCGCCCAGATACCCGTCAAAGAAAGCGATCATCTTGTCCATATCCATCCTGCAGGTAACGATCCCTGACCATTGCAGCGCCAACTGCATGACATGGGATATGGGATTTCCATAGTCCAGACATTCCAGATCAATCATCCACGGACGCCCATTGTCCCACATGATATTCTTAGGATCCATATCCTCATTTGACAAACACGACACCGCGGGCAATGACGCTCTCGCCTTGTTCAACTCGTTCCCGGCGCAGACAAGGAGGTCTTCATTTTCTTCCAATAAAGAGGCGATCGCAGCGTTTTCCTCTTTTGCCCTCAGCACGTACCCCCGCCAGTCAACAGAACTTGTTTCAGGCGTCATAGGCGCGATATTTCGGGGTTCGATCGCATGGATCTTTCCAAGGAGATTTCCCGCTTTCAGGCACATCTCATCTGAAATATGGTTCCAATCGGCAATTTTCCCCTGCTTCCATCGAAATACATAGAAATACTGGTCGTCTATCCTCTGCATTTTTTTGCCGCCAGTCACGATCGCCGGCACAATGGAAATACCACTGTTTTCAAGTATGCCCTCGATTCTTTCCGCCCTTGCGTAGTTCTCATGTACATCCGGTCTTTTCATGATCTCCGGGTTCAAATGCTTCACTGCGTATACGCCGCTATCCGTCATGACTTTGTACATCCTGTGCATGAGACCGCCGGTTACAGGCTCAATGTCTGCAATGATCGTTCCCAGACCACACATATGTACTAATCTCACTAATAAATCTTTTGTCGCTTTTTCTACCATTTTACTCCTGCCTCTTTTATCCTAAAGAACTTTCTCACACTATTTTACCAGAATCCGCGCCCTCTGTGAATATGTTTTCTTCATATATGCTCCTGAGCGTTCCTCCCGTTTTTTCATAGAAAACAGCAATCGGCGGGGTTTCCTGATGGTTGATTTTGTTTCCAAAAGTATCATGCCGCTCCATTGATTTTGTATCCTGCTGTGATTAAAATATAAGGGAAAGGAAGGAGGAGATCCGCATGAACATCTTAAACATTGCAAATAATATAACCCGGCTCAGACATGATAAAAAGATCACGCAGGAACAGCTGGCAGAATTTATAGGTGTTACAAAAGCTTCTGTTTCTAAATGGGAGAACGATCAAAGTATGCCGGATATAACTATTTTGCCGCAGCTTGCCACATTTTTTGATGTCACAATAGACGAGCTGATCGGATACACACCTCAACTGTCAAAAGAACAGATTCAAACCCTTTATCAAAGATTCGGAAAGGATTTTACCGAACGTCCTTTTGACGAAGTGATGAATGAAACGCAGGTGTATGTAAAACGCTATTATACCTGCTACCCGTTCCTGTTACAGATCTGCATTTTATGGCTGAATCATTACACCATGGCAGAGACCGAAGAAAAACGGACAGATATCTGTCTGCGTATAGAAAAACTTTGTCAGCATATCAAAGAAAACTGTAAAAACGTGAGGATTTATGGAAATGTTATTCTGATCCAGTCACTTGTCTATTTCCAAATCGGACGAATACAGGAGATCGTGGACGAATTGGAGGAGTTTTCCGCTTCTAACAAATATGGTACTCAAAGTGCGATCCTTCTTGCACAGGCTTACGCATTGCTTGGCAATAAAGAAAAAGCAGACGGATGCTCCCAGATAAATATGTATGAGACAATAATGAATCTATTGGCGAGTGCAGCGTGTCATCTTATGATACACACCGATGATCTATCTGTATGTGAAGAAACGATCAGCCGAATTGAGCGTGTGGCAGAAGTCTATAAGGTTTCCGAACTCAACCCAAATAGTCTGTTAGCTTTTGAACATCAGGCATCGATCTGCTATCTGGCACATGGAGAAAAGCAAAAAGCGCTGGAACATATTGATAAGTATGTTGCATACCTGTCCTGTCTGTTTTCAACAACAGATCTGCAGTTGCACGGAGATACCTATTTCAACAAGATCGAAGACTGGTTTGATGATGAGCTTGATAACGGGACCCATGCTCCACGAAATAGAAAAATTGTTTTGGAAGATGCCAAAAGGACATTGGATGTACCGCCATTTACCGTCTTAGATGGAAACCCTGAATTTGAAAAAATAAAAAGGAAGTTAAAGGAGTTAAAATGATGAATACGATCGCAGAAATCTTACCTTTTTTGATTCCGCTTATGATTGTGGAATTTGCACTTCTTGGATATACGCTGTGGCATATTCTTACACACAATCATTATAAGCGCGGAAATCGAACCTTATGGATAATTGTTGCCATGGTCGGAATGAACTTTATCGGTCCGATTTTGTATTTTATTTTAGGAAAAGAGGACGTGTAATGGATATCTTGAGGATTTCCCATGTGACAAAAGCATTTGGGACTAAGAAAGTCTTAAATGATCTGAATTTTTCTGTACCTGAGCATTCTGTTTATGGGTTTATCGGACAAAACGGCACTGGAAAGACGACGACGATGAAAATTGTGCTCGGTCTGCTGGAACGTGATCAGGGCGAAATTCTTGTAAATGGCGAGAACGTTACTTTTGGGCAAAACAATGCCAATCAATATATCGGCTATCTCCCTGATGTTCCGGAATTTTATGATTTTATGACGTCCCTGGAATATCTGACAATGTGCGGTCAGATTACAGGAATGTTAAAAAAAGAAATAAGAGAAAAGTCAATTGAGCTGCTAAATCTTGTCGGACTCGACGCGGATCATAAGCGGATCAAAGGATTCTCCCGTGGGATGAAGCAACGACTTGGCATCGCTCAAGCACTTCTAAACAGCCCGAAATTATTGATCTGTGATGAACCGACGTCAGCACTCGACCCGATGGGAAGGAAGGAGGTTTTAGATATACTTTCTTCTGTGAAAGAGCATACAACCGTTGTATTCTCTACACATATCCTGTCCGATGTGGAACGCATCTGTGACCGGATCGCATTTCTTCACGAGGGAAAGATCGCCCTCAGCGGAACCCTGGAAGAGATCAGGAATATCGGGAAGGGAGATCGTATCGAACTTGAATTTTTGACGGAACAGGATGCAAAAAAATTTTCGGAGCTCTGTGCAGGCGGCAAAAAAACTGGCAGGACAAAATTACTTTTCTCCAAAAAGACAGAACGCGATATGTTGGAAATGATGAAATGCCTGTTACAAAATCAAATCTCTGTTGTGCGTTTGGAAAGATTGGAGCCAACGCTTGAGGACCTGTTTTTGGAGGTGATCGGAAAATGAAACAATTCACTGCTTTTATACAAAAAGAGTTTTTAGAACAGTTGCGAAGCGGTAAGGCCATAATACTTGGAACTGTGTGTTGTCTGTTTGGGATCATGAATCCTGCCACTGCCAAACTGCTGCCGTGGCTGCTTGAAATCCTATCGGAACAGCTATCGGAAAACGGGATGTACATCACGGAAATACAAGTGGATGCCCTGACTTCATGGACGCAGTTTTTCAAAAATATGCCTGTTTTGCTGACCGTGTTCATCGTCCTGTTCAGCAGTATCCTGACAGCGGAATATCAGAAAGGGACGCTGATCAATGTTGTTACCAAGGGAATGAAACGCTGGAAAATCCTGATTGCCAAACTGTTGACGATGTTTGTTTTCTGGTCGGCTGGATACCTGGTAACTTTCGGAATAACCTATGGCTACAATGCTTATTTTTGGGATAACGATATTGTCCTGAATTTATTGTTTGCCGTGTTTGGATATTATTTTACAGGATTGTGGCTCATATCAGTTGTCCTGACTGCGTCTTGTGTTTTAAGATCATCATCGGGAGTTATTCTTTTTACGGGTGCGGCGTTTGCTGTATCATACTTCCTCGGTCTTCTACCTGCATTTCGGGAATACGTCCCCACCTTTCTATTCAGATCAAATGATCTGTTGACAGGAGTGATCCACAGTGATGAATGCCTTGCTGCCATAGGCATTACGTTTTTCCTGACAATACTGAATGAATTTCTATCCGTTCTGTTTTTTGACAAAAAGGTGATATAAAAAATATTATAGAAGGCTAAATAGATAAATCCCGATTGATATAGGCGTGAAACTGTGTTAGACTATATTTGTTTCAATTCCTTGTATCAGACATAGAGCGTATTTGAAAAATGCTCCAGAGAAAGAAGTGATCGTATGTGTGTCAACACCCAAAAGAAAAATAAAGCTTTTCTCCATGCAAAGCCAGTAAGTTGCGACGGTTGCATGGAGATCAAGTAGAGGATGCCCGTGTGCATCAAAAGTGTCGCAAAAAAAAAATGCCGGCTTTGCAACTTGACTATCATATCAAGGAGGAAGTCCGCATGAAATATCTGAATGCAAAATTGATTCTACCGGACACATTAGTAAAAGAATTACAAAATTATGTTCAAGGCGGATATATCTATATCCCTGTCGAACAGAAACAACAAAAGCGTTGGGGAGAAGTTTCCGGCTACCGGCAGGAATTAAGGCAACGTAACAGGCAGATCAAAGAGGACTACCGCAATGGTGTTTCCATGGAACGTCTGTCTGAAAAATATTGTTTATCCATATATGCGGTTCGGAAAATCATCTATCAGAAATAACCGTAAGGGGCTGCCCGGTTGCAGCCTCTTATTTTATGCACACGGGCACCCAGAGGAAGATTGTCAGCATGCGCTGACGGGTGCCCGGCGCACGAGTAGGGGAAGAAGACTCTTCCCTACTCGATTGCACACGGAAATATGGCTCTTCCCTGCTCGATTACAATTCTTTTCTGTACCATACAGTATATAGAATATTTAATGCAATAGTTGTAAAATCAGATTGAAACATATAAAGATTTAATTCAAAGAAAACAGCAGGAATTGTATAACGATTGAACATTCAGAAAATATATTTTCCCTTTGCATAGCAAGAAAGGAGCCATTATGCCATCAAAAATCTACCCCCGTTCAAATGACAGGGAAACAGTCTATTTAAAAAGCGTCATCAGCAATCCCAATATCATCGTTGGCGATTATACAATGTATAATGATTTTGTCAGAGAACCAAAGGATTTTGAGAAGAATAATGTTCTGTATCACTATCCGATCAATAAAGACAAGCTGATAATCGGCAAATTCTGTTCTATTGCCTGCGGCGCAAAATTTATATTCAATAGTGCAAACCACACGCTGTCTTCACTGTCCACTTATCCATTTCCCATATTTTATGAAGAATGGGATTTACACGTAAAAGACATTACAAAAGCGTGGGATAACAAAGGTGATATTGTTATTGGAAATGATGTCTGGATCGGTTATGAAGCAGTCATTTTAGCAGGTGTTACGATCGGGGACGGCGCAGTGATCGGAACCCGCGCCGTCGTTACAAAAGATGTTCCACCATATACGATCGTTGGCGGCGTTCCGGCAAAGCCTATAAGAAAGCGCTTTTCTCAGGAAACGATCGATTCTCTGCTCAATATAAAATGGTGGAACTGGTCCAGGGAACGTATCGCACAGCATTTGACCGAGATACAGTCGGGAAATATTGAAAGGATCTCCGACGTATCGCTGTCTGGATAATGCGAATCGTTTCCGTAACTGCCTTTTGTGCCATTCAACATGAATACATATAAAGAAAAATCCGGCGCATCTCCTCCTGTCAGTTCAGTCTTTCCGCCGCCCAGCCCAAACCGCCGCAATTATCATGACCATAAACATAATACTTAAATAATACGGGAACAGGGATATGCTTATATTCTGTGCGATCCATCCGAAAAGCACCGGCGCAAGCAGGATGCTCAAATAGGAGGCAGACAAAAGCACTGTTGCCATTTTGCCTATCCCCCCTGCAATTTTCAGAAAGAGTTTATCACAAAAAAATGATTGCGTCTTTCACAAATCCGCCTTATAATATATTCGCGCCAGCCGAGCCACGAAGTGGCATATTTCCTATCTGAAAAATTACCATATAAGATTTTTCAGATTGTGGCTTGTGCGCATCACATTATACTGAGCAGTCAGTCTTTTCGACCGCCAGTATAACAAACTTGCCAGAATAATTCAAGTGTTTACGGCTTTTTGAAAACATTATCAGTACCAATCGTTACTGTTCACTCCGTTCCCAGTAACAGGTAAAAATCCATGCAAAATTTGCTTCGCAAATGGATTTTTACTCGCTATATGTACGTTTTCGTACGGACTTAGCAGTAAATGCTA
>JAETQH010000074.1 GCA_021770785.1 Lachnospiraceae bacterium
TTTGTCAGATGTCTGTCAGAACAGACCATTGTTGAAAATGAAAAACGCAGACTCCGCACAAAAGAAGACGGCGGCATGAAATCATCCATGCTGCAGAATCCTTCTGATCCGGAAGCCACATTCCGAAGCAAAGCAGGAAAAGAGCATCGGGGATATGTTGCCAACCTTGAGGAATCTGTAGGAGAAAATGGTTCCGTTGTAACAGAGTATCAATATGACCAAAACAACCACAGTGACAGTCAATTTATCCAAGAGCATCTTGAGCAGATGGATAAACAGGAAGAGCGAACTGTTATAGTTACGGATGGTGCATACAGCGGAACAGAAAACACACAACTTGCAGCCGATAAAAACGTAGAACTGATTACCACAAGCCTGACAGGGAAACCAGCTCCGGATATCCTTGCTGATTTTGAATTTAACGAAGAGGGAACAAAAGTCCTCCGATGTCCAGCCGGCCATGCACCCAAAAGCTGTTCTTATATGAAACAAAGCAATCAGTGTGCCGTTTCCTTTCTGCATGAGCAGTGTGCCAACTGTCCATATCAGGATCAATGCAAGCCAAAGATTTATAAGCGGGTTGCAAAAATAGTAACATCCAAAACAGCACATGAACGTGCGAAAATCCAACGGAACATGAACAGCGAAGAATTCAAAAATTATGCAAGGCTTCGTAATGGAGTGGAAACTGTTCCGTCAAATATCCGTAAGAATTACCATTTGGAAAAAATACCTCGTGGCAAACAGCGTGGCAAATTCTTTTTCGGTTCTCTGGGAAACTATGCCCCAAATCCGGTACTTGCATAAAACAAGGCAGGGAATACCCAGCATATATCCCCAAAAGTCCGGCGATATATTACAAAACATGAATTTTTCAAGGTGCTATAGGAATAGGGTCAAATTTATTTATCGTTTTGACCCCAACATCATACCATGAGGTAAGTATGTTTCCGAGACGATGCTTATGTTTTCATGGAGTGACTTGTTTACTTTCGTCATCATGCTGGTGGCGATACTGACCTACATAGATACTAGAAAACATAAAAAATAGCCGTCCTGTTCATTTGGCGATGAAAACGGCTACTTCTTAATTACTTGAATATAATTCGCCGGAACGGGTGACCTGCACTCACCCGCCGACTGCCTTGGTAAGTATATTATAGGATGGTTTTACATTTTTGTCAAATAAAAACCGCCCCGGCGCTACCAACACCAACGCAAGTAGTTCTAACCCTGATTTTACCAAAGGAGGTATCCACTATGCCATTTCCAAAAGAAAACTCTTACACAACTGATTACATCTACTCTCTCCCAGAAGGACAACGTGCAGAACTAATCGACGGTATTGTTTACGATATGGCACCACCAAGCAGATTGCATCAAGAACTTGTTATGAATTTATCAGCAGAAATACGTGCCCATATCAAAAAAAATAACGGTTCCTGCAAGGTCTATCCTGCCCCCTTCGCTGTCTTTCTTAACATGGATGACAAAACATACGTTGAACCGGATATCAGCGTTATTTGCGACAAATCCAAACTGGATGACCGTGGATGTAATGGTGCACCGGACTGGATCATCGAGATTGCATCCCCAAGCACAAAACGAACTGATTATGGTGTGAAGTTATTCAAATACCGTTCTGCTGGTGTTCGTGAATACTGGATTGTAAATCCACTTACCAAAACAGTAAATGTCTATGATCTGGAAAAAGAAGAACTGAGCGATCAGTACAGCTTTGATGATAATATACAGGTATGTATTTACGATAATCTGTCAATCAACATTGCAGAATTACTAAAATAAATAAAACCGCCCCGGCGTTACCAGCACCAGAGCGGCAAGTATATCTCCGAGAAGATACACCCAATTCGGTTACTATTGTATCATTCCCGGAGCAGCCACGCAAGCGGAACTAATGTTCTCCGCTGGCTGTTATTTTTATACCCAAAACCCCATCGATTTCGACCAGTTTAAAAATGAAAGGATGATACTATGAAAATTGAAAAACTCCCTTCCGGTTCCTACCGGATAAAAAAAATGTACAAAGGCATCACCTATACAGTGGTAACGGATTATAAACCAACCCAAAAGGAAGCCTTGCAACTCTTAGCCGCAGAAATGGATAAAATTAAGCCAACAGCACCAGCAAAGCTAGACTTTGAAGCCGCTGCAGAGCAATACATTTCTGTCAAAGCAAATGTTCTTAGCCCATCCACTACAAATGGATATCGGGGCATCCTGCGTAATATTTCGGGAAACTTTAAAAAATCTGATAATACTTTAAAAACTGTATACCGTCAGCAATGGATGAAAAAAAAAGAAATGCAAAAATTTGCCGCGCAATATATAACAGAATTAATTGACCAAAATCCGTGACAAAATTTATGACAAAAAATAAGTGCCGGAAACCGTTGATTTTTCTATCAAATCACGCATTTCCAGCACTTTTTTAAGTGGACCTGACGGGAGTCGAACCCGTGTCCAAAAACCAATCCCCTGTCCTTCTACGAGCGTAGCCTGTGCTTTCCTGCTACCCCAAGGATAGCATGTTCCCTCCGCCGGGCTTGTACAGGCACAATCCCGGTTTCAGTAGCTTCATCATACGCCCACTGCCTCAAAGCTTTGGCAGTGTCGTTTCCTACATAGTCGAAGCCTGGGTCCTAAGGTGTAGGTGCTCTAGGTCAGACTGCAGCAACTAGGCTGCGTATGCTAAATTATCTTCAGCGTTTAATTTTAGGTTTGGAATTTAACGCATCCCCTGCGGCTCGCTTCTCCAGCTTCATAGTCCCTGTCGAAACCATTACAAGCCCATACTATTTATGTGAACGGCACCTCTTTTCAAATGCCTTTCCACCCTTTCCTACAAAAGCGTCACAGATTTCTCACCTTGAAATCCCGTTCTGCTTCCCTGCGCATATCCTTTTTGGCAATATCCTGACGTTTATCATAGAGTTTTTTACCTCTGGCAAGGGCAATCTCCACCTTTACCAGACTTCCCTTAAAGTATACCTCAACAGGAACTAAGGTGTAACCCTTTTCTGCAATTTTTCCTGTTAATTTCCGTATTTCCGTCTTGTGCATCAAAAGCTTCTTCGGACGCAGAGGGTCTTTATTGAATATGTTCCCTTTTTCATAGGGAGAAATGTGCATTCCATAGATAATCACTTCTCCGTTTTCAATACGGACAAATGCCTCCTTGATACTGCATTTCCCCATACGCAGGGACTTTACCTCTGTCCCGTGAAGCTCGATGCCCGTCTCGTAGCGTTCCTCTAAGAAATAGTCATGATAGGCTTTCTTGTTATTTGCAACCATTCTTTTTTCCACCTTTGCCATCACTGACCACTCCTTTCTGAAACTGCTGTTTTCGGCGATTTCTTATTTTTTCTCTATGATTTGCCTGTCTGTGCAGAAAGCGTCCTCAACTTTATTAGTATACCTTAAAATCTTCCTTTCCGCAAGGATCTTCTGCCGATTTTTCCCGACAAATTTCACTGAATTTTTCCGGCCTCCCAAGAATGTTTTCCTGATGATCGGGTGGACAGGACACAAGACGAAAATCTACGGTACGCATGATTTTATCCGTACTTGCCACCATAACATGCACCTTCTGCCCCAGCTTATAATGAATATTCGTCACATCACCAATCAACTCGTAGGTGCTCTCGCTGTAACGGAAATAATCGTCCACCAGGGAAGTGACATGCACCAGCCCCTCCACGGTGTTAGGCAGCTCCACATAAAAGCCCCATTCCGTCACACCGGAAATCACACCCTCAAAAACCTCACCGATATGCTCAGCCATATACTCTACTTTTTTGAGCTTTTCTGTCTCACGCTCCGCCTCATCTGCCCTGCGCTCCATTTCACTAGAATGCTTCGCCACCTCCGGCAGGATTTTCTCATAATGTTCTATCTTCTTCTCATTCATTCTGCCCCGGAGATTATCCTTGATAATGCGGTGTATCTGCAAATCCGGATAACGGCGGATTGGGGAAGTAAAATGACAGTAATACGGGGTTGCCAGACCGAAATGCCCGGTGCTCATGGTAGCGTATTTCGCCTGCTTCATGGAGCGCAGGGTCAGGCGGCTGATTAAGGCTTCCTCCGGCGTTCCCTCAATCTTTACCAACAGCTTCTGCAATTCCTTGGGGTGGATTTCCTCCTGCCCGGCTTTGATGGTGTAGCCAAAGTTGTGGATAAAAGTCCCAAGCTTTTTAATTTTCTCGGAATCCGGATTGTCATGGGTCCGGTACACAAAGGGAAGTTCCTGCCAGAAATAGTCCTGTGCCACCGTCTCGTTGGCAATCAACATAAAATCCTCAATTATCTTCGTTGCCACATTCCTCTCATAAGGCTTAATTTCTACCGGTTTTCCCTTCTCATCTAAGATGATTTTCGTCTCCGGGAAATCAAAGTCAATAGAGCCGCGGCTCATCCGTTTTTTCCGCAGGATAGCGGCAAGCCTTTCCATCCGCTCAAACATAGGTACAAGCTCTTCGTACTCCCTGATTTCCGCCTCGTCTTTATCTTCCAAAATCTTTTTCACACTGGTGTAGCTCATACGCCGGTCCACACGGATAACAGTTTCCGCTATGGTGTGGTCCACCACATTTCCCTTTTTATCAATTTTCATGATACAGCTAAGCGCCAGACGGTTCTCCCCTGCATTCAGTGAACAGATACCGTTGGACAGCTTATGGGGCAGCATGGGAATGACCCTGTCCACTAAATACACGGAGGTTCCCCGGTTCAGCGCCTCCACATCTAAAGCGCTGTGCTCCTGCACATAGTTGGTAACATCTGCGATGTGCACCCCAAGGCGGTAGTACTCCCCCTCTTCCGTGACGGTAATGGCGTCGTCTAAGTCCTTGGCGTCCTCCCCGTCTATGGTCACCGTCTGCCACTCCCGCAAATCCATGCGCCCCGCCATATCCGCCGTGGTGACGTCACCTGACACATGCTCCACCTGATTCATAATCTTCCCGGAAAACTCCACCGGAAGGTTGTAGGCCCTGACAACAGATAAAATATCCGTACCGGGGTCATTGACATGCCCTAAAATTTCTACTACCTTTCCCTCCGGCTTTCTGCCCGCTTTGCCGAAATCGGTGATTTCCACCACTACCTTGTGACCGGAAACCGCCCCCTTAGAGCGTTCCTGAGGGATAAATATATCCGCCCCAAACTTGGGGTTGTCCGGCACTGCGAAGCCAAAGGTTTTACTCTTCTCATAGGTACAGACAATGTTTGACGTCCCTCTGGAAATGATTTTTGTCACCGTTCCCTCCCTGCGTTTTCCGCTGGTTTCGGAAAGGATTGCCACCTGCACCGTATCCATATGGAATGCACCGTTCACCTGGCTTTCCGGGATAAAAATATCCTCTTCCTCCCCCTCCGCGGAGACAAAACCAAAGCCTCTGGGGTGGGCGTTAAACGTTCCGGTGCGGTATTTTCCCTCAGACCTGATATATTTTCCCTTGGAGGTAACTTCGATTTTCCCTTCCTCTGTCAGGGCGTTTAATACCTCCTGCAGCTCCTGCCGCATGCTCTTAGGGACAGCGAGCACTGCCGCAATTTCCTTTGCTTTCATGGGGACATACAAATCATCACATATAAACCGATAGATTGTTTTTTTTCGTTCCTGTAAAAGTTCCTGTTCCATCTTTTTCCTCAATATTCTATATAAATCGAGTAGAGAAGAGCCCTCTTCCAGAAGATTTATCTTCCAGAAGATTTATCTTCTTTTACTCACGCGCCGGGCGTCCGTCAGCCTCTGCTGACATATTTCCTTTGGACGTCCATGTGTAAAAAAAAGCTGCCGTGTAACCACGACAGCCATATTTCTTAAAAAATTCCCATATCTAATACTGCTGCAAGAATAATGAACAGTACCACGCAAATAGTTGTAGCTTTCACTAAGATACCTTCCATGGAACGCCCTTTGTTCTTTCCCCAGTAGGTATCCGCTGCTCCGGCGATAGCTCCAAGACCTGCCGACTTTCCTTCTTGCATCAGAATCACAACTGTCAATACTAAACTGATTATAATAAAAATAACGGTTAAAATCGTCTTCAAAATTTCCAAAATCGTTTCCTCCTACGGTCACCAATTCACAACTCTTGTTATTGTACCATAGTCTTTCCTATTTTTCAAGGTTTTTTTCAATATTTTAAATTTCACATTTTTGCCTGCTGTCCTAATTCCTCTTCAATGCGCAGAAGCTGGTTATATTTACTGGTGCGCTCGGCACGGCAGGGAGCTCCTGTCTTGATTTGCCCCGCATTGACTGCCACCGCCAAATCTGAGATGAAGGCATCCTCCGTCTCCCCGGAGCGATGGGAAATCACAGCACGGTATCCGGCACATTTTGCCATCTCAATGGCATCCATCGCCTCCGTCACCGTTCCAATCTGATTTACCTTAATCAGTACCGCATTGGCAGCCTTCAAATCGATGCCGCATTTGATACGTTTCGGGTTGGTGACAAACAAATCGTCCCCCACCAGCTGTACCTTGTCCCCCAAACGTTCCGTCAGCTTCTGCCAGCCTTCCCAGTCATCCTCAAACAATCCGTCCTCAATGGAAACGATGGGAAACTCCCTTACCAGTTCTTCATAGAGGGCAATCATTTCATCCGAGCTGCGTTTGACGCTGTCCGGGCATTCATCCTTTGCGGAAGCCTCCCCTTCTGCCTGATATACCTGTTGGTTTTTCCCTGCGTCTCCCTGCTTTCCGGAGGCCTTATGCTTTCCTGAGCAGCCGCTTTCTCCAGGGAAAATATAGACTCCCGTTTCCTCATCATAAAGCTCACTGGCTGCTGCGTCCATGGCATAGACAATATCCTCCCCCACACGGTAACCCGCTAGTTCCACCGCCTTGGACAGATAGGAAAATGCTTCCCTGGTATCTTTGAAATCCGGTGCAAAGCCCCCTTCGTCACCTACTGCCGTACACATGCCCTCTTTATTTAAAATCTGGCGCAGAAAATGATAAACCTCCGCTCCCATCCGCAGCGCCTCGGAAAAGGTTTTCGCCCCCACCGGCATGATCATAAATTCCTGAAAATCCAAGGAATTTTTAGCATGGGCACCGCCGTTGATAACATTCATCATCGGCACAGGCATCCGTTTCGCATTGACGCCTCCAAGGTAACGGTAAAGGGGCATATCCAGCGCCTTTGCCGCCGTCTTGGCACAGGCAAGAGAAACTCCTAAAATGGCATTTGCCCCCAAATTTCCTTTATTATCCGTACCATCAAGCTCCACCATAATACGGTCTAACTCTCCCTGCTCTAACACATTTTTTCCAATCAGGGCTTCCCGGATTTTGGTATTGACATGCTTTACCACCTTTTCTACTCCAAGGCCGAAATAGTTATCAGCCCCGTCCCGCAGCTCAATGGCCTCAAATCTTCCTGTACTGGCACCAGAGGGTACGCTCTCCCTTGCCGTAATCTCCTTTCCGGTGGTTTCAGTTTTTGCCGTCACCTCCACTTCCACCGTAGGATTCCCTCTGGAATCTAAAATCTGCCGTCCATGTACGTCTGTAATCTTAATCATCAATGACATAAAAATTCCCCTTTCCTAATACCGTTTTTCTTTTTTTCTAGTATGCGTATCAGGGAATTTTTTATACTTAGGAACTGTCCGAAAATAATTTGTGCATTTGACTTGTCTAAATGCACAAGTTATTAACGGACAGTTCCTTATCACCTTTTATAAAAATTTATCTAATATCTCATACAAAAGCTGTGGGTCAATGGGCTTCGCTAAATGCGCCACCATTCCGGCGCTCTTTGTCAGCTGCCTGTCACCCTCGTAGGCATTGGCAGTCATGGCTATGACCGGAATAAATTTGGCGTCCATCCGGTCTAGTGCCCGGATTTTTTTTGTGGCTTCCACTCCGTCCATGACGGGCATACGGATATCCATCAGTATGGCATCAAAATATCCCTGCCCGCTCTGCATGAAACATTCCACCGCTTCTTTTCCGTTTTCTGCATGCACGACCTTCATGCCTCGTTTTTCTAACAGGCGGGTCGCCACCATGGTATTCAGCGGATGGTCTTCCACTAAGAGAACCCTTTTCCCCGCAAAATTCACTTCTTTTTTCCCGGTTTTCTCCCTGCCCTCCGGCTGATTTTTCTGTTCCATATCCAACACTACTTCCACCGTAAATGTCGTCCCTTCACCTTCCCTGCTCTCTACCGCAATGTCGCCGCCCATCATCCCCACATAGCTTCTGGCGATGGAAAGCCCTAAACCGCTGCCGCCGTATACCGTGGTATTTCCCTCATGCTGCTGGGTAAATGCATCAAAAATATTGGGCAGAAATTCCTCGGAAATGCCGATTCCCGTATCAGAGACAGAGACAGTAAGCTTTATCTGCTCCCCCTGTTCCTCCTCTGATACCTGTACCCTGACGCTGCCCCCCTCTTTCGTGAATTTAATGGCATTGTTAATCAGGTTAATGAAAATCTGCTCTAACCGGGTAGCGTCCCCTATGTAAACTCTTCCCTCCTGGCGCTCCCGCTCAAAGCGGTAATCCACGGAGGCCGGAATCGCCTGTGCCTTTGCTATCATGTTCACATTATCCCAGAATTTTCCCGCATCAAAGGGCTGGTGCAGCAGCACCACATTTCCACTCTCGATTCTCGACATGTCCAAAATATCGTTTAACAGCGCCAACAGATACTTAGAAGCAGAATCTAATTTCTCCGTACAGTCTATAATCTGGGCGCGGTTGTCAATTTCCTCCCGGATAATGGAATTTAATCCGATAATGGCATTCATGGGTGTCCTGATTTCATGGCTCATGCTTGCCAAAAAACGGCTCTTCGCCCGGTTAGCAATCTCCGCCATCTCCAATGCCTCGGATAGCTGCCGCTGTTTTGTCTTTTCCTCTTTCACCACGTCCTCAATATCCGAAAGGGTAATCAGGATAATACCAATCTGCTTATTTAAGTACATACAGCGTATCTGCTTTAAACGTTTCCTTCCGTTTCTCGACCGCAGGGATATCTCCATTTCAAAAACACTTTCCCGCAGCAGGTGCTCTTTTAACCGTTCTAAGGATAATTCCTCTAAAATCCGCTTCTTATCCTCCGGCACATCCGTCCGGTCCTCTAAATACTGTAGTTCTTCCCTATAAGCACCCCGGAAAATCTGGTTCGGCAACGCATACTGCCCTATCACCACCGCGTCAAACTGCTCTGCCACGCTGTCCACCGTGTAAATTTCGTCATACTCAAAGGACATGACATGCTCTAATATCTGTTTTAATTTGCTCTCCATGGTAATGTCATGGTTATATAAAAAGGCCACAATCTCTGCCGTATCCGGACGTTTCAGCAGATTGACCTCCACCTTCACCCACAGATGACGGCCCTGATAGGTCTCCACAACGTATTCCTCGGAAAAGCTGGTGACCCCCTCCCGGTAAAGCCGCAGCAGACCGCCAGGGGAAAGCCTGTGCTTCTGTCGGTCTGTCAGCCATATTTTTCTCGCAAAAGCTTTCATTCTCTCTTCAAAATCCATGGTATGGCGGTACTGCTTCTCATAGCCGCCCTTTGCCCCGATGCGCATGTCCTCCACCACCCAGTAGGTCAGATTCAAACGGCTCATGGCAAGGATATTCTCGGACACGTTTTTTTCCCGGTAAATCAGCTCATCCTCATACTTTTTCCGTACTTCCTCTTTCGCCCGCTTTAACTGCTCCGAAAGCTGCTTCTGCTTCGTCGTATCCTCATAGTAAAGGGCATACGCCTCCCGCCCGTCCCAGTGTATTCCCTGCCCTTTTACAGAGTAATACCTTTTATGGTAATAACGTTCGCCCTCCCATCTGTCCGTTTCTCCGGACAGCATTGCCGGGCACTCGCTGCAGCGCTCACCTCTGTGGTACAGGGATCTAAAACAGTATTTTTCTGACAAATCGCTTTCCACCTGAAATATCTCTTTCGCCTTGCGATTTACATAAATCACCTCATGGCTATGGCGGTCTATGACATAAACCGCTGTATCACTTTTATCGAGAATCATCCGATATAACTCTTCCATACAAGCCCCCTGCCCCGTCATGATTCCACATCCTTAATTCCCCTGGTTTTCAAAAAATCAACCCAGATACCGTATTTTGAACCATATAAATGCAGATTGTCAAATGTCAGGTCCGCCCGCAGCCCCCCGGTCTCGTCGCAGATCACCTCATTGACATCAATGTAAAAGACCGTGATTCCGTCTGCCAGTTCTGCAATCCGCTCATTCCGCGCCTGAATACCCTGATTATTGAAAATTGAATCAGAATTTGATTTTTCCGTTGTCACCTTCATAATTCCCTGAAGAAAAATAAACGCCTCTGGCTGCAGCTCCCTTATCTTTTCCACCGACTGGGCATACTTTTCCATAAAGCCGTCTAAAGTTCCCCTGCCCATCTCATTAATTCCAATCTGAAAATATATTTTTCCATACTGCTTTGCAGTTAATGCCTCCTCTAAGGTCACTTTCTCCCCGTTCACCTCACAGAATTTGTCCGTCCATAAATCGTAGACATTCATTCCCACCGTGGCAAAGAAATCTGTTTTGTCTAATCCACCGTAATCCTGCAGACCCACGGTTCTGGAATCTCCGATAAATACGGCATCCTCAAAATAATCTTCCTCCACCGTCACAAATTTTCTGCGGACTGTCTGAGTTTCCTCTATCCCCGGCTGTCCTATCTCTGTCCCGGAGTTTCCTGCCTCTGTCCCCGGCTGTCCGATGTCTGCCTCTGTCCCCGGCTGTCCAATGTCTGCCACGGTTCCCGGCTGTCCGATGTCTGCCACGGTTCCCGGCTGTCCTGTTTCCGCCACGGTTCCCGGCTGTCCTGTTTCCGCCCCGGTCCCTGGTTCCTTCTCATCCGAAGCTTGAACGTTTCCCTCCATTTCCTCCGGCTCCTGCGTATCCTCTAATTCCTTTGCCAGAACATGGTTGGGCGTCTGCTTCGGATAGTATTCGAAAAGCTCCCTCCATTTGATATCCCAGGGATAAATATGGTCGCGGAATCCCTGGAACACCAGTACAAAATAAGGCGACTTTGCCGTATTAACACTGTAATTCTGATAAATATTGTCCTTTCCAAGGTAGCCGACCCCGGACAGCAGGAACCAGCCTGCCAGAATGGAAACTACCATTTTACTCTTAAAAAATTTTTTCATTTGATTCGCCTCTTAAAAATTGAAATACAAAAACGGGTTGTTAGTAGATATAGCAAGGTAATAAAGGCTCAATCCCAGCAGTCCTATCATAAGCACATTTCCCAGCCATTTTCGCTGAATTAGCTTATAAAACGCTGCCGGATAAGGAGTTGCAAATAAAATCCCCAGGAAAAACAGGGGCAGGAAGTCCTTCAGATACCGAAGATAGTCCTGCTGGTTTACCGCACCCGCCGTGCCAAAAAAGGGAAACAGCCTTGTAAAATATACTCCAATCTGCTTCACATCGGGAATAGCAAACGCCACCCAGGTCAAAGGTACAACAAATAAAAGGTACAAATGGCCCACTACTTTGCTTTTTTCCAAATAAGGCAGGAAAAACAGTTTTTCCAACATCAGCAAAACCAGCAGGGACGCACCCCATACCAGGTAATTCCCCGATGCACCGTGCCAGAGTGCGGTCAGCGCCCATACCACCAGAAGATTGCACATGGTGCGGACTTTCCCTTTTCTGTTTCCCCCCAGAGGGATATACACATAGTCCCGGAACCATCTCCCCAGGGTAATATGCCATCTGCGCCAGAACTCCGATACGGATTTTGAAATATAAGGGTGAAAAAAATTCCTCGGTATCTCAAAACCCAGCATCGCCCCAAGCCCCATCGCCATCAGGGAATATCCCAGAAAATCAAAGTAAAGCTGGATGGAATAGGCGAAAGCCCCCATCCAGGCCAACATGGTGGAGATACTCTCAAATCCAATGCCCTGAATATTGTTCCACAGCATTCCTATCCTATCAGCGATAACCACCTTGGAGGCAAGCCCTATCACCAGAAGCTTTAATCCGTCCTCAAACTGCTGTAATGTCACGGTTCTCCCGTTCATTTTCAGCCGCACTTCCGAATAATTGATAATGGGTCCTGCAATCAGCTGGGGGAACATCGTAAGATAGGTCCCGAACTTTACCAGGGATTTTTCTGCCGGAATCCCTCCCCGATAAACGTCAATGATATAAGCTGCACTCTGGAAGGTATAAAAACTGATACCTAAAGGAAGCTTGTCCGTCATTCCACTGTATTTATAAAAAAATAACATTCCAAAATCATAGCCTAATGCCGCCAGCAACAAGAGGAGCTGCTTTTTCCCACGGCCTTCCTCCGGTGTCTGGTACATCGCCCTGCCAAAAAAGTAATTTACCAGCACCGAGGCTAACAGCAGCAACACGTATCCCGCTTCGCCCACGGTGTAAAACGCAATGCTCGCTGCAAACAACACTAAATTTTTCCATTTCTTTGGAATAAGATAATATATGACTAAAAAAACCGGCAAAAACCGGAATAAAAATTCAAAACTGCTAAATACCATCGTTACGGCTCTTTTCTAATGCTACATTTCTCTGTTGTTGTTCTTATTATAATCAAAAAAACAAAGAAAAACCGAGTATTAAGCAAAATTAGTCAAAATGTATTAGTTTTGTCACAATCTCTGTTTTTTGTAACCTTTTTGTAATTTTTTATGGAATAAGCATTTTAAATTAAATCTTAATTTTATTTTCTGCTTTTCTTCCAGATTTCCTCAATCCCGCCCACAAAATAGAGAGAGCCAAAAGCGACGTTCCGCTGCCCTGCCGTCAATTTTTCCGGCAGAACCGCCTCTGAAATATCTGCGGTACAACTCGCTGCGACCCCCTTTTTTCGGATACACTCCGCTAAGGTTTCCGCCTGAAGCGCCCGCTTTGCCTCCACCGTTACGGTTTTAAAATCCAGTGCCAGCGGAAGAAGCTCTTCTATCATATTTTCATAATCCTTATCCGCCATAACGCCCATGATGAAATGAAATTTTTCCCCCGGAAACATCTGACCAAGGCTTTCTGCCAGGGCTTTCACCCCATTGCCGTTGTGTGCCCCGTCCACGAGAAAATAAGGATTTTCGGAGAGAATCTCCATTCTCCCCTGCCATCCGGCATTTGCAATGCCATTTCGGATGATTTCCCCGGAACAGTTCATTCCCTTCTCCTTAAAAAATGCTTCTGCTGCCAGAATTGCTGCCGCCGCATTCTCGTACTGGTGGCTGCCCAACATTTTCATCCGCAGCTTCTGATATCCGTGATAGGAAAATTCCTGCCCGCCTTTCCGGTATGCCATATCCGTAAATTCGCAAGGATTCACCACCTGACAGCTTTTTGCCTGCTTTGCTGCCTTTAAAATCACCTGAAGCGCCTCCTGTTCCTGGCTTTCTGTCACCAGGCAGGTACCTTTTTTGATGATTCCCGCTTTCTCTGCCGCAATTTCCCCTAAGGTATTTCCTAGAATTTCCACATGGTCATACCCGATTTTGGTTATGACGGAAACCACTGGTGTTCCCACTGCATTAGTGGAATCCAGTCTGCCTCCCAGTCCTGTTTCTAAGATAACAGCGTCGCAGTTCTGCTCTTTGAAATAGAGCATTGCCATTCCAAGGCAATAGTCAAACATGGTGGGAGTTACCTCATATTCCTCCGACAGCAACAGGTTGCCAAGGCGGGTTACGTCCTCTTTTGTTATCATTCTTCCGTCTATCTGTATCCTCTCCTCGAAATCCACAAGGTGGGGGGAGGTGAACATTCCGGTTCGCAGTCCTGCTTCCTTTAAAACAGAGCACAAAAAAGCAGAGACGCTGCCTTTGCCGTTCGTCCCTGCCACGTGTATCACTGACATTCCTGTTTGCGGGTTGCCAAGGCTCTCTAACATTCTGCCGGATACTTCCACGCCGGGGAGGTTGCCGAAACGCCGTTGGTTTTGTATTTTGTCTAAGATTTCTTCATAGGTTAGGGGGTGCATGGTTTGCTCCTTTGATTCGCTGTTTTGCTGTTTTCACGGTTTTAATGTTTCGATATTTCTTTTGAGTTTTCTACAAAAAATTATTGTGGCACAGGTGGGGTGGGGTGTCAAGGGTGTTTGTTGCAGAAATTTCTGATTTCTTTTATGGGGCTCGCATGAGGTTAAAGAAATGAGATGATTTCAGATTAAATATAGGGAAAGAAGATTGTGGGGACATGCGGGGCTGAATATAGGTTGCGGAGCAGAGGGCGCCATGGGCTTCTCAGTCTTTGAACAGCCCCTTAGGTTTTTGGCACACCTTTAGTCTGTTTGCTCCGTTCACCTGCTGTTTTCTCGTTTTTTACTATATAAAAGTGTCTCAACTGATGCAAATTTCAAGACATTTACGAAGAACTCCTTATATTGTCATGGCAGATTTCCTTACTATAGTTCGAAGGTATCTTGTTCATAACGTAAATCTGGGGAAACACGCATTACTTTTGCCGCAAACGCAAACTCCTCATATATCTCACGTTAGGCTTCTTATGCTGTAATTCGGGGGGGGACTTGGCGATAAAAGATGACAAATTGTATGACCACCGTAAAATTTCTTACGCTGCAATTCGGGGAGAACTGGACGATAAAAGATAGCGAACTTGTATGACTACCGTAAGGCTTCTTACACTGCCATTCAGGGGCTCGCCGATAACGTAAGTCTGGGGCAGATTGCACAAAGAAGGCTCTGTTTTTATGACTATAGGAAGAGATTAGAGGTTCTTAGAAATCTGCCCGAAACTCAGTAACGCCCAGCCACGGATGGCTGGGCGAGGTACAAAGGCGTCATGGACGACGCCCTTGTACCGTTTACGTCCCTCCGACAGCAACCTTGGCAGCAGATTTCTTAGAACCTCTTATCTCTGTATATCGGAACAAAAACAAAGCCTTCTTTGTGCAATCTGCCCCAGACGTATTTTTCCATAAGCCCACTAATTACACCGTAAAAAACCTACACCGCCATAATTACTCCTCCATCATTGGCATACATGCTGCTAACCCCGGCTGTATCTAACACGATGATTTCTTTAAATTTAGCAAGCTGCTCTACTTTTTCTTTTACTGCCTGAGCACGTTCTGGGCAGTTGCAGTGAGAGATGGCGAGGATTCGGTTCTCACAGTCTTTTGTCTTTGCAATCATGCTCTGCACCATTTTTTCTAAGGCTTTGTTCATGCCTCTCGCCTGGCCTAACTGGCAGATGGTGCCTTCTTTTGTGGAGCCCATGACCGGTTTTATGTTCAGGGTGTTAGCGATGAAGGCTTTCAGGTTACTGAGGCGGCCGTTTTTCCGCAGGGTTTCTAAAGTTTCGAGTACAAAGTAGGTATTCATGGAGTTGATATATGCTTCGGTTTTTTCTACTACTTCCTCAAAGGTCATTCCGGCTTCTTCTAATTCTCTTACTTTCAGTCCGATGAGGGTCTGACCGATGGAGGCGGAACGGGAGTTGAAAACGTATATTTTCTTAGCGTCCCCGTGTTCTTCCTCGAAAAGATTTTTTCCTAAAACTGCGCTGTTGTAGGAGCCGCTGAGTTCGGCGGAAAGGGTCACGGCATAGACGTGCTCTGCTTCTCCCTCATAGCTTTCCATATATTGCTCCGGGGAGGGGCAGGAAGATTTCGGACCTGTGGCACTCTCTCTTACCCTCTTTAAAAAATCCTGCTGGTTAAAGGTTTCATCATCCTTTATTCTGTACCCCCCCACTTCAAGCTCTAATGCTACTGATGCAAAATGCGGATCTGCTTTTAGCTGTTCTGTTAATTCTCCGCAGCTGTCAATCACAATTTTATACATGGCTATTCCTCCGACCTTTGTCTTTTTCCTTATTTTTAGATATTTTTTATTTGTTATTCACAAGCTCTTCACATGTTGTCCATTTCTTCAATAAGTAGTTTTCATTACTACGTGATAGTACCATAAAAACTGTACTTTGTATAGGGGGTTTTCCTTAATTTACAAAAAATTTTCACCGTTTTGACAGAAGGAAAATAGAAATACCCAGGGCGGTATATGCCCTGGGTATTTCCTAACGTGGAATGATATCATACAATTATTAGTTATTTTTTCACTGTAATCTTGATGGTTGCCTTCTTTCCGCTTCCATCTTTTGCTTTCGCTGTAATTGTTACGGTTCCTTTTTTCCTGGCGGTTACTTTACCGTTCTTATCTACGGTCGCCACCTTGGTGTTAGAAGAGGACCATGCTACCTTTGCGTTATCTGCAGTCGCCGGATTCACAGTTAATTTCAGCTTCTGGGTCCCTTTGACTTTCATCGTCTTGTTACCCTTGATTGCTAATTTGGTTACTTTAACTGCACTCTTCTGTGTCTTTAATTTTACAGATGCTTTCTTTCCGTCTGCTGTGGTTGCTGTAATCGTTACTGTCTTTCCAGACTGTTTTACCGTTACTTTACCGTTTGAAGTTACAGTTGCAACTTTCTTATTAGAAGTTTTCCATTTCACTTTTGCATTCTTTTTGTCTGCGTTGGTCGGTGCAACGACTGCCTTAAACTGATATTTTGCACCTTTCTTTGCCTTTAAGGTTCCTGAAACTTTCTGTCCGCCTAAAGTAATGGATACTTTCTCTGTTTTCTGGCTTACCGTTACAGTTACTGCTGCGCTCTTTCCGCCTGCTGTTACAGTTACGGTTGCTGTACCATTTCCTGTTGCAGTAATGGTACCGTCTGATGCTACGGTTGCTACTTTGTCATTGGAGGTAGTCCATGCCACTTCCTTGTGGGTTGCATTCTCCGGTGTTACGATTGCTGTTACTTTTGTTGTTGCACCGATGGTATCAAATGCTACGGCAGTCTGGTCAACTTTGACTTCTGCTACCGCAACTTCTCCCTGTGCAGGCCTTTCTGCTGCAGTTACTGTTACCTTTACTTCTGCGCTCTTGCCTCCTGCTGTCGCTGTTACAGTTGCAACTCCGGCTCCCACTCCAGTGATGGTACCGTCTGATGCTACGGTTGCTACTTTATCATTAGAAGTAGTCCATGCTACTGTCTTGTTCGTTGCATTCTCCGGTGCTACGGTTGCTGTTATTTTTTCTGTTCCGCCAACCTTTAACGCTACTTCCGTCTTATCTACTGTGACTCCCGTTACCGCAACTTCTTCTGATGGAGGTGTTACTGCTTTTTCGGTGACAATTAAAGTACCGTCTTTTGTTGTGACATCATAGTTTGCTGCCGTTCCTGTCAGGGTTACATTAATCGCGTAGCTGCCTGCTGATAAACTCTTTGTATCTTTGCTGTTATTTACAGTTGCCTCTGCTGTTAAACCTGTATCCGCTAACGCCTCATTATTTACAAGACCTTCTGATGTTATCTCCAGCTTTGCGGCATCACCCTCAGTGATTGTCTCGTCCGTTGCTGCAACAGTTAATGCTGCTTTGTTTACAGTAAAGGTTGCCGCAAGTTCTGTTTCTTCCAAGTCATAATTATCATTTGCGGCATAAGCTATTACATATGCCTCTTTTTCCCCGGCTGCCGGCATCTCATCTTCTTTTATCTTTAATGCCACGCCTTCCTCACCGTCACCGTAAACAATAACTGCATCACTTAATTTCTGTCCATAAGTAATCGGCTCCGCTTTTACATTCTCTTCTTTTAGACTTTCCGCATCAATCAACTGTTTTCCAACCGTCACTGATATTGGGGCAGAAGTTGCTGAATCATCCGCTGTAGTAACTTCTATGTAGAAATTATAACTGCCTGCATTTACGTTTCCAATACTCTCTTTAATCTCATTTCCCTTTGAAAAACGATATGCATCGGCTTCATCTACTTCCTTCTCTGTTACGGTAGTCTCCTCTTTGCCTTCTTTTCCTTCCTCGTCCACGCTCTTGTAGTATACGCGGTAGGATTTTACCTCATCCGCCGTTACTGTTGCAGATACGGTAGCCTTCTCCGTGCTGCCATAGACAAGATTTTCCGCATCGTTCGGCTGCGGATCAGCAAATGCGATATTAGTTACCGCTATGCTGATTTTATCTGTCTCTTCGGAAAACTTTACGTATTTGTTTTTATCAGTCTGGTAGAAATCTGCCTTCGCACCCTCTTCGCTAATATCTGCCGTCACGATACAGAAATATTCGCCTGCATCCTCTACCTCTGCACCACTAATTTCGTAATTCTCACTCGTTGCACTAGTAAGTTCCTTGTATCCCTTTTCTTCTGTGGCATCAATTTTACACCACTGATAAGTTACATCATAATAATCTGCTGCCGCACCCATATCACCCTTTGCTGTTAAGGTAATGGTGTCGCCTACCGCATATTTATCTCCTCTGCTATTGGCACTTGTTTCTTCTACCGATACACTTAATTCCGGTCCTATAATTGTCACGGACGGGGTGTAGCTTGTATTCTTTTCATCCTTTAATACATAATTATCAGTATTTTTTAATTCATATGTCAGCACATAACCTGTTAATTTTCCCATAGGCAAGGCTGCAGCCAGTCCATCCGCATCAACAGGATCCCCACTTACAGTTCCATCCTCATCGACACTGTGCCATTCCACAGTATATGCACTGTTTACTTTCGCGGGATCAACAATATCAGCTAAAGTTGTACCGACACTATAAGTATCTTTGATTTCTCCTACTATCTCCTCAATGGAGCCGCTGTTATCTACAACCTTTTTTGCCACCTGAATAGGGTATTCTTTACTTAGAATACACCACTTTACAAGTTTTTTGAACAAAAAATGCCGTATGAGACACTTTGGTGTATAATAAGTTTGTACACTAAACTATACGAAAGAAGTGATCTCATACGGCAAACTTATTATAC
>JAETQH010000179.1 GCA_021770785.1 Lachnospiraceae bacterium
CTCAGATGAACATCCTCATTGATTCGTTTGTCGGATAACACAATCTCTTGAAAACCGGGTAATGAATCGGGCGGTATTATGGTGATTCCCCACCTTGCAAGTCCAAATTCCGGGCGGTCAAGGCTGTGAAAATATGTCTTTAGTAAAACCAGCTTATCCCACCAGTCATCTATATAAATAGCATCATCAATACACACACATTGATATTTCTCCGGATCATAGGAATACTCCTGTGTTTCCCCTATATCCTCAATTATCCCAAATTCTGTCTTAATCATTTTCTTTCGCCTATTCCTTATATCCTACAACAGCAATAGCATTTCCACCTTTCAAAATGCAGGCAACATCCTTGCCTTCCTCAATCAGTTCTGCCCTGCTGTTGAGAATATTCTTACTTGCATTATCCGGCATTTCCAGCAATACCTTGTATTTCCCTTCATATGCCCCATTGAAATGCTCTATAAATATCTGTTTCAGCTCATCTATACTTATCTCCTTTGCAGACAGCCACGAAAACACATCTAAAACTTTCATCCTATCATTCCTCCCTGTATGTTAGCTTCATTTGTGCTAACACATCACTGCTCCCCGATTCCCCAATCTGCCGGAAAGCGTGGATGCCTGCCCTGTCCGTCCGTTGTACCTTATTGGGGATATGCAATAGGTAGTCACTTACACCAATGCACCCAACTTATCCAAAAACAACTGGTAGAACGCCCTCTCCTTCACCTGTTGCCTCTGTACCTCGATGCTCTTTACGCTGTCCGGGGAAAGCGGATGGTCTAAATCATAAAGTGCCTGTTCGGTTGCCCTGATTGCAGACTGCACTGTGCTTCCAAGGATGTCATTCGTCTCACCGATGCCGTTCATCCAATTTTCAGCCCGTTGTACCATCATCTGTGATAAATGCGTCAGCATACCATTCCCGGACATACCAAGCCCGTTCATACCGATTTCCTTTGCCGCATCCATCCATGCCTGCTTCACTTCCTCCGGTGCATTCGCCCCAACGGACGCAAAGGCTTTTTCGTCATAATCTGTTGCTTTATCCTGTGCCGCCTTTTCTGCCACTGTTTCCATAAATCCCACTGTACCGGATTCTGTACTTCTTTCTGCCTTTCTTGCCGTGTATCCTGCCATTGGATATCCTGCTGTTCCTATTCCACTAATGCTCATTTTCTCCAATCCTCCATATTCTCTGTTATAGTGGCTGCTCTCCCGCTCAGAGCCGCCCCTGCACCCTTGCTGTCCGCAGAGGCAAAGTTTTATGCGCCTCTGCGGAATAGGGTGTAAGGATTATATCTGTATATCCAATGTGCTACCCGAAGAAGACGGTTTTTTCACAAGCGTATTGCCACTTTTCGCAAGCTGGCTTTCTACGGATTCCCTTGTAACGCTGTCCAGTATGCCGGGATCAAATGGCTGACCCGGCTCCCATTTCGGATTAGCCGCCTTGACTGCCGCATACATCGCAGAACGGTATTTCCCCTCATACTGCTGCAAAGTCCATGTACCTTTTGCACGGTCTTCCTTCTTTACGCTTAACTGGTATTCCCTAAATATCTTAGACCTTTTCGTGGTATCCCCATTGGAAATACCATTCTCCTGAATAAATTCCCTTTTCACATTGTCGAACATCTTCTGCCGCATCTCGTCAGACACGGGTATCAGTTGCTGCCATGTTGAGCGGTCTACTTCGCCATCCCTTCCATGATGCATACCGGGAACAATAATTCCTCCGGGGCCAATATAATCTCCATCAGAATTGTAATTGCGCATCATATTTTTCATATGTGCTTCACGGCCACCTAGCATCTCATACATCATTTTCTGTTCCGGCGTCATCATGGCTTCTTCTGCCATAACATCAGCTAAAACAGCTTCTTCTGCGGCCTTATACCCTTTGTTTCCAGTGTTCATGCCCGTATAACTGGCATTACTTGTTCCAAATCCACTAATGTTCATTGCCATAAATATCATCCTCCTTGACTTAATATTTTTGCGTCAACCCCGGCCTGCATGCTTCATAAAATCCATCGGCGGATGCACCCGCATTTCAAACCACGATTGCACCAAGTGACTATAAATTGCACGAAATGACCATAAAGTTTATAACATCACCACCGCCTGGAACCTTTCCTCGTCACAGGAAACGGCAAAATCACCCTCGTATTTATCCACCACGGTCTTCACGTTCATAAGGCCGACACCTTATAATTTTTATTGGCAGTTATTTTCATCACTTCCTTAATCCCTACACTGTGTCATCCTTTATCGCTTCCACAATAGCATCATCCCGGATTTTCTTAGATGCCA
>JAETQH010000180.1 GCA_021770785.1 Lachnospiraceae bacterium
GCAACCATTACGGTGAGTTCCGTCTATAACTCTAAAGTAAAAGGGACGATTGAAGTCACGGTTACAACCAAGGCAAAAGCAGTAAAAGCGGCGAAAAAAGAATCAAAAAAAGCAAAATTCGTGTTAGAGGCGTCAAATCAGAAAACATGTGATACGGCGTGGATGTACCCTGGGGAATACATGACACTGAGTATGAAGTACTCAAAGAACATGAAGAATAAGAAGCTGAAATGGAAGAGCAGCGATAAGAGTATTGCAACCGTGAATAAAAATGGTGTGGTTACAACAAAAAAGAAAGGTAGTGTGACGATTACTGCAACATCGGCGGCGGATAAGAGTGTGAAAGCAACGTTTGAAATTGAGGTGAGGAGGATACCGACAGCAGAAGAAAATGCAAAAGAACATATGGCACCGAATAATGGTTATAGTACTGTTCCTGGAATGCTCTATTGGCCGGGTGAAAGCAGAAGAGATGACTCAACGATAACGTACCGTGGAGGAATGGATAATTATTATGATGGAATACATTTGTATATGAACTTTTTTGACCCTGCGCATACAGTTGTTTCCAACGGAATACCTCAGGGACCGATTTGGGACGAGAAAGCCAATTTCAATGTAGACTATGTCTATGGTGCAAGTAGTCAGGAAGTAATTTATACTAACAGCAATCCGGAAGTGGGAGAGCTGGACGAAGATTATGTGTTTGTGCCGAAAAAGCCAGGAACAACGGTCATTACCGTCGAGTCGGCTGTAAATAAAAAGCTGAAAGATGTTTTTACGGTAACAGTGGAATATTTTTGGAATCCAAGTAATAAATGATAAAGAAAAATAAATGATGAAAGGAACTAAATGAAAAACGAAGAAACTAAGGAGAAAAAAGAAAACCGAAAATTGCGTTTGGCAGGGAGGAGAAAGAAGAAAATCCCCATCATTGCGGGAATGCTCCTGCTGGCTGCGGTCTGCGGATTTTCCACAGCAAAAGTACTGGCAAAGGTAAACCCGACAGCACAGACTAAGGTAGGAAAAACGAACAGCGAATATCTGATTGGTACGGCAAAAGAATCTGAAATCGGCAGATATCAGCTTAAAATGACGGGAAACGTAAGCTACTATACGACATGGAACCCGCCCTGGACGGACTTAGGAGGTCTTTTGGATACGCTGGGAGATTCTGCCCCGTCAAGAGATGAGATTTTAAACTACTACAGCTATCCGGCAGGAGGAAATAAAGATGTTATCTATCAGAACCCACTGAAAATAAAAAATTACCCCCATGGAAATGGGGCAAGACAGACCTATACAACGATTTCATACAGTGGCAGTGGTGTGAAGAAAAATACAACGACCTTTGAACCGTCAAAAATCAAGGCAAATAGTTCCACGGCAAGCCTTGACTTAAGCGGCGGTTCGGCTTACAAGGCATATCTGCTATGGTATGTCAGAGACGACAATAACGAGCTTGGCTTTGCAAACAAGAGTGTGGATTTGTATTTTGACGGAAAAAATAAAAAATCCGTAACAGCGGAAAAAGCGTGCATAGACATAAGAGAGGCAGAGCGGGTTACGAGTTTTGATACAGACGGAAAAGAGGTATTAACGACACAGGAAACCAATTCCTATCTGTGTATGGCGGCAGATGTGACGAATTATGTAAAAGAGCATGGTTCCGGAACCTATGGCGTTGCCAATCTTCCTTACTGGTATCAGACCAAAGATACCCCAAATGGAGGCGCATCCATAGGAGCATGGCAGCTTGTTGTTGTGGCGGAGAAAGATAGCTGGGACGTAAGAGCTGTCGCCGTAAAAATGGGAAGCACCTTTATGGGAACCGGTTCTTCCGGTGAATACAGTGAAACAGTGAAATCTTCCCTGCGCTCAGCGTCAAAATCTTCCGGACAGATATTTATATCCGGCTTGTATGGAAATAACGGAGTGAGCACAACGGTTGAAGCGACTGCAAATAAAAGTACGAAACCCATTTATTCAAGCTACCTGCCTGCGGGTACGATAGATGGCAATTATCCGGTGGGAAGCTCGGCTACGGCGAAGTCCAGTTTCTTTTCGGCTGTCAATGAAATTGATAACATGGGAGATAAAAACACGAAATATACCCTAAAGGTAAATAAAACCACCTCATGGGACACCTATTTCTGTCTCGGCATGTCCGTTGATGCGGACGTCCCCATGTTTATGCCAGAACAGCAGACCACCTATAATGCAGTGGATAAAACAGTAACGGTAACGGGAAAAAGAACAAACTATACAGAAAATTCCGACCCCAAGATTTACGATGGAAGACTGGTGGTGAA
>JAETQH010000181.1 GCA_021770785.1 Lachnospiraceae bacterium
CGGTGGCAGGACGTGTGAACGCTACATTTTTTCATAAAAAGGTATGTTACAGCGAATAGGAAGGAGATGGTTTAGATGGCTGTATACAAGGACAACGCTACGGGGACGTGGCGGGTTATCTACCGCTTTACCAACTGGAAAGGGGAGAGGAAACAGACACAAAAGAGGGGATTTGCAACCAAAAGAGAAGCGCAGGCGTGGGAACATGAAGCTATGTTAAAGCAGGGTGCAAAACTGGATATGACGTTCGGCAGTTTCTTTGAAGTGTACGAAGCCGACAAGAAACAGCGTGTCAAGGAAAGTACTTGGGAGTCCAAAAGCCATGTGATACGGACAAAGATTTTACCGTACTTTGAAAACCGCAAAATCGCAGAGATTGAAGCAAAGGACGTGATTGCGTGGCAGAATGAGTTAATGGCATACCGGGACGAGAAAGGAAAACCCTATTCCGCAGATTATTTGAGGACAATTCATGCACAACTGACGGCGATATTCAACCATGCGGTAAACTTTTATAACCTGCCCTACAACCCGGCGAGGCGGGCGGGGACGATTGGGAGTGAAGCCGTTAAGGAAATGGACTTTTGGACGAAAGAGGAATATCTGAAATTTTCCGAAGCCATGATGGATAAGCCCCGTTCCTATTATGCGTTTGAAATGCTTTATTGGTGCGGAATGCGTTCCGGCGAACTGCTTGCGCTCACGCCTGCTGATATTGATTTTGAGAAGCAGACAGTCACGATCAGCAAGACTTTCCACCGTTCCAAAGGGCGGGACATTATCACAAGTCCTAAGACGAAAAAGAGCAACCGTACAATCAAAATGCCGCCGTTTCTGTGTGAGGAAATGCAGGAGTACATCAAAATGCTTTATGACATTAAGCCGGACGAGCGTTTATTTACCGTCACAAAATCCTACCTCAATCACGAAATGGAGCGAGGGGCGAAGCAGGCGGGCGTTAAGAAAATCCGTGTCCACGATATTCGCCATAGTGCGGTTTCACTCTTAATTAACATGGGATTTTCGGTACTGGCGATTGGGGAGCGTATGGGGCATGAAGCGGAGAAAATCACTTACCGTTACGCCCATTTGTTCCCCACGGTTCAGACGGAAATGGCGGAGAAATTGGAAATGGAGAGAATGACAAAGGAGGACTAGAAGCATGGAGAAATCACTTGATTACAAGGGAAGATGGCGCAACCATACGGTGGCGTTCCGGGTATCGGACGAAGAAGCAAAGCTGTTGAATGATTTGGTGGCACTGTCGGGGCTGACAAAGCAGGATTACATCACAAGGCGGCTCTTATGCCGGGACGTTGTGGTGCAGGGCAATCCGAGGGTGTATAAGGCACTGAAAAATCAGATGGCGGCAATCCATGAGGAATTGAAGCGCATGGAAAGCATAAGCCCGGACAATGACGAACTGCTCTACACGTTACAAGTTATTGCAATCACATTAGACGGACTGAAAGGGGAAGATGAATGACAAATAAAATGAAATCGACTGCTCCCGTATCATCTGTTGGCGCAGATGGGGAACAGCCGAAAACAAAAAATCACACTGAAATTATAGCAAATGAAAACACACAAATCAATCTGCAAGCCACAAAAAGCCCGGAGAAATCCGGGCGAGGTGGTGGGCTTCAAACCGTTTCCATGACAGAACTGTATGATACGGTATACCCGCCGAGAACGCCTGTTGTGGACGGCTTTCTGTATGGCGGCACTTATCTCTTTGTAGGTGCGCCAAAAGTAGGCAAATCGTTCTTCATGGGACAGCTTGCCTATCATGTGGCAATGGGGCTTCCGCTGTGGAATTATCCCGTCCGAAAAGGAACGGTGCTATACCTTGCACTGGAAGATGATTATGCAAGGCTTCAGCGGCGGCTGTCCGTCATGTTCGGTGTGGAGTGTGCGGACAATTTATTTTTTGCAACGCAGGCAAAGACATTGAATGAGGGACTGGACGGAGAATTAGAGGGATTTATAAAAGAGCATAAGGACGCAAGGCTGATTATTATTGACACGCTCCAAAAGGTGCGTGAGGTTGGCGGGGACAGATACAGTTATTCCAGTGACTATGAGATTGTGACAAAGTTAAAATCATTCAGCGATAAATATGGTGTCTGCCTGTTGGTGGTTCACCACACCCGCAAGTTGGAGTCCGAGGACAGCTTCGATATGATTTCCGGCACAAACGGGCTTCTCGGTGCGGCAGACGGGGCGTTTATCATGCACAAGAAAAAGCGCACGGACAACACGGCGGTCATGGATATTGTGGGGCGTGACCAGCC
>JAETQH010000182.1 GCA_021770785.1 Lachnospiraceae bacterium
GTGTTTTTATTATATCAAAAAGCAAGTTAAAAGTCGAGAATCATGATAAAGGCACAAAAACTCCACAAACCAACACACCCTCCGGGAGTGTCGAGGGTAGAGTAGCAAGCACTGCCTGTGTTCGGACACACAGGCAAAATTCCCCATACTTCCCTACCGTCCGTATGATGAAATTTCCATAGGGAAGTGTCCCTAACCCTCTTTGGTTTTCTTTCCGTTTTTTCTCTGCCAGTCCTTGACCTTCCCCCGCAGATTTGCTACAATAACACATGGATAAGTTTATCCAAAAAACTGAACAGACACGAAACCAGACTGTTGTAAACCAGACAATTTACAGCAGTTTTTTTATGCCCAAATTTAGAAAGGACGATGCAGAAATGGCAAACAGGACACGAACCAACCGGAATGAATTTCACTTAGATGATAAAGAGCAGTATATCCTTGACGAGAAGTTTAAACTGTCCGGCATGAAAAGCAAATCGGCTTTCATCCGGAAGCTAATTTTATACGGATACGTCTATGATGTGGATTACAGTTTTTTAAGAGAATACAATACGGAACTTGGACGGATCAGCTCCAGCCTGAACCAGATTGCAAAAAGAATTAACAGCACAAACCATGTCTATCAGGAAGATATGGACGAAGTAAAGGAGTTGATGAAACAGGTATGGCATACACAAAAATCCATGCTATCACAGCAACCGTTGATAAAGCGGTAGCCTACATATGCAACCCGGACAAGACGGACGAAAGCATCTATATTTCTTCCTATGCCTGTGCGCCGGAAACCGCAGCGATTGACTTCAAATATACCTTAGACCACTGCCGGGAAAACAGCCCTAATAAAGCCTACCATCTGATACAGGCTTTCGCTCCCGGTGAGGTCAGTTTTGATGAAGCGCACCAGATCGGGAAGGAGCTTGCGGACAAGGTTTTAGAGGGGAAATATTCTTATGTTGTCACCACACATATTGATAAAGGTCACGTCCATAACCATATCATTTTCTGTGCCGCTGACAACATAGAACATGACAAATACCATGATTGCAAGCAAAGCTATTACCGCATCCGAAAATTGAGTGACGAGCTGTGCAGCGAGCATAACCTTTCCGTCATAATTCCCGGCGGAGAGCGTGGCAAAAAATATAATGAATGGCAGTCAGACAAGAACGGTACAGCATGGAAAACGCAGATAAGAAAAGACATCAACGCTGCCATCAAAACATCCTCCACCTATGAAGAATTTCTGCTCCTGATGCGGGCAAAAGGCTATGAGATAAAAGGCGAAGCCTTTGGGGAAGATGCCCCCAAATTTATCTCTTTCCGTCCACTTGGCAAAGACCGTTTTGTGCGTGGCAGTGTGAAGTCACTCGGCAGGGAATATACAAAGGAGCGCATCAAAGAACGGATAGAATTGAAACGGGAACGGAAGGCAGTTATCCCAAAAAGAGATTATGCGGATAAGAGATTGATTGACACCTCTGATGAAAAATTCCAAAACAGTCCGGGACTGCAAAGGTGGGCGGCGGTTGAGAATTTAAAGATTGCAGCACAGGCGTACAATGAGGTAGGTTCCATCGCAGAACTGGAACAAAAGATCGCCGCCACTTCCGCCACCAGAAAGGAAGCGAAGCAGACCGTCCGCAAGCTGGAAAACCGCATCAAAGACCTTGCGGAAATCATCAAATATGCGGAACAATACAAAGCAAACAGATCTTACAATATTGCCTATAAGAAATCAAAAAATCCTGACGCATATTTCCGCAAGCATGAAAGCCAGATTATACTTTATGGCGGCGCAAGGCGTATGCTGGAACAGGCGGGCATCCATTTAAAAGGTTTAAACATTGACAAGCTGAAAGCGGAATATCAGGAGCTGACCGCACAGAAGAAGGAGCTGACTGCCACTTACAAAAACTGCGATAAGGAACTGAAATCGCTGAACCGGAAACTGGAGAACCTGAACCAGTATTTAGGGCGCACAGAGCCGCCAAAAAACGCACAGGAACAGCCAGACCGGGACAATAACCCTGCCCGGTAATATCCAGCCCCGAAAAGACTTTAAAAGCAAAAAAAGCATCGTGGACAGTGTGCATAACTCCCCATTCCGCTATGGACAACACTATTCACAGCATATGGAAAAGCAAATGCAGCTTTCCCACATCCTGCAAACAGTGTTGCCCACAGCTCCATAAGACGGGGAGTTATACACACTGCCCACAATGCCGGCTGCGGCGGAATCCCACTCTTTCCTTCCTATCTATTATCTACAAATCCGCAAAAAAATAGGAGCGCCGAAGCACCCCTATCTCCTAAACCCTCTTGCAAAATCCGCAGTGTTGGTTTATAATCATCATAGAAGCCGAAGGATTCTAGCACGTCCGACGGTTGTTCAATCGGAAACAATAATCAGTTTAAAAATCAAACGGATCACAGGCTATCCCCTATTGGCAGTAGAGGATAGCCTTTTCCGTTACTTGCGGTTGTGTTTATTGTCTATGTATGTCAAGGCTGCAAAAATCACCAGCACCAGCGTAAGCACTTCTAACGTATTCATACCGACCTCCTTTCCGTTTCCAGAAAGGACAACCGCAGACTATCCCTACTCGCTCTAATCTGACTAAGAGAATTATAGCACGTTATGTCGAATAATGCTATAAAAGTTTTGCGTTGATCACTCTGCCGCTTCCAGCACCACCTCTGCAAATTCTTCATCGCTCATGGTTTCCAGTTTCCCTAAAACCTGTCCGGCAAGCTCCACCATATCGCTGTCCTGTATGTGGGGAATCACATTCTTTATGTCGGCAATCATGCCCGTCCTGTCCTGCCCCTCAAACACACACATCAAATTGATTTCTTCCACTGTA
>JAETQH010000012.1 GCA_021770785.1 Lachnospiraceae bacterium
ATCAAGTTGTCCGGGGTTCGAATCCCCGATGTCTCATTAATGTGAAAAGAGTCGTGTTCTAATGGAGACGGCTCTTTTCACATTTAGGAGCAGCGAGGGATTCGAAGCCCGTGGGTACAGAATCCCCGATGTCTCATGAATAAAAAACAGCGGTAAGCCTAGGAAAATCAAGGGTTGCCGCTGTTTTTTATATGTGGCTGAAAACAGGGTAAATAGGATCTCTTTTACGTAGAAATATATTGACTATTGGTAACCAATATTATTATACATACATAACGAGGGTACTAAATGGAGATACAATATGAGAAATCAGCCATAAAATATCTAAAAGCACTACAAAAACCACAAAGAGATTTGATACTTGAAGCTATTGAAAAGTTAACGCATAAGCCGGCTGGGGGAGATATTAAGAAGATGAGCGGATACCGAGATGGTCGGTATCGTCTAAGAGTTGGAAAATATCGTATGATCTATAAGTACCTTACAAATAATGAAATTGGGATACTTTGCGTAATGGATGTTGGACGTAGAGAGGATATTTATAAATAGTATGTCCTAATAAGGAGATTAAAACGAATGAGCAAACTGTAGCAATGTGTGCCCGTGTTCTGTTGAACAATGTTTTTAGAGAATTAGTGCCCAAGAGCCGAAAATCGCAAAAGAAGAAATGAAAGATTTATGCGGGTAAGTGATACGTTTATAGCGCCGTTGTTGGCCGCAACAGTAAGTGGAGTATATGTTGCTATTGTTACAGAATTTGTGGGAGGATTAATTGTGGCTATCATAAATATTATTATGATTGTAATTTTTATGTTAGTATTTATGTTTGAAATAATGAATTTGGCAAAAAGGAAAAGGTAAAAGGTAAAAGATGCGTTTTGTAGAGATGTGATAGAAGTGATAAATGAGGAAATATTGCATAGAAAAAATTAATTCATAAAAGTTTGTTTATTATTAGAAAACGAAAGGACAAATAAAACCACAAAAAGACAAGATAAAAAGTCCACGTTCCATTAAGATAGCGTTATAAGGAAGGAGGGAGTTCGATGGAATGGACAGAAAGCCTGCGGAAGGCAATCCACTATATGGAGACACATCTCTTAGAGAACATCCGGACAGAGGATGTGGCGGGAGAAGTGCACATTTCGCCTTTTTATCTCCAAAAGGGGTTTTCAATAGTGACAGGTTATTCCATAGCGGAGTATCTGCGTAACAGGAGACTGTATCTGGCAGCTTTGGACATTGTTGCAGGAAAAGAAAAAGTCATTGAGCTTGCCTATAAATATGGCTATGAAACGCCGGAAAGCTTCACAAAAGCCTTTACCCGGTTTCATGGGGTATCTCCGGTGCAGATAAAAAAGGATACCGGAAAAATCAGACCCTTTCTTCCTTTAAAAATCAGATTAGAGGTAAAAGGAGGAACGGATATGGATGTAACTGTGGTAAAAAAGGAAGGATTTCAGGTGGTTGGGTTTGAACGGATATTTTCTGCGGAGGATTCTTATCAGAAAATACCGGAGTTTTGGGCAGAGTACAGAAAAAAGTATGGGCTTCTCTGGGAAAAAGGAAAAAAGCCGGAAAATGCGGTGGAGGAAGCGGTGGTAAAATGCGACGTCGGCGAGTACGGAATCTGCATTGATGATTTAGGGGAAAAAGCAAAAGAAGGAAAAGCAGCTTCCTGTGGAAAATTCCGCTATTTGATTGCGGGTATTTATACAGGCGGGGAAATCCCAGAGGGCATGAGCGTCTATGAACTGCCCGAGATGGAATGGGCGTGTTTTCGTTGCGTAGGAGCTATGCCTGGGGCGTTACAGTCGGTCAACACTCGGATATTCAAGGAATGGCTGCCGGGCAATTCCGAATATGAGGTTGCCAGGTATGTGAATGTGGAGTGGTATTCGAGGGGGGATATGACCTCAAATGATTATGAGAGCTCTATCTGGCTGCCGGTAAAAAAAGTTTCCCGGTAACACCTGTTTTCCGGCCTAAAAAATAAAGTTCTTTCTTATCCTGTCCTACCGTGTTATAATGTAGGAAATAGGACATAGGTTACAGGGAGAAGGACAGGAGGACGTTTATGAAGGCAAAAAGGGTGGCACTGAATGCTGAGGTAGAGAAATACGAAGGAGGAAAGGGCTTAGAGGATGGCTTCGAACTCTGGTCTGATGTGGTGACAAAAGGCTGGATTGTAACGGATACGCTGGTAAAGGTAGAACGGGAAGACGGAAAAATCTTCTGCCCCTTCATCATGACAAGAAGAGGGAGAACCTTTATCGGGAACGGCGATTACATCATCATAGATGAGGACGGTACGAAACAAGTGTGCGGAGAAGATAAAATCTGGTTCCGTTACGAAAAAACAGAATAAGTAAGTTGCGAGAGCCCCTCTGGAGAAAATTTTTGAAAAAATAACCCCCAGGGGGGCTTGTGGCTGTACCAGAGCTTTGTTAATATGGTTTCAGATGAAAGAAAGGTGGAATTATATTATGCACATGGCAGATGCTTTGGTCGTACCAGCAGTGGCGGCTACTATGTATGCCTGTTCGGCAGTGGCAGGCGGATATTCCGTAAGGAGGGTACGGTTAGAAAACGATTCTAAAAAAATCCCGGTAATGGGTGTGATGGGGGCATTCGTATTTGCAGCCCAGATGATTAACTTTACCATTCCGGGGACAGGCTCTTCGGGACATTTGTGCGGAGGAATGCTGTTGTCGGCATTGTTGGGGCCTTATGCAGGCTTCCTTGCGATGATAGGCGTATTGCTGATACAATGTCTGCTTTTTGCGGATGGCGGACTCTTAGCGTTGGGCTGTAATGTGTGGAATATGGCGTTTTACGGCTGCTTTATCGGAGCCCTTTGTATCTGGAAGCCTATGATGAGGCGGGGCGCTTCCAAGGGAAAAATTATTGGAGCTTCTATTTTAGGCTGTGTATTAACTTTACAGCTGGGAGCTTTTTCCGTGGTTTTGGAAACATGGGCTTCCGGTATTACAGAACTTCCCTTCCGGACCTTTGTTGCTGCCATGCAGCCGATACATCTGGCAATCGGTCTGGTAGAGGGCTTGATTACGGCAGCAGTACTCTGTTTTGTTCGGGAAGCAAGGCCGGAGCTGCTCTGGGGTGTGGAAGAGGAACAGGGAGGAAGATTTTCTTTCAAAAAAACACTTGCAGTACTTGGAATTTTGACCATACTTATCGGCGGAGGGCTGTCCCTTTTTGCTTCTGCCAATCCCGACGGACTGGAGTGGTCTATGGAAAAAGTGGCGGGAACGGCAGAGTTAGACGCAGCAGGCAGCGTTTATGAGAAAGCGGCGGGTATTCAGGAAGCGACGGCTTTGCTGCCGGATTATGGCTTTAAAAATTCCGGGAGCCTGGCGGGAACTTCATTTTCCGGAATTGTTGGGGCTGTTATTGTAGTTTTAGTATGCGTGGGCGGTTGTTATTTATTTAAATTTTTCAAAAAGAATATGAAACATGAGTAAAATTAATCAGGCGATTTATGAGATTCAGAGTTTAGATACGCTGGCAAATGAAAACCGGTGGGTGAACAGGCTTCATCCGCTGGTGAAGCTCTGGGTGACAATTTTATATATTGGCATTACGGTATCTTTTCCGAAGTATAACCTGAGCGGTCTGCTTGTTATGGCAGTCTATCCGGTTATACTTTTTGTTGTGGGGGAAATTTCTTTCAAGGACAGTGTGAGGAGGCTTCGACTGGTGCTTCCGGTGGTCTGTGCTGTGGGGATTTTTAACCCGCTGTTTGATAAAGATATTGTGACACATTTTGGAAGTCTGGCGGTTTCCGGCGGCGTGCTTTCCATGATAACGCTGATGCTGAAGGGAATACTTACAGTGCTGGCGGGTTATTTGCTTATTGTTTCCACCACCATTGAAAAGATCTGCTATGCCCTGCGGCTGTTGCATTTGCCAAAGCTGTTTGTGACTCAGGTGCTGCTGATTTACCGCTATCTTTCTGTTTTGCTGGCGGAGGCGAACCGCGTAACCCAAGCATACGCCCTGCGGGCGCCGGGACAAAAGGGAGTACATTTTAAGGTCTGGGGTTCGCTGGCAGGACAGCTTTTGCTACGGAGCATGGACCGTGCGGAGAACCTTTATGAGAGCATGTGCCTTCGGGGATATGAGGGAGAATTTTATTATGGCAGCAGGATAAAGCTGCGGGCGGCGGATATGGGATATCTGCTGGTGTGGACGGCTGCATTTCTGGTGCTGCGTTTTTTCCTGTGTTGGAAGTGATAGGCGGAAGTTTTGTGGCGTGAGGGGCATTTATGGAGGCTCTCCACAGGCGGTATGGAATAGATAGGTAGGATGTTGCGGGCTGATTGAGGGCTTAGCGGGAGTTTTAGGGAAAGAAATGGGAAAAGGAGCGGTATTATGAGCCATATTCATATTTGTGTGGAACATTTGAATTTTTCATATGAAAAAAAGCAGCCCGTTTTGCAGGACATTTCCTTTTTTGCGGGAGAGCAGGAATCCGTGGGAATCATCGGTGCCAATGGAGTGGGGAAGTCCACTTTGTTAAAGCTGCTTGTGGGACTGAATTTGAATTTTGAGGGCAGTATCCGGGTGGAGGATATCCCCTTGGAAAAGCGGACGCTGGCAAAAATCCGGGAAAGGGTGGGATATGTGTTCCAGGATGCGGACAGCCAGCTTTTTATGCCCAATGTCTATGAGGACGTGGCATTTGCCCCGAGGAACTACGGCTTGTCGGAGGAAGAGGTAGAAAGACGGACGGAGACGGCGCTTGCCGCCGTCCATATTGCGCATTTGCGGGAAAAACCTATTTACAAACTTTCCGGCGGGGAGAAAAAGATGGTCTCTATTGCCACAATTTTGTCTATGACGCCGGATATTATTCTGATGGACGAGCCCTCCGTGGCGTTAGACCCGAAGAATAGGAGGAACCTGATTCGGCTTTTGAATGAATTTTCCCATTTGAAAATGATTGCTTCCCACGATTTGGATTTTATCTGGGATACCTGTCAGAGGACGATTTTAATGGCGGAAGGGAAAATTATCCGGGAGGGAAAGACGGAGGAAATTCTGCGGGACGGGGAATTGCTGGAGGCATACGGCTTGGAACTGCCGTTGTCCCTTTATGAGAAGAGATAAAAAGTGCTTGCAAATTTTGGGATGCTACGTTATAATTGCAACGTGGCTGTGACGGACACAAAAAAAGCGGGTATGGCGGAATTGGCAGACGCGCCAGATTTAGGTTCTGGTGGGAGACCGTGCAGGTTCAAGTCCTGTTACCCGCATAAAATAAGGGCTTTTGAGATACGTAGGTATTTCAGAAGCCCTTATTTTTGCATCTGACAGCAATCTTCACAGCTGTCGGGGAAAATCCCCTACTTGACACCATAGTTTATAACTGGTATTTTAAAGAAAGGACGTAAATAATATAGTGTTACAATGAAGATATTAAAACACTTTAGTAAAATAGTATATGGCAGAAAAGCCGGAAGATGATTTGAAAAAATGAAAAAGTCAAAGAAAATAGTAGCAGCTCTTTTGATGATGGCAGTTGTTTTGGGTGGTGCAGGATTTGGGGCAATCAACCAGGCGAAAGCGCAGCAGGCCGAGGCAAAATCGGACAGAAATCCTGAACCGGAAATTTTCCTGTCGGAGGAGGCGGAAACCGAGCCGGAGACAGAGAGTGAAACGGTAGTACAGACAACAGAATATGAAGATGACATGGAAACGGCAGGGGAAGAACAGCCGGAAACAGAGACTGCAGAAAACGGGACGGAAGGTTTGGGGCAGCAGGAAGAACAGCCGGAATTTTCTGATACCGTGCAGGAATCGGAGCCGGAGGAGGACATTCCGATGACGGAGATGGATGCATATGGGTATCAGTACGAAACCGGATACATATTTATGGGAGATTCCCGCATTTACCTGATGAACCAGGATTGCAACATCGCAGCGCCGGACAACTTTTTTGCGGTCTGTTGTCCCGGTATCGGATATGACTGGATGATGGAGACGGGACTGCCGAAAATCAAAAATATCCAGAGTATTCATTCAGAGATAAAAAACTGGGTGGTTATCAGTGCCCTTGGCATCAATGATATGCAGAATGTCAATAAATATATCAGCGCCTACCAGAAGCTGTCAAAATCTGTGGAACTCTGGCTGGTGTCCATCAATCCCACCGTGGGAAGGACAGAGGCGCAGTACAGCAATGTGTGTATCGAGGCATTTAACCGGCGAATCAGAAAAATTTCCGGAATCACCTATATCAACAGTTATGACTATCTGGTAAAAAAGGGTTATGACACCAAAGACGGTCTCCACTATACGGAGGCATCTAACTGGGATATTTACAGTTACATGTTAAACAGCCTTCTGGTGGGGATTGACTGTGCCCCGGCGGCGGATACCGATGCAAAGCAGTTGGCGCAATCCTTAGAGGAGGATTTGAGTCGGGCAAATTATTAAAAATATCATAGGGTTTTCCAATCATCCTCCCGGGCTGTCCACTGGTCGTTCATCCAGTCGACAGCCTGTTGTTTACCCTCCGGGGTGAAAGGGAAGGTGGCGGAGGTTTTTAAGGAATCCTCTGTGGAAGCAAAGTTATAGGGACCGGGCCAGATGTAGACGAGAAAGACATCCGCCTCATCTTCGGTACTTTTCTGGATCAGGTAGCGCATTCCTTTATAACTGCCGGTAAATTTTTCTTTTTTATAAAAATTCATGTTTAAAATATCTTCACTGGTTATCATGGAACAATCCTTTCTGTGAATTGGAAAATATACATTTTTTACTTATGGAAAGAGTATAGCACAAAAAGTATCGTTTATAAATGACAGGCTTCTATCATTGGCAAAAAATACTCTGGAAAAATATACAAAATTCCCAAAAAATTTTAAAGGGCTAAAAATGTAAAATTATACAAAAGCTTTCCGGCGGTCATGAATAAAAAGTGAAAAAAAACTGGGAAAATCCGAGAAAAAATGGTATAATTATACTGCATTTTCAAAGGTAAAACCTATTGACAAATTTCACTTCGCATGTATAATAAAATACATGTTGTTTGCGGACAACATACAACTGTTTTTTGAAGTGCAATAGGCAATGGGGTCTGTTGGCACTTTTTTTTGCTTACACGAAAAAAGTTTAGCGTGATAACGTGCTGCATTGATAACAAAGTGCAGAAAAAACACCGAAAAAACTTGCTATAAACGTAATCGTACGTTTATATAAATAATTTTCTAATAAGGAGGAAATATTATGAAAAAGAAACTTATTTCTCTTTTCTTGGTTGGCGCTATGACTGCCGGTATGGTAGCCGGATGCGGTAACTCAGGAAACGGCAATAATGCCGCAGCGGGAAACAATGGCGGTGCTGCTGATACTGACACTGATAATGCGGTAGAAGCAACAGAGACCGCAGACGAAGAGAGCACCTTTGACGGTACTTACAGCAACAAACAGGTTATCATTGGCGATGTCTCCGAGACAAGCGGGGATATCACACCGCATTGGGCTAACGGTGAATCTGACTATAATGCTTACAAGCTGGTTGCCCTGGGTATGGAGCCAATCGTAAACGACCAGACCGGTAAATGGATAGAAAATCCAGCCGTTCTTGAGAAACTTGAGTCTGTTGACAATGAGGATGGAAGTAAAACTTATACAGTGACGATTAAAGACGGTTTAAAATTCTCTGACGGCTCACCGATTACAGCAGAAAATTATGTATTTACCAGCATGCTCTGCGCAAGTAATGAGTTTTTAACAGATTTAGAGGCTTCTGAGGCTTCTTCCGGTCAGTATCAGTATTATAAAGGATTTGGTGCTTACTCCACAGGCGAGAGTGATACTTTTGAGGGGCTTCACTTAATCGATGAGAAAACTTTTTCTGTTACCATCGATTCAGAGTTTGTTCCGTATTACTATGGTCAGGCATTGCTTTCCGTAAATCCTGAGTCCATGGCTCTCTGGGTACCGGAAGACGTAACTTTGGAAGAGACTGAGAACGGTGTGAAATTCTCTGATAACTATACCGCAGAGTACATCGGCGACAAAGTAGATGAAGCAAGATGGAATTATAACATAAACTCCGGTGCATATATGCTGACAGCTTATGATGAGAACGCATATACTTATACCTTGACAAAGAATCCGAACTTCCCGGGCAACTTCGAAGGGCAGACGGCAAACATTGAGACTGTTCTTATAAAATATACACCGCAGGATACCATGATGGACCAGTTAAAGACCGGTGCTGTTGATATTTTATACCAGGTACCGGACGGTGACCAGATTGAGCAGGGGCTTGATATGGTGGAAGAAGGCGGATTTGATTACTTAAACTACGGACGTGCAGGTTACGGTATGATTTCATTTAAATGTAATCAGGGACCGACCCAGTTTGAGGAAGTACGTCATGCAGTTGCCTACTTACTTGACCGTGTAACCTTTGCCCAGACCTTTACAGGCGGACATGGTCTTGTTGTAAACGGACCTTATGGTTCACAGCAGTGGATGGCAGAAGAATATGCAGAAGAAATCGACGGCTTGAACGCTTACACATACAGCCTTGACTCCGCTATTGCCGAGTTAGAAGCAGGCGGCTGGGTATACAACGAGGATGGTTCTGATTACTCCGGTTCCGGTATCCGTTACAAAAAGTTAGATGACGGTACTTATATGCCGTTAATCATCGAGTGGTTCTCCTCTGAGAATAACTCTGTATCTGACTTGCTGGTAACTTCCTTACAGCAGAATCCTGACGTAGAGGCAGCAGGTATGAAGATTAACCAGACTGTTGGTTCTTTCACAGACTTATTAACAAACTACTACGACAACTCTGAGGAGAATTCTTATCAGATGTTCAACCTTGCAACCGGATTTGGTAACCCGTATGATATGGCATATATGTATGAGCCGGGATCAGGTTCTAATATCAACGCAGTAAAAGGTGAGGACGGACAGAAATTATATGACTTAGCAGTTGCCATGAACCAGACGGAAGAGGGTGACGACGAGGCATATGCAGAGAACTGGTTCAACTTTATTTCCTTCTGGAACGAAGTATTACCGGAGATTCCTCTGTATTCTAACGATTACCATGATTTCTTTACTTCAAAGCTTCATGATTTTGAAGAGGATGGATATAACTGGGATATAACAAGGGCTATTCTGTACGCAAATATGGAATAATTGATATATTATTTTGCGGGACACTCTTAGTGAAGTGTGAATAGGTCCGCAAAGCAGGCCTATTCACACTTTTTCCTGAAAATTCTTTGATCGTTTCTTTCGGAATGGGATCAAAGGGGCATGTCAGGATTTTGTTCCTAAGGAAACGAAGAAGAAAAATCAAGTGAAGGTTGGTTGAATTATGTTAAAATACATTGCAAAAAGGCTTGTATACATGGTGGGGGTATTCTTTGTAGTATCCATGATACTGTTTGTATTATTTAATAATGTGCCGGGTGACCGGGCATTGAATCAGGTACAGAATTTAAGAGGTAAGGTTTCTGATGAAGTGTTCCAACAGCGTTATCAGGAAGCAAGGGATAAATTGGGATTAGATGATCCGGTTCCGGTACGCTATGTAAAATGGATGGGAAATTTATTAAGTGGGGATTTGGGATATTCGTCTTTCTATAAAAAGGATGTTTCTGAGTGTCTTGCAACGCCTCTGCTTAATACAATACAGATTAATATCGTCTCCACTATTCTGGCGTTAGCGATTACGATTCCGTTAGGGATTCACTGTGCCGTGAAGAAGTTTTCCAAATTTGATAATGCCATACAGGTGCTTACAATTATAGGTTACAGCCTTCCGCAGTATATTATCGCGTTGGTATTTATCTTCGTTTTTGCTGTGAAGTTAGGCTGGTTCCCCATCAGTGGTATGAATTCCCCCAACTTCCAGGGGACAGGCATGGCATTTGTGGCAGACCGCCTTTATTATCTGGCACTTCCGGTCATTGTTATGACGGTTGGGGCGTTGGGAAGTATGACACGTTATGTCCGTGCCGCTATGATTGATGCGCTGCGTATGGACTATGTGCGTACGGCAAGAGCAAAAGGTCTGAAAGAGAAGGTTGTGATTTATTCCCACGCATGGAGAAATGCCCTTCTTCCGGTGGTGACTCTGATTATTAGCTGGTTTATGAGCATTTTTATGGGTTCCATTGTTATTGAGCAGATTTTCCAGTTAAACGGTATCGGTAAGATGTATTATGTGGGTCTGATGAATCAGGACTATGATATTGCACTGGCAGTTAATATGCTTTATTGTGTGATTACGCTGGTAAGCAACCTGATTACAGATTTAAGTTATGGTATTGTTGACCCGAGAGTCCGTATCAATAAGTAGGAGGAACGAGAAACATGAAGATGCTGAAACACCTTTTTGGGAAAAGTGATGGAGAAATAGATATTATGCAGGAAGAAGCGCTTCAAAGCCCGTTCCGAACGGTAGTGAAGAACTTTATTTCCAATAAATTATCTATCGGAGGATTGATTGTATTCCTTATTATCTTTTTGATTGTGTTGATAGGGCCGATTTTCAATCCCATTGATTTAAGCGAACAGGAAGAAACGCAGATTAATGTGGCACCGGGGCTTAAGATGTTAGACGTGCCGGATGCCCTGCAGGGAAATGTAAAGGAGATTTCCACGGGTGCCACTTTTAGTGTGGGTGTGGACAATGACGGTAAAGTTTATGTATGGGGCTATACCAAAATCAGCAATAAAATCGATGTTGCAAAGGATATGCCTTCCCAGAAGGAAATGGGAAAGATTGTATCCGTATCCGCAGGTTTTGACCATGTGATGGCTTTGAATGAAGACGGAGAGCTTTTTATCTGGGGCAGCGACCGGATGGGACAGTGCAAGCTTCCCATGGAGATAAAACATGAGAAAATCAAACAGATTGCCGCCGGCTATCAGATTTCTTACGCTCTGACGGAGGGCGGAGAGGTTATCTGCTGGGGAAATGAGAACTTAAATGACATTCGTCTTACGAGAAGAAACGGAAACAGCCATATTGCAAAGATTTCTGTTGCCAACACCACATTGATGGCATTGAGCGAGGACGGTGAGGTCAGACATTTAGGAAGCCAGAAATCCGATATTGCCAAGGTGCCGGAGGACCTTGGCAGGGTAGTTGATATCACGACCACCGCAGATGCCTGCGTGGCGCTGCTTGAGGACGGCTCCCTTAGAATTTGGGGAAAAGCTAACAAGAGTGAAAAAGAGATTCCTGAATTTGACGGAAGTATTGTTTCTATGTATGGTGGAAGATATCATATAACCGTACTCACCGATAAGGGAACGGTTTATTCCTGGGGCAGCAATACGAAGCATCAGACAGATGTTCCGAAGGAAGCGGTAAATGTAACTGCAATTTACGGCGGAACCTATCAGAATTATGCAGTGACAGAGGCTGGGAAGGTTGTGACCTGGGGCTTGAAGGGGTATCTGCTGGGAAGTGATGAGTTAGGGCGTGATGTATTTACCCGTCTCTTAAACGGCGGGCGTATGACCATGACTATCGGTGCGATTTCCGTTATTATTTCTACGATCATCGGTATTATTATCGGCGGTATTTCCGGCTTCTTCGGCGGCTGGGTGGATATCATATTGCAGCGTATGACAGAAATCGTGTCCTCGCTCCCATTCCTGCCGATGGCCATGATTTTGACGGCGATTATCGGAAACAGTATGTCGGAAACAGCAAGAATTGCCTTGATCATGGTGATCCTCGGTGTGCTAAGCTGGCCGAACCTGGCAAAGCTGGTGCGTGCACAGGTGCTGGCAGAGCGTGAAAAAGAGTTTGTCACCGCAGCAAATGCTATGGGTGTAAAAAAGAGTGCTATCGTATTCCGGCACATTATCCCGAATGTAATTTCGGTTATCATTGTGTCTGCTACCCTGGATTTTGCCTATTGTATGCTGACAGAGTCTACATTGTCTTTCCTGGGCTTCGGTGTAAAGCTACCGCGTCCTACCTGGGGTAATATGTTAAACGGCTGTGTAAGCTCCATCGTTATTCAGAACTACTGGTGGAGGTGGGTATTCCCGGCGATTGCCCTGGCAATTTGTGTAATTTGTATCAACATGATTGGTGACGGTCTCCGTGATGCGATTGACCCGAAATCAAATGAGCGTTAGAAGGAGGAAACAAAAGTGGCTTTATTAGAGATTAATGACCTGCATACCTTTTTCAAGACAAAAAAAGGAATTGTAAAGGCTGTAAATGGTGTTTCCTATTCTGTAGAACCCGGGAAAACCCTTGGTATTGTAGGAGAAAGCGGCAGCGGCAAGAGCGTGTCGGCCATGAGTATCCTGAAATTATTAGACGGCAACGGCTATATTGACAGCGGAGAGATTATTTTTGACGGGAAAAGTTTAGCTGATGTTTCAGGGAAAGATATGTGCCATATCAGAGGAAATGAGATTTCTGTTATCTTCCAGGAACCGATGACCAGCTTAAACCCTATTTTTACCATTGAGCGCCAGCTTTCAGAGCCTTTTATCATTCATCAGGGGATGAACAAAAAACAGGCGGCGGAAAAATGTATTGATATGTTAAAGGATGTGCGTATTCCGAATCCGGAGGCGGTTGCCAAACAGTATCCGCACCAGTTATCCGGCGGTATGCGCCAGCGTGTCATGATTGCCATGGCGCTTGCCTGTCAGCCTAAGCTTCTGATAGCGGACGAGCCTACCACAGCCCTTGATGTGACGATACAGGCGCAGATTTTGAAGTTAATGAATGAGCTGAAAAAGGAAAAGGGAACGGCAATTCTGTTCATTACCCATGACTTGGGTGTGATCAATGAAATGGCAGATGACGTGGCGGTAATGTACTGCGGACAGGTGGTGGAGATGTCTCCTGTGCGGAAGATTTTCGGGGAGAGCGAGTACCTTCATCCTTATACAGAGGGGTTGCTTTATTCCATACCAAGGCTTGATACCCCTACCGGAGTCCGCTTAGAGGCGATTCCGGGAGCGGTTCCCCATCCGCTGGATTTGCCGAAGGGCTGTAAATTCGCTCCCCGGTGCAAATATTGTACGGAGAAATGCAAAAATGAAGAACCAAAGCTTGTGGATATAGAACCGAACCATAAAGTGCGCTGCTTTTATCCGAAGAAAGGGGAGAGAAATTCATGAGTAACGAACCAAAGGTATTATTAAAAATCTCCAATCTAAAACAGTATTTCCCCGTCGGTAAAAAGCAGGTGGGAAAGCCGCAGGCTTTCGTAAAGGCAAATGACGGTATCAGCTTAAATATTTACGAGGGTGAAACATTTGGCCTTGTAGGGGAGAGCGGCTGCGGGAAATCCACATTAGGACGTACCCTGCTCCAGCTTTACCGCCAGACCGGCGGCCGTACCGTATATTACGGTCGTACCGTAGAGGATTTCGATTTGAAATATGTGGAAGAAATTTTTAAAAATCTTCCCGAAAAGAAGAAAAAATGCGAAGAGCTTCGTGCCAAGGCACAGAAAGCCCGCAAGGATTATGAAGCGATGCCGGATGGAATAGAAAAGAAAGCGGCAGGACAGCATTTTGCAGAATTAGACAGTGAGGCAAAGAATGCCCTGTTAGATATTACGGCATTAATCGGTGGTCTGTATACCTTGACGGAGCATGAGCTTGCCGAGGCGGGAAAACATTATTCCGCAGAGTACCTTGCCATGAAAGAAATCCGTAAAATCAATGCAAAGGTAGAGGAACTTGAGAAAAACGGAAAGGCTGCGGATAAGATTTCTCAGTTAAAGAGCAGTATTCCGGCTTTAGAAAAAAAAGTGCAGGAGGAATTGGCGGAGATTCAGAAAATCCGTGACAACTGCTCAAAGAGTGGGGAATTTGATGAGTATGAAAGTCAGAAGGACAACGGTATCAATCTTGCGAATCTGACAGATGCGGAAATGCGTTATCTGAGAAGAGATTTACAGTTGATTTTCCAGGATCCTTATTCTTCCCTGAATCCGAGAATGACTGTGGGACAGATAATCGGAGAGGGACTTCAGGCTCACGGCATGTTCAAAAAAGGCGATCCGAAAATGCAGGATTACATTATGGAGATTATGGAAAAATGCGGACTGGCATCTTATTTTATTCACCGTTATCCGCATCAGTTTTCCGGCGGACAGAGACAGCGTATCGGAATTGCCCGCTCCCTTGCGGTGAATCCAAAGTTTGTGGTCTGTGACGAGGCAGTATCGGCATTGGACGTGTCTATCCAGTCTCAGATTATCAACTTGTTGTTAGATTTGAAAGAGCAGAATAACCTCACTTATTTATTCATTTCCCATGATCTGAGTGTCATCAAATACATCAGCGACCGTATCGGCGTGATGTATCTGGGAAATATGATGGAGCTCAGCGATACGGAGCATTTGTTTGCCCACCCGTACCATCCGTATACAGAGGCGCTGCTCTCTGCGATCCCGACCACCGATGTTGACAGCAAAAAAGAGTCCATTATCTTAGAGGGAGACATTCCAAGCCCCATCAATCCTCCAAAGGGTTGTAAGTTCCACACCAGATGTCGTTATTGCACGGAAATCTGCCAGAACGTCACCCCTGCTTTCGAGGAAGTAGAACCGGGACACTTCGTAGCATGTCACCATAAACTCGGCGTGGAAGAGTAAAAAGAACAAAAGAGTAGTGCACTTGAAGGCACTGCTCTTTTTGTGCAAAATGAAAGCCAAAGCGAAACCAAACACAAAAAGTAACCGGAGAATCTAATGTTATTTCAAAAAAAGATAGACCGAGCCATGGAAAAATTACACGAGGACAGCGACGCCGGCAGAGCCGAGCGTGAACATGCCCCGGGAGAAGTTTATGAGCAGGAAAAGCCTGAATTAGAAAAAGGCGATTTCCTTGCCATGACAATCGCAGCCATCATCACCATCCTCCCGGTAGCCCTTCTCGTATTATTAGGCATGGCAGTCATCATGTACTTTACAATCGTACATTAAGGCACTAAATATAAAAACAAAATAAAAACTGTTTTCACCCGGACCTGCCCGTCTGAGGGAAAACAGCAGGTCCCCATGTGGAGGAAGGTATGGGTAGAGTATGAATTTCGGAGAGCGGAGCGCCCAGAGAAAAAGAGCGAGGGATTTAAAAAGCGAAATCAAACAGTTAAAAAAGCAGATGTTAGATGCTGGAGGGGAAAAAGCAACCATAAACCGTCTGCTGGGGGAATTTGAGGCGACGGTTTTGGAGGCGGGAAAGCTTTCCACCGATTATCAGGTGTCGAGCTGCCACATCGCGCAGGCGCGGGAGGCGATTACAAGACTTTTGGACTGTATGGGGGAAAGCCCGGCGCAGGAGGTGCGGCAGAGCTTAAAGAGTCTGGCAGAAACTCTGGATATGGTGTATCACGACTGTGCCATAAGGCAGGACGATATGGATTTTCGGTCCACTATCACTTGTTTTAAGGAAATGGCGCCGGACTATGGCAGTGAACCGGACAGCCGGAGGGATATTATGCTCCGCAGCGAATTGGAGAACATGAAGGCTGTGTTAGATGACGCTTCGGGGTTCCGGGCACCGGATTTTTTCGCTCTGGCATATTATAATCAGCATGGGGAGAAGGATTCCTTAAAGGAGATGGAAAACGAACAGAGGAACAGTTTTCTGTCAGATTACTTAAAAGAGCATTTTTCAGAAGAATTTTTTGCAGAAGCAGCGCAGCGGGGTGTGGAGAGACAGATTTGTGAGCTGATGAAACAATACATAGAAACGTAAACACAATGAAAATAGAGGTGTGACGGAAAGAGAGGACGAAGTATGAATACAGAATGGTCATTAGACATACTTTACAAAGGATTAGACGATCCTGCCTATGAGGCGGATGTTAAAGTCATGAAAGAGCGGTTAGAGAGCCTGAGGGAATTGGTAAAAAAAGCACCCGAATTGCCGGAAAGGGAGATGGCAGAGCAGCTTTTGAAAGGCATGGAGCAGTTTATGGAAGTAACCTTCAGGCTGATGCACTATGTGCTGTTAAGCCAATCTGCAGATACGGAAAACGGCGCCCTGCTGGCTCAGCTGAACCGCCTGAACCAACTGTTGGCGCAGTACACTCCGGTGGAATCTGCAGCAAAAAAATGTCTGGCGAAAATAGAAAATGTAGAGCGGTTAGCAGAGGAAAGCGAAATTGTAAAAGCCTATACGTTTCTGTTAAAGGAGAATAAAAACAGTGCAAAGCATCTGCTGGCAGATGAGGTGGAGGAAATGGCGGCCGCTATGGATATCACCGGAGGCGGAGCATGGGAAAATCTTTTTTCCTATCTGACGTCTACGGTAAAGGTGGAATACAGGGGAGAAAACAGAACCCTTTCCGAGGTGCGGAATCTGGCATACAGTCCGGAGCAGGAAGTGCGGAAAGCGGCCTATGAGGCGGAGCTGGCTTCCTATGAGAAAATCGCGGATTCCCTGGCTTTTGCCCTGAACAATATCAAGGCGCAGGTTACCATGTTATGCGAAAAGAGAGGCTATGAAAGCCCTCTTGCCATGACCTTGGAACAGTCGAAAATGAGCCGTAAAACCTTAGATGTCATGATGGAGGCAATCGAAGAATATCTTCCGGTATTTCGAAAATATTTGCGGAAAAAAGCCGGGATGCTGGGGTATCAGAACGGACTGCCATGGTATGAGCTGTTTGCACCGCTGGGGAAGGCGGATAAGACTTACACCATTGAGGCGGCGGGGGATTATCTGACGGAATGTTTCCGTAACTTTACTCCCGATATGGCGGAAATGATGAAAGAGGCATTTGACAATGCCTGGATTGATTTTTATCCGAAGAAAGGAAAACAGGGAGGGGCGTTCTGCATGGCAGTGCCGGAGCGGAAACAGAGCCGGATTCTCACGAATTTTGACGGCTATTTCGGTTCTGTCGGAACCTTAGCCCATGAATTGGGCCACGCATACCATAACAGACAGTTAGAGGGAGAGCGTCTGCTGAATCAGGAGTATCCCATGCCTGTGGCAGAAACGGCATCTACTTTTAACGAGACGCATCTGGGCAGATATGCGCTGAAGAGAGCAGAAGGGGAGGAACGCCTGAATTTACTGGAAAATGATTTAAAAGAGCAGACCCAGTGTATCGTAGATATCTATTCCCGCTACCTCTTTGAAACCGCGGTTTTTGAGCAGGGAAAAGAGAAATTCCTGATGGCGGAGGACTGTAAGGAGCTGATGTTAGAAGCGCAGAAAAAGGCCTATGGGGACGGGCTTGACAGCGAATTTCTCCACCCCTATATGTGGGCGTGCAAAAGCCATTATTACAGCAGCAGCCTGAGCTTTTACAATTTCCCGTATGCCTTTGGCAATCTGTTTGCCCTGGGGCTTTATGATAAATTTTTACAGGAGGGAGAGGCTTTTGTTCCGAAGTACAAAAAAATGCTTGCTGCCACACCCTGCTGTACCGTAGAAGAGGCAGGAGTTATGGTGGGAATTGATTTGACTTCCGTGGATTTCTGGCGAAAGAGCCTTGCCATGATTGCGGAAAATGTGGAAGAATTTTGCAAGTGTTCTTAATAACCCCTTGGGGAAAGCATCAAACAAAAACCATTTTTTGACGAGATACAAAAAAGGTTGTAAGAGAAGGAGAACAGAGGATGGCAGACATAAAAAACGAGCTGACAAAGAAATTAGGATTTGGTTGTATGCGTCTTCCGGTGACAGGTGGGGATACCAATGCCATTGATGATACGCAGTTCTGTGCCATGATTGATTCTTATATGGAACAGGGATTTCAGTATTTTGACACGGCGTATCCTTATCACAATGAGAAGTCAGAGGAAGCGGTGAGACGATGCCTGGTGGAACGCTATGACAGAGACAAATTTCTTCTTGCCACAAAAATGCCGGTGTGGATGGTGAAGGAAACCGCAGATTATGAGCGGTTGTTTGAGGTTCAGAGGAAACGCTGCGGGGTGGAATATTTTGATTTTTACCTGCTTCACGCCATGAATAAGGACAGAGCGAGAGAGACGGAGGAAAAAGGAGGTTTTGCCTTTGTGCAGCGCATGAAGGAGGAAGGGAAAATCAGGCATATCGGGTTTTCGTTCCATGACACGGCGGATGTATTAGATGATATTTTAAACAGACACCCGGAGACAGAATTTGTCCAGCTGCAGATTAATTATTACGACTGGGAGTCGGAGAACATACAGTCGAGAAAATGCTATGAGACGGCTGTAAAACACGGTGTCCCGGTTATCGTGATGGAGCCGGTAAAGGGTGGAACCCTCGCTAATATGGTGGGCGAGCCTGCTAATATTTTAAAGGGCTTAAATCCGGAGGCATCTTTTGCATCTTTTGCAATCCGCTATGCGGCATCCCTTGAAAATGTTATGCTGGTGTTAAGCGGCATGTCAGATGAGGCGCAGTTAGCGGACAATACTTCTTACATGAAAGACTTTGTCCCGCTGTCAGAGCAGGAGCAGCAGGCAATCGCAAAGGTGGTGGAGGAATTGGAAAAGCTGCCTACCATTGCCTGTACGACGTGCCGTTACTGCGTGGAAGGGTGTCCTAAAAAGATAGTCATACCGGATGTGTTCCACGCTTATAATTCCGTGGTACAGTTTGGGCTTAATGACATCACAAGAGGAAATTATAACCGTGCAGTGGCAAACAACGGACGGGCAGAGGATTGTATCAAATGCGGAAAATGTGAGGGGCAGTGTCCGCAGCATTTACCAATCCGTGACCTGCTGGAGAAGACAGCAGAGACATTTGCCGGGTAGAACAGAGGGAATTTACGATGGAAAAAAAAGGAAAAGTTACGTTTATTCATTCGATTATGGCAAAGATTGTGTTGCTGGTCATTGCGGTTGCTATGGTGGCCATACTGGGAACACTGGTAATTACCAGAATAGAGTCTGGTAAAGCATTGACCCAGGTGAACGAGAATTACATAATGAGCATGGCACAGACAGCGGCCCGTCTGGTGGAAAAAATTCCAGAGGATATGGTGAGCGGTGAGGAATATGCCAATGTCATGGGTGACATAGAAATGAAAGGCATTGAATCCTCCTATGCGTATCTGGTAGATGAAAATGGTGCGATGATTTACCATCCTACGGCGGAAAAAATCGGGCAGTCAGTGGAAAATGAAGTGGTAAAGGGCGTGGTAAGTCAGCTTCAGGCGGGAAACAAGCCGGAGGATGCGGTAGTAACCTATGATTTTAATGGGGCAATTAAATATGCTGCTTATGCCGTGACCAGCAACAATAAGATTGTAGTGGTTTCCGCAGACCAGGGCGAAGTGCTTGAGACTGTAAACAGTCTGGTAAGAAAATTAGCAGCCTCTGCTTTGGGAGGAATAATTATTTGCATTGCAATAGGCTGTATCGTAGGCAGATTAATCTGTAAACCGCTTTTACAGCTGACGGAGATTATCGGAGATACCTCAAGACTGGATTTCAGGTCAAATCCTAACAGTAATAAGCTTTGCCAGAGAAAAGACGAGACCGGGAAGATGGCACGGGAAGTACGGTTGATGAGAAAGAACCTGCGGGAAATGATAGGGGATATTAATAATGCCAGCGGCCTAATAACCTCTAATGTAGACGGGCTGCAGGAGATTACCTCCACGGTAGACCAGATGTGCTCCGACAACTCGGCCACAAGTCAGGAGTTAGCGGCAGGAATGCAGGAGACGGCGGCGACTACAACGACGATTAATGAAACAATGGGAAGAATTAAAGCCGGGGCAGATGATATTAATTCCATGGCATCTGATGGAGTGAAAACATCGGAAGAAATTATGCAACGCGCGCAAAATTTGAGAAGTAAGACGGTTGTTGCAAGTGATAAAACTATGAATATGTACAGTACAGTGAAGGTGAAAGCAGAGCAGGCAATCGAAGGCTCTAAGGCAGTGGAGAAAATCAACGAACTCACCAGCACTATTATGGAGATTTCCTCCCAGACAAGTCTGCTAGCGTTAAACGCTTCTATCGAAGCGGCAAGAGCCGGAGAGGCAGGAAAAGGATTTGCGGTTGTGGCAACGGAAATCGGCAGCTTAGCGGATCAGACCTCCAAAGCCATTGCGGATATCGGCGAGATTGTCAAAGAGGTAAATACAGCAGTGGGCAACATGGCAGAATGCCTTGGGGAAACCACAGATTTCCTGGAGAATACAGTTGTGGGGGACTACAAAGAATTTGAACAGGTGAGTGAACAGTACAAAGAAGATGCCAATGTATTCGGTAGCAGTATGGAGGAAGTCAAAGCGGCAATGCAACAGTTACTGGATACCATTGAAAATATTGTAAATGCATTGGGTGGTATCAATGAGACCGTGGGTGAATCCTCACAGGGAGTTACGGATATTGCAGAGAAAACAAGCAGCATGGTGGAAAAAACCGGAGCAACTCACGACATGGTTTCCGAATGCTACTCCTGTGCGGAGAATTTGAGGGAGATTGTAGACAGGTTTATACTGGAGTAACGGCGTTTTGCAGGCGTGGAGGAAAACATGGACATTATTATTGCCATTATTGTAGTTGTCTGGATAATTTATGCAGACAAAAAGAGGAAAGCGAAAAAAGCGCAGGAAAATGCAGGAATGAACCGGCAGAGCGTTGGGAGAGTAAACTGGCAGAGTGCGGTAGGAATGAACCGGCAGAGCGTTGGAAGAATAAACCAGCCGGGACAAGCGGGAAATATGCTTCACAATGCTGCTGATGTCATGGAGAAAAGCATGTCGCAGACACAGCGGGAATTAAAGGAACGTCTGCAGAAGAAATATGGCAGCGTGGCACAGCAGGGCAGAGCGGTATCGCAGTCTAATATGCAGCGTGGAGCAGGAATCCCGCAGCCTGATACGCAGCGTGGAGCAGGAAACCCGCAGTCTAATGTACAGAACAGAAGAATGCAGCAGCCAGAGGAAGAGAATTCTATTCTAAGCCGTGCCGCTGCCAATGTGCAGGAAGAAGCGGTGGATGAGCTGCGGTTTGAACAGATGGAAGAGACAGTGGTTGACAGTCTTGACCTTGCCCTGATAGAAAGCAGCCCGCTGATGCAGCAAATCAGTGACCTTATGATTACAGGATATACCGGAGAACTGAGCTTTGGGCGGGATTTTGTGGCAGAGGGAGTGGAAATGTTAAACCGCTGTGAAATGATGGAGTTTTAGGGGACAGCGCAGGAATGCGCTGTCTTGTATGAAATAGGGTAGCAGAAAGGACAGAATATGACAGAAACAATACCGCAGAGCGGAGAATTATACCGTCACTTTAAGGATAAATTATATCAGGTAATAACGGTGGCGAAACATTCGGAGACGGGAGAAATTCTGGTGGTTTATCAGGCATTATATGGTGATTTTGCCGTATATGCAAGACCGCTTGCCATGTTTACCGGCGAGGTGGATCATAAAAAATATCCCGGGGTAACCCAGAGATACCGTTTTGAGAAAGTGGAGCGGGAGGGACTTGTAAAACCAACAGCAGAACAGCGGCAGGAAAAACAGGCTTCTGCGGAAACAGCGGCATCGACACAGGTGAATGCTTCTATGGAACAGAAAAACAGCGGAGTAGAAAAGGAAGGCGGTGTTAATCCGAAACTGATGGAATTTTTAGATACGGAGGACTTTGAAGAGAAATACAACATCTTAGTTTCCATGCGTGACTGTATTACAGACCGCCTGATTAATGATATGGCGGTGGTGTTAGATGTAGTGATTCCGGAAGGTGACTTAGACGATAGGTATGAGGCGCTGAAAACCTGCGTGAGAACCAGACAGCGCTATGAAACCACCCGGCTGCGCTAAAAAACGCCGCGGGAATAAAGACTGTGCGGAGACCGGACAGCGGAAATCATCCGGCTGCGTAAAAACCGGTGGGCAGCTAAGAATTGACGGAGAAAAATATGGAAGAATTAAGAAGCCGGCTGGCGGAAATAGCAGCAGCGGAGGTTTATAAAATCATTATCAGCAAGCCGGAAAAAAAGACGGCGGAGTACCGCAAAATTGTGGTGGAAAAAAAGGAGTCCTATTTTCAGGCGGCAGCCTATACCGAAAAACAGGTATTTCATGAAAATATTGCGCCGGAGGCGTTAGAGGAATATCTTTTTTCCACCGTGGCGGGAATGTATTTGCAGGTAAATGCCTGGGAGGACGAAGCGGAGCATATGCTTCTGATTTCCAAAAAAGGAAAGGTGACTTACCAATGCAAAAAAACGGCGGGGAAAGCCTCCAAGGGAGACAACAGCCATAACCGGAAAAAGAAATACATCTTAGAAGAGGGTAAGGTGGTTGCCCCCCTGGTGGATATGGGGATTTTTACTGCCCAGGGAAAAGTAGTCCGCAGTATGTATGATAAGTTCCGCCAGATTAACCGTTTCTTAGAAATGATAGAGGACGCGGTGGAGGATTACCCTTACCAGCGTTTGAATATCATAGATTTCGGCTGTGGGAAATCCTATCTGACCTTTATCCTGTACTATTATTTTACGGAGATAAAAAAGAGAGAAGTACAGATTGTAGGGCTGGATTTAAAGGCGGATGTGATTAAAAAATGTAATGCGGCGGCGGAAAAATATGGTTATGGGAATCTCCGATTTGAGGTAGGGGACATTAACGGCTATCAGGCGGATTTCCCGGTGGATATGGTGGTGACGCTTCATGCCTGTGACACCGCAACAGATTATGCCCTGTATCATGCGGTTTGCTGGAATGCCAAAATGATATTTTCCGTGCCCTGCTGCCAGCATGAGCTGAACCGGCAGATACAGACGGAGCAGTTTGGGCTTCTGACCCGTTACGGCATTGTAAAGGAGCGCTTCTCCGCCCTTGCCACCGACGCTGTCCGTGGAAATCTGTTAGAGGCCTGCGGCTATAAAACCCAGCTGTTGGAGTTCGTGGATTTTGCCCACACCCCGAAAAATATTTTGATTCGCGCCGTGCAGAAAAAGGTAGTGCCAAAGGCGGTGAAGCAGAAATATCTTTGGGAAGTGGAGCAGGTCATGGAAGAATTTCATGCAGAACCCACCTTGTACCGCCTGTTAAAAGAGGCAGGAAAAATTTAGAGGAGCTGCTATAGTCTGCTGAGCCTGCTGTTATGATATTTTGTGGAGAAGGTGACATCTTCCCCGAACCAGGCAGGTGGGACGAAGGAATTGGCCTCTTCCTCTGTGGCAAACTCTACCTCCGCTAACTGTAAAGGCGCAAGGTCTCCCTCAAAAATATCCAGTTCGATGGTGTGGCGGTCATCGAAAGGAATCAGGTAACGGCGTTTTTTTATCAGCCTGCCGTCAATTTTTTCTTTCAAATGTGCAAAGGACTCGGCATTCAGAGGAAGATTATATTCTTCCCGGACCATGAGTCCTTTTCCTTTGTAGGTCAGCGTGTAGATATCGTCAGAGCGGCGGATTCGCACCACCGGCTCGGTATTGAGATACCCCTGCTCGATCTGTTTGTAAGGATAGCTTTCTAAATGTTCCGGTAAGCTGCGGAGCAGATATTTTCGTTCGATTTCCATGGGAAATGCCTCACTTTTCATTTTATTCAAAAAAGCTGTCTTTCCTAGACAGTTACCATTATTATATCATTTTTTGGAGGTTATAATTTTAAAAAACATAAATACTGACAGAATTAGGAATTTGTGATAAAATTGGGGGGAGGGTAAGGAGGTATTTTTATGAATAATCAACATATTCGGCACACCTTAATTGAAGATATCCTGACTTTGCTGGATTTTTCTGAAAACAATGAGTTAGACCTCGTTAGTCTGATTGCCAAAAAACAACAGGAAGAATCCATACCAAAAAATATGGAAACCGCCTGCGAAATTATTCGGTTTATGGATGAGATGCCAGGCGGATTTTTAATTTATTATGCGGAACATAATGAAGGCATTATTTATGCAAACAAAGCACTGCTTCGACTCTTTAAGTGTAATTCTTTTCAGGAATTTCAGGAATTAACCGGCAATTCTTTTCGAGGGATTGTACATCCGGAAGACCTTGAGAGGGTGGAAAAAAGCATCTGGGATCAAATTGCTGCAAGCCAATATGATTTCGATTATGTCGAATATCGGTTTATCCGTAAAGATGGAACCATAGGTTGGGCGGAAGACTATGGTCATTTTGTCGAGAGCAGCTCTGCAGGCGGTATTTTTTACGTGTTTATTGGCGATGCCACTGAGAAGCATCACAAACAGCAAATGGAGCGAAACGCCCTTCTGGAAGCTCAAAAGCAGGAATCTGAAAAATTACAAAATATCATCAATCAGTATGATGAAGAGAAAAAGCTGATTAATCAGGAATATTTACGGCGTCTTGAAGTCATTGAAGGTCTCGGCGTCAATTACGATACCATTTTATATGCGGATCTGGACAAAGATAAAGTCCTTCCTTACCGTCTCAGCAGCCGGATTGAACGCAAATTTGATTATGAACATAACCCTTGTGACTTTTTCTCTTTTCTATCCAGTTATGTAGATATCTGGGTGCACCCTGACGACCGTCAACGTGTTTTAAGTGCAGCATCACCGGATTGTATCCGCGAAAAGCTGACAGACAATAAAACATATTTTGTAAACTACAGAGTTTTCGCAGAGGACACAATTCAGTTTTTACAGCTTCGAATTATAAATGTCGGAAATATAAAACATATTTCTCAGATTGTCATGGGCTGCCGCCGAATTGATGAGGAAATTCTTCAGGAAATGGAACAGCAACAGATTTTAGAGGATGCGCTGAACCGGGCTAATATCGCAATTGCTGCCAAAAATACCTTTTTATCCAATATGTCTCACGATATGCGAACTCCTTTGAATGCTATTTTTGGATTCACCACTCTTGCGAAATCAAACATCGATAACCGGCAGCAAGTACAGCATTATATTGAGCGAATTGAAGAATCCGGTCATCAGCTTTTGGATTTGATTGAAAATGTTTTAGAGATTGCATGGACAGAGTCTGATGATGTTCATCTTACAGAAGCAATGTGTAATTTCGCTGATATTGCTCAGGAAATATATAACCATCTACGTCCGAAGGCAGTTGACAAGAATATTTCCTTTTCGCTGGAATGTACAGAATTAAAGCATCCGAATATCTACAGTGATTCGGATAAGCTACGTCAGCTTATGAAATATCTGACCAACAATGCCATTAAGTACACCCAAAATGACGGAAAGGTCAGCCTCACCGTCAGGGAGACCGGGGAAGTCTCCGGGGAATATGCGTTCTATCAGATTGTGGTTCAGGATAACGGCATCGGTATCAGTGAAGATTTTCTTGAACATATTTTTGAACCCTTTGAACGTGAACAGGATACCACCCACAGTCAGGTATTTGGAACCGGTCTTGGACTTACGATTGCCAAAAATATTGCGAACAGAATGGGTGGAGATATTGAAGTTAAAAGTACCGTGGGGAAGGGAAGTACATTTACCGCCACGCTTCGTCTCCGCATACAAACGGATTCCGATTCCGACACAAAGGATGAGCAATCGGATGATTTCCTTCATTTGCCCGGTAAAAGAATTCTGCTCGTAGAAGATAACGAAATTAATCAGGAAATTGAGACGGAAATTCTTCAGGGAATTGGTTTTCTTATCGAAACTGCTACAGACGGAAGTATTGCTGTTGACAAGTTGGCATATAGCGAACCCGGATATTTTTCTCTGGTATTAATGGATATCCAGATGCCCGTTATGAACGGGCACGAAGCGTCAAAAGCAATCCGCAAATTGGCAGACCCTGTTCTGGCTCAAATTCCTATCATTGCATTGTCAGCCAATGCTTTTGAAAGCGACAGGCAACTGTCTTTGGAAAGCGGAATGAATGAGCATTTAGCCAAGCCTATTGATGTTCCCCTATTGCTGAATACGATTTCAGGTATCTTAAAAGGCGCAGGAAACTAACCCCTTTCTTCCGCCCTGTCAATCTCTGATTTAGCCCTGCAAATGAGAGATATTTTGCGGTAATTCCTAAGGTTGCCCCGAGGAACATTTAGGTGTAGAATATAGGTTGAAAAAACGGTGAAACCGGCGGAGTGAGAGGAGAGACATATGAGCAGAATTGGAATTTTTATGGCAGACGGATGTGAGGAAATTGAGGGGCTTGCGGTGGTTGATATCGTCCGCCGTGCAAACATGGATATTACCATGATTTCCATTAACGGAAAGAAGGAAGTGACAGGGTCGCACAATGTGGTATTTTTAGCGGACACCCTTGCTGCTGAGGTGGATTTTGAGGAATTTGATGCCATTGTACTTCCCGGCGGCGGAGTCGGCACCCAAAATTTAGCTGCCGACGAGACGGTCAATCAGGTGATTAAAAAATTTGCGGCAGAGGGAAAATTAGTGTGTGCAATCTGCGCAGCGCCTAGTGTATTAGGTGCGGCGGGAATTTTGCGGGGGAAAGAGGCAACCTGTTATCCAGGATTTGAGGACAAGCTGACAGGGGCTTCGGTCAGTGAGGATGCGGTTGTGACAGACGGAAATATCATTACCGGACGGGGCATGGGAGCAGCGATTCCCTTTGCACTTGAGATTGTGCGCTACCTTCAGGGAGAGGAAGCGGCAGAGACGATTCGCAGCGGAATCGTATATCAGGGCGTATAAACAGAATGGGAACGGCAGCAAAAAAAGAAGGTTTCCTGTCACCTCTTTGTGACGGGAAACCTTCTTTTATCGGCGTGCGTTACTGTGCACGTTTTCGGTCAGGATTAGTTAGACATCTGCTCTTCCTGTTTCATAATCATTTTTTTGACCATTTCGCCACCGATGGAACCAGCCTGTGCGGAAGTTAAGTCACCGTTGTAGCCTTCTTTTAAAGGTACGCCGATTTCGCTTGCAACTTCCTGTTTAAAGCGGTTCATAGCCTCTTTTGCCTGTGGTACTGCCATTTTGCTGGTGTTAGAACCAGAATTGTTAGATGAACTCATGTTTTTTCCTCCATACATCTCATAATTTTGGCTTTAGTTTACTAAAACCATTTACTGTTTTTAGGATTTACAATAACTTTTACTGTAGTTCCTGATTTTAGTATTTACAGCCAATAAAAAATTATGTTGGAAAATTTTGAGAAAATTCTTGACAGGAAGGGGAGTATGTGCGTATACTTAAACACATGAGTTGTTTCTAATTTAAAAATTTAAGGAAAGTGAGGTAAAAATTATGATTAAATTACATGACGGCTTAAGGAATAAAAGAAATAACAATCATATGATTACCTCGGTGGGTTTAGCAGTTTTTGGGTGAGCGGAATTTGCGGTAAGTTTTGCCGCGGAGGAAGGTTAACCGGAGAGCGGATTTAGAACACCATATTTCCCATGGGATATAGCCCGTGGCTGGTAATTTTATGAATTGCCGGCTGCGGGCTTTTTTGCGCACTCGCCCCAGAGGAAGTAAGCCCCAGAGGAAGTAAGCCCCAGAGGAAAGATGGTGGAATTGACATCGAGGGAATGAATGTGGAAGGGAGGATTTGAAAGTGAAAAAGTTACACACATATGTATTGGGGCACTGGAAGGGTTATCTGTTTGCCGTGTGCTCTATGGTGATTGCGATTACGCTGGATATGCTGTACCCGAGAATTACACAGCAGATTGTGGATGACGTAATTTTAGGAGGACAGGTGGAGTTCTTGACGAAGCTGCTGGCCGGAATTGTTGCGGTGGGAATCGGACGCTGCATTTTCGGCTATTGCAAGGAGTTTACCTTTGATAAGCTGGCATCTGCCATCGGGACGGAAATGCGGAAGGATTTGTTCCGCCATATTCAGACACTGTCCATGAATTATTTTGACAATACCAATACCGGCGAGCTGATGGCAAGGGTAAAGGATGATGTGGATAAGGTCTGGAATGTTATGGGATACGTGGGAATGCTGGTGGTGGAGGTGACCATCCATGTCAGCTTTGTGCTTTACTGTATGTTTCATCTGAATTGGAGACTGGCGTTTGTACCGCTTGCTACCATGCTGATCTGTGGAACGGTTGCCGTTGTGATGGAGCGGAAGTTAGATAAGATTTACGAGGAAATCAGCGAGGAAAATGCAGTGCTTACCACGGTGGCGGAGGAAAACTTAGCCGGGGTCAGGACGGTAAAGGCATTTGCCCGGGAAAAATTTGAGATTGAAAAATTTATGTCCCACAACAAACGTTATTATGAACTGAATATCAGCCAATCTAAAATGCTGGTGCGGTATTATCCGGTATTCCAGTTTGTGGGAAAAGCGCTTCCGGTAGCTATGACGATTTTAGGCGGAGTTTTCGTAATGCAGGGGGAAATGACACTGGGAGCCTTGGTAGCGTTTGTGGAATACAGCAGAAACTGTACCTGGCCCATGGAAATGCTGGGCTGGCTCACCAATGATGTATCTTCTGCGGTGGCATCTTACCGGAAAATCAAGAAAATTTATGGGGAAAGCGCAGTCATCCGGGACGGGGAGGCTCCTGTTGTTTTAGAAAAGGTGGAGGGCAGTATTTCTTTTGAACATGTTTCCTTTGCCTTAGAGGGAAAAGAAATTTTAAAGGATATCAGCTTTACCCTTCCCGCAGGAAAAACCTTAGGCATTATGGGAGCCACCGGCTCAGGAAAATCTTCTGTCATCAATTTGCTCCAACGGTTTTATGACGCTACGGAAGGAGCGGTAACGTTAGACGGAACCGATATCAGGGACTTGACGCTAAAACAGCTCAGAAGCAGTATTTCCGTGGTTTTGCAGGACGTATTTCTTTTTTCCGATACGATTGAGGAAAACATCAAGATGGGACAGCGGAGCATTCTGCCGATGGAAGAAATCAAAAAGGCGGCGGAGAATGCTCAGGCGAAAGCCTTTATTGAAAAAATGGATGAGCAGTACGACACCGTAATCGGTGAGCGGGGTGTGGGGCTTTCCGGCGGACAAAAGCAGCGTATCAGCATTGCGAGGGCTTTGGCAAAACATGCACCGGTTCTGGTGCTAGACGATTCTACGTCAGCCCTTGATATGGAGACGGAGCATGAAATCCAAAAGACTTTAAATGAGCTTAAGGATACCACAAAACTGATTATTGCGCACCGTATTTCGGCAGTCCGCCATGCGGATGAAATTATTTATCTGAAAGACGGGGCGATTGCGGAGCGGGGAACCCATGAAGAACTGCTGGCAAGGAGGGGGCTTTATTATGAAACCTATCTGGCGCAGTATGGGGCATGGGAAAATACTGCGGAAAGCAGCATTGATTTTAATTGCCCCGCAGATGTGTGCGGCTAATGGAAGAAGAAAGAGAGGTAGTCACTTATGGCAGTCAATTCCTATCGGGAAGACGAGTTTATGGAAAACACGGACAAGAAAAAGATTTTAAAAAGGCTGTTTTCCTATTTACTGGAATATAAATGGATTTTGGCTGGGGTATTACTCTGTATGGGAGTTACCGTTGCCATTTCCCTGGTGAATCCGCTGTTGATTGAAGAGGCGATTGACCATTACATCGCAGAAAAAGATTTTTCCGGTTTGTTAAAGCTGGGGGCATTTGCACTGGTTTTAAACATTATTTTTATTGTAATGGTAAAGGTGCGGATGTATGTGATGGCGGTGGTGTCAAACAAGATTTTGATGCGTATCCGGAAAGATTTGTATGAACATATCCAGACCTTATCTTTTTCCTTTTTTGACAGCAGGCCGACGGGGAAAATTTTAGCCCGCATTATCGGAGATGTAAATTCATTGAAAGATGTGCTGGTAAATATGGTAACGACACTGATACCGGAGTTTATCACGGTACTTGGGGTTGTAGTGATTATGATTGTGAAGGACTGGCGGTTAGCGCTCGCTTCCTTAAGCACAATTCCCCTGATGGTGGCAGGAATTTGGTTTGTGCAGACCGCTTCCCATAAAAGATGGCAGATTTTCCGCAAAAAATCCTCCAACTTAAATGCTTATGTGCATGAGGATATGGCGGGAATGAATGTGGTGCAGAGCTTTAGCGCAGAGGGGGAGACACAGGAGATTTTTGAAAATCTGGCAGAAGAACACCGTGCTTCTTTTGTGGACGCAGTTACCTATGCGGATATGTTCGGTCCGGTGATTGATTTCTGCTGGGGGATTGGGGCAATGATGCTTTATCTGGTGGGGATACGTTTTCTGGGCTTTGAGAAGGTCTCTATCGGTCTTTTGGTGGCATTTGGTACATATATCAATATGTTTTGGAACCCTATTATGAACCTCAGTAACTTTTATAATAATCTGGTGACGAACCTGACGGCGGCGGAACGTATCTTTGACATTCTGGATACGGAAGCAGATATTGTAGACGGTGAGGATGTGGAAACACTGCCGGAGGTAAAGGGAAGCGTGGAGTTTTCCCATGTGAGCTTTACTTATGACAAGGGAACGCCTGCAGAGACAAAGGTTTTAGAGGATGTGAGTTTTCAGGTGAAGCCGGGGGAGACGATTGCGTTAGTAGGTCCCACCGGAGCAGGAAAGACCACGATTGTGAATTTAATCAGCCGCTTTTATGACATTGAGGATGGTACGATTTTGGTGGACGGTTATGATTTGACTAAGGTTTCCATCGAAAGCCTGCGCCGCCAGATGGGTGTCATGACCCAGGATAATTTCATTTTCCATGGGACAGTGAGGGACAATATTCTATATGGAAAATTAGATGCCACGGAGGAAGAAATGATTGCGGCAGCAAAGGCAGTCAACGCCCATGATTTTATTATGAAAATGGAGAAGGGGTATGACACGGAATTGAAGGAGCACGGTGCAGGACTTTCCATCGGGCAGAGACAGCTTATCGCCTTTGCCAGAACCATGGTTTCCATGCCGAAAATCCTGATTTTAGACGAAGCAACCTCAAGTATCGACACCCATACCGAAATCCTGGTGCAGAAAGGCATTGAGGCGCTGCTTTCCGGCAGAACCAGCTTTGTCATCGCCCACAGGCTTTCCACAATCCAGAATGCAGACCGGATTTTTGTCATTGATAAAGGCGGGATTTTAGAGCAGGGAACGCCTGGGGAACTGATGAGGCAGAAGGGCGCGTACTATCATTTATATATGGCGCAGTTTGCAGGCTTGCAATAGAAGAGCATAATGGTAACCGTTTCAAATACAGGATATGGCGAGAGTCACATTCCCTCCGCCGTACCCTGTATTTTTTCAGTTATTTTAAAGTGACCGAATTTGGTGCAGTGTCAAAATCCAATATGGTTTTCCCTTTTTCTGACAGCGCCTGCTTTAACTCGCTGGCGGGGAAATCCGGATTTTCGGTAATGGATTTCGGAGCATCCATAAAATAAACCTCAGCGTCCGCTGCGGCGTAAAACTCTTCCGAGAAAGACCAGTTTCCATGGTGTCCGGTTTGGACGTAGTCACAGGAGAGCATGTCTTTGTAAGTTTCCAGTAAATAAGAGTCCATATCATATTTAATATCAGAGCAGAAAAGCATACTGCTGTTTGCACTGCTGACTTTAAACAGAAGAGAAGCGTTGTTCTGGTAATCCTTTTCTTCTCCCACGGTGGAAAGCACAATCTCATCATAGGCGTTGTAGATGTCAAAGGTCAGCCCGCAGATGGTTAAGTGTTCGCCTCGCTTTAAATGGGTGATGTTGGCAGCCTGTTTTGTCAGGGAATGGTAATTTTCCATAATAGTAATATCGTCATAAGGTTCACCCACGGATTCGATAAAGTCGTAGTCGAAACCGTTATCGTAAATGGCATCAATGGTGATACCCCCGGGATTGGCATAAATTTCATTGAAAGCTCCGGCGTGGTCTTTGTGAGGGTGTGAAAGGATCCATGCGTCCACATGATTTCCATGTCTGGCGATGATGTTCCGGAGCGCATTGGCATTTTCCTTCCAGCCCCCGTCGATAATCAGGAAGTAATCGTCATTTTCAATGGTGTAAAAGGTTGCCTGCACTCCGGTGGAATCGGGATACTGGGTCACTAAGTACTCCCGGGACAAATCTGGGATGTATCCGGTGGAATCCTTTTTTGCAGCACAGCTTTGAAAAAAGATACAAAGGATAAGCAGGCAGGAAAAAAGTGCAAGGCAACCTGAGGATAATAAATATTTTTGTTTCATCATAAATACCTCTTAAATTATTGTAGGGTTGGGTCTTTCCCATAATAGTTATAATGTAACAAAATCCGGAAAAAATGTAAATGTTTCTTAGGGCTTTTCGGGAGCCGGAAGAGAATTTTGTACATTGATGTTGGAGGGGGGTTATGGTACAATAAAAAAATAGATATGAAAAACAGGTGATTTGTGGAAACTGTAAAAAAATACTAGGAGGATAAAGATGGATAAAAAGGTAAAAAGGCTTTTTTGGCGAAGTATTGCTATCTCGGTAGTGGTATGTTTGTTGATGTTTGTCTGGCTGACATATTATATGTCTTACAAGACGGAAACGTCTATCACAGAAATTACAGATATTTATATGGCAGAGGTGAGTCGGCAGATACAGCAGAAGTTCCAGTCCATTATAGGTCTGCGCTTAGAACAGGTGGAGGGAATTATACGGATAGTACCGCCGGAGACGGCAGCCGATAGAGAGGATCTATTGGAGGAATTACAGCTCCGGGCGAAGGTGAGGAACTTTTCCTACCTTGGTTTTCTGACAGAAGAAGGGGAGCTGGTGGAAATCTACGGTGGAGATGTGAAGCTTAAAGGCGGGGATGATGTTATAGAATCCCTGCGGGAAGACGGGAATATCGTGACGGAGGGGAAGAGAGGTCCCGAGGAGAAGATGCTCCTGCTGGGCAAGGAAGCTTCTTATCCTATGGAGGAGGGAAAGAGCATTTCCCTGATTGCGGGAGTTCCCATGGAGTACCTCAATGATGCCATGTTTTTGGAGGAGGATGAGACATTGACGTATTCCCACGTTATTGATAAAGACGGGAACTTCATCATCCGAAACGCAGAGGCGTTCAGAGAAAGTTATTTCGACCGGATACGAGAGGTTTATTTAGTGGAAGGTAAGAACGTTGAGGATTGCGTGAATGAACTGCAGGCAGCCATGCTGGAGAAGAAAGAGTACTCTTTCACTGCTTTTATAGATGGAAAACAGCAGTATATATACTGCGTCCCGTTATCCACAAATGCCAACTGGTATTTGGTTTCCGTTATGGCAAAAGGAACTTTAACAGAAGCAGTTATGGAATTGAATTCCGTGCGAACTAAGGTGACCATGAGTACTTGCATCATGATTATGCTTGTAATGCTGGTTATTCTTTTAATCTATTACCGTTTCTCCCAGAAGCAGATGACGGAGATTGAGAAGGCAAGAAGGGAAGCATTCCGTTCCAATCAGGCAAAGAGCGAATTTTTATCCAATATGAGTCATGATATCCGCACGCCGATGAATGCCATTATAGGAATGACTGAGATTGCCCAGAAAAATATTGATGACAAGGAACGGTTAGAGGACTGTTTAAGAAAGGTAAAGCTTTCCAGTAAGCATTTGTTGGGGCTTATTAATGATGTGCTGGATATGTCCAAGATTGAAAGCGGAAAGATGACACTTACCATTGCCCCTACGTCCCTGCGGGATGTGTTGGACGATATGGTGAATATTATGCAGCCGTTAGTAAAATCGGGGGGACAGTATTTTGATGTGTTTATCCGTAATATCATTTCGGAAGATGTTTGCTGTGACGGTGTGCGTCTCAATCAAGTACTGCTGAATTTGCTGTCCAATGCGGCGAAGTATACGCCGGAGGGCGGCAGGATTGACATCCGTATGTACCAGGAGCCTTCGGACAAAGGGGTGGAATATGTTCGTACGCACTTCTTTGTGGAGGATACGGGAATTGGTATGTCGGCTGAGTTCCAGAAGAAAATCTGGGATACCTTTGAGAGGGAAGAGACGGAGCAGGTACGGCAGATTACCGGAACCGGACTTGGCATGACAATCACAAAGCGGATTGTGGATATGATGGGGGGAACCATTGAACTGCAGAGTGAGCTGGGAAAAGGAAGCTGTTTCCACGTCACTCTGGATTTGCAAAAAGCTTCTTTGGAGGAAAAGGAGATGAAGCTGCCGCCCTGGAACGTGCTGGTGGTGGATGATAACGAACAGCTGTGTTCCTACGCAGCTTCCAGCTTAGAGGAATTAGGCGTCCATGCGGAGTGGACGTTAGACGGAAGGAAAGCGGTGCAGATGGTTGAGGAGCACCACAAGAACTCCGAGGATTACCAGTTTGTGCTGGTTGACTGGAAGATGCCGAATATGGACGGTGTGCAGACCATCCGCAAGATAAGGGGGCGTGTAGGCAAAGAAATCCCTATCTTCCTGATGTCCGCATATGACAGGAGTGATATTGAAAGTGAAATGCAGGGGGAAGAAGTGGCAGGGTTTATCCCCAAACCCCTGTTTAAATCTACACTGTTTTTTTATCTGAACCGTTATGTGGAACAAGATGGGGAAATACAGGAACAGCAGGGGCAGGAGATAGATTTTGAAGGAAAGCACATCCTTTTGGCGGAAGACATGGATATCAACTGGGAGGTTGCCAATGAGATTCTGTCCGAGCTGGGACTTCAGATGGAGCGGGCAGTCGATGGAAAAGAATGCTTAGAGAAGTTTGAAAGTTCTGAAATCGGTTATTATGATGCGATTCTTATGGATATCCGTATGCCGGTGATGAACGGCTATGAGGCAACAGTGGCAATCCGGGCATTAGAACGGGCGGATAAGGATTTACCGATTATCGCCATGACGGCGGATGCATTTTCCGATGATGCAAAGCATTGTATGGAGTGCGGCATGAATGCCCATATACCGAAACCATTAGACATAAAGGAATGCATTCGTATATTACAGATGTATTTAACGTAGCGCCAAGGCGGCTGTTTTCATGGAAATGTATTACAACTTGCATGAACTCGGATAAAATGATACTATAAAAAGCATGGGAAACCGATTTGTTTTCCAGAGAAAGGCAGGAATTAAGAATGAAGATTGCAATTGCAGGCACCGGGTATGTCGGTTTGTCAAATGCCGTTTTGTTAGCACAGAACCATGAAGTATATGCCGTGGATATTATAGAAGAAAAGGCAGCCATGATTAACAATCGCAAATCTCCCCTTGTGGATAAGGAGATTGAGGAATATTTAGCGGAGAAGCCATTGAATTTGACTGCTACCACTGATGGCAGAAGCGCTTATAAGGAAGCGGATTTTGTTATCATTTCCACACCCACCAATTATGACACTAAGAGGAATTATTTTGACACTTCCTCCGTGGAGGCAGTGATTGAGCTGGTGTTAGAGGTGAATCCTAAGGCGGTTATGGTAATAAAATCCACAATTCCCGTAGGTTATACAGAAAGTATCTGTGAAAAATATCACACGGAGCGCATTTTATTTTCTCCGGAATTTTTGAGGGAGGGGCAGGCATTAAAGGATAACCTTTATCCGTCCCGGATTATCGTGGGCGCAAAGGCGGGCAATGAAGAAATGAAACAGGCGGCTAAGACCTTTGCCGGGCTGTTGCAGGAGGGAGCCATCAAGGAGGACGTTCCCACCCTCTTTACGAATCTGACAGAGGCGGAGGCGGTGAAATTATTTGCCAATACCTATCTTGCCCTCCGGGTTGCTTTCTTTAATGAGCTGGACACTTTTGCAGTAATGAAAGGACTGGATGCAGGACAAATTATCGAGGGTATCGGCCTAGACCCACGTATTGGGAACCATTATAACAATCCCTCCTTTGGATATGGCGGTTACTGCCTGCCGAAGGATACCAAACAGCTGCTGGCAAATTATAACAATGTGCCCAATAACATTATGGGAGCGATTGTGGACGCAAACCACACCAGAAAAGATTTTATTGCGGAGCAGATTTTAGAGAAAAATCCGAAGGTAGTGGGAATTTACCGTCTGGCGATGAAGGCAAATTCAGATAATTACAGGCAGAGCTCAGTCTTAGGTATTATGGAACGCATCCGTGCAAAGGGAGTGACGATCGTGATTTATGATCCTACTTTAAAGACGGAGGTTTTTGAGAATGCCAGAGTGATTGCAGATTTTGAGGAATTTGCAAGGCTCAGTGACGTGATTGTGGCAAACCGGTTTGATGGGATGTTAGAGCCGGTGGAAGAGAAAGTGTATACAAGAGATATTTATTTCAGAGATTAAAACGGCATTTTTCGAATTTGGAGATGATAGCTTCCATAAAGAGCAGACCAAAATCCTTACCTATTCATATTGCAGAGAGAGAAAGAGAGAGAAAAGCCAACCATGATGAAGGTATTCATATGTCCCAAATGCGGCTGGATGCGTGTCGTATCCCGCCGCAAAGATGTGGAGTGCTTCAAATGCGGTGCTCCGCAGATGGCCCTGACCAAAGTTGAATTTGAAAGTTACACCGAAATGTCAGAGGAAGAACGAAAAGATTACGCTGACGGATGGCTTTACATACATCAGAAAGGTAAAAAGGAAGCATGACGGAAGTTACGATTGTGATTCCGAATTATAACGGGAAAGCCTTATTGGAAAACTGCATAAAAACTTTAGAACAGCAGACAGTGACGGATTTTAAGCTCCTTGTGATTGACAATGGCTCTACCGACGGAAGTACTTCCCTGACATCGGATGTCCTGGATATGGAAATGATTGCTCTGGGGGAAAATACAGGTTTCTGTAAAGCGGTAAACCTGGGAATAAAAAAGACGAAAACCCCCTTTGTAATCCTTCTCAACAACGATACGGAGGCAGAGCCCCATTTTGTGGAGGAGTTGCTAAAGGGCATCAAACAGGCGGAGGACATCTTTTCCGGCAGCGCCATGATGCTGGATTTTAAACAGAGAGATATTTTGGACAATGGGGGGGATTTATATACGCTTCTTGGCTGGGCGAGGGCCCGGGGAAAAGGAAAACCGGCAGCGTTGTTTGAGGAGGAGGCGGATATTTTTTCTGCCTGTGGCGGGGCGGCGATTTACCGCATGGAACTGCTGCGGAAAACCGGGCTTTTCGATGAACGCCATTTTGCTTATTTAGAGGATGTGGATTTGGGATACCGGGCAAAAACGATGGGATACAGAAACCGTTATTTCCCAAAGGCAAAGGTTTATCATGTGGGGAGTGCCACCACGGGAACCCGTTACAATGAGAAAAAGGTTTATCTTGCCGCAAGAAATTCCATGTTTGTGGCATACAAAAATATGCCGGGGCCGCAGCGAATTGTAAATGCGCCGTTTTTATTTACCGGAGTGCTGATAAAGTGGCTGTTTTTTTGCCGAAAGGGCTTTGGGAAGGAGTACCGCATCGGAATAAAAGAGGGCATTGTAGCACGCCACAGTCTAAAGCAGGCGGATTTTGCAGCACAGCCCTCCCGTCGGTATGTGAAGCTGGAAATCGAAATGATTTCCAATATTTTTCGAGTTTTAAGGGGAAACTGAGGGTAGATTTTCTGGAAATCAAAAGAAAAATAAGAAAATATTAAGAAATTGTGACAATTGTTTTAAGAAAAAGAAGTTGTGCTTTTTGTAAAATTATTGTATCATTAGTTTTATATGGAAACTTGAAAAATTGTAGAAGGATGACACTATGATAAAAGATAATCAGAAGCACCTTAACAGACTGCATGTGGTAATTGACGCAGGTGTGATTGTAGTGTCCTATATGCTGGCATGGTGGTTGAAGTTTTCGAGCGGTATTCTGGATTCAGAAGGTGGTGCGCTGTCATTCCGCTATTACATGCAGGCACTGATTATTCTGGTCCCGCTGTTGTTAGTGATATATTATGCTTTTAATTTATACACGCCAAAGCGGGTACAGGGAAGACGGTTGGAGCTGTCCAATATTATCGGGGCCAATACGGTTGGGGCTCTTATTACATTTACAGGCTTATTCTTTTTGCAGTCCTATGAGGAACAATTTCAGAACTTCTCACGAGAGATGTTCTTTTATTTCTTTGCTATCAATGTACTGTTAGAGGAGTGTTTCCGGCTGTTGCTGCGCCGCATTTTGCGGGGGATGCGAAAGAATGGCTACAATTTAAAACACATTCTGCTGGTGGGATATTCAAGGGCGGCAGAGCAGTATATCGACAGAATACAGCAAAATCCACAATGGGGCTATAACGTGCGTGGAATCTTAGATGATAACATTGCCCGTGGGACAACCTACAAGGGCGTCAAGGTAATTGGAAGCGTGGGGAATTTACTTTACATTCTTCCGGAGAGTAAGCTGGATGAGATTGCTATTACCCTGGGGCTGGAAGAATATTACAAACTGGAAAAAATCGTAGCAGAGTGTGAGAAGTCCGGGGTCCATACCAAGTTTATCCCCGATTACGGCAATATTATTCCCACAAAGCCTTATACGGAGGATTTGCTGGGACTTCCGGTCATCAATATCCGTTATGTCCCGTTATCGAATACCTTTAATGCGCTTGTGAAGCGGTGCGTGGATATTGTGGGGTCTATTTTCTGCATTATCCTCTTTTCCCCGGTGATGCTTGTGACAGCCATAGCGGTGAAAGTAACGTCAAAGGGACCGTTGATTTTTAAACAGGAGCGGGTAGGTCTGCACAATACGCCGTTTCATATGTACAAATTCCGCACCATGTATGTGCAGACGGAAGAGGAAGAACGGAAGGGCTGGACCCAGAAGAATGACCCGCGTATTACAAAGGTTGGAAGAATCTTGCGGAAGACAAGCCTGGATGAATTCCCCCAGTTATTTAATGTATTGAAAGGGGATATGAGTCTGGTGGGACCTAGGCCGGAGCGTCCGCAGTATGTGGAGAAATTCCGTGAGGAAATTCCCCGTTATATGATTAAGCATCAGGTGAGGCCGGGCATGACCGGCTGGGCACAGGTCAACGGCTATCGTGGGGATACGTCCATACGAAAGAGGATTGAGCATGATTTGTATTATATTGAAAACTGGACGCTGGGGCTGGATGTGAAAATTCTGTTCCTCACCATTTTCAAAGGTTTTATAAATAAAAATGCGTATTAGGAGAAAAGTTTATGAGTAAAGCAGAACAGGGAAAAACAAGATCAGGACAGGGGGCAGCAGGAAAGCGGACTTCCGCCCGGAAAAAGAAGAAACAGCAGAAGAAAGTGCTGATTGTTGTCATTGAAATTCTCGTATTACTGATTTTGGCAGCGGTATTGTTTGTGGTGGTTAAGTTTTCCAAGATTGACAAGGATACAACCTTTGACGAGGGGAAAGTGGAAGTGAATGAGGGTATCTCAGAAGAGGCGCAGGAGATTATGAAGGGATACACCACTGTCGCATTATTCGGTCTTGATAACCGTTCCAACGGAAATCTTTCGAAAGGTAACAGTGACGTTATCATTATTGTCAGTATCAACAATGATACCCACGAAGTAAAGATGTCCTCCATCTACCGTGACAGCTATTTAGATATCGGCGGAGGAACCTTTAAGAAATGTAATGCGGCTTACGCCGCAGGCGGGCCGGAACAGGCAATTACCATGCTGAATAAAAATTTAGACCTTGATATTACAGATTATGTGACGGTTGATTTTAACGCTGTGGTAGAGTGCGTGGATTTGTTGGGAGGCGTTGTTATTCCCGAAGTGACAGACGACGAAGCAGTGCTGATGTATGGATACATGGATGAAATCAACAGGCTGACAAAGCACAACTCCAAGTATTTAACCGGTGGCGGAACCAACGTAACTATGGACGGTGTGCAGGCATGTGCTTATGCCCGTATCCGTTATACGGCGGGAGATGACTATAGACGTACAGAGCGTCAGAGAACCGTCATTGCCGCTATGATTGAAAAAGCACAGAAATCCAATTTAAAGACCATCAACAGTTTAATTGATGCGCTGTTTGGGGATATTAAGACCAGCTACACCAATACGGATTTGATTGCGTTGGCGGCACAGGTATTCAATTATAAACTAGGAGAAACGACAGGTTTCCCCTTTGAGAAGAATACCAAAAAACTTGGCTCTAAGGGTGACTGCGTCATCCCCTGTGATTTGGAATCCAATGTAACGCAGCTCCACGCATTCTTGTATGATGATACGGCATATGAACCCACTGATGCAGTGAAGAGTAAGAGTGCACAGATTATCAGCGACACCGGCTATGGTAAGGGAGATGGATTTTAAATGAAAGTTGATGTAATCATTCCAACTTATAAACCGAACGATACCTTTTGTCTGCTTCTGCAAAAACTGCAGGAGCAGACCTTTCTTATTCATAGGGTACTTATTTTAAATACGGAGGAGAGTCTCTGGAAGGAAGCGGAAAAACAATATGGAGTTGGCAGATATTTAGCGAAGCTTCCCTGCCCCTATGAGCTTTACCATATTTCAAAAGAGGAATTTGACCATGGCGGAACCAGACTTTTCGGAGCGGGAAAGTCCGAGGCAGATGTCCTTTTGTTTATGACCCAGGACGCAGTTCCGGCAGATAAATTTCTGGTGGAGAAACTGGCACAGGGTTTAGAGGAAGAGGGGACGGCGGCGGCGTATGCCAGACAGCTTCCAAAGGAGGACTGCTCTATTGTGGAACGCTATACCAGGCAGTTTAACTATCCCGAAGTCAGCAGAAGAAAAGGAAAAGAGGATATTTCCGCTCTGGGAATAAAGACATTTTTCTGCTCCGATGTCTGTGCGGCGTACAGGCGCAGTATTTTTGAATCGCTGGGAGGTTTTGAAAACCCGGTGATTTTTAATGAGGATATGTTTTTTGCGGCAAAGGCAATACAGGCGGGTTACTATGTGTACTATGCGGCGGAGGCGAAGGTGGTTCATTCCCACAATTATACCATGGGGCAGCAGTTTCACCGGAATTTCGATTTGGCAGTGTCACAAAAGCAGCACCCGGAGATTTTTGAGGCGGTCAGCTCTGAGGCGGAGGGCATGAGGCTGGTGATAAGCACGGTAAAATATCTGTTCCGCATCGGAAAGCCCCATCTGATAGTTCAGTTGGGAATGCAGTGTGTGGGGAAATATGCCGGATATTTCATGGGAAAACGCTATCAGAAGCTGAGCAGAAAAAAGATTTTACGTTACACGATGAACCGGGAGTACTGGGCGAAACTTTGGGGAACAATGTAGGTTATCGGAAAGGTAAAAACGTGGTATGGAAAAAAAGCAGAAAAGCAGGTTATTTTGGACATTGATGTTTATCGGGGCGCTCCTGATTCTCTCGAGAATCGGGTACTCGGATGGCGACGATGTCTTTTTTTATCAGAATTCCCGCAGCATGGGATTCTTTGAATATTTAGGCTGGCGCTATGAAACCTGGGTAGGAAGAATGGCAGGAGAGGCAATGGTATATCTGGTTTTCCGGCACAATATCTGGTTCTGGAGGATTGTCAATGCCCTAATGCTGGTTTTATTACCCATGGGGCTTATCAGACTTGCCGAAAAGGCGGCGCGGCTGCCGGAGGGAGGAATCACCCGCTGGTATGAGAGGATTCCGGTGAATCGGGAGGCAGGCTTTGAGTTTTCTGTGGCAGTGGCGGCGGTGATGGGATATTTTCTGATGGCGGCCACTACCTTAGGCTATGCGGCGGTGTGGATGAACGGATCTATTTTTTATACCTGGTCCTTTACCTGCGGTACCTGGGCAATGATGCCTCTGGCGGATTTGGTTTTTCATACCGGAAAATTCCGCAGAAGGCAGCTTTTTTACTCCATTCCCTGTGCCATTATTGCCAGCATGTCCATTGAGCAGATGGCGGCGGTGCTTTTGGCGTTTGAGGTGTTAGGGGTGCTGTTTCTCTTCTGGAAGGAAAGAAAAATTCCCTGGGAGCTGCTGCTGCAGACGGCGGTGACGATGGCAGCCTTTGGCGTATTGTTTTTGGCACCGGGAAATGAGCTGCGGGTAGCGTCTGAGGTTACGAACTGGATGCCACGGTATAACGACTTGACGGTGGGAGAGCACCTGTTTATTACCGTACAGTGGCTTCTGTCCTCCTTTGCCAATGAAAATAAGCTGTTTTTATGCGCTATATGGGTCATGGGACTTCTGCTGCTGTTGCAGCAGAAGGATAAGAAAGGGCAGGATTTTGTCTGGATGGCTGCGGCAGGGATTTTTACGGCTGCTGCTCTTCTGCCCTTTGCCGGGGTGACGGTATTATCGGATATGGGAATGGATATCGGGGATATTATGCTTCCGGTAGAGCAGGTTCCTGCGGTATCGGATTTGACAGGGCAGAATGTGGCTGCATTGGTCTGGTGGACGGCGGCAGCATTGTTTACCTTTGGTTATCTGTGGAAGGTGTCAGGCTTTCAGGTGACGCTGCTCCTTGCCTATCTTGCCGGGATAGCCAGTGAGGCGATTTTATACTGTTCCCCCACCATGTATGCATCCGGGGCGAGGGTGTACTATCTGACGGATTTACTGTATCTTTTTGTGATACTGACCCTTTCTTTAGAACTCCGTGACAGGCGGTGGAGAATCGGCTATTCTGCAGGGCTGGTGTGCGCAGGGGCAGTCCATTTTGTGTTCCAGCTCCGTATCTTTGCCATGTGGCTGTGGTAGAAAACATAAAGTTTTGATATTTCCGTCACAAATCGAACACAAATAAAAAGTACACTAATACCTGTAAGAAGGAACGGGAAGTTCCCGGAAAACGTAGAACCTTAAAATGCCAATTACGAAACGGGAAGATCCCAGAAAACATAAAGTTTTAAAATGCCAGTCACGGAAGGAGAAATGAGTATATGGATAACCAGTATAATAACAATTCAAATGAAAATCACAATAACAGTCAGAACAGAGACAGATTTTATTCTTATAACCAGCCGGATACCACAGGAAATACTTATCAGAATAACGGATATCAGAATGGAGTCTACCAGAATGGAAGTTACCAGAACGGAACCTATCAGGGCGGCACGGCGAACGGATACCAGAATGGAAATTACCAGAACGGAACTTATCAGAATACCGGAGCTTACCAGAATACCGGAGCTTACCAGAATACTGGAGCTTACCAGAACACGGCTTATCAGAAACCTCCGAAGAAAGAAAAGAAAAAACGGGAAAGAAAGCCCGGCGGCTTCGGCGTAAAGCTGGCGAAATGTGCAGCCTTGGCATTGGTGTTCGGCCTGGTGTCAGGCGTGGTTTTTGAGGGTGTGCATTATGCCTCCGGGGAACTGTTGGACAACGGCAGCGTTTCTTCTGACGCCTCCGGCAGTGTTTTAACCCAGAATGACGGGGATGACAGTGTGAAGACCACGGCGACCTCTTCCACCTATGTGGCGATGGATGTCTCCGATATTGTGGAGGAAACTATGCCTTCCATTGTGGCAATCACCAATGTCAGCCAGACAGAGTATCAGAGCTTCTGGGGCGGAATGCCGCAGACTTATGAGAGCACCAGCTGCGGTTCCGGTATCATTGTGGGACAGGATGACAACAACCTCTATATAGCCACAAATAATCATGTGGTGGAGGGAGCTACCAGCCTGACTGTAACCTTCAGTGACAACTCTACCGTCAGCGCAGAGGTGAAAGGAACAGACCCTTCTACCGATTTGGCAGTGGTGAAAGTGGACCGCGGCAGTGTGGAAGGGGAGACGATGAACAGTATTAAGGTGGCAACGCTGGGGAACTCCGATAGCTTACGGGTAGGGGAGGCAAGCATTGCCATCGGTAACGCCTTAGGCTATGGACAGTCCGTTACCACCGGATGTATCAGTGCACTAGACCGTGAGGTGATTGTTTCTGATAGCGGCAGCAATACCAACTATACGGCAGAATTAATTCAGACGGATGCGGCAATTAACCCCGGCAACAGCGGCGGCGCACTTTTGAACGCAGTGGGAGAGGTGATTGGTATTAACTCTGTAAAATATTCGGATACGGATGTGGAGGGTATCGGCTATGCAATTCCCATCAGTACCGCAGCTCCGATTATCGAGGATTTGATTACCAAGGAGAAAGTAGACCAGTCTGAGAGTGCATATCTTGGAATTGCAGGCGTGGACGTTACCAGCGACGTGTCTAAGACCTACAACATGCCAGCAGGCGTTTATGTGGCACAGGTAACAGAGGGAACTGCGGCAGAGCAGGCAGGTATTTTAAAGGGAGATATCATCACCACCTTTGACGGAAAAGAAATCGGTTCCATGGAAGAACTTTCCAACCGGTTACAGTACTATAAAGCGGGAACCACAGTGGATGTGACCGTCCAGAGGGTAGCCAACGGAGAGTATGTGGAACAGGTGATTTCCGTAACTCTTGGAAAAAAGATATAAAATTTTAAAGCGGCCCCAGAGATAGAAAAAGGAATAAGACAATAGGAATACCCGGCGGAGCCAAGTGCTCATCGCCGGGTATTGTTTTGAAAAATAATAAATTATTTTTCCATCTTCCAGAATGCTGCCGAGTACGGAGGAAGCTCGCTACCTCCGCCAAAATCATGGGGCCTATCGGTAATCAAATCCTGCGCCATGCCGCAGCCTGCGTCAAAGTGGGCGGTATAAGGAGCTTCGTCGGCATTGATAGCCACAAGGACGCGCTCGTGTTCGCTTTTTCGCTCGAAAATGCACTGCTTGTTGGTGAGGACGATGGAGCGGAAATCACCGTAATTTAAGGCTTCGGAAGATTTTTTCGCCTCTGAGAGACGGCTGATGAAATCTGTCAGCTCATTCCATTCCGGTTCTTCAAAGCTTGCGCGCAGAGCCGGGTCGCCTTCTTCCTTGCGGGCTTTGGTACCCCATTCGCTGCCGTAGTAAACACAGGGGATACCCGGCATACCGAAGGCAAGGGCGTAGATAAGGGGTAGATGCTTCTCGTTCTGCAGCAGACTGGCAATCCGGCTCACATCATGGTTATCCACGAAGGAGAGCAGATGCTTTCCCTTGTAGAGAGTCCAGTTTTCCGGGCCGAACTGGCGGAGCAGAGAATGATTGATTTCAAACATATTCATGCTGTTAAAGCTGGAGTGAAGCCCCTTGTAGCACTCGTAGTTGGTGACGGAGTGAAGCATGGAGTCATTCATAATCTGGTTGTAGTCGCCGTGGAGGGTTTCTCCCACCAGAAAAAAGTCCGGCTTTAAGCTGTCGCAGTAGGAGCGCAGCCGGCGCATGAAATCATGGTCAAGGCAGTAGGCAACGTCAAGGCGCAGGCCGTCGATGTCAAATTCCTCCACCCAGCCTTTGATGGCGGAGAAGATGTGTTGTACCACGTCCTCGTTGCGGAGATTGATTTTTACTAAATCATAGTTGCCTTCCCAGCCCTCGTACCATAAGCCGTCGTTGTAATTGGAATTGCCGTCAAAATTTACGAAAAACCAGTCTTTATAGGGAGAATCCCATTTTTTCTCAAGTACGTCCTGAAATGCCCAGAAGCCCCGTCCCACATGGTTAAACACACCGTCTAATACGACCTTGATATCTTCCTTGTGGAGATTTTCGCAGACCTCCTTAAAATCTTCATTGGTGCCCAGACGGGTATCAATTTTTGTGTAGTCCCTGGTGTTGTAGCCATGGGTGTCGGATTCAAACACCGGAGAAAAATAGATGGCGTTAGCTCCTAATTTTTTGATATGGGGAATCCAGTCGTTCACCTTTGTGATACGGTGCTCTAAGACACCGTCGTTTTCAAAGGGTGCTCCGCAGAACCCCAGGGGATAAATCTGATAAAATACACTTTCGTAAGCCCACATAAATAAGTAACCTCCTAATTTTTTTTGCTGCTCATATCCTTTGATTTTTTTGCGCAGGCGCGCTGGGCGGTAATGATTGCGTTCCGGAAACCGGATTTTTCTAACTCCGCCACTGCCTCAATGGTAGTCCCGCCAGGAGAACATACCGCATCCTTTAATACGCCCGGATGCTCCCCTGTCTCTAAGACCATCTTGGCTGCGCCGTAGACAGACTGGGCGGCAAACTGATACGCCTGGGCGCGGGGCATTCCGTCGGCTACCGCCGCGTCTGCCATTGCCTCAATAAAAAGATAAACGTAAGCCGGGGAAGAGCCGGAGACGCCCACCACAGCGTCAATGAGGCTTTCCGGAACTACTTCTGCCTTTCCAAAGCAGCTGAAAATATCCAGCATTTCCCTTAATTCCTCTTCCGTCACGTTTTTGTTGGGGCAGAGGGCGCTCATCGCTTCTCCCACTAAGGCGGGGGTATTGGGCATGGCGCGCACCAGCTTGATTTCTTTTCCAAAGGCTTCCTCAATGGCAGCGATGGGTTGTCCCGCTGCAATGGAGACAACTAAGCAGCTGTTTTTTATATGCCCGGAAATCTGCGGAATTACCTCGCTAAACTTGTTTGGTTTTACGGCAAGAAACAGGATGTTGCTGCGCTCCGCAACCGTCTCGTTGGAGAGGGTTGTCTCAATGGAAAATTTGTTTTTAATTTTTTCTAAGGTATCGGAGGAATGGGCGCTGGCAATCATTTGACTGCTGGTGGCCAGAGAGGAACTTAAAATTCCGCCTATCATGGCGCTGCCCATATTTCCGGCACCGATAAAGCCGATAATTTTATCAATCATAACCTGTATATCCCTTTCCTAAAATCCTTTATGGTCTGATTCTAGTTCATTTTGCCGGAAACGTCAACTATTTCAAGGAAAAGAAAAGAGCAACCGTTTCCGGTTGCCTCTAAAATTGGAACTTAAAGACCGATTTTTCAGAAATAAACAGGGCTGCCTTGCGGTAGCCCCGTTTACTTTATAGAAAATTGCGTCACCGACTGTAACGTTTAAAAGCGCCGCGGAGTGACAGGTTTTCCTTGACAATATGTATACAGCAAACTCTTAGAAATCAGTTAAATTAGCAGCTCTTCTCTCTAAGAATGCGCTCATGCCCTCTTTCTTATCGCTGGTAGAGCAGGTAACTCCGAAGAGATTAGCCTCCATCTCAACAGCGTTCTTGATATCCATATCATAACCGTTGTTGATGGCTGCTTTTGCGATGGAAACAGCGTAGCTTCCTTTGGAGATAATCTTAGCTGCCATAGCCTTTGCGGTAGCCATTAACTCTTCTGGAGCAACTACTTTATTTACAAGACCGATGCGGTAAGCTTCTGCTGCATCGATGGAATCACAGGTGAAAATCATTTCTTTGGCACGTCCCATACCAACTAAGCGGGCAAGTCTCTGTGTACCTCCGAAACCAGGAATGATTCCAAGACCTGTCTCAGGCTGACCGAAAGATGCGTTGTCGGAAGCGATACGGATATCACATGCCATGGAAATCTCGCAACCGCCGCCTAATGCGAAGCCGTTGACTGCTGCGATGGTAACCTGACGCATATTCTGTAATTTGAAGAAAGGAACGCTTGCTTTCATACCGAACTCTCTGGCCTCTGCTGCGGTAAAGTTTACCATTTCAGCGATATCAGCGCCTGCTACGAAAGATTTGAACTCGTTGCCCTTCTTGTCAGGACCGCCGGTTAAGATCACAACCTTAACATCATCTCTTGCTTCGATTTCGGTTAAAGCTACGTTTAACTCGTCTAATGTCTCGCTGTTTAATGCGTTTAATGCTGCTGGTCTGGAAATAGTCAGAACTGCAATCTCGTCAGCAACTTCCAGTTTTAAATTGTTAAAATCACTCATCGTTTGAAACCCTCCTGAATTTGTTTGATAGTTTGATAAAAAATTAACAATATGCTATTATTAGAGTACTGCTTTTGGGGGAATTTGTCAATAGATATTTCGGAAAAAGGGTGTATAATGGTAGCAGTTTGGAAACGGAGTAGGATGGAAAGGGAAAGAAAAATTGATTAAGGATTTTGAACTGGAAAAGATAGTAGAGCCGCTGTTAGGCTGGTTTATAGAAAACGCCCGCATTCTGCCATGGCGGACGGAACCGACGCCTTACCGGGTCTGGGTGTCGGAAATTATGCTCCAGCAGACCAGGGTAGAGGCAGTGAAGCCCTATTTTGAACGTTTCATGAGGGTGCTGCCGGGGATAAAGGATTTGGCAGAGTGCCCGGAGGATGAGCTTTTAAAGTTGTGGGAAGGCTTGGGCTATTACAATCGTGTCCGTAATATGCAGAAGGCAGCCATAGAGGTGATGGAAAACCATGGCGGTGAGCTTCCGGCAGATTACGGCAAGCTGCTGGGCTTGAAGGGTATCGGCAGTTATACAGCGGGGGCAGTTGCCTCCATCGCCTACGGAATCCCCGTGCCTGCGGTGGACGGCAATGTACTCCGGGTGCTGACTAGGGTGACGGCGGATGATACGGATATTATGAGGCAGTCCTTTCGCACGGAGACAGAGCGGGTCTTGGCGGCTTTGATGTGTGAAAACGGTATTTTTTTCCCGAAAAATAAAGATATATTAAAATGGAAGGAAAAGGTATACCGGGAAAATCTTCCGGGAGCCTTTAACCAGGCACTGATGGAGCTAGGGGCTACGGTCTGTCTGCCAAACGGCGCACCTCTCTGTGAAAAATGCCCCTGGCAGGAATTTTGCCGGGCAAGGGAAGAGGGGTTACTAGACAGTCTTCCGGTGAAGGCAAAGGCAAAGGAGAGAAAAATCGAAAAACGTACGGTACTTATTATCCGGGATGGGGATAAGGTGGCAATCCATAAACGTCCGGAAAAAGGATTGTTAGCAGGGCTTTATGAACTTCCCAACGTGGAGGGGGAGCTGCAGCAGGAGGAAGTGCTTTCTCTGGTGAAGGAGATGAATTTCCGTCCTATTCACATACGGAAATTAGAGGCGGCGAAACATGTTTTTTCCCATATCGAATGGCAGATGACAGGCTATGCCATCCGGGTGGAGGAAGAAGGCTTTGAAGAAGACGGGGAGGAAAACCACCAGCTTATTTTTGTGGACGCAGAACATGCGAAGGAGCGCTATGCCATTCCATCGGCATTTGCCGCTTATGCGGAGTATATGAATATAAAGCTTGGAGTAAAGAAAGACAAAGAGGAAGCCGATGCATAAGCATCGGCTACATTATGAAAAAGATTGTGTATGGAAAGTGAAGTGTTTCACTATCTGTTGGGAGGAACCTTGCTTAGGGTTAGTAAGCAAGGTGTCTTGATGTTTCGTCAAGACTAAAAGGTTTTATGAAAAATTTATCTTGCTGTCTTAACTTTGAATTTAGTATATCCCGGAATTGTGACATTGATATGCCAGGTTTATGAGATTTTTGTAAATAAAATATGAACAAAACGTTTTCTTTGGGAGGTTTTAAGAATTTCTTAAACAAAAAATGGATTGGAATACATCGGGAAACCATGTATAATAAAACCATGCCGGGTGTGCTGACACATTCATAATCGGAAAGAGGAACGTGTCAGCACACTGAGAGGAAAGGAGCGGGAAATGTACGATTTGTTAGTAATCGGAGCGGGAATTGCAGGCGCTGTCACTGCAAGAAAGCTTGCGGAAGAGGCAGGGAAAAAGGTTCTGGTGATAGAAAAGAGGCCGCACATTGGAGGAAATTGTTATGATGAGGCGGATGAGTATGGGATACTGATTCACAATTACGGGCCTCATATTTTTCATACGGGGATGGAGGAAGTGTATTCTTATCTTTCCAGGTTTACCGACTGGTATCATTTTGGACACGAGGTGGTGGCAAAGGTGGGAGAGCGGCTGATTCCGGTACCCTTCAATTTACATACCCTGCACCTCGTTTTTGATGAGGAAAAGGCGAAACGACTGGAAAAAAAATTAGTGGAGACTTACGGTCAAGGCAGCCGGGTGCCCATTATGAAACTGCGGGAGAGCGGGGACGCGGATATCCGCGAGATTGCAGATTATGTCTATGAAAACATTTTCCTGAAATATACCATGAAGCAGTGGGGACAGACCCCGGAGGAAATCAGCCCGGAGGTGACGGGAAGAGTTCCGGTGCTGATTTCCTATGATAACCGCTATTTTCAGGATAAATACCAGGGAGTTCCAAAAGACGGCTTTACTCCCATGTTTGAGAGAATGTTAGATCATGAAAACATTGAGGTGAGAACCGGCACGGACTGCCGGGAGCTTCTGACATTTAAAGAGGATGCCGTTTATTTTGAGGGAGAGCGGTTTGACGGGGAGGTAGTGTATACCGGGACCTTAGACGAGTTGTTTGACTGCCGTTTCGGCAGGCTTCCCTACCGTTCGCTGGATTTCCATTTTGAACATTATGATGAAGATGCCTATCAGGGGCGCAGTGTGGTAAATTATACGGTCAGTGAGGATTTCACCCGTATTACGGAGTTTAAATTCCTGACGGGGCAGCAGCATACCAATGGAACCACTATTGTAAAAGAATATTCCTTTGCCTATACGGGGGCAAAGGGGGAAATCCCGTATTATGCTATTTTAAATGATGAAAATCAGGCGCTTTATGAGAAATATAAAGATTTAGCGTCACGGATAAAAAATTTCCATTTACTGGGGAGGCTGGCGGAATATAAATATTATAATATGGATGCCATGACTAAAAAGGCGATGGAATTAGCGGAGCAGTTGAAACAGATAGGAGAAAAGAGATGAAATTACTTACTTTTGCAATACCGTGCTATAATTCACAGGATTACATGGAGAATTGTATTAAATCTCTTCTGCCGGGGGGCGAAGATGTGGAAATTCTTGTGGTGGATGACGGTTCTAAGGACAGCACGGCAGATATCGCAGATGCCTATGAGAAAAAATATCCGGGGATTGTCCGGGCAGTCCATCAGGAAAACGGAGGCCACGGTGAGGCGGTCAATGCCGGAATCCGAAATGCCACAGGGCTTTACTTTAAGGTGGTGGATAGCGATGACTGGGTAGATGAAGAGGCATACAAAAAGATTTTGGATAAGCTGCGGGAGTTAGCAGGGGGCGATAAAACTTTGGATATGTTTATTGCCAATTATGTCTATGAGAAGGAGGGGGCAAAGCGCAAGAAGGTCATGCGGTATCCCTCTCTGCCGAAGGAGCGTATTTTCACATGGGATGAGGCGAAGCTGCACAAGGGACAGTACATTCTGATGCACTCTGTGATTTACCGCACGAAGCTTTTGCGGGAATGCGGCTTAGAGCTGCCGAAGCATACGTTTTATGTGGACAATATATATGTATACAAACCGCTGCCCAGTGTCAGAACCATGTACTACATGGATGTGGATTTTTACCGCTATTATATAGGAAGAGAGGACCAGTCCGTCAATGAAAAGGTTATGATTGGACGTATCGACCAGCAGATAAAGGTGAATAAAATCATGGTGGACGAATTTGATTTGTGGAAAATCCAGAACAGAAGGCTGCGCCGTTATATGTTTAACTATTTAGAAATTATTACGGTGATTTCCACGGTGATGCTCATTCGTTCCGGCACGGAGGAAAATCTGTTAAAGAAACGGGAACTATGGAGATATATCAAAAACAGGGATATCCGCCTGTTTCACCATCTGCGGGTAGGTATTATGGGAAATACCATGAATTTACCCGGAAAGGGCGGAAGAAAAATTTCCGTGGCAGCCTATAAGCTGTCCCAGAAAGTAGTGGGATTTAATTGATGAAAGAGGCAGGATTTATGACGAGAAGAGAAAGGGCGATGAGCCTGTTTGAAGAGGGATATAATTGTGCCCAGTCGGTTTTTTTGGCGTTTGAGGATTTGCATGGCATAGACAGGGAAACAGCTGCAAAATTAAGCTCTTCTTTTGGCGCAGGAATGGGCAGGCTGCGGGAAGTCTGCGGTACGGTGTCCGGTATGCTTATGACAGCGGGGCTGCTCTATGGCTACGATGAGCCTAAGGCGTTTGCAGAGAAAGCGGAACACTACGGAAGAGTGCAGGAGCTGGCAAAAACCTTTGAGGAAAAGCACGGCAGTATTGTCTGCCGGGAGCTGTTGGGGCTGGAGGTAAAAAGGGAGGCCCCGATACCGGAGGCACGGACGAAAGAATATTATAAGAAGCGCCCCTGCAAGGAATTGATTGGGGATGCGGCGGAGATTTTGGACAATTATATCAGGGAGCATGAGATTGCAGTTCCGGAGAAAACTTCTTCGGAAAAGTAGTTTTTCAGAACATGGCAGCACAAAAATAATTTGCTTGTCAAAGGATAGGCGCTTTGCTAAAATAGTAGTCACAAATATTGAAAAATCTCCTATAATTTTAGAGATGAAACAGAAATGAGGAACATATGAGCGAAAAATTTGAAAATGATATGGAACAGGAGACGGGAAATACATTTGAGCCGGAGCCGAATGGATCGCAGCCTGTGGAAGGGATGAATCAGGGAAATCCATTTTATGGGAAGCAAAGTGCGGCTGATGACAATATCAGGGCAGAGAATGCTGGAAACACAGCTTACGGAAGTACCGGAACGGAGAATGCCGGAAACACAGCTTACGGAAGTACCGGAACGGAGAATGGCGGAAACACAGCTTACGGAAGTACCGGAACGGAGAATAACGGAAACGCAGCTTATGGAAGTGGAATGGCTGGTGGAAACGCTTATAACGGCGGTAATGCTTATAACGGCGGAAACGCTTATAACGGCGGTAATGCCTACAACGGCGGTAATGTTTATGGCAATAATATGTACGGAAACAATGCCTATGGCAATGCCGGGCAGAACTTTAACCAGCCCTACAACACATATTACGGCGAACAGAAAAATAATGACAGTATCGCCTTTGGCGTGGCGTCGTTGGTGCTGGGCATAGCAACGGTTGTATTGTTTTGCAGCTGCATTAGCTGGATTACCGGTATTCTTGCCGTTATTTTCGGTATTGTGCAGTTGGTGAAATACAGGCAGAAGGGACTTGCCATTGGAGGAATTATTACGGGAGCCATTGGCCTGATTCTTTCGCTAGTGCTTTATATTGCGGTTTTTGCGGATTTAGGTTCTGCCAACAGATACAATAATATTTATAACGATATTTATAATGATATCTATGATGATATCTATGATGACTATTATTACAATAACAGCATAGATGAACATCATACCTTATGATTTAGAACAAAGAGAGGGAATAGCCAGTTTGGTTATTCCCTCTCTTTGTGTAGCTTCACACATCGGTAATATGCCATAGAAGTGGTGTACGGGTGGAATAGCTGGTATGGGAAAAGTATTTCCTGTTTCATTTAAATAATAAAATTAGGTAAAAAAGCATAAAAAATTAGGTAAAAATTGTGTAAAAAATCAATAGAAAATAAAGCTAAAAACCGGTATGATATATGTAAAGAAAGTGGCAAAAATTACTAAAGGAGAAGGGAAGATACGTATGGAGAAAAATGCAGGCATCAAAAGGGAGCAGACAGGTAAGCTGTCGGGGTGGGCGAACACAGCCCGGCAGAGAAAGCCAAAGGGAAATTTTTTACAGAGTATGAAAGGAAAAATCCTGATTATGGGGGGGACGGCAATCGCAGCATCTGCCGTTTTAGGGGTGATAGGAGTAACAGCGTTGAATAAGAACAGCAATAACAACGATGTGCTGACGGAAATGAACCATATCAATCTTTATCAGTATGAGAATCAGAGTTTAGAGACTTCCTACCTGTATTTTCTAGACAGTTCCTATCTGGAAAATATTGTGACCAACATGGATGCTATGGAGCAAAGTGCAGCAACAGCGAGAAAGATTGCCGGAGGCAGAGTAAAGGGTAATATTAGCTCTATGGAAGAAACACTGCTGCAGTGCAGGGATAATTATACGACTCTCCGGGATTTGAGTGCGGAGCGCGGATTTACGGAAGCGATGGGAAATTACCAGAAGTTTTTAGAGTCACAAGAGACCTTAAAAACGGAATTTCAGGCGGTTGCAGATGATAAATCATGGATAGACGGACAGTGGATTGAGGTTTCCACTGCGTCGGAGACAGTTCAGATAGACGGAAATAATTTTCTACATATGGTGTATGAATGTCAGCTTCCCCAGAATGGAAAGCGTGATTATTTTATCCCTAGAATTGGCGGCAACGGCGTAGATTATGCGGGGACGGTTTATATTAATCATATTACATTCCACAATGGCAGTGAGGATACGCAGTTAGATTTAGCGGCAGTAAAGGAAGAAGATCTTTCCGGTTCTTATGGGGACGCTTTAAAAGGGGTAACAGTCGGGCAGGCGGCAGGGGTCGACAGCCTGGTGATAGATGCCGAATTTGTATCAGGGGGAGATGACGGCTGGAAGGAAGCCACCATCAAAGTGCCAATCAGCAGTTATGATATTCAGAATTATACTTCTGTTACCTATGATATCTATTTTGCAGAAGGGAACTACAGCGAGCTGTCCGCAGAGTATGCGCTGTCTGACAAATATGATTTTGTGGGAAAATTAGAGAAAGTCGACAGTGATTTTGCCGCTTACAGCAAACATGTGGTTGAGGGAAACGATACCACAGAAGAAGCGGAGGCGATTCGCAGTCTTTTTGCAGAAGTCAGCAATAATTTAGGCGCGTATGTCAGCGATGAAAGCCAGAAACAGAAGCTGGCAGAATTAGTGGAAAGCAAGCAGGCGGTATTTGAGACAATGGCAGGTCAGGACAGTCAGATTTATGCGCTGAAACAGGAAAATATTGAATTGTCCGGACAGTTGACTACCCTGACAGCAGAGGTTCGTGACTATGTGGAGGCGGATACAAAGAATACCCAGAGTAGTCTGGTGGTAATGATTGCAGCGATTTTGGTGCTTAGTGCGGCAGTGCTTATCGTGCTGACTGTGTATATCAGCAGAACCATGAGCGCAAGCATCCGTGTCTTTAAAAATACGCTTTCGGAAATGACAGGCGGTAATCTGGCGGTACGTGCGGAAATAAAGGGTAAGGATGAATTTTCTCTTTTCGGGGGCTATGTCAATGAATTTCTAGACAAGCTTTCCGAGGTGATTTCTTCCGCTCAGAGCATTTCCGGTGCAGTAAAACAGTCCGGGGAAGAGTTAGACACCATGGCGGAAAACAGTAACCAGACTTCGGCAGAAATCGGCATGGCAGTGGAGGGAATTTCTAATGGAGCCACCACGCAGGCAGGAGAGACTGACAGTGCAGCAGGACAGATACAGCAGATGGGTATTGCTTTTGAGGGAATTGTACAAAGCGTAGATCACTTAGGCGTTATGGCAGAGGAAATGCACCGGGTCAGTGAAGAGTCTGCGCAGTTTATGGAGGAATTAAGTTCCGCCAATAAGAAAACGGTGGAGGTATTCTCACAGGTGGCAAAACAGACTCATACTACAAATGAGTCTGTGAAGAAAATCCGGGAAGCGACAGAGCTCATCACCTCTATTGCCAGCCAGACCAACCTGTTATCCTTAAATGCCAGTATTGAGGCAGCCCGTGCAGGCGAGGCGGGAAAAGGTTTTGCGGTGGTGGCAACTGAAATCCAGAAGTTGGCAGAACAGTCCAGCGAATCCGCAGATATTATTAAGAAAATTATTGAGGAGCTGGCGCAGGAGGCTGATTTGACGGTTCAGATTGTGGATGAGGTGACGGAGATTGTGGAGCATCAGCAGGAGAAGCTTGGTCAGACGAAGGAACATTTTGGTGTATTAGAAAGAGGAATTGAAAGTTCCGGTGAGGAAACGAGGGAAATTAAAGAGAAAACGGCTCTTTGCGATGAGGCGAGAAAAAATGTGGAGGAAATTATTACAGGCTTATCTGCAATTTCAGAGGAAAATGCAGCTTCCACAGAGGAAACCACAGCGTCCATGACGGAGTTTAACCAGACCATTGAGCATCTGGTCAGCGCTTCGGGTGAGTTGAAGGAGATGGCGAACCGTCTGGAAAATGATTTGAATTTCTTCCACATGTAATTGCAGGTATTTTTGCAGTCAAAAGGCATATATTTTAATGACGGCAAGAATAAAGGAAAAATGCAGGTGCGGATATCGGTGTTTCGATTTGGGAATAAAAAGAAGCGGGACTATAAACGGGATACGTTAGTGATGCTGGGGCTGATGTGCGGCGTGGTTTTCGGGCAGTTTGTGCAGCAGTCACAGCTTTCCATGGAAGAGACGAGAACCGTGATGGCGGAGGATACGAAAATGATAAAAAAAGTGGCGATTACCTTTGATGACGGTCCAAACCCCGACTACACAGAGCTGCTTTTAAAAGGACTAAAAGAGCGTGGCGTAACAGCCACGTTCTTTCTGTTAGGAAAGGAAGTGGAAAAATACCCTGACATCGTTAAGGACATTCAGGCTGAGGGACATTTGATTGGAACCCACTCTTATGAGCATGTCAATCTGAACAATCTGAACGATAAGGCTGCAATCGAGCAGGTGGATAAGACGAATGCAGCCATTCACGAGATTACCGGGCAGTATCCGGAGTATATCCGCCCGCCCTTTGGTTGCTGGAAATGCAACCTGGATTATGAGACGAAAATGATAGAGGTGCTCTGGGACGTAGATCCTCTGGACTGGAAAACTAGCAATTCAGATGTGATTACAAAGCGTGTGGTGGATAAAGTGCAGGAAAATGACATTATCCTTCTGCATGATGCGTCGGAGTCCTCGGTGAAGGCTGCGTTTAAGATTATTGATGAGCTGCAGGCGGAGGGGTATACCTTTGTGACGGTGGATGAGATATTGTTTGATTAGAAGATATATGCGGTTTTGAAAATGATTGAATTTGGCATAATGATTGGTTATACTTTTTATGGATAGAATGTTTTTAAGTAAAAAAGTAGGAAGGTGAGCTAAGATGAACAAGATATATGCAGTGAATGAAATAAGCAGTATTGTTGCCCCTATTTTAGAATAGAGAAGGCTTTAAAGCGATTTGGCATGATTATGGTGCCATTGATTATGACAGAGATTTTATCTTATCAGATAGCGGAACAGGAAGAAGAGTCGAAATATCATAACAAACAAAGAAGAACTATGTAATAATGAAGCCCTAGGCAGAAAGTGAACCAAAAGAAAAATTAGATGGGTAATAAAAAGTAATTGAGTTTATTGATTAGGCTGGGTATAATTTTATTAGTGGACTGTATGTTTTGGAGGTGATGGTAGATGGATGAAATTTTATTAAATGATGTTATTATTGAAAAAGTGAACAAGGATGAGCAGAGCAAAGGAATTGCTTGAAGAAACGGTGGAATTGTTAGAGAAAGGCTCTTCGGGGAAAAACAGAGGACATCAGAATTGTTTATGATATGGTAAAAGCGTTGGTTAAGAGCCTGGCAAAACGGAAACATTAGTTGTTACAGCGGGGGCAAAGATATATGATAAGGATTGGGATTTGTGATGATTTAGTAGAACAACTTCAGATACAGGAAGGGATGGTCAGGAATATCGTTTGCCGTTTGGGGCTGAATGCAGAGATAAAATGTTTTCAAAGCGGAGAAGATTTGCTGTGGGAGATTGAGCAAAAAGGTAACATGGATATTATGCTTTTGGATATTGAAATGGGTGGGATAAACGGAGTTGAAACCGCAAGACGGATTCGGGAAAGGGATAACAGGGCAATTTTGTTCTTCATTTCCTGCTATGACCAGTATTGTAAGGAAATCATTAATGTACAGCCATTTTGGTTTATAGACAAGCCTGTTTCAGAGGCAGAACTGGAAAGTGCGTTTAGAGAAGCATTTAAGGTGATGAGCCAAAAAGAAGAAATATTTGAGTATACATATAAAAAAGTTCCATATAAGATTTTGGTAAATAAAATTCGTTATTTTGAGAGTGATAAGCGACAGGTGAATCTTTACAATACAGACGGTGTTTCTTCATTTTACAAAAAATTGGATGAGGTAGAAGCGCAGTTAGAACAGATGAATATCAAGTTCTTAAGGATTAGTAAATCTTATTTGGTCAATATGAATTATGTAAAAGAATTTCGATATGAAAAAATAGTGATGGATGATGGCAAAGAATTTAAAATCGGTCCCAGATATAAGGATAAAATACGAAAAAGTTATATCCAATTGATGGGGATAAGCTAAATGATGAAAGTAATACTGGTCGCTATTGAAATTTTTTCTATGCGAAAATGTAAACGGAAGTAAGAGATGCAGCGAATGTTGCATCTTTTTTTCTGCCCTTTTAAGAAATTACATGCGTACACGGATAAAAAGTTACGGATAACCATACGATTTTTGACGTTTTATAGTTTCTTTGTCGAAAAATGGTATTATTTAGGAAAAAAGAGAGGAGGAATCGAGATGAGAAATCTGTTAAACCGCTATTTGAGCAATTTGATGACATTTGGACTGGAGAAAGTAGCAACAGGCGCTGCAACAAAATGCTGCTATTTTATCCTGCATCAGCCCAAGGTGCCGGAAAACCTTAAAAAATTTTCTGAGAGCAAAAAATGAGAAAAATTTTTGAAAGAATCGTAGACTTTATGGAAGAAAATGGAAGCATCCAATCGGAATATAGAGATGTATATATATTCGCTTTGCAGACCGTTGCTGTATATGCTTTCAATATGGGAACGGGCGTTGTCATTGGCGTGGTTCTGGGAGAATTTCTATATTGCATGATTTTTCTGATTGCATTTATGCTGCTGAGGCAGGAGGCAGGAGGATATCACGCACCGGGATGGATGAGCTGCTATTTTCTTTCATGTGGGATTCTGGTTTTAACATTGTTATGGATAAAAGCAGAGTTCACTTATCAGACCTATCTTACAATCGCTGCGGCTTTGGCTGCGGGGATGGGGATATTTTTATTTGCTCCCCTGGAGGATAAAAATAAGCTTCTGGAGGAAGCGGAAAAGAAATTAATCGGGAAAAAGGCGCGAATCATAGTTGTAACAGAGCTGATACTGGGAATGGTATTCCTGGCGGTAAATCAGAGAGCTGCATATGCGGTTTTGGGCGCAGTCATCTGGTGTGGAGTGAGTTATCTGGCATGGTCAGTAAAAAGATATACGGAGAAAAATGGGAAAAGTAGAGAAGATAACAATTAAATTGGCAATGCTGTTCATAGGGATTTTTTTGCTGTTTCCGGTAAGCGTTTCTGCAGCGGAGAAAAATGAAATCACCGAAAAAAAGCAGATTATATTTTTGTTGGATGCAAGTAAGTCCATGCAGGGAGACGGACAATGGATAGAGGCGGCAGACAGTGCATGTATGATAGCATCGGCGCTGCCGGAAGAGTATGAGGTGGCGTTGCTTGTATATAACACAGAAATTGTTTATGAGGAAGATTTTGGAAATATTAACCAGAAAACCAGACATGTACTTGAAACGGTAGAGCTGCAGGGCTATACCACCCCGGCGGTGGGATTGGAAACAGCGGCTGACATGTTTGACAGTGCGGCGGCAGAGAAAAGAGTGGTATTTATTTCCGATGGAGAAATTTCTCTGCGGGAACAAAGTGAAACAGAAGCTGCAATCGAGCAGTTTGAAAGTACTGTAGACGAGATTGCAGAACAGGGAATAAAAATTGACATGTTTGCAATCCCGAATGATAAGACGGAAAATGAGGTTTCGTATGGAGCGAAAGTGACATCCGGGGAACAGTATACCGTAGGCGAAAATCAGACGATAGAAGAAGTCACTGCGAAATATCTGTTTCAGACCTTGCAAATAGAAAAGATAGAACTTGGCGAGGCAATTTCGGGCGAAGGAAATATGACGGTGGATTTGCAGGATACTTATATGCAGAATGCAAAGATACTTCTTGTGTCCGGGGAAAACATTGAGGATTTTCATGTTGCGGGACAATGTGAAAGCCTGAATATGCTCCAGGGAAACAAGTTTGCAGTTGCCGAATTGGAAAATCCGTTAGAACAGCAGATTACGATGGACTATTCGTTGGAAAACAGAGGCAATGTCCATATCTATCTGATAAAAGAATATTTTTTAGAAACTGATATGGAGAAATCCTATACTTCGGAGGAAGGCGTATTTACCCTGAAAGTAAATGTTGTGAACCATCAGGAGAAGCCGGTTTTGGATTCGGAAACTTTAAAAGACAGTATTTCTGTTTTGATTAATGGCAAGGAAGCGTCTTACCGTGTGGAAAATGGCACGGCGATGGTTCCGTATCAGACAGACGAGACGGCAAAAGTGAATGTGGAAATTGCAATTCAGCCGTCGGGAAATGTGGTTCATTACATAAAAACGGCAGATACGGTAGAACTGATAGTTCCGGTTGTAGAGGAAGAACCTGACTATACGGTTCTTTGGATTGTAATTGTATCTTTATGTGCAGTGGTGCTTTTGCTCTCTGTTTTATATGAAAGGAAAAAGCAAAAAAAAAACGATGGTGAGACGGGTTCCATTATCATAGAGAAGTCGGAACCTCCTGTGCTGCCGAAATATGATTTCTCGGGACAGTTGGCGGTATATTTGTTAAAGGGGGAGCAGGAAGACGACATTCCGCCCTGCAGTATTAAGTTATTCGGAAAATCACGAAAAAGTATATCCTTTGACTGGATAAAAGACCGCTGCGGGATTGACTATAAATTATCGGATGCAGATAAAATCAGGTTTACCGGCGGAAAAGACCATGCACTGTGTTTCAAAAACAGTGGTTATGCAACAATCGTAAAAGAAAACCAGATTTTGAAACGGGAGAGAAAGTATTCTTTATACTATGGAGAAAAAATATTGCTGATTTTTAATAATGGGGGAACAGAAATTGAACTTCATTATAAAAATATGAAACCAAGCGAAAGGTAAGGAGGAACAAAGTGAATACAATAACACAGACAAACAGGACGATTCTCTTTGAGGAAATCAATCCGGAAAAGTTGAATCTACTGACACTTGTTGGAGACGTCAGGGGGGTAAACAGCGTAAGTGACGACAAAATCAAGGAAATAAACGATGCCTTGCTGGTGAGAAGCTTCGATGAATTTTTGGAAAAATTTGAGCCGGTGGTGTATTCGTATTTTGACGCAAACAATCAGAAAGTAATCTATACGCTGAAAAAACCGGAAACGATTGAAGATGAGTTGCTGAGTGAAATTCATCTGAACCGCCAGAATGATTATCTGAAAATGCTGATGACGCTTGTTGAGGCAAAGCGGGCGGAGGGAAGCATCAACGTAGATTTTAAATTTGAGAAGCTGACGGATATGATTTCACCTAAAAAGGTCATGGACGATATCCGGCAGAACAGGAAAGAGCTTCAGTATACCTACAGCGAATATGCCAAACTTGAGGACGGCGATCCGAAGAAGTTAGATACGGCGGATAAGCTGAATCTGATGTTTGAGGAAGCGAGTGTAAATTACAACAATGTCATGGCAATGTTGCCGCTTGCGATAGAGGATATCAAGACAAGGCTGTTGTTGGGCGACGGACAGAAGAAAAAAGACGAAGCACCGTTAAGCATTGGCGTGCTCAGTATGGATGAACACGGAGAGCTTAAGATTTTAGAGGCGCCGAAGGAAAACAAAAAAGAGCTGATGGTATTAGACGACAATGCCAACGCCGGACTGATTCAGGCAATCGAGAAAGACTATATGGATCTGAACGAGGACGGAAATGAGTATGTCATGTCGTTGGTTGCAAGAACTTTCTGTCCGCTGGCATCTACGATGGAGAGCGTGGTAGATATTGAGAAAGAAGTGGCGAACTACAATTCTTACCTTGAGTTCTACAAGCGGAGCAAGGACGATTTTATCAAGACGGTAAAACCGTTGGTGGAAAAAATCATGGGGGTATGGGCTTTCTTTGAGCAGTATCCGAGAAACTGCAAGGGGATGAAACCTTCCCTGGTGGTATCGAATGTGAGCAACGATATGCTGGCAAAGAGCAGCAACATTCCGAGACTTTTAGCGTATCTCAATACAGTAAATGCAAAAAACGATTTTGAGAATACCATCTGGTATGCGATTGTTCCGTCTGTTTCCTTAAACAGCAGTTCTAAGCTGAAGGCGGTAAGGGAGCGTTTTAAAGGAAATGAGAACGTAGAGAAAGAGGATGTGAACAGCGTGGAATCGCTGGTTCGGATTCTGGATGCGCTGAAAGATTATGAAGTGCAGTGTTTCTTCAGCTACGAGACAGGGGATAAGACCACCTTTAATGTTATGGCGACAGAGGGAATTGAAAAATATGAAACAAAATGCACGCAGTTGATTGGCAAGCCTTTTAGTGAATATGCAATTCCCTGTATCCCGAATTTTACCGTAATACCAAAAGACAAGTCAGGCGTCATTCTGGATAACAAAATGTATATTACAGAGCAGAATACGGCAGCGCTGTCTAAAGAAAAAGAAGATGTTATGAAAATCTGGATTGATGGTGTCTACATAGGAGCTGCTTATGTGGCAGCCGGTTTGGTGGCAGCTTACCAGAGTCCGGACTACTTAAAAGAAGTGTTTAAGAAAAACGTGGACGATGAGCTTCCAGGTGTCCGGTTTGACATTGAGTCAGGAGATCACGCACTGCAGGTTCGGACTACCATGGCAAAAGAGATTACAGGATACACCAATGATATCAAGAGCGATATCAACCGGAAGAATTTTGGATTTGTATTTTCTTCCGAAAATGCAGTGCTTAAGGATATGAATATCCAGAACATTATGGTCTACAAGGCACGTAACCTGCTGACAGACGGAAAGAGCTATGAGCCAATCTATAAGACACAGGTGACTACTTACATTCAGAGAGTGATGCGTTTAGCGACAGGCGATTTCAAGCAGGAAAATATTGTGGAGTTTTTCTCCAGCAAGCCTACCAGCCAGAGAAGCAAATGGATAGAGAAGAAGGATTGTATCAATGCGATTATCGGAAACGGAGATGATATCCGGTATTCCATCGACGAGGCAGCGGGATACTGCACGCTTGATATCGCATTTAACGGTAACGTGAAGAATCTCGAAATCGAGATTAACCGGGTCAACAGCGAGGACAGAACATTTTAAATAAAGTCCAAAAGAAAAGAAGGAGGAAACGAACATGGGTTTTAGATTAGCAGTGAGTGGAGGCGCAGAGAACATCAATCTGGATGAGAGAACCATAAAGAAGGTTACATTCAGCTCTGATTCCGCAACAGATTCCAACGCAAGGGCCACAGATTTTGGCATTACGGTAAAGATTACCGGAAAAATGTTGTATAAGGTGGGAGCAGACGGAGAAGATGGAACACTTGGATTATCCAAATGGTCCCAGGTTCCGTCTGAGCAGGCAGACTGCTACCGAAATGCACAGATTGATGTTGTATCAGCAGGACAGGTGGTAAGAAAGTACACAATCCCCAATGCGTTTGTCATGGAATATGAGGAGCATATGGATGATGAAACCGGTGTGGGTACATTTTATCTCCACATCAAGCAGAAAAAAGATGAGAACGATGCGGTGAAGATCGAAGGCGGCTATGGCGAATAGCATGAGAAGAACTTCTAAAAGCTCACAGCAAAGGCTGTTTCGCTAAGAAGTTCTAAGTCTCATGCTGAAGAATGCAAAAACGGCATTCTTCTCATGATTGAAAAAAATACGGAAAAGGAGAGAAAGTTATGTCATTTTTAGTACAAGTCGAAGGAAGCGAGAGCTTTGAAGTGGCGAAGGAATGTGTCAGAAGCGTAAAGGTTACTACTGATATTCCGTTAGATTCTAATGCGAGAACGAAGGATGTCGGCGCAACTATGGTAATTACCGGAAAGATTTTAGCGGCTTTGGACGGGGATATTACCGACAGCACCAGGAAGCTGGCATTATGGTCCGTTGTTCCGGCGGAGAAAGCGGACTGTTATCGGAAGGTGACAGTAGAGCATGTGGCAGGCGGCGTAATGGAGAGAAAATATTGTTTCCCAAACGCATTTGTGCTTGACTACAAAGAAGAGTTTGGCGATGTAGAGGGAACCGGAACCTTCACATTAGTACTCAGACAGAAGAAAGACAAAATCGCTTCTGTAGCGGTAGAAGGAAATTATTCAGCATAACAGCAGGGCGCAGATTGTCAGAAACTAGGACAGCCTGCGCCTTAAATCGGTAATAGAAAGCGCATTTTATGGGCTTTCTATTGCCATGAATGAAAGGTTGGAACAAATATGAATCCATATCAGGTATTAGGGGTTTCGCAAACGGCTGATGAGGACACCATAAAAAAGGCATATAGAAAAGCGGCAAAAGAATGCCACCCCGATACACATCCGGGAGATAAGCTGGCAGAGGAACGGTTTAAGGAAATCGGAGAGGCATACCGGATTCTGAGCGATAAACAAAAGAGGGAAGAGTACAACGCTAGGGCAGCGCAGAAAGAACAGAAAAGTGCGGCAGGAAGGAACAGCACTGGGACAGGAAGGAACGGTGCTGGGGCAGGCAAAAGGAGTGCCGGAGGAGGAACGATTTATCCGGGAGATATTGAGAAGGAATTTGAACGATTTTTTTCTATGGGAAAGCAGAGTGAGAAGAAGGAGAATAGCACGCAACAGAAGATTAATCCCATGGATGTGACCGATTTATTTGAACGTTATATGGGATTAAAGCGCTGAAAAGGAAGATTTTTCAGATGCAGACTTGCGGTAATATTGAGGTGAAAATGAATAAGAAAAATTTCATGGACATGATGATATGCAGTCTTTCCGCTGCAATTATAATTCTATGTTTTACATATATGGAGCAGAGTAGGGGGCGGGATACGCTCATGGCTGTCTGCGGGATCGTATTTCTGGCATTTTTGCTGCTGGCAGTGACGGATTCTCTGACCGGCAGACAGAAAAAAAGAGGAAATGGGCGGGGAATACAGGAACTGTTGCTGTTAGATGAAGAAGGAAACGAAATTTCAGCCTGGCATATTGGCGGAAAGACGTCCCTTTTAATCGGACGGGACGAGCATAAGGAAAACGTGGACATTAACCTTCAGAATACAGAGTATGGCGGAATGGCAGACCGTCAGCACGCCGTGTTAAATTATGCGGCGGGACAGTGGTATATTGAAGATTTAGGAAGCAGAAACGGCGTAAGAATACAGGATGCGAAGGATGGCAAAGTGTATCAGGTGTCAAAGGAGCATCCCTGCCGGGTTAACGCAGGCGATATTATTTTTATCGGGAATACCAGATTAGGGGCAAAATAGCGTGTACATATGGAGGAAAAAACATGAGTGGAAATTTAATTCGCTGTCAGAACGGACATCTTTTTTCAAGCAGGAGATATGGAACGGTGTGTCCGTATTGCAATATTGAGACAGCCACCAAAGAAAAAAAGTCAGTGGAAAAATCGCAGGAAGAAATTGAGGACATTCTTTTTTTAGAGGAGGAGAATCCGGTCTGCGGCTGGATTGTATGCGTAAAAGGTCCGAGAAGAGGCAAAGATTACCGGGTCATGGACGGAAAGAATTTTGTGGGACGGGCAGATGATATGGACATTCAGATTCTGGGGGATAACAAAATCGCACGGAGAAATCATGCGGTGATTGTATTTGATGCGAAGAAACGGGAGAACATGATTTTGCCGGGAGACAGCAACGGTCTGGTTTATCTGAATGGTGAAGCGGTCTATCTGCCGCAGCCGTTAAGCGCATATGACGTGATTGAGATGGGGGAGAGTACATTCCTTTTTGTTCCTTTCTGCGGGGAGCATTATATGTGGGAGGCCGATAAATGAGTGTCCCGTACCTGACAGTCTGTATCTTATGCGCTTTCTTAGGGATTGCATTTTTGTACCGTTTTTGTCTGGTATTCCAGAACAGCAGAGAGGGATATGAGATGGGAGCCTGCAAGACCATCGGCAGCCGTGAAATACAGATGGATTACTTTACAATAGAAGAAAATGAGAATGGTTTACTGGCGGTTTTAGCAGACGGAATGGGAAAAGAAGCGGGCGGCAGAATTGCTGCTAAGACAGTCATTCGGGTTTTTAAAGAAATTTTTGAAACGTACAACATGGCAGACCACCCGTCCTATTTTTTTAAGAAAGCGTTTCAGACGGCAAACCGGGAAATTTTAAAACAGATGGATGAGGGAAGAGGAATGGCGGCAGTCAGCGCCGTTATGATACAGGGAGGATTTCTGTTTTACGGGATTGTCGGGAATGTAAAGATTGCAGTATTCCGAAATGAGGAATTGATTCCCCTTGGAACGGGACACACCGTAGATGTGCTGGCACAGGATAAGTATGTGGAAGGCGTTCTGACAAGAGAAGATGCCCTGTCTATGCTGCAGGAAAAAAGAATTTACAATTACCTGGGAAGAGACGGTTTTAAGGAAATACAGTTCTACGACAAGCCGGTTCGTTTACAGGAAGGGGATGTGGTGGCAGTTTTCAGTAATGGAATGCAGGAGAGCGTGACATGGAAAGAAATGGAAGACTGCTTAGCCAGGAAGAAAAGCTGTAAGAGAATGGCATTTGATTTGGTGGAACTGGTAAATCAGAAAAAAGGCGATAAGGACAATGCCAGCGTAATTCTGATAAGGGTTGGAGAAATGACATGAGAAAACAGAACAGTGATTTTGAGGCACGGTTTATTTCCGAAGAAGGAAGCAGGTTAAAAAACAGAGATTATTTTGGATGTGTGGAATTAGACGAGTTCGCCTGTTATGTCATCGCAGACGGGATTACAGAAGCCACAGATGTAGAAAGTGCAAGGCTTGCGATTGAGACAGTCATTCTTAGTTTTCAGGAAAATCCGTCTCTGTCAAAGCGGTCTGTAAAGAGATTGTTAAAGCGGGCAAACCGGGCATTGTTGGGAAAAGAAAGTGACAGGCGCTTAAAGGCATCTATTACAGTGGTTGTAACGGATTACCAGAAGATGAGGTATGGGTATGTGGGAAACACAAGGCTTTGCATGTACCGGGGAGGGGCAGTTTACCGTCAGACAAAGGATATGTCTCTTGCCCAGGAGATGGTGGAGCAGGAAAAAATCGCCAAAGATGAGTTGAGGCAGCACGAAGAGAGGAATAATCTTTATGCCTATCTGGGACAGAGACATTTTAAGCCCGTGGTTTCAAAGAAGATAAAGCTGGCGGAAACCGACATGATTGCTCTTTATACAAGGGGAATCTGGGAGAATGTGGACGAGGCGGAACTGGATGATGTCTTTGCAGAGGCTGACAACGAAGTGCAGACAACGGTGGATAATATCGAGGATTTACTGCTCTCAAGACAGCCAGAGAATCTGGATAACTATACGCTGGCAGTTATTTTTGTAAATAAAGTATACCAAAATCCAGAGAAACGGAAACGAATAAAAAAAATAGTAACGATTACAGTTATTGTTGTCTTAGCGTCAATCGTTATCGGTGTGGTGTTGTGGTTTCTTTATAATAAGAAGATACAGCGTACTGAAGATATGAATTATCATTTTACGAATACGGTGGAATATATCAATACCGGAAATTATGTCAGGGCAAAGGAGGAATGCGGGCAGGCGCAGGAACTGGCAGAGAAACTGAAAGACAGCAGTATGAGAAACCGCCTGCAGGAATATTCCTTTGTCATAGAGACTGTGATACTGGCAGATGAAAGCTACAGCAGCGCAGATTATGAAGCAGCGGAAGAATACTATCTTTCTGCATTGGACCGCACCAGATATGCGGACAACGTAGGGACGGATTACATAGAAAATAAGCTGGAGAATATCAGCGTGTTCCTGTCGGTGGAGGATGATATAAACCTGGGAGATTCCCTGTTAGAGCAGGGCGATTATGATGGAGCGGAAGAGAAGTATCTGCTGGCAAAAAAAGCTGCATTGGCCGTACATGATACGGAGGGTAAACAGGCCGCTATGGATTCGTTGGAAAAGCTCTATGAGGAAAAGGCGGACGCTGAGAGCGCGGCACAGGAAGAAGCAGACAGTCAGGCACAGCAGACAGTTGCCGCAGCGGAAATGGTGGCAGCGGGAGATAAGGCATGTCTGGAAAAAGATTATGTAGGGGCGAAGGTTTATTATACGATGGCAGTTACCAAGTATGGCGAAGTATCGGATACAGCGGGACAGGATGATGCACAGAAAAAATTGGATGCCGTAGAACAGAAGTTAAGTGAGCAGGAAGAAAAGAAAAATACGGCGGCTGCCTATGAAAGCCAGGGAGAAGCCTGCCGGCAGTCCGGGGATTTGTGGGGAGCAAAATCACAGTATCTGTCTGCAAAGTCGGTTTATCAGGAACTTGGGAGTGATGAAGATGTGCAGAGAGTCGAGGGGATTTTAAGCGATATTGATACGCAGATTGGGCAGATGGCAGAGTGAGGATTAAATACAAAAAAAGTATTTTGGTAATTGGAGGGGTACTGTTTATGGGTGATTGGAAAAAATATTTAGAAGGGAATTATGATGAAAATGGAAATTTAATCGCAAGGTATAAGCAGCGAAAGAATGATGAGTAGCAAGCAAAAGAAGTAGCTGAACAAGTTGAAAAAATGCATAATTATTATATCAAAAGAGCAGATATAAAAAAATATCTGGTTGATGGGGCAGAATTACGTTGCAATCAGGCTACATTAGAACCATTCAAAATGTCAGACGGAACAGAAATTAAATTAGATTTTGATAAAGAGACGGAAGCAGATAGTGAAGATAGTGACAAAAAGCTCATAATGGATAAACGGCATACTAAGTTGCATGTAACGAATACGCAGGTGACAGATAATGAATTACCTCATGCAACGATTTTAGATTGTGAACAGGGGAAAGGGAAGAATATTGAAGCATTTGAATGTAATTGTAAATTGATGGACGATAGGGAAGAAGAATATCAAAATATTAAGAATGATCCAGAATGCCGTAAGACAGGAGTATGTAAATATCTCATGAAATTAAGTGAGCAATGGGAAAATCTTCCAATAAATGGAAAATATGAGACTGTTGAGGTACAGAATCCGAAAAATGGAACAGAGAAAGTAACAGTAGAGTGGATTTCTATGACATCTATGCTGTTTTGCAAGCATGGTGGTTTGATTACACCGGTTGATAGTGGGCAGGTAATTAAGGCAGAGCAAAAGGTGATGTTTACACAGGATGAATTGATTTCTTGTGGATGGACGAATATAACAGAAAATGAGGTAAAGGACTTTAATAATGCGTTGGAATATTTTGGAGTGGAAGATCGTGAAAGCGCTTGTATTTTATTGGCAACAATGCTCAGCGAAAGTAATTGTAAAATTGTTTTAGAGGGACAACAAAGCGAAGAGAAACCATTAAAAGAGAAAGATTGGGAAGCTTATAAAAAGAATTTAAAACAAAAGGGGATGGATATTGGCTATAATTGGGATGAGAGGGGAGCTGGGTACATTCAAATTACTTGGAGAGAAACACATTTAAAATTTTTGAATGCAATAAATGATTCATTTAATGGTGAAGATACTGCAACATATATAGCCGAAAATTATCCGATTGAAGCATCTGTATGGTACTGGACAAGTTTTGAAAAAACGGGTGAGGGAAATCTAAATGCGTATGTAGAAGAAAATGGTGCAAATGATGAAGTGTTTCTTATCACACAATATTTTGTTAATGGATTTAGAAGTGGTATAGGTGAATATCTCGTGAAAATAAAAAACGGTGCAGCATATGAAGTAAGTGATGGCAAATTAAAAATAGATGGGAAGGAGTTTGCATTACCTGCCGGCTGGGAAAGGCGACAAGACTATTGGGAAAAGGTGAAAAAATTGTTATGAAAAAAATACTGGGATTTCTAATTATAATTTGGAGTGTTTGGCTTTTAGAAGCATGTGAGTGTAATCAGGCAGAGGATACTATGCTCATGGAGGAAACAGAGAATGTTGAATGTGTGAATGAGAAAGTAGAAAACGAAACACAAATGGAAATTGGGGCAGAAAATGAATATGAAAAGGATACATCGTATGAAATTCATAAAATTTATGTCAGCAAAGATAGTTCTGATATGCAGGAGTTGACAGCCGATTCGTATTTTCCGGATGATGTGACAACCATTCCGGTCTTACAATTTACATTTCCAGATGATAGTGAAAAGGAAGATAGAATAAATAAGATGATGATAGAAAGATCATGTAAAACTTTGCCAATGGAGCAGGATTGGTTGGACACGACAGAAATCCAGATAACATATCGTTCAGAGAGATATCTTTGTTTTGAATATATTTCTAAGGCACGTATTTCAAGCGAATTTGATTTTACGAAACTAAATTTTACTCTGGATTTACAGCAGGAACAGTGGGTGGAATATCCCATGAAGGAAGAAGATTATTTCTTTTTTGAAGACACGGATTTGTATAAGGAAATGGAAAATTATGTAAAAATGCCAGTGGAAGAGCAGAGTCTGCTTCGAGGGGAAACGGCATATGAATTATATGAACAGGAAATGGAAGAGGAAAATATTACATTTTCAGTTATACAGGTAAAGGGAATGTTAGATGAAATAAAACAGGAACAGATTAATAGGCTTTTGAAAGAACCAATGATTACATTGATGGAAGATGATCAGTGGACTGAAGACAAGGAAGGTAAAAGAAAGGAAATACTTGAAGGAACCTTAAGCTATATTGCATATAAGACAGAGAACTGGCTGTCAATATTATATATAATACCACATGGAACAGGAAGATATTATTTCCAGAAAGCAGATATTGAAATGGGGGTAACTATTAATATGCAGACAGGAGAGAGATATATGTTGGATGATTTATTTAAATTATTTTATTTGAATGAGTGGATGAGTGTAAATGGCTTTGACTGTATTGATTATCCTGGTGGGTGTGTTTTAGATGAACGCGGATTGGCGGAAAAGAGAAAAGAAGACGAATTTTACGAGGGAGACGATATTATAACACGCTTAACGTTTCCTGATCAATCTTGGCTTTCATTCTATTTATATAATGGCAGAATAGTATTTGTAAGATGTGACGGTAATGATTATACAATAGAACTTCCGGATATTTATGAATATTTAAAAGTTGATCCGTGGTATTAAAACCAAAAGATATCATGAAAGTGAAGAGAATGCAGATGAAAAAATATTATGAAAAATCAGAACTGGAGTTGATGACCACCTATCAGCTAAGGGAAATCTGCCGTCGTGAAAAGATTATGAACGGTGTGATACACCCTCTCGATAAAGAAGAACTGATCAGGACGATTATGCGTTACATGGGGAAAAGGCAGGACTTCCTTATCTGTGACGGGAAAAAAGGGGGACAGGAGAGGGTAGAGGAGTTTTTAAAAAAGGCCAGGATTGTGATAAAGCCAGGTGAAGAATTATACTGTCAATCCCAGATTTTGGCTTATGAGGGACTGTCCATTGAATATTATGACGACTATACCATTCCTTATAAGAAAGAGTTAGCAGGAACAAATGCCTTTTTAATAGGAAGCGACATGACACTCTGTGCAATTTTAAATCTCAAAGAGCATGGAGGGAAACAGGAAAAATTGTATCTTACCAAGGCGGCGGAGTTAGAGACACGGGAGACGCAGAGAAAAGATTACAGGATTTTTTGTATGGGACGTCAGACATCAGAGTGTATGTATCACCTGTACTATGGGGAACAGACGATACTGCCGGAGCATATCGAGGTTTACAGTATGCCATTGATTGATTTTGTGGTGAGAAAACCGGTAACGCTGATGCTGCCTATGGCGATTGATTTTGGTTCTGTAAATACCACTGCCGGAGTGTATCTGGATTCTGCTTATTTCGAGCATGTGGGACAGCAGGCAGCAATAAAAAATTGCAGAGAAAATGAAATCAATTATACGGTTTTTGAGGACGGCGCAGGGGAAAGTATGCTGTTGCCCAGCGTGATAGGAGTATTGGCAGTGGAGGAAGAGGAGGATAAGCTGCTGTTCGGTTATGACGCCATAAGGCTGGCAAATGCGAGTTATGTAGACGAGGGTTTTTGTGTCTTTTATGATGTAAAACGATGGATTGGGGAATATGACAAAGAGGAAGAAATTGTTGACAGACAGGGACGGCGGAGGCTGGTAAAGAGGGCAGAGATTTTGCGCCGATTCTTTCTATATATTATAAGAAAAACGGAGAACCGTTTTAAATGCCGCATTTCGCAGGTACATATCTCAAGCCCGGTGAAACAGAAGCATTATTTTCGCAGAATGTTTCGGGAAATACTGCCGGAATATATGATAAATCAGGAGATTATGTTAGATGAGGGAATGGCTGTATTATATAACACCATTTCTAATATGTTAGAGCAGGATACTTTGGAAGAAAACGAAGAATATGAAGCGCTTATCATAGACTGCGGAGGAGGGACAACAGATCTATGTTCTTATCGTTTTCGTATTCAGGACCGCAGAGCCGCTTACAAAATCTATATGGAAACTACATACGAAAACGGCGATACGGACTTTGGCGGAAATAACATAACGTACCGCATTATGCAGATATTGAAAATCGCACTGGTGCGGGCAAATGGAAATCAGAATGTAAGCAGTGTGAAAGAAATCCTGGAATACATGGATACGGATATTTACCGTTTTATTGATTCGCATGGAGTAAAGGAGTTTTATCAGTATTTGGAACAGGAATATCAGAAAGCGGAAGAGACACTGCCGACACGTTTTGCAGATTTTGAGAGATATAACCGCAGCGAATATTACAAAGTGAAAAATAATTTCTATACCTTATTTAATACAGCGGAACAGATAAAAAAACTATTTTATGGGAAAGTCGGAGCGTTGGAGGTCACGGTAACTTCGGAACAAAAAGGACAGCGGGAAAATACTGTTTTATTGGATAAGTGGAAGCTGTCTTTCCGGAAAGGAGACAGCCTTACGGTGGAAAAGACGGTGCCGGAAGTGACGATGAACTATTTTGAGATAGAGCTGCTGTTGTCCGGAGAGATATACGGTATTGTGCAGAAATTTATGGAGGAATTATACCGCAGCGGGAGAATACAGGATTTTTCCTTTATTAAGCTGACGGGGCAGTCCTGCAAGATTGATTTGTTCAAGGATGCGTTAAAAGAGTTCGTTCCCGGAAAAATGATACAGTTCCGGAAAAGGGCAAATATTGATGCGGCGCATTTTGAATTAAAGATGACCTGTGTGGACGGGGCACTGAAATATCTGCGGGACAGAAAGTATGGGCTGGCGGATATTCATCTGGACAATGGAAAGGCAGTGCTCCCCTATCGGATTACTGCTTACACCCACAACGGAAAAGAAGTGGTGCTGGTGGACGGTTTCAAAGACTGGGATACGGCGGGGACGGTTTCAAGGAACAGGGAGGATTTGATCCTTCCACTGTATCTGAAAAATGCAGACGGGGAGGAACATTGCCGCTTTCAGTATGTATGCAGGCAGGAGGATTTTTCACAGAAAAGCTATGAGGAGATTGAGGCGGTCTACGGATCCCATATCCTGCAAAAAGAGACGGACAGCATTGAGAATGGGGACGTAAAGTTTTTTGTATGGGCAGAGCAGGAGGAATGGGGATTTCAGGTCGTTCCGGTTTACTGTGAAAGGGATGAACTTTATCTTGGGAAAGCAGAATTTTTCAGCTTTGAGAGTGATAACTGGGTGAACAGTTTTTTTGACGGGAAGAAATAGAGGGGAGAACAGCTTATGGAAAAGTGGGAAAAATATTTAGAAGGGGATTACGATGAGAATGGAAATTTAATTGAAAAATATAAGCAGCGGAAAGATGATGAACAGCAGGCGAAAGAGATAGAAGAGCAAATTGAAAAAATGTATGATTATTACAAAAAAAGAGCGGATATTAAAAAGTATTTAATTGATGGGGCTGTTCTGCGGTGTAATCAGGCGACGTTAGAGCCGTTTGAAATGTCGGATGGAACGGTAATTCAATTGGAATTTGACGAAGAAACGGAAACGGGAAGTGAAGAGAAAAAAATAACCCAAAAAGAAAGACGGTATACAGAATTGCATGTGACGAGTAATGATCAGACAACAGATAATGGTTCATTGCAAGCTACAGTTTTTGATTGTATACAAGGGGAAAATATTGAATTTAGATGCAATTGTAAATTGGTAGACGATAGAAAGGAAGAATACCAAAGTATAAAGGATCATCCGGAGTGCGCGAAAAAGGGGGTATGTCAATATCTTATGAAATTAAATGACAGATGGGAAAATCTTCCGACAAATGGAAAGTACGAAACAATAACAGTGCCGGATTCGGAGAATAAAACAAAGGAAAAGATTATGGAGTGCATTACAATGACATCGGTGTTATTTTGCAAGCATGGAGGTTTGATTACACCGGTTAATAGTGGACAGAAAAGATTTAATGCACAACCAGAGTCAATATATATTGCTTCATGGTTAAAAGGTTATAAAGGAGAACCTACTGCTTCTGGTGGTATTATCGTTGAATATTCTGCAGAGGAAAGAAGTAAATTAAAAGAAATAAAACCGGGTATCGATTGGTATTCATATGAAGATCAGTCGGGCAAAAATCCAAATTGTGCGCCATATCTTATAGGACAGGAATTTATTAATGCAGGAAAAGGTGTGTTAGTTGATGAAAAGGGTAGATATTGGCTTACATTAGGACCGAAAGTATTTATTCCGGATTATCCGGATGCTGGAAAATGCGAAGCAGATGAATTTGGAAAATATATTGGATGCAGGGTAGATGTTGTCTTGCAGCTTATGGAAAATGAGGATGAGTATGTTTATATTGAATGTCTGTGGAGTGGCAATATTAAAGCACATACATATAATAATGGAATATATCAGACAGGTCATCCTTATCCTGAAAGTAGTATTGCAAAGACACAGCCTTATAGTGAAGATTATGTTAATGGTTCTATTGTTGAATTTACAGGGAAAGACCCAGGTGATACTGGGGATATGAGCAAATATATCGTTAAATATTTAATTATTTATCCAAAACAGTGAGGAAATACGTATGAGAAAAAACATCTTTTCGATTTTAATTGTAATTCTTATTATAATAATAGGGTTTTTGGTATTTTACATAAAGAAACCAGAAAGCAGTTCCGGTGAAAATAAAAGTGAATATGGCACAAAGAAATTTTCTGTTACTTTGGATGAGGGGGTAGAAGACACTGACAATCAAAGCGATGAAAATAATCAGGTCACCCAAGAACCTGAAACGGAAAGCCCGGAAAGTAAAATTGCAGCGATGTGTGATACGGTGCGGGCAATGGATTTCACTGCAAACGAGCCACATATGGATATTACACCCGAGGAAAATCAGAAGTACTTAGAAGCTTATCTTAAGGTACTAAAAAACGAGATATCAATATACAGGCAGTCAGGGGAAGAAATTTATTATAGAGATTTATGGAAGGCTGGAGACAAATTTGAGGACTTATTGGAAGATAAGTGGCATGATCGTTTTTATTATGATGATTTGGATGGAGATGGAAAACCAGAGCTTGCGATTAAGCAAGGATGTTTGTACATTTTCAATTATGAACTAGAAGATGAAACTTGTAGTATTATTTATGATCAGGAAACCTGTTATTTTGGAAAGATTATAGGAGCAGGGCAAATATGGTATCATGACGGACTGCATGCAGATATCATAAGAGACAGGCTTATTACTTTTGATGAGGAAAATGAAGAAGTAGCATTGAATCTTGAAGAGGGAATTAACAAGAAACATCCTTATTATATGGTAGGAATAGGAGAAAAGGAGTGGGTTGATGTGGGTAAAGAAAACTGGGATGAAATTACAGCTCCATTTTTTGAAATGATAGAGAATCACGGACTTCAAGAGATGACATTAGAAGAGGTTTTTGGGGAGATATTGTAAGGCAGTAATATGAGGTGTTGATATGAAAAAACATTTTCCGTTATTTAAAGATGGAAGAATATTAAAAAAAGAAAGTCTGTGGGATATTCGGGATTATGCGTACGGAGGTTTGCAGCTCTTTTATCAGGACTATACAGATGGCATATTAAAAGGGTGTAACGTCCAGGTGGCGGAAAAATATCTTATCATTGGAAAAGGACTGATGAAATATAAAAATTTCATTTATATATTGTCAGAAGAAGTTAAAATTCCATATTCTGCAACAGAACAGTGGGTGTCATTGAAAGCAGTTTTTCAGGAGATGAGAGAAAAAACGGATTGCCTGGAGTATGAGGTTGATTTCTGTATTGATTCTAATATAGAAAGAAAAGAGAATGAATTTGAATTGTGCCGTTTTTATCTGAGAAAAGGTTCACAACTTAGAGATACGTATAGGGATTTTTATGATATGAGTACAGAGTACGATACGATAAATCTGATTTACAGTTCTATTGCGGGAATAGGAGAACCGTCTTTCCATCCGGAGTTGCTGTTGACTTTTTCACAGGAGTTGTGGACTGGGAAAAGAGATGAAATAGATAGTAATTTCTGTTTACAGGTTTGGAACATGACCGGATATGTAAGCCGTAAAGCTGTTGCCGCCTATTTGAGTTGCAAGGAGGGAGGTACGGATGTACAGGAAATATGTGCATTTGACAATGAAAAATTGTATTGGAGCATGGAGGCGATATTGCGCACTTCCGATGGAAGAAAAAAGAGGAAAAATGAAAAAAGGCGGATTATTGTAGAATAAGTATGAGTGTTGATAGAAGGATGATACATAAATGATCGATGAAAATAAATTTGATTACGAAACATATATACAGGAACATTTGAGAGAAATTGATGATTTAGATGAGCGGAAGTTCGCTAAGAAGCTTCTTTTGGAAAGTTTGGAAAAGATTTTTTCCTGGACAGAGAAAAAATATGATGAGTTACAACAAAGAGTTTACAACGAATTGAAAATGACCTGGGAAAAGTTTGGTATTTATACGACAGTTATAGACAAAAAGAATTATGACGCTCTCAACAATTTCTGGTTCCCTATGTGCGAAGAAGATATTCATATAGCAGTATGTCAAACCAATACTGTCATTTATTTAATGGCAGATGATGAGGCTTGCCGTCAATTTTTCTGTCAGGAAACTATAATGGGAATTGAACAGGAAAGTGGAAAGGAAATCTGTTTTAAAATAGAAAAAGCGCAGAAGTACCAGAAGCAGATCAGTAAACTGCACAAACTTTTTTTGAACAATCATATTCCATGGCAAACAATTCATATGGGACATTTGGAACGCTTTTTTGAAGTATGTCCAATAGAAGAAATTGCACCAGATACACACATTACGTTTCAGTGGGGAGAATGGGACAAGTATATAAAAACGGAAAAAATACCGCTTTGGAATGTTCAAAAGACATCGCTGCATTCAAGGGAATTTCGATTGCCTTGTATAGATGAAATTGTTTATGAGCATATTTTTCATTTGAAAGATAGGAAAGCAGGGCAGGATGGATATCTTGTAGAGACAGAAGAAGATATTTTATCTGTTCGCTATGAGGAAAACAAACTTCTGCTTAAGACAGAGAAGGAAAGTGTAGACAATGTGGTTATCTATAGACTGCATCAAAGCGGCAGGATGGCTTCTTATGGGTATCAGTATCCTGTGTTGACGAATCGAAAAGAGGACAGTTTTTCAGCGAGATATTTGAATGAAGTGGGTAATTTTATACAGACACCTATGGAACTGCGCAGGAAGATAGAAGAAATGTCGGGCAATTATGAAATCAGGGTTATGAATTATGAGATTATAGATTGTGTAGACGAAAAGACAATCAGTGGAGATATGAATGAACTGTTTGATATGGAAATTTTTCCGGATGACAGGCGGAAGATATTACTGTTTTATATAGAGAGGGATAGGGAAAAAGAGGATTATTTATATCATTCACAAATCAGATATATTCTTTCGCAGTTGCAGATGGAATTTTTAGAATATCGGTGTATGGGGAAATTTGTATGAATTATATTTGGGAAACAGTTTTACAGGCAGAAAAGGACAATAAAAAACGGGATGAATTACATTTTGTAGATGCAGTTAATCCCAGTCCATATATGGAAGTGTCATTTGTTGATCTAAACCTCAAAGCTCCGGAAGAGGAAATAATAGAGGTAAACCCGTTATATAGGCTGCAAGATGTTTTTGGAGAATTGTTTGATAAAAATATAGAGGGAATGCTTCGGACAAGAGAGCTGTTTTTTGATGTATGTCTTCATTATATAGCACAGCTGGATTTAAGAGAGGGAATCTCCAAGGAAGACTATTATTATGAAGCATTAAATCAGGATATAGTGCAGGGGCGTTATGGAATGCATACGAAGGAAGATTTTCAGTTTTTTGAAAAAAAGGAACAAAAAATAGTTTTGCGTTTTTATTTACAACTTTTAAAAACAAGAAATTATCAGGAAATATTTAAGAAAGTAATAGTAGCTTTATATCCTTGTGCCTATGTTTATGAAAGTAACGAGACAGATGATGAATTACTGGTATATTTAGGAGTGACAGAAACAATAGAAGAGGAAAGAAGGGTTACATTTCTAAAAGATATGTTTTTGCCACTGCGGGAAAGGGTGCATTTTTTTTATGAACATCATTTTGGAATTATTGGCGTGGATGAGACAATGATGATTGATGAAATGGTATTGTTTTGACGGAGGAGAAGGAATGGCAAATAAGATAACAGCAGGACAATTACATGTCAAATGTAGATTTAAAATTAAAAATATACGAAAATGTTGTATACATGCCCGGTATAGTGAACATTCCAACGCTATGATTGTAGGTACGGTAAAAAGGGATGAAGCAGAAGAGGCGTTGGCGGATATAGCAAAGGAAAAATTAGAAATTATCAGTCGGACAGATTCGGGGGTAGAAACAATTCTTTTTGCCGGTATGATACATCAGGTAACAATTACAGAAGAAGGAAAATATGCTGTGATTGCTATAAAAGCAGTCTCTTATACATGGAAGCTGGACATAGAGAGAAAATCAAGAGCATTTCAATCTGTATCACAGACATATCGGGATGTCGTGAAAAGTGTTCTTCGAGAATATGATTATGACTTGGACTGGAATATTTCTGATAAGCAATTAGAATATCCATTAATTCAATATGATGAGACAGATTATAAATTTTTAAAACGAATTTTGAGCTATCTGGGAACGGGAGTTATCACAAGAGATACATCTGCCAAAATACATCTTTCGGCAGGAGTAAAGACTAATGGCAATAAAAAAGGAGTTGACTTAAATAAATATAGTTATTCATTACTGCCAGACCACAGAGAAAAGGTAATAGATGGAGTGAAAAAATGTCTTGGCTATGAAATAGAAGATATGAATGATGTAGGAGTAGGCGACGAGGTAAGTATACAAGGAAAGAATCTTTTTGTTATGGAGACGAAAACGATTCTGGAGGGAGGAATTTTAAATTGCACCTGTCATGTGTTTCCGAAAGAAAGTTTTGAAAAGAAAAGGATAGCAGCGGATAGTTTAAAAGGAATTGTGTTGACGGGAACTGTATTGGAGACAAAACAAGAGACTGTAAAAATGAAACTTGACATTGATGAAGAACAGGAGAATAAAGAAGCATATGCTTTTCGCTGGCATCCAATTACGGGGAATTTTTTGTATTGTATGCCTGAACGGGGAACGAGGGCAGCACTTTATTTTGGAGAGCCGGAGGAAAAATCGGCGGAGGTCATATATAGCATTAGAGAAAATGGAGAGGACTGTGAAGAGTTTTTGGACTATGAGAAACGCTATTTCACTACAAAGGGAAGCAAAAGACTGAACCTGACACCAACAGACATGGGATTAAACAATATGACATCGGAAGGTGGCAGAGTTGTCTTGACTGATGGTGGAGGGGTAAGCATAGCGGCAAATAACCAGATATCCATATTAGCCGATGGAAATGTGACCTTAAGAGGAAAGAGAGTGATCTTTCGTGCAATGAAAGAGGCAACTATAGTCAGAAAAGATATACTGATGCCCGCTGTTGTCAATCTGTGTAACGCCTTTGATTCTATTGGAAAAGTAGGAGGTTTTACAGCTCTTCCCAAGGAGAAAAAAGAAGAAAAGAAAGAGGAGAGAAAACAAAATCAGCAGGGAAAAGAATATTCCTTAAATGGGACTGTATCTGCAATATTATCAAGTATTCCGGCAGAAAGTGCCAGCACTCCAGTATTGCAGAAAGTTGCGGCAAGTATGCCGTTATTTAGTAAATAGGGGGGATTTTTATGAGTGAAAGTGTAAAAATCGGAGGTATTGGTAAAAATCCGGCAATCGATAAAATAAATTGTCTCAATACAGTGGACGTTAAAAATTATGCTGTTAAAAAAATGGAAGAACTTCTTTTGAAGAATCAATCGGAAAATAGCAAAATACAGGTTCCGATTGATTTTGGTAAGGCGGGATGGAAAGGAAACGAAGATGGAGGAAGATGAAAAGAAGTGGAAGGAAATCTGTCTTTTGGATGAAAAAATAAGTATATCACTTCCGGAAGAATGGACAAAGATGCCTGATGAAATGGCAGAACAAAAATTTCCGTATTTGTCAAAACCGCAAGAAATGTATGTGAACGAGAATACGGATAGCATAATTACATTTAATCTTTTGGAAAAGGAACTTAAAGAGGATGAGGTTCATGCTGCAATTAGTGAAATACAGAGAATGATTGGGCATATGTATCCGGAAAGCATTAACAAGAGCTCCACAGTGTTAAGGGTAGAAGCTGGAATGGCTGGATGGTTTTCTTATGTAACAGGCAGTGTGGAGCAGGACAATGTTCACATTATGTTTATTATGTCCTGCAATGGGAAAATGCTTCTTGGAGGCTATCATTTTCCGGATGGACAGCAGAAAACAGGAACGATATTTTTTTTTCAGGTTTTAAAAAAATTAGCAATATTGGAAAAAGAGGAAAATTAGTTAAGAATCAATGAATACGTAAGAACGGTACAGATTAAGAGAAGGTCTAATTTATGGAAGAAGTAGAATACAGTGATAAAATTATATTGGCGTTGAGGGAAAAATACAGGCAGATTCAAGCGCAGAGAGAGGCAATAGGAGATGAGATTCTTATTGGAAATCAGCGGATAGCGGCACAACGGATAGAACTGTTTGAAGGGAAATGTTCCATGATTTTACCGGAAAACATGCAGGATATGCCAGAGTTAGAAAGAGAAGTACAGTATAGAAGCAGTAACAGACCAGTGGTAATAAAAACGATTCCTGATAGAACGGCAACATTTACGTTAGATAAATATACAGCGGAGAATGAAGAGGTAACCGTAAAATTAAAGAAACTTTGTCAGGATATGAAAAAAGTATGGAAGCAAAATGTCTTTTATGATACAGGTATCGTACAGGCGGAAAAAATTCAGGTTGGGTGGCTGGATTATAAGGCGTTTTGTGCAACCGGAAATTTTTATGCGATGACTTTCCTGTTTGATTTGGAGGGGATAGATTATATAGGAAATTTTCATTGCAGTTTTGCAAAGTATGACATATGGAAATCAGTGATACTGAAATTATTAACAACAATCCGGAGTGAGGGAGGAAAAGAGGAAGAAAATGAAAGTAGAGCAGATTAAAGTGGAACCGTTTCGGTTTATTGAACTACGGGAATTACATATTAGTCAGAGTATGAATCAACATGCAGCAGCAAATGTTGTTATGCTGATCAAGGATGAATGGAAGGAACAGTATATAGGGAAGCTTTCAGAACAGACCTGGGTAAAGATAATAGGAAGCGACGGTGCTGCTGGAGATAAAAATACAATAAATACAATATTGTTTTATGGGGTGGTTACAGATTTCTGCCTTCGTCAGGATGGTTATGAAACCATTTTGGAGTTAAAAATGATGAGCGGTACAATCCTGATGGATTTAAAAACTCATTTTAGAGTTTTTCAAAACAGTAGCGCCACTTACGGAAGTTTATGCAGGAAAATTACAGATACTTATTCACAGGGAAAAGTCGAGTGCGTGGAAAGTGAGTCAAATGAAATTTATGGAACGTTGATTCAGTATGAGGAAACGGACTGGGAATTTTTAAAGCGGCTTACCGGAAGGACAGGCTCTTATTTGGTGCCGGATTCGGCAGTAAAAGGAGTACATTATGCGGTGGGGCTGCCTAAGGGAGCCAGAAAAGAGGTTAGGCAAGGCAGGATACAGATGAAACTAGATGCAGACGAATATATGAAGAAAAGATGTAATGGAATGGATTCGTTACAGGCATCTGATATGTTGGAACTGGAAGTGACGGATAGAGAAGTATTTCAGTTGGGAGATAGTTTGCTTTATAAGGGGAATGATTATTTCATTTATCGAATGGAGACAGAGTACGAAGGGAAAGAGTGTGTCCATCGATATTTTTTGAGGACGAAAGAAGCTCTGAAAGTATTGCCGATGCAGCATAGAAATATTACAGGCTGTTCTTTTGAGGCGGTTGTTGCGGATGTACAGCGGGATAAAGTACAGGTAGAAATTGCGCGGGACGAATGGGGAGCTTTTGACGGAAAAAAGTGGTTTTTGTATGCTACTGTTTATTCTTCACCGGATGGTACAGGGTGGTATTGTATGCCTGAAGTGGGGGATAGCGTCCGTTTATATGTACCGGATAAAGAGGAAAATTGTTTTATTATCAGTTCTGTACATAAGGAAACAGATGGCTCCAGGCAGAATCCGGATTACAAATCTTTTAAGAACAGATACGGAAAGGAAATTTTATTTACACCAGATACAATTGTTATGACAAATAATCAGGGAATGATGGTGGAAATAAATGATAATCAAGGCGTAAATATTGTCAGTGATAAAAATATTATGATACAAGCTGCAAATAATCTTACGGTGGCCAGCAGTTCTGCGTCACTTTTGGTGGCTGCGGATGAAAAGGTTCAGGTTAAGCAGGGAAGTACATCTATGACGTTGAAAGAGGATATTTCATTTACGGGTGGAGAGTTCCGGATACAATGAGTTAAGTAGCGAAATATAGGGTTTGTAGGCGAATGGAAATTCAGATACTCTTGGCAAAGGATAAGGAAGGAAGTGTATGGGAAAATATTTGGAAGGTAATTATGATAGCGATAACTTGGCGATAAGTAACAGGCAGAGGATGAATGATGAACTTGAAGCGTGGCAGATTGAGCGAGAAGCCCAAAAATATCAAGAAACTGCAAAAGAAAGTGAAGCAAAGCGAATTCTAGGAGAAGAGCAAGTATCAGATGCAGAAATAGAGAAGGTATTTCAAGAGTATGCGGAGGAAGATAAGTGGAGACAATATCTCGTAAATGGTGCAGTTTTGACCTGTAATCAGGCAACATGGGAACCATTTAAAGTGCCGGGACAGGAAAATATTGTGTTAGAGCAGAATCATATAGCAGACAAATATACATTCCCAGTAGGTGTATTGAAAGTCTTTGATGATGAAATGGTTATTAATGGTGAATTATATGCGACAGTAAAAGATGCAGTATTGGGAAAGAATATTTTCCCATTTCAATGCAATTGTAAAAAGGTGGTAGATAGGAAAGATGAACTGACTAAAATTAAAAAAGACCCGAATTGTAATAAACATGGGGTTTGCAGACATCTTATGAAATTGAATGAGGAATGGGAGAATCTCCCATTAGGAAAGCATTTGTACAAAACGAAAGGGGCAGGAATAAATGGAGAGGTAGAAAATGTAAAAAAAGAGGAAATAGAATGTATTACTATGACGTCGATGTTGTTTTGTAAGCATGGTGGGTTGATTACGCCAGTAACTTCAGGACAAGAAAATAGAAGAGAAGGAGAGTTACTTATAATATATCAAGCGGAAGCAGGTGCAGTGGTAAGTGGAAAATCAGGTGAATCTGGTAAAGCGGCACAGGCGGGTGAAGTAGTTAAGTTTGATTTTTCTAGCTATGAAAGTAAAAATAAATTTGGCAGCAGTACACCTAATTATTATATTTTGAATCATGAAGATGCTTATATTGATGAGAATGGATTGGTAAGGGTAAGTAAGATATCCGGGTGCAAAAACGAAAGTGATTATTATTGTGTGGCTATGGCTCCTGGATTTATAACTGCTGCTAGTAAATATTGTACACCGGCAGAAGATGGGAATATTAATTTCGGATATAAATTGCAAATTTGCTTAAATGATAATAAAGGAAACGAATATAGTATGGATGTGGTTGTTGCAGATCAAAAATACTCAAAAGATGAAAATGATTTTTACCCTCATAATAATTTAGTTGAATTTATTGTAGATGGAAATCCCCAAAACGATATTTGTGAGGGTGGAAATGTGAGCTTTGATAAGCTATTGGGTGGAAACAACTTGAAAATTGTAGAAGTATATGCTTATGAGGATGGGGCGTTAATAACCGGAAACTATAGAAATGGAGGTCAGTGGGAAGACAGATAATTATGAAAAAGAAAATATCTTTTATTGTTGTTGCTATATTATTGATTTCTATAAAAATATTGATAAAAAATAAAGGTATAGGAGATGAAAAAGAGCCCGAGGAAATAATACAACAAATTTTAGAGGAAAATCATGATACGATAGATGAATTTTTTGAAATGTATCCGAAGTCATTGAGATGGATTCAGTTTTCCTGTTTTGACTTTACGAAAGATGGTTGTATGGAGATTATTTTCTCGAAAGAGCATGTGGAAACGGATTCAACAATTATTTCCTATAATTATGTGTATGATTGCCACGGCAATAAACTATTAGAGTTTTTGGCAGGAGATATCTCGGATATTGGGATATTTCATGATGAAGATGATAATGTATTTTATGTGGAGAGTAAACTGCATGTTGCAGCGCATGATGATATAACACTATATGAGGAGATTGCAGCGTCAGAAAATATGGAGATAACAATATCGTTTGCAGAGTGGGATATGAGAGATGGAAAGCAAAGAAACGATAATCAGAAGGAAGCATATTTTGTTTTTGACAGTTTTACGGAGGATGAAGAACAGTACATATGGGAACAGGGCATGAAAGGAATATTGGAAATATTAAATAAAAAAGAAGCAAAAGGAACTTATGAAAAGATAACGCAATATGTATCAAACTTAAAGCGGTTTGAAAAGAGGGAGGTTGAACTTTGGGGTAGCATGTATGATTGGGAAAAAGGAATGGAATTTATAGAACAATAAAATACATAAAGCTAAAAGGTGATATAGGGAGAGTACTGGAAAGCATTTTTCTTCGTAATACTATTTGAGTTACGGAGGACAAGCTGAATAATTGAAGTTAGATATGAGAAAAAGAAAAGTAAATAGAATGCAGGTGTTATTCTTATGTGCTATGGTTATGTTAGCAGGATGCGGGGAAATTGTTGAACAGATATCTGCCACAGAAGAGGACAGAGAGTTGGATGTGTCGGATTACAGTGCATATCTGAAAAAAAATATGGATTGTTGACGGATGGGAAGAAGGTGGGGATTATCCTGTTTCATTGGTAATTACCGAGGTTCAAAAAGGAAATGTTTGTGGATACCTGAAGTTCGATGAAAATGTATTATCGTATTATTGCAATATGAATTCTTAAGGAAAAAAATATGTTTGTTCGTTTCAAGGGACAGTTTATGATGGGAGGGCAGAGTGTGAATATATAGATTACAATCATAATAAACAGGGCGTGCTTAAAATTTTATTTTGTGACAATGACAGAATAAAAGTAGAATTGGAAGGTAACGAGACAAAACAGTATTTGCTTCGCCCATATAATATATCTGATGAGAAATTCAGTGAAGAATTGACAACTATTGAAGTCGAGTTGGATTCATGGGGAACGGTTTATCTGGCTTATGGAAACTATGCCAGTAGGCATTCTATACCCCGGGTAATGTTGATAAATAATCAGGGGGATATTTTGTATATATTTTCAGGAAACTATCAGCATGGCAGTATGGTTTGTGATGTTGTTATTGAGGATATTGATGGAGATAGATTAAAAGATATAAGAGTAGATACTACTTTGGATAAAGAGAATCCAATGTCTATGTTTGAGGCATACTTCTACCAGGAGGAAAGTGGATTGTTTTATTTTGAATCGTACAAGATATTTGTAGAATAGATAAGATAATTTGATATATCTAAATTGGTGTTTCTAATAATTCAATGGATGAAGAGATAATAAGCGTTTGCTACTAAGTTTAAAAAGCGGATTAGGTATGACAACGGTGGAATTAATTATAGGCTCAGATATTAGAGATAGAACAACGTATTGCAGAAGATGGTAATTATGAGGTAAATGCAGGCTTGGCTTCTAATTAACGATGGTAAAATTACAAGAGAGGAGGCTGTGGCAAGAGTATTGGAAAGGAGACAAAAATTTCTATATGAATAGTTACGCTAAAACTAAAAAGGTTATTTGTGGAATAGTAATCGGTTTCGTTGGTCTATTAATTATTGGTATAAAATTTTTTGGCATTAAAACTTTAATTGTGGAAGACGAGAATGTTTCTCAAATTGCAAATACAGAAGATATAAACCAAATTCCTGCAATAAATACAGAAGTTTCCAATCAAACATGGACAACAGATACGGAGGATTTGAATGAAGTTCCAACAATAGATACAGAAGTTTCGAGTCAGACGTGGATGATGGACACAGAAGATTTAGACGAAGTTTTGACAGGTAATACCGTAGATTTGGAAAATTCTCAAACGATCAGTAAAGAGGAACTGTGCACATGGGTTGGGGATTATTCCTTTCTCGAACTTGAAGCTACGCCTGCGGGTTCGCCGATGATGATGGACTTCGCAATTAAAATTTATAAAAATGGATATGCTGATATTTTTGCAAATGGTCAAACTACATATATGGCGATTAGGGCGGAGGTACATGGAAACAGGGAAGAGATAAGACTTATATTTGCGGGATGTCTGCCAGAGGACGTGACGAGTGGGAATGTTTGGGATTATTCGGATGTCATGGTGTCTTTTAAGAAAGTCGGAGATGATATTTATACATATTGGGGAAAATTGAAAGATGTTGTATTGTTGTACAGCGACCAGGTATCTGGAAAAATCTATTTTACGAGAACAGATGCAGAAACAGAGAGTGAACATGTTGTGGATGCTACAGAGACTGGAGAAAACTTTTCAGAAATGTATGAGATTAAAATGGAGCAAGCTTCACTAAAAAAGATTGAAGATGGTTACGAACTTGCTTTATATGATAAGAGTAATAAAAAAATTTATTCCGAAGTATATCCAATACCCGAGGGTTCGATAAAACTGCCGGTGATAAGTGAATTGTCCGAAAATATATTAGAAATTAGTATGAGTGTTGGTTCACCAGCAATATATACTTTCTTTTTTAACAAAGAAACGACAGAAGTTTCACCAACTTACTTTAATCCATTTATTGTAGAAAATAAGTATATTGCTTATATTGATTATGACAAAAGCGGCGTTTTAGTTTTTACTGATATGTTTCAAAGAGGCGAGGTTTATATAGAAGTTGCAAGGAATTTTGCACCGTATGCAAACTTGATTGATGCGGTTATTGATATAAAAATTATAGATAGTAATTATATAGAATTGCAATATTATGAAGGAGAGGATTTTGTAAAAAAATCTGAAGTAATCTCATTAGACCTTAAATAAATGACTTTACGGGCAAGGAGACGGCAAAAGATAGGAATAACACAAGGAGGTCAAGGTGTGAAACAGATAAATGACCGTAGAAACGATATGAGACAATATTTGCAAAAAGAGATGGAGAAATCTTTTCGGCGAGTGTGTGATGAGTTTCAAAGTGAGATAGAAAGAGATGGGGGAAAAATATGGAATGAAATAAAAGAAATTTTGGATGAAGTATCTGAGAAAATTGTTATGGGTCAAAGAGAAGGAAAGAAAGGGAAGATCAAATATTTGAGTTTTAATTTTTTGCAGTTGAGTTCTTATACGAACAAATTACAGTGGTACATAACAGCTTTCGATGAAAATTTTTATATAGATGAGCAGGATGTCGGAATATATTATTCCCCTATATACTTAAACGAGAAATATTTGCATGAATTAGAATACATGAATAAGATATTACGGCAAAAGTATATCCGTATTCAAAATTATGAGTGGGATATAATTAAGAGAGTTTATGCTGTATATTATGATTCTATTATGCAGGTATTGTTGGAAAATTTACTAGAAATGATGAGGGAATATCTTGCAACTAGCGATATATGTATATCAAATAAAGTTTTGATAATATATGGACAATATATGGACGAAGCAAAAATACTATATGAGGTCGGGTAAATGAAATACTATCTCTTGGATACAGATCAAAAAAATAGAATTCCGTATAACATTAATAAAAATCATGCAATAGATACGAGATATTTAACAAAGGAAAGTATAGACAAAATTCCTATGTGGAATGTAGTGGAAATGACTTTTCCAAATGAGGGTTTTTTTCCGGATTTGTTATGTAATCCGTGGATATTGATGTCAGAATGTTTTATAAAAACGATTATGATGTATCAGCCAGATATTCAGCATAAAGGGATGAAGTTGTGGGATAAAGAAAACGGAAATAATGCGACATATTTTATCCCGTTTTTAGATGAAGTAGACTGTCTATCGGATAAAAGTATTTATACTTGAGAGTTAAAACTTCTCATGATTGCTTGTAGAAATTTTTTACATGACAAGTAACCCTATTTTAGAATAGGGCTTGCATGTTGGAATATTAAAATGTATTGTATATGTAGGA
>JAETQH010000183.1 GCA_021770785.1 Lachnospiraceae bacterium
GGATAACTTTTGGTTTCAATGGCCTGATGTGTATCTGTCCCGCCTGTTACATAGAAAAAAGGGAAATCAGGAAGAATTATCCACACAAAATATCAGGAGCTGTTTTTTTAATCCCCGTTTAGCTCATACAAACCTGTTACAGTGGAAAAGTCACTGTTATATGGCGAAAAAATTTCGTCATTTTTACAATAACTTTTTTATTCAGTGAAGCCAGGAGGCTGAACTGTTACCATTAGACGGGAGGGGATTGCAAAGCTATGATAATAGCAAGCAGTCCCTTTTGTTTTTCGGGAGGTGACTGATATAGATACCATGAATTTGCAGAAACAGGTTTATGACGCCGATGATATTCAAAAGCTATTGGGCATTGGCAGAAGCAAGGCGTATGCATTTTTGGATGAGGCATATGAGAGGCAGAAACCGTTCAGGGTGATTAAAATAGGAAAGCTGTACCGGGTTCCCAAAGAGGGATTCGATAAATGGTTAAATGGAGAAATCTAAATGTGCGGAGGTGGTGAGAATGGGAAAGAAAACACAGGAAAAAAGTGTTGCTTTTTTTGAGCGAAATTCATGGTATCACCGTACAAAGGTATTTCAAGACAACGGCACTGTTAAATATGGAAAGAAAGGCGGGTTTTCCAGCCAGGGAGAAGCGGAAGCCAGTTATAGGAAATGTGAGGAAGAGTTTAATACTCTGTTGCGGAAGCAGCAGCTTTCAAGCAAAACAAATAAAGAAGTTCTGTTTAAGGACTATCTGATCTATTGGTTTGAAGAAGTATTTTCAAAAAGAATCGAAACGACAACAAGAATGGTTGGGGCATATGTCTTGTATGACCTGATCATTCCCAATATTGATTATGACATTAAGATGCGGTTTGTCAGTGTGGAATATCTGGATGAGCTGCTGGAAAGAGTATCAAAGGCTTGTGCTTCGGCGGGGAACAAAGGACGGGAAATTCTAAATCTTGCGATGAAAGAAGCGGTCATTGAGGGATATATCAATGTAAATCCCGTACCGGAAACGAAGCCATATAAGAGAAAGAAACCTAATATTGTGATTCTCAGCAGGGAAAAAATAAAAATTCTCCTTCAGGCAGCTTCAAAAGATAACTGGTATCTGGAAATTCTGTTGGGACTGTTTTGCGGATTGCGGAAAGGTGAAATATACGGTCTGAAATTTTCCGATTTTGACTTAGAGAATCATAGTGTGAAAATCAGCAGACAGATTGTTGCGAACCCTATCATAAAAGAAGGGAGCAGGATTGAAGAAAATGTTTCAATCGAACGTGATCCCAAAACACCAAACAGTTTCCGAGTTTTGCGTGTGCCGGAGGTCATTATTACGGAGCTGGAAAAAAGGAAATGTCTGATAGAGATATATAAAGAAAAGATGCAGGAGAATTTCGTTGATAATGATTATATCAGTTGTCAGGCAAATGGAAAGGTACATAGCTTGTCCGCCATGAATATTGCTTTGAAAAAGCTGTGTGTGCGGAATGGGCTTCCTGCTATAACCGTGCATGGGCTTCGCCATATGTTTGCCACTATTTTAGTGGAGCAGGGTGTTCCTCTTGCGAAAATATCCGGGCTGTTAGGGCATAGTTCCGTTAATACAACATTTGAATATTATTGCGATGTCATGGACGAGAAAGAAAAAATTATTGCCTTTATGAATGACGCTTTTACTCCTGAAGGCAGGGAAGGGACAGGGTAACATGGAATTTGATTTGAAATTACAGCAGTTTGTTGACTGGAAGGTTTATAATGTCACACCGATTAAAAATAAATTTGGCTACCGTGTAGTGCTGATGTATGCGGACGGGACTAAAATGCCGCAGCAGAAATCAGGGTTTGCGACAAAGAAAGCAGCCAATGCAGACAGGGACAAGACGCTTGGTGAACTGTACTCAGGCACATATGTGGTGTATAGCAATGTAAAAGTGAAGGATTTTATGCTGTTTTGGCTTGAAAAGGAAATGCGTCCACGCATTACAAGCGGTTCCTATGAAACCTATTCTAACATTGTAAATAATCATGTTATTCCAGCAATGGGCAATATTAAAATGACGGAAATCAAGCGGAGCCATATTCAGAGTCTATATAATGAAGAAGCGGCGGCTTCTGTTTCTATCGCAAGGCTGGTGAAAACGGTGATGAACACATCCATGCAGTATGCTGTAAATAAGAAAATCATATCCATCAACCCAACGATTGATGTGGCACTGCCAAAGCAGGTAGAGA
>JAETQH010000075.1 GCA_021770785.1 Lachnospiraceae bacterium
CCGCATGAAGCAAAGCGAAATGCGGGTAGACACGGCGGATTAAATAATTGCAGCAATCCCATAGGGCGAAGCCCCGCGCCCCGCATGAAGCAAAGCGAAATGCGGGTAGACACGGCTCATCGTCTGCTCTTAGAAAGAAAGGTAGTGACACAATATGACAGGAAAAGAAATTGAAGTTTACACCGAAAACATGGGAGATATCCATATCCGTCCCTACGAGCATCACGCAAAATATTACGAGACAGACCAGATGGGTATCATCCATCATTCCAACTATATCCGTTGGATGGAAGAAGCCAGGATGGATTTGATGGAGCAGATTGGGCTAAACTATAAGCAGATGGAAGAAATGGAAATCATCAGCCCGGTACTCTCCGTGTCCTGCGAATACCATAGCATGGTGCATTTTGACGACACCATAGTGATAGAGGCAAAAATCATCAAATATAACGGCATTAAAATGGAAGTAGAATACCGCATGACGGACAAGGAAACCGGGGAGCTACGCACCACAGGAAAAAGTTCCCACTGCTTTTTAAACCGTGCAGGGAGACCGATTTCCCTGAAACGCTCCTATCCGGAGCTGGATACAAAGTTCTTTGAGTACGCAGATGCTTAATAGAGAAAACTATGTAATAAGCGTAAGCGTGCCCCGGCTTAGTGTACCAAAAACCACAAAGCCGTGCTGCTGACGAGCGAATATATATAAGAGAAAGGCAAAAAAAAGACCATGATACAGGAAAGACTGAAAGCATTACGTGAAGAAATGAAAAAGCGGAACATTGACATTTATGTGGTTCCCACCTCCGATTTCCACGAATCAGAATACGTGGGAGAGCACTTTAAGGCGAGAAAATTCATCACCGGATTTACCGGTTCTGCCGGAACGGCAGTCATCACTTTGACGGAAGCGGGACTGTGGACAGACGGACGCTATTTTGTACAGGCGGAAAACCAGTTAAAGGGCAGCACCGTTACCCTTTACCGCATGGGAGAGGAAGGCGTGCCGAAGGTAGACGAATTTATCGGGGAAAAACTGCCGGAGGGCGGCTGCCTTGGATTTGACGGACGTGTGGTGAACGGTACTTGGGGCAGAAAATTGGAAAAGATCGCTTCCGGAAAACAGGCGTCCCTGCAGGTAAGCGAGGATCTAATCGACCTTATCTGGAGCGACAGACCGGCATTATCCAAAAAGCCTTTATTTTTACTGGAGGAAAAATACACCGGAAAGAGCACAAAGGAGAAAATGGCAGACCTGCGGAAAGCCATGAAAGATGAGGGGGCAAACGTCCATATTTTAACCTCCCTTTATGATATCGCATGGCTTTTAAATATCCGGGGCGGCGATATCGAGTCTGTTCCTGTGGTATTGTCTTATTTAGTGCTTACGGAAGAAGAATGCCTCTGGTTTTTACAGGAGGAAATCGTAACGCCGGAAATTCGCAGCTATTTAGAGGAAAATAAAATTACCACGAAGCCTTACGATGCAGTTTACGAATATGTACCGCAGCTTCCCGCTGATTCTGTGGTGCTGATGGACGGAGGGGCGGTCAATTACCGAATCAGCAGCAGCCTTGACAAAAACATCAAAGTGGTGGATAAACCGAACCCCACAGAGTTGATGAAAGCCATTAAAAACAAAACGGAAGTGGATAACACCCGGATGGCGCATGTGAAAGACGGCGTGGCATTCACGAAATTTATGTACTGGCTGAAAACCAACATCGGAAAAATTCCGATGACGGAGATTTCTGCTTCCGATTATTTAGAGGCACGCAGGAGAGAGCAGGACAATTTTATCGAACCAAGCTTTGAAACCATCTGTGCCTACGGGGCGAATGCTGCGATGATGCACTACGCAGCCACACCGGAGACAGATACGGAGTTAAAACCGGAGGGCTTTCTGCTGGTGGATTCCGGCGGACACTATTTTGAAGGAACCACAGATATTACCAGAACTATGGCATTAGGGCCCATTACCGATGAAATGCGTCTGCATTTTACCGCGGTGTGCCGTTCCAACTTAAATCTTGCCAATGCAAAATTCTTATACGGCTGTACCGGATTGAACTTAGATATTCTTTCCAGAGGTCCGCTGTGGGAGATGGGAATTGATTATAAGTGCGGAACCGGGCACGGCGTAGGCTATGTGTTAAATGTCCATGAGGGACCTAACGGTTTCCGCTGGAGAGTTGTGCCGGAGCGTCACGACAACGGAACCTTAGAGGAAGGCATGATTACCACCGACGAACCCGGTGTATACCTAGAGGGAAAATACGGCATCCGTACCGAAAACGAGCTGGTCTGCCACAAGGCGGAAAAGAACGAATACGGTCAATTTATGTGCTTTGAAAATATTACCTATGCCCCCATTGACTTAGATGCCATCGATTCGGAGTTAATGACCGGACGGGAGAAAAAATTATTAAATGATTATCATAAAATGGTGTATGAAACCCTATCCCCGTATATGACAGAGGAGGAAAATGAGTGGTTAAAGCATTACACCAGAGCCATTTAAATCCTATTACCGGGCAGCGAAGGGAAAAAGGCGCTGCCCGGAACAGGACAGATAGAAAAGAAAGAGTTAGGAGACGGACATGAGCGAAAAGCTGGTATTAATTGACGGACATAGTATTTTAAACAGGGCATTCTTTGGAATACCGGATTTAACTAATTCCGAGGGGCTGCACACTAACGCAGTTTATGGTTTTTTGAATATTATGTTTAAAATATTAGAGGAGGAACAGCCCGATTATCTGACAGTTGCCTTTGATGTGTCACAGCCCACCTTCCGCCATGAAATGTTTTCCGAGTACAAGGGAACCAGAAAGCCCATGGCGGACGAACTGCGGCAGCAGGTTCCCGTGATGAAAGAAATGTTACAGGCGATGGGGGTGACGGTGGTGGAAAAAGGCGGTTACGAGGCGGACGATTTGCTTGGCACCATTGCGAAACGCAGCGAGGCGGCAGGACTTACGGTTTCCGTGGTTTCCGGGGACAGGGATTTGCTCCAGCTTGCCACCGATAACATCAAAATCCGTATTCCAAAAACAAAGCGGACAGGAACCGAAATTGAGGACTACAACACAAAAGAAGTGTTGGAAAAATATCAGGTGACTCCCATGGAATTTATTGATGTGAAAGCGCTGATGGGAGATACTTCCGATAACATTCCGGGAGTTCCGGGAATCGGGGAAAAGACTGCCACAGCCATTATTGCCAAATACGGCAGCATTGAAAATGCCTACGCCCATGTGGACGAAATCAAACCGCCCCGGGCAAGCAATAATCTAAAAGAACATTACGACATGGCGCAGATGAGCAAGACTCTTGCCACCATCGAGATAAATGCGGATATCGACTACGAGCTGAAAAATGCTAAATTAGATGGCATTTCTTCCTTATATACGGAGGAAGCATATCTGCTCTGCAAAAAGTTGGAATTTAAAAACATGCTGAGCCGTTTTGAGGTGGAAACGCCGAAAAACCAGGCGGAAGAACATTTCCACATGATTACGGATAAAAAAGAGGCGGAGCATTTTTTCGGAAAGCTGCGGGGCAGGGAGTGCGGTTTTTTTGTTATCCCATGTGAGAAGCCGGTGGATGAGCATATGGAGGCGGACGGGCAGATGAACCTGTTCGGAAATGCAGCGGAAGCAGACGGGCAGATGAACTTGTTTGCGACTGCGGCAGAAATAGACGGGCAGACGGGTTTGGCCGAAAGCAGGACAGACCAGGGGAGACAGCTTCCGGTGCTTGGCATGGCAGTTTCCCTTGGTGAGGAAGAAACCTGTTTGATTAAGACAGGGGCGGGATTAAAATCTGGAGAACTAATCAGAATGTTCGAGGAAAGCCAGGCGGCATCTTACTCCACTCTGGATTTAAAACCCCAGATAGAGGCCCTGGGGCTGATAGAGAAGAAAGCAAGTGGTTCGGTTTCTCTGGAAAATCTTTTTGACGCCACCATTGCGGCATATTTATTAAACCCCATTAAAAATGAATATCCCTATGAAGATATTGCTAAGGATTATCTGAATCTGATGATACCGTCAAAAGCGGATTTGCTGGGAAAACTCACCCTTGAAAAGGCAGCAGTGGAACAGGAAGAGGCATGGATGACCTGCGTCTGTTATATGGCATACGTGGCAGTTGCCGCAAAGCAGCCTATGCTGGCAGAGCTTAAGGAGACAGGCATGGAACAGCTTTTCCGGGAGATAGAAATGCCCCTGGTGTTTACCCTTGCAGATATGGAGCATGAGGGAATCATCGCCTGCGGAGATGCTTTAAAAGAATACGGGGATAAGCTGGCAGTCTGTATTGCCGAATTGGAAAAACAGATTTACGAGGCGGCGGGGGAGGAATTTAACATCAATTCTCCCAAACAGCTGGGAGTTATCCTGTTTGAAAAATTAAAAATGCCCTACGGAAAAAAGACAAAGACGGGCTATTCCACTGCGGCGGAGGTGTTAGAGCGTCTGGCGCCGGAATACCCTATGGTGGCGGATATTTTAGAGTACCGCCAGCTTGCAAAATTAAAATCCACCTATGCGGACGGTCTGGTGAATTATATCAGAGAGGACGGCAGGATTCATACCTCCTTTAACCAGACCATCACCGCCACTGGAAGACTCAGCAGCACGGAGCCGAATTTGCAGAATATTCCCATGAGGATTGAGCTTGGCAGGTTAATCCGCAAGGCATTTCTCCCGAAAGAGGGCTTTGTATTTGTAGATTCTGACTATTCCCAGATTGAGCTTAGGGTGCTCGCCCATATGTCGGGGGACGAAAAACTGATTGACGCCTACCGTCAGGCGCAGGATATCCACAGAATTACCGCATCCCAGGTATTCCATATCCCCTTTGACGAGGTGACGGATTTGCAGCGGAGGAATGCAAAGGCGGTAAATTTCGGGATTGTGTATGGTATCAGCTCCTTCGGGCTCAGCCAGGATTTGAGTATCAGCAAAAAAGAGGCGGCGGAGTATATCGAGCGTTATTTTGAGACGTATCCGAAAATCAAGAGCTTTTTAGACGGACTGGTGGCACAGGCAAAGGAAAAAGGCTATGTCACCACCATGTTTGGCAGGAGGCGTCCGGTGCCGGAGCTTTCCAGCAGCAATTTCATGCAGCGTTCCTTCGGCGAACGTATCGCCATGAATTCTCCCATTCAGGGAACTGCGGCAGACATTATTAAGATTGCCATGATACGGGTACACGACAGGTTGTTGGAGGAACATTTAAAATCCCGGCTGATACTGACGGTGCATGATGAACTTTTGGTGGAAACCGCCGCAGAGGAAGAGACTAAAGTCCGGGAGATTTTGGAGGAAGAAATGCATCGGGCGGCAGATCTGGATGTGGCGTTAGAGATAGATACCCATGCAGGAAATGACTGGTATGAGGCAAAATAGCAGTATGAAACTTTTTATGCTAACACTTGCATAATTTCTTAGGGTGTGTCATCATTAGGAAGAAATGGGGGAGTTTATGAAATTTATAGGAATTACAGGAGGCGTGGGTGCCGGAAAGTCAGAAATTTTAGCATATCTGAAAAGGCAGCCCCATACCCGGGTATTGCTGGCGGACGAGATTGCCCATGAGCTGATGGAGCCGGGAACGGAATGCTATGGGAAAATCAGGCAGCAGTTTTTCGGGGAGGATATTTTCCTGCCGGAGGGTGGCTTTGACCGGGGAAAGATGGCGGCGGTGATTTTCTCTGATGAGGAAAAAAGAAGGCAGATGAATGGGATTGTACATCCGGCGGTCAAGGATTATGTGCTCCGGACGGTGGCAGCGGAGCGGGAAATGGGGAAATTGCAGTTTCTTTTTTTAGAGGCGGCGCTGTTAATCGAGGAACATTATGATGAAATTTGTGATGAACTCTGGTATATTTATACGAGAGAGGAAATCAGAAAACAGCGTTTGATGGCATCGAGAGGCTACTCCGAGGAAAAGGTGCAGCAGATATTTGAAAGCCAGCTGAAAGAAGCGGAGTACCGCAGCCATTGTAAATTTGTCTTAGACAACAACGGCACCGTGGAGGAGATTTACGGGCAGTTAGACCGGAAACTTGGTATTGGCGCTGCAAAAGAAGAACAAAAATTAAAATAAAGTATGGCGATTCATTGACTTTGGACAATGGGTAGTTTATATAGATAAAAACAGGAAGAATGAGTAGGAGAACCACATATGAGTGATACAGTTGGAATGGAACAATCTTTGGTATTTGGCCTGGATATCGGGACCCGGAATGTGGTGGGAACCGTGGGATACCGGGAGGAAGATACCTTTATTGTGGTGGCGCAGCAGATTATGGAGCATGAAACAAGGGCCATGTTAGATGGTCAGATTCATGATATCAGGCGTGTGGGGCGCACCATCCGGAAAATGAAAGAAAAGTTAGAAGAGCAGGTGGAAGTTCCTTTGACGGAAGTCTGTATTGCAGCTGCGGGACGTGTACTGAAAACGGTTACCACAAACGTTGTTTATGATTTCCCGGAGGAAACCGTGGTGACGGGGGAGGATATCCATACCTTAGATTTGCTAGGTATTGAGAAAGCACAGAATATTTTACAGGAAATGAACGACACGAAATACAAATTTTACTGCGTGGGTTATTCCGTAATGAAATATTTCCTCAATGACGAGCCGTTTTCGAGCATTGAATCTCATAAAGCAGACCGGATTGCGGAGGACATTATTGTAACCTTCCTGCCGGAGGACGTGGTGGACGGACTTTATGCGGCGGTGGAACAGGCGGATTTGACGGTGGCTAATCTGACTTTAGAGCCTATCGCGGCAATCAATGTGGCAATTCCCGAAAACTATCGTCTGTTAAATATCGCACTGGTGGATATCGGTGCAGGAACCTCCGATATTTCCATTACCAAGGACGGAAGTATCATTGCCTACGGTATGATACCCCTTGCGGGAGATGAATTGACAGAGCTGATTGTGAAGCATTATCTGGTGGACTTTAAGACGGCGGAGTATATTAAACTACAGAGCACCACAGCGGATAAGGTTACCTATAAAGATATCATGCTGATTGAGCATACCATTCCTTCCAAGGAGGTCTGGGATTTGACCGCTCCGGTGGTGGAAAAGATGACTACGGAGGTGGCTGCCAAAATTAAGGAGCTGAACGGGGATCAGACCGTCAGCGCAGCCTTTATTGTAGGCGGCGGCGGAAAGATTCACGGCTATACGGAAATGCTAGCGGAGAAGCTGGATTTGCCCCAGGAGCGTGTGGCGCTGCGCGGTGAGGAAGTATTGCAGGAAGTTGTCTTTGAGCAGAAGGACATTGAAAAAGATCCGCTTCTGGTAACGCCCATCGGTATCTGTCTGAATTATTATGAACAGCGGAACGGCTTTATTCTGGTGCGTTTTAACGGTGAGCGGCAGAAACTTTACAATAACAATAACCTTACCATCGTGGACGTGGCATTACAGGCGGGTTTCCCCAACGAGGATTTATTCCCGAAGAGAGGACAGGAACTGGAATTTACGGTAAACGGCGCAAAAAGAATTGTACGGGGAGAACCGGGGGAATCGGCGGCAGTTTATATGAACGGCAGAATGACCAATATCAATACGCCCTTAGAGCCGAACTGCGATATTATTATTGAACCTTCTACCACGGGGGCCGCAGCGGTCTGTACCCTAGAGCAGTTAGAGGAGTACAGTGCGGATACCGTTGCTTTTGTGGTGAATGGAAATATTATCCGCTGCCCGAAGTTTTTAGAGGTGAACGGAAGCTTAGAGCTGCCTTCCTATGAGATAAAACAGGGTGATCAGGTGGAAACCAGAAGCTTCTATACCGTGGGACAGCTGGCGGAATTTATGGATGTGGAAGTCAGCAAAGAGCATGTGATACTGGTGAATAACCGTGAGGCGAATTTTGATACCTTAATTTACGAAAACTTTACCATTGAGTGGACAGTTATTACTTATAAATCTTCGATTTATATGCCGCAGTCGCTGGCGATGGAAGAGGAGGAATTTGAGGAAGAGACCGGAAATGGTGAAAGCTTTTCCGAAACAGCAGCCGCCGGCGGGGAAGAAAGTTTTTCTGAAACCGGAGCAGCCGGAAACCAGACGGAGCATTCGGATGGAGAAATTCTTTCTGACAGTCAGGAAACGGTAAGCGAAAACTTTTCGAAAGATAAAATCGAGAGCGCGGATTTCCGCGGAACGGCAGCCGGAGAGCAGCAGGAAGAAACAGAGGAAACCGAAGATAAAACGGCAGCCGGAGAGCAGCAGGAAGAAACAGAGGAAACCGAAGATAAAACGGCAGCCGGAGAGCAACAGGAAGAAACAGAGGAAACCGAAGATGAAACGGCAGCCGGAGCGCAGCAGGAAAAATTAACGGAAACCGAAGATGAAACGGAAACCGAAGATGAAACGGCAGCCGAAGTGCCGGCACAAAGCAAGCTTCCAGTGGAAAGTACAGTGGGAAAAATCAGCCGGGACATGGCGGAGGAAATGAAGCAGGCGCCGGGCACTATCGGGATTTTTGTTTATATTAACGGACAGCCGGTACGCCTGACGGGAAAAAAGAGATATGTGTTTGTTGATATTTTCAACTTTTATGATTTTGATTTGAAGGAGTCAAGGGGAAGAAATATCATTATAAACCTGAATGGACAGAGTGCACAGTATACCGCAGAGCTACAGCCGGGGGACGAGATAGAACTGAGATGGGAAGAAAGGTAAGATGATGGAATTATGCAGTGTTGCCAGCGGCAGCAGCGGAAATTGTATCTGCGTTGGCACAGAGGACTGCCATGTATTGATTGATGCAGGTATCAGCGGAAAGCGGATTGAGGAAGGGCTAAATTCCTTTGAATTAAAAACCGAAGAAATGCAGGGAATCCTAGTCACCCATGAGCACATCGACCATATCGCAGGGCTGGGGGTGTTGGCGAGACGTTACGGCCTTCCTATTTATGCCACGGCGGGGACGGTAGATGCGATTTTAAACACGAAATCAGTGGGGAAAATTGATAAGGATTTGTTCTGTGAGATAACGCCGGGAGAGGAGTTTCGGATTGGGGAGCTGACCATAGAGCCTATTTCTATTTCCCATGATGCGGCGGAGCCGGTGGCGTATAAGGTGAAAAACGGGGAGAAATCCGCTGCGGTGATCACGGATTTGGGAACCTATGACGAACATATTATTGAAAAAATGAAGAACCTGGATGTATTGTTGCTAGAAGCGAACCATGATGTACATATGCTTCAGGTGGGGGCGTATCCTTATCCTTTAAAGCAGCGTATTTTAGGGGACAGAGGGCATTTGTCCAATGAATTGTCCGGCAGGCTGTTGGGAGAGGTGCTTCATGATAAATTTAAGACAGTGGTACTGGGGCATCTGAGCAAGGAAAATAATTATCCGGCGCTGGCTTATGAGACGGTGCGTTTAGAGGTTACCTTAGGAGACAACCCTTACCGGGGAGATGATTTTCCCATGTATGTGGCAAAACGGGATGAGCCGACGCCGAGGATTGCATTCTGACCTTTGGTAGAAATTTTAGTAGAAATTGGAAACCGGATGTGCTATGATAGTCCGTAAATTAAAATAAGAAATGAAGCAAGGAGAGCGGTCATGGAAAATACAGTAGACAAGACAATTATTACAGTGGTGGGAAAAGATACTGTGGGTATTATTGCAAAGGTTTGTACCTATCTTTCCGATAACGGAATCAACGTGCTTGATATTTCACAGACAATTGTTTCCGGTTATTTCAATATGATGATGGTTGTAGACATGAACCAGACGAAAAAGGCGTTTGCAGACTGTCAGAAGGATTTAGATGTGTTAGGAGATCAGATTGGCGTTTCCATTAAATGCCAGAGGGCAGAGATTTTTGAAAAAATGCACCGTATTTAGAGAGGAACCGGATTATGATTAACATTTTTGAGGTAAAGGAAACGAATAATATGGTGGAGCATGAGAATCTCGATGTCCGCACCATTACCATTGGCATTAGCTTGTTAGAATGTATAGACAGTGATTTAAAGAAACTGAACGAAAATATTTACAATAGAATTACCACGGTGGCAAAGGATTTAGAGCGGGTGGCAGGGGAAATCGAAGCCGAGTACGGCATTCCCATTGTCAATAAGAGAATTTCCGTTACACCGATTGCATTAGTGGGAGGCGCAGCCTGCAAGAGCCCGGAGGATTTTGCTACTATCGCAGATACCATGGACCGTGCAGCGGCAACCGTGGGGGCAAATCTTATCGGCGGTTATTCTGCTTTAGTTTCCAAGGGAATGACAAAGGCGGATGAGCTGTTGATTCGTTCCATTCCCATCGCATTGTGCCGTACCCAGAGGGTCTGCAGCTCTGTAAACCTTGCTTCCACCAAGACGGGTATCAATATGGATGCGGTTCGCCTTATGGGTGAGATTTTGCTACAGGTGGCGGAAAATTCCAAAGACAGGGATTCCGTGGACTGTATGAAGCTGGTGGTATTCTGTAATGCGCCGGATGATAACCCCTTTATGGCGGGGGCTTTCCATGGCGTGACAGAGGCGGATGCCATTATCAACGTAGGTGTCAGCGGACCAGGTGTGGTAAAGACAGCTTTGGAAAAGGTGCGGGGCGAGAATTTTGAGGTGCTCTGTGAAACCATCAAAAGAACAGCGTTTAAAGTAACCAGAGTGGGACAGTTAGTGGCGCAGGAGGCTTCTAAACGTCTCGGCATTCCCTTCGGTATCATAGACTTATCCTTAGCCCCCACTCCGGCCATCGGGGACAGTGTTGCGGACATTCTTTGCGAGATTGGTTTGGAATATGCAGGAGCGCCGGGAACTACCGCAGCCCTTGCCATGTTAAATGACCAGGTGAAAAAGGGTGGCGTCATGGCATCCTCCTATGTGGGTGGTTTAAGCGGTGCCTTTATTCCGGTGAGCGAGGATCAGGGAATGATTGATTCCGTACAGGCGGGAGCCATCACCTTAGAGAAATTAGAGGCGATGACCTGCGTCTGCTCCGTAGGGCTTGACATGATTGCCATTCCCGGGGATACCAAGGCGACTACCATTTCCGGCATGATTGCGGACGAGATGGCGCTTGGCATGGTGAACCAGAAGACCACGGCGGCACGCCTGATTCCGGTCATCGGAAAAGGAGTGGGCGATACGGTGGAATTTGGCGGATTGTTTGGCTATGCGCCGATTATGCCGGTAAATAAATATTCCTGTGATGACTTTATCAACCGTACCGGACGGATTCCGGCACCTATTCACAGCTTTAAAAATTAAGACATAGTGCTTTTATTTTGATATAACGGCAGGAAAAGGGAGGAACACATATGGAGGATACGAAAAAATTCGTATGGGGTAAGTTACTTGGGGTGATGACAGGTTTTTTCCTGGTGATTATCCTGTGGCAAATCGTTGTGCTAGAGCTTTTGAAACATGGCATTATCAGTGTTCCGGTGTCCATAATTTTGCTGGCAGTGGGAACATGTGTTGTTTTTGGCGGAATCTTTCAGATTATCCGTTTTGTGTTAGACGGGCTGCGCCATATTATGAATAATCCGGAGGAAGTGGTACAGACGGACGGTGTTGTGGAAAAAGCAGGTAAGCTTGCGCAGCGGAATGATGATATCGGGGAACTGGCACGGAAAGTGCAGGATGCTCTAGTTTCCGTCTCTTATGTGGTGGCAGGTGTAAAAAAGGCAACGAAGGAGCTAGATGAGGTCTCTGACGAGTTTCAGGATATTTTTGGCAGTATGACCTCTGCCGTAGAGCATACGGAAAAGGAAGTGGAGACGATTACCGGAAATACCGTTTCACAGGCGGAGCACACGGTAGACATGAAGGAAAAAATTGACGATATCAGCCGGACTATTGATGATATTGCGGAAAATATCAAGGCATTAACCAAGAGCGCGGAAAATATGAAGGAAAGCAACCGTACCGCGGAAACAATTATGACGGAACTGGTGGATATCAGTAAAGAAAGCGGCGACGCAATGGAAAATGTAAGACAGCAGACAAATCTGACGAATCAGTCTGCGCAGCAGATTCGCACGGCTACGGAAATCATTGCGGGTATTTCAAGTCAGACGAACCTCCTTGCCCTGAATGCAAGTATCGAGGCGGCAAGGGCAGGGGAGCATGGCAAAGGCTTTGCTGTTGTGGCGGAAGAAATCCGTACCTTAGCAGACCAGTCCAGAGAGTCAACGGAGCAGATTAACAAAATTGTCAATGATCTTATCCAGAATTCCGATGTCAGTGTAGAGATTACGGAAAAAGTATCGGAAGCTTTTGTAAGACAGAATGAAAAGATTCAGAATACAGAGGAAATCTTTAAGGCACTCAATGAAGAAATTAACAACACCAGCGATGCCATAGTGGGAATCGAGCAGGAAGTAGGGGAGCTTGACGGACATAAGGCGGTGATTGAGGACGGTATTTCTTACCTGACAGAAGCGGCGGAGCAGAATGCGGACAGTGCAAAGACGACTATGGAGAATATGGAAGGCTTACAGCAGATTGTAGAGGAGTGTAACCATGTAACGGAGCGGATTGTAACGGTATCCGGCGAACTGTTAGGCTATCTTGACAAAGTGAACGGAAAAATAAAAGAAAAAATATAAACAGTGAAAAATAGGGAAAATGCTGCATGGAGTGGTCTGTGCGGCATTTTCCTTATAGGAAGGAATGTTATGGAGGGATGCCTTTTCCGGTGAGGAGCGGCGTTGACAGGCGTAATTTCAGGAGAAAAATGAGTGAAATAGAAAAGGTTGTACTGATTGAAAATGCGGTGGAAACCCTGGGATATTTTTCGAGGCAGCTGGCGCTTCAGTTTGAGGCGGAGGGGTTTGAAACTTATTTTGTGGATTATAACCGTCTGGTGGAGACGGTGGAGGGGCTTTACCGCTTCGTGGAGCGGGGAAAGACGGTTTTTTGTACCTTTAACTTTATAGGAATTTCCGGAGAAGAGGTGTTTTTGGAGAAAAATGGGAGGACGTTTTGGGAAAATTACGAGCTGCCCTGCCTGAATGTGATGGTGGATCATCCGCTTTATTATCATTCAAAGCTGGTAAATCCCCTGCCCCGGATGAAGGTTTTTTGTGTGGACAGGGAGCATGTAACCTATATGAAGCGGTTTTATCCTGAGGTGGAGGCTGCATTTTTGCCTTTGGCGGGAAATGTGACACTGCCGGAATTTTTAGCTTTGGCGGAGCGGCAGAAGGAAAGGCTTCTTCCCTATGAGAGCCGCCCTTATGACCTGGTTTTTACCGGAAATTATACCCCGGTAGAGCACATTTACCGGGAGATTGAAACCCTGGAGAGGGATTATCAGCAGTTTTACGGTGAGATTATCGAGGATTTGATTGCTCATCCGACAGTTTCTATAGATACGATGTTAGAGCAGCATATTCATCGGGAACTGGGGGAGGTTCCGGACAGTGAATTGCGGGCGGCAATCGCCGGCATGGTGTTTATTGATATCTGTATCCGCAGCTATTTTCGTGGAGAAATCATAAAAATGTTAGCGGAAAACGGTGTCAAAGTGCAGGTGTTTGGGGCAAACTGGGAGAAGCTGTCCTGTAAAAATCCTGAAAATGTTGTAAGCAGCGGCAGGGAAGTGGATTCTGTTTCCTGTGCAAAAGCCATTGGAAATGCGAAAATTTCCCTGAATATCATGCCTTGGTTTAAGGACGGCGCCCATGACAGGGTTTTTACCGCCATGCTGCAAAAAACCGTAGCCCTGACGGACGACAGCAGATATCTGAGGGAAACATGTGTGGAGGGGAAAGAGCTTGTGTTTTTTTCTCTAGAGGAAAGGGAAGAACTGCCGGAGCTGGTAAGGGGATTGCTGGCAAATCCGGGGAAAGCGATGGAAATTGCAGAAAATGGCTGCAAAAAGGCGGTTGGCTGCCATACGTGGCGGCAGCGGGGAGAGATATTAACGAAGGAGATACAAAAAATATATTAGAATATCTTATAAATCTTAGAAAATAAATTCATAATGCTAATAATAGTCCTTTTATTGTAAAAGGAAAAGTAACATGATAAGATGAATACGATAGTAATGTAACAGGCTGTAAAAGCAGAACAAGGAACGAAAAAACACACACAGGAAAGGAGTCAGTCATGGAAATGATGTCTTTAAAAAATGAACTTGCGGGAAATGCTTATCCCGGCAGAGGAATTATCATCGGAAAATCTGTAGACGGTAAGCACGCAGTGACCGCTTATTTTATCATGGGAAGAAGCGAGAACAGCAGAAACCGTGTATTTGTAGAGGATGGAGAGGGAATCCGCACCCAGGCATTTGATCCGTCAAAACTGACAGACCCAAGTCTCATTATTTATGCACCTGTCCGTGTGCTTGGCAATAAAACCATCGTAACCAACGGCGACCAGACCGATACCATTTATGAGCTGATGGACAAGCAGCAGACCTTTGAACAGGCGCTGCGCACCCGGGAATTTGAGCCGGATGCACCGAATTATACACCGAGAATTTCCGGTATTATGCACATTGATAACGGGAACTTCAATTATGCCATGTCCATTTTAAAGAGCAACAATGGCAACCCGGATGCCTGCAACCGCTATACTTTTGCCTATGAAAACCCGGTGGCAGGGGAGGCACATTTTATTCACACCTATATGGGCGACGGCAATCCGCTGCCAAGCTTTGAGGGAGAGCCGACCTTAGTTGGTATTGACGGTGACATCGACAGCTTTACCAATCTGGTCTGGGAAAACTTAAACGAAGATAACAAGGTGTCCTTATTTGTCCGCTATATTGACATCGCAACCGGAAAATACGAGACAAGAATCGTGAATAAAAACGTATAAAACAGAAAGGAACATAAAATGAAAGAATTAGAATTGAAATATGGCTGCAACCCCAACCAGAAACCTTCCAGAATTTACATGGAAAACGGAGAGCTTCCGATTAAAGTATTAAGCGGAAAACCGGGATATATCAACTTTTTAGACGCTTTTAACGGCTGGCAGCTAGTCAGTGAGTTGAAAAAAGCCACAGGACTTCCGGCAGCAACTTCCTTTAAGCATGTTTCCCCGGCGGGCGCCGCAGTGGGACTTCCGTTAAGTGAGGTGGAGCGCAAAATATACTGGGTAGACGATATGGATGTGGAGTTTACCCCTCTGGCAAATGCTTATATCCGTGCGAGAGGCGCAGATAGAATGTCCTCCTTCGGTGATTTTATTTCCCTCTCTGATGTCTGTGACAAGGAGACAGCCCTTGTCATTAAGAGAGAGGTTTCCGACGGTGTCATTGCACCGGGCTATACAGAGGAAGCTTTGGAACTATTAAAATCCAAGAAAAGCGGAAATTACAATGTCATTGAGATTGACCCGAATTATGTTCCGGCACCTATCGAGCGCAAGGAAGTATTCGGAATCACTTTTGAGCAGGGAAGAAACGAGCTTGTGATTGACGAGCATTTTTTTGACAATATGGTGACAGAGAACAAAGAGCTTCCGGAGTCTGCAAAAATTGATTTGGCTATCGCTATGATTACGTTGAAATATACCCAGTCAAATTCCGTATGTTATGTAAAAGGCGGACAGGCAATCGGTATCGGAGCAGGACAGCAGTCCCGTATCCACTGTACCAGACTGGCAGGCTCGAAAGCCGATAACTGGTGGCTGCGCCAGTCCCCGCAGGTGTTAAATCTTCCGTTTAAGGCAGACATTAAGCGTGCGGACCGTGACAATGCCATTGATTTGTACATGGGTGAGGATTACATGGATGTATTGGCAGAGGGTGCATGGGAGAATATTTTCACAGAGAAGCCGGCAGTCTTTACTGCTGAGGAGAAGCGTGCATGGTTAGATAAGAATACGGACGTGGCACTGGGCTCAGACGCGTTCTTCCCCTTTGGGGATAACATTGAGCGTGCCCACCGGAGCGGCGTGAAATATGTGGCACAGCCGGGCGGTTCTATTCGGGATGACCATGTAATTGATACCTGTAATAAATATGGAATGGCAATGGCGTTTACGGGAATCCGTCTGTTCCATCACTGATTGTTGTTAAATTAGATGAAAAGAGACTGTCGTAAATGTGAGTTTTGATATTCCGATGACGGAGATTTTGGAAAGGCAGGTGGAAACGATGTAACACGTTTTTTCAAAACTTACTTTATCAAAGGCGCACAATTTCCCGGGAATATTCGCTGCGGGAGGGCGTCTGGCTTTTTATGGCTTTGGTCTGCTCATACAAATTTGCGGCAAAGAGGTCCTTTTCTAAAAGTATTTCTGCCTCCGGGGACAACAGGACAGAAGCGTCAGCCAGCTTGGAAACCATGGGTATGCCGGCGGAACTTTTCAGGACAGAGAGCAGGGCGGAGCTGCTTTTGCGGAAACCTAAAATCCGCAAATAGGGAATATAGTCTAAAGAATGTCCCAGGGTATAGGTATCCTCTGTGATTTGTAATATCAGATGCAGCAAAATGCGGCTGATACGGGTATAAGTCACTTCCCGGCTCTTGTTCAACTGGCAGAACTGGGAGAAGGAGAGGTATTGATAACGGTTGTTGTACAGGCGGTTGGCAATTTCAGGAGTGATATCACCGATATGAGAAATGCTGCTCTTATCTTGGGTTAAAAGCCGGTAGCCTAGGAGAGAAGAAAAATCCCCGGCGCTGACGACGGGACTGGATTTTAAATAGTCAGTCAAAATGCGCAGGGCAGAATCCGGCATGGAAGATTGTAATGCGTCCGACAGCAGGGCAGAATCCGGAGTGGCAGGTTTTTCGGGGGAGACAGCCACATTTTTGGAAAATAATAAATTGCGGATGGCAGTAGCGGAGGCGGTAGGAATTGCCTCTGCTTTTTTTATAGAATTGTTTTTTACCGCATTTATCTCTGTGTCATGATATTCTGCACCGACCCGTTTTAAAAGAATTGGTTTCATGGAAGAATGCAGCCGTTTTAAGGCTTTTAAGTATTCTATGGCTAGAATATTGTTTGGGCGGCCTAAAATATCAGAGAGGGTTTCAACCACCGTTTCGGAACTGTTGCTTCCGGTGTCAGGCAATGCAGCAGCCTTAAAAATTTCACAAAGCGCCTGCGCCCGGGCAGAGGGAAAGCTCATCCCCGCCTTTAAATAGCAGGAGAGAAGTCTGCGGTAGTTATCCGGCTCATCGGCGAGAATATCGGCGATTGTTGTAAGCAGAGGCAGGTTGTCCGTCTCAGCTCCAAAACAGATCCCCTCTACGCAGCCCATTTTTTCAAAAAGGGTAACCCCCGCCGTGGCAAAGGCTTCTGCGGAGGAGGCTGCCCAGAGTACCGGAAGCTCTAGGACAAGGTCTGCGCCGCTTTGCAAAGCCATTTCGGTTCTGGCATATTTATCTATAATGGCAGGCTCCCCCCGCTGTACGAAATTACCGCTCATTGCCACGGCAATATAGTCGGCGTCTGTTTTCTTTCGCAACATTGCCAGCTGGTAAGCGTGTCCGTTGTGAAAAGGGTTGTATTCTGCAATAATTCCGATGATTTTCATATTTCCTCCATGGTGTACCAGTAACTGTCAAGTAGTCTCTCTATGTCTTGGCAGAATATAAGCCGCAGTGCGCATTCGAGAGCCGTGGGCTCTCTCATTCACGGGCATTCGCCCTATCAGGGCATAAAGAGACAAATT
>JAETQH010000184.1 GCA_021770785.1 Lachnospiraceae bacterium
TCTATTGTTCACCACCGGGAAACAAATTCCAGTGTTTTCATAAGTGAATCCATTCGGGCTTTCCGTCCTCGCTCTTTATTTTTCCATCGGTCACCTTTGAAAAACTTTGTCAGCCGTAATTCCATTGGAACAAACAAATGCCCGCCATAATCATAACTCAAATGCTGGTAGAGATATGGAAAACTGTAATCCTGCAATCGCTTCATAACCTGTTTTGCCGCAAGTTCTGATGGCCACATGGTATCCATTTTCGAGGAGATCAGCAGGACAGGGCCGGTAATTTTCTCAGCTTGGATAACTGCGGCGGGGTTGGGATGCTGCACAAGAGGGAGGTAAAGGTCATACATGGTTAATTCCCTCGCCCGGACGCTTTTTTGCACCACATGACCGAGAGGAAATTTCTCGAGCCCGTAAGCGGTATAAGGAACTTCTTTCCCATGGAAACTCCAACTACTTCCCGGCGCAATAGAGATACCTTTTTCCATGGTAAATCCCTGACATACGGTATTGATGGGAGCAACCGCAATCACCGCATTGACAAGACCCGGCAAAAGGCTTCCCGCCGTCAGCGCCAGTTCTGCTCCCTTTGAGATACCCCATAACCCTATCTTTTTATATCCCATATCATGTAACCGTTTTGCGGCTGTTTCCAATAAATCAACAGGAATACAAGAGAATTGTTTGGGCAGTCCCTCCTCCATCACATAGGCCAGCGCCAGAGTTGTCAGCCCATGAGATTGAAAAATACTTGCCAGCATACAGGACAGTTCAAATTTCCCATCGCTGCCGCTGAAACAAATTAGTGCTTTCTCCGGATATTTGTCCTCCACTGGAAGGAATAGTTCACCATGAAACCCATCTGTTTTAACACGATAAGCGTTATTTTCTGCTTTAGTCATAGCTATTTATTCCTTTTCACATATTTTGATTTATCGCTTTCTCATTATACCACAAATCTGAGAGTGTAGAAATAGCGAGTTTAAGCAGAGGCAAGTATTTCCGTTAAAGATGAAGATACTTCCCTTTTGCGTGGAAAATTTCACCTAGGAAAATGTACAGTGGATAGTAGATTCTCTGCAGGAGATGCAGGGTGTTATGAAGGGAATCGCCGGATAGATCCAGTCTGGCGGTTTTTCGCTGTCTGCGGAAAATTATCAGGAGTTAAAAGAAGATTATCTGTCGCTTGTGGTAACTGTTGTGGATATCGTGGACGGAGCAGCGTCTTTGTTTGACAGGGAACCTCTTACGGAACGAAAAAACTGGAAAGCAGAGTTGGAATTGAAACAATACCACAAGATTCTGGAACTTGGAAAAGAATCAAATTTGATTGTGGGAAATGCATTTTTGTTATATAATATTTAAAGAAAAAAGCGTTTTGACAATAGAATATGAATCAGCATATGTAGTTATAAAGAGGAGAGATGAGGCAATGGCGGTCTGGCAGTTCTTGAGGTTCTTGGTATTGAGAAAGAAAACGGATAGAAGTTCTGGCCAAGGCTCTTGGGGTATGCACTGCAACAGCAACAGAATTAGAAGAAATGCTGACTCCGGTATCGGAAGACCCGGATTACGATAAGGAACTGGTGGAAGCGAGGGAGAAAACGAATGGTTATATTGATACGAATCATAGTATTGGATTTTCTGACGGTGAAGGAAATCCAATCAAAGTTGGTATAGGTTGGGATTCGTATGAACAATCGGGAGGGATAATATAATTTGAGTCAGTATAACAGGAATGAAAATCTGGAAAATTTAGAGATGGCAAAGAAAAGGAATCATAAAATTATGATTACGGATGAAGCCATCCGAAAAGTGCCAAGAATAAAATACAAAAATATACCAGAAAACGAGTATGATACGATTCAGGAATTGGCAAGGAATGTGCTCCTTATTTCAAAAAATGAAAATGACTCTAATGAAGTTGCAATAACATATGAAATGAACAGCCTGGAATGTATTCGAAATGGGGAGGCGTATATCGGAGTAGCACTGGGGAATGAGCACGAGGTTGATCCGATCGGTAGTACAACTTCGTACCATTTGGTATCATCTGCAAAAGAATGTGTTGTTATTGTGTTGCATAATCACCCTTCTTTATCTGATTTCTCCTTGTCGGATATTCGGTTCCTGTTGAGGCATGAAAGTATAAAGATGATGGTAGTGGTTACTAACCTTGGAAGTATATCCTACCTTGTAAAGGGGAAAAGGTATGCATATGAAAC
>JAETQH010000076.1 GCA_021770785.1 Lachnospiraceae bacterium
CCATGCAGGGCTGCAATGCGTCTTTCCAGATAGAGAACGGCGGAATCAGTGATTTTTTAAGGAGCTGTTCAAACTTCCGGAATCATCCCTTCTGGAAGTGACTTTTGATGACAAAGGGTATGAACGGTTTGCTGCCCAGATGAATCATCTGCAGACCATAGCCATTATCATATTCCTGGTTTGACAGGGAAAAATTGAAAGGCGAATCCCATTCAGCTGTTGGGAGTCAGGGAGGAAGAATAGCGTTTAATTACAGCGAAACAAAAAAATCGTGGAAAACCTGTGCTTTTTGTGGTATGTTATACTTAGATAAACACTTTTAGAAAGTATGGGAGCCAAAATGGATAAAAAGAAAAATACAAACAGGGAAGTAAAGAAGAAGAATAGAAACGAGGTTTTTCGCTACATATGCAAAACAGGGATGGCATCCAATCCTGACATATCTTATGAACTGAAATTAAGCCTTCCAACGGTGACGCAAATCACCAAAGAATTGATTGAGCGGGGGCTTGTGGAAGAAAAGGGGGAGATGGAATCTACCGGGGGAAGGCGGGCGAAAGCCCTGGCTGTTTCTGAGAACGCCGGAAAAGCGGCAGGACTGGACATTACAAAAAATCATATCAGTATGGTTCTGACAGAACTGACGGGCAGGATTTTAAAATACCAACGGATAGTTCTGCCCTATGCCCCGGGAGATGATTATTATAAGGAGGTCTGCGGGAAACTGGAAGATTTTTTGAAGGAGGGCGGATGCGGCAGGGAGAGTATATTGGGAATTGGAATATCATTTCCGGGAATTATGGATCTGGAGCAGGAAGTGGTTGCGGATTCCCATGTACTTGGAGTGAGATCTCTGCCATTCTCCTCTGTCAGCCGCTTTTTCCCTTATCCCTGTCATTTCTTAAATGATGCAAATGCGGGGGCGTATGCGGAAGGAATTCAGTCTGAAAGCATGGAGCGTTTTTTTTATCTGTCCCTGAGCAATACGGTAGGGGGCGCTGTCTACAGCAGCGGAAAACTGGAGCAGGGGCGGAATTTCCGCTGCGGGGAAGCGGGCCATATGACAGTTGTCCCGGATGGGAAAGCCTGCTACTGCGGTAAATATGGATGCCTGGATGCCTACTGCTCCGCAAAATGCCTGACCGACGGAAGAGTGGAGGATTTTTTTGAACGCTTGAGGAATGGGGAACCGGAAGCGGCCGCCCTCTGGGAAAATTATACGTCTTATCTGGCCATAGCAGTGAATAATATTCACATGGTGTTAGATTGTGATATTGTTTTGGGAGGTTATGTAGGAAGCTGCATGGAGGAATTTGTTCGTGATATCCGGGATAAGGTATCAGAAAGGAACACATTTGCAGAGGACAGTTCTTTTATCAGAACCTGCAGCCATAAGATTGGAGCGGCGGCGCTGGGGGCTTCGCTGAAAGTGATAGAGCTGTTTATGGAGCAGGTATAAAGATTCATTAAAATGAAAGTTTGAGATTTCAGAGATGGAATCTCTTTTTTTGTTTAAAAATATGTGAATTTCTACTAAAAATGGAAGACATAATTTGGTCGATTTGAAGAAAAAATAGAAGATTTTGAATTTAATATTGACAAAAATCACTTACTGGAATAAAATCATACACATAATAAAACTATTTAATAAAGTATTAAATAAACAATAAAAGAAAGAGGGGGAAATTAAAAATGGAAGGTACAATGAAAACTGCTGTTATGTTGGGAATCGGTAAGATGGGGTTTGAAGAGAGGGCGATTCCAGAGCCTAAGGACGACGAGGTTCTTGTAAAATTAGAATATGTGGGTATCTGCGGCAGCGACCTGCATTACTATGAGACAGGGGCAATCGGGGATTATGTGGTAAAGCCGCCCTTTGTACTGGGACATGAGCCCGGCGGCACGGTGGTGGAAGTGGGGAAAAATGTCAGTCATTTAAAGGTCGGCGACCGGGTTGCATTGGAGCCTGGAAAAACCTGCGGACACTGTGAGTTCTGCAAAACAGGAAATTACAACCTTTGCCCGGACGTGGTATTTTTTGCAACGCCTCCGGTGGACGGGGTTTTCCAGGAATATGTGGCCCATGAAGCGGAGCTTTGTTTTAAACTGCCGGATAACGTAAGTACATTGGAAGGAGCTTTGATCGAACCCCTGGCAGTGGGCTTTCATGCGGCTATGCAGGGCGGCGCAAGGGCAGGCCAGACAGCGGTAGTCATGGGCGCAGGCTGCATCGGCCTTGTAACGATGATGGCATTAAAAGCAATGGGAGTCTCCAGGGTATATGTGGTGGATATTATGGAAAAACGGCTGCAGAAAGCTTTGGAACTGGGAGCGGACGGAGTCATCAATGGAAGCCGGGCAGATGCAGTGGAAGAGGTAAGGAAGCTGACGGACGGCAGAGGATGTGATCTTGCTGTGGAAACAGCAGGCACCCAGGCAACCACCGTTCAGACCATCCATATGACGAAAAAGGGTGCAGTGATTGTTCTGGTCGGATACAGCAAGAGCGGGGAAATGACGCTTCCCATGAGCCTTGCGCTGGATAAGGAGCTGACCTTTAAGACTGTGTTCCGTTACCGCCATATCTATCCGATGGCCATTGATGCAGTTGCAGCAGGCAAGGTGAATCTGAAAGGCATTGTGACAGATGTGTTTGGACTGGATGAGGCGCAGAAAGCCATGGATTACAGTGTAAACAATAAGGCGGATATTGTAAAAGCTGTGATCCGCATTGCAGAGTAACCAGGCCGTAGAACCAGATATTACGCCTCTGAAAATCACAGGGAATGAAAAATTCTTTTTCGGAGGCGTATATATTTGGGAATGGAGTATTTAGAAGGAGGATGGCAATGGAACAGAAAAATACAGATATAAAAGTGCCGCTGATCAGCAAAATTGCTTACGGCATGGGCGATGTGGGGTGTAATTTCAGTTGGATGTTTGTGGGAAATTTCCTGATGATTTTTTATACGGATGTTTTTGGAATTGGAATGGGTGCAGTGGCGGGACTGATGCTGTTTTCCAGGTTTTGGGACGCCATCAACGATCCGGTCATCGGAGGGCTGAGTGACAAAACCCATACCAGATGGGGAAGATACCGTCCCTGGCTGCTGGTTGCTGCGCCCCTTACGGCCATTGTATTGATGCTGACATTCTGGGCCCATCCGGACTGGCCGTCTACGGTAAAGATTGTTTATATGGCAATTACTTACTGTATTCTGGTGCTGGGTTATACCTGCGTGAATATTCCCTATGGGACGCTGTGCGGCGCCATGACACAGAATATAGAAGAGCGGGCCAAAATCAATACGTTTCGTTCCGTCAGCGCAATGATCGCCATCGGCATTATCAACATTATCACGGTTCCTCTGATTGCGGCCCTTGGCAGCGGAAATGATAAACGGGGATATCTTTTGGTGGCGGCTATTTACGGATGCATCTTTGCGGCCTGCCATATTTTCTGCTTTGCCAAAACGAAGGAAGTCGTGGAGGTGCCTGAAAAGGAAAAAATATCTTTAAAAGTGCAGCTTTCGGCTGTGGCAAAAAACAAACCCTATATGATTGCGGTGGCAGGACAGTTTTTGTTTGGAGTTACGCTTTACGGAAGGAATGCAGACGCCCTTTATTATTTTACTTATGTGGAAGGAAACCAGGCGTTGTTCAGTACATATTCCCTTTGCATCATTATCCCCTCGATTATTGGAGCGGCCTGTTTTCCGGTAGTATTCCGGCTGACAAACAATAAGGGACGTTCGGCCTCTATCTTTGCATTGCTTACCGGAATCAGCATGTTCAGTATGTACTTTTTTACGGTGGGTAAGACACCGGTGCAGTTTTATCTGTTTTCGTGTCTGTCGCAGTTTTTCTTTTCAGGGTTTAACACGGCTATTTATGCCATTGTACCGGATTGTGTGGAATATGGAGAATGGAAAACAGGGCTTCGCAACGACGGTTTCCAGTATGCGTTTATTTCACTGGGAAATAAGATAGGAATGGCGATCGGGACTTCCGTTCTGGCGGGAGTTTTGGGCAGCATGGGATATGCGGCGAACCAACAGCAGAACCCGGCTGTGCTGGCTGTGATGAAACATTCTTTTACTACCGTTCCGGGTCTTTTATGGATTATTACAGCGTTAGTGCTGTATTTCTACCGTCTGAACAAAAAGACTTACCATACAATCGTACAGGAAATTCAGATAAGGAAAAAAAGCGGGAATCAGGGATAAACGGGTCGGTGCAGGAGTTCTTTTCTGTCTGTTTTGAATATCGAAAATATTTTCAAAGAAAAGCGGAAAATCTTTAGCCTTTCTTAATTGTATAATGCTATAATGGAAAAAACAGACGGAGGGAACATCAATGAGAATTTTGATTGCGGAAGACGACGCAAGATTGCTGAAATCTCTGCTGCATATTTTTGAAATAAATAAATTCACTGCCGATGGTGTATCTACGGGAACGGATGCATTGGAATATGCATTATCTGGAGAGTATGACGGATTAGTCCTGGATATTATGATGCCGGAAATGGACGGTATTATGGTATTGAAAAAACTTCGGGAGAAAAATATTACCACACCGGCTCTGTTTTTGACTGCAAGGACAGAAGTTTCCCAACGGGTAGAAGGACTGAATGCAGGCGCAGACGATTATTTACCCAAACCCTTTGCCACGTCAGAGCTGTTGGCAAGGGTGCGGGCAATGCTGCGGCGGAAGGAACATTATATGCCGGACCTTCTAACCTTTCATCACACAATACTTAACCGGTCGACATATGAAATTATTTTTCAGGAGACGGCCCGGCCGCTGAGCGCCAAGGAATTTCAAATCATGGAGATGCTGATGCAGAAGCCGGGGATGATTATCTCCCCAGAACAGTTTTTGATCCATATATGGGGATGGGAGGCTAATGTGGAAATCAGTTCCGTCTGGGTGCATATTTCAAATCTCAGAAAGAAATTAGATATAATTGGAGCGCCGATCCATATTCGCTTTGTGCGGGGGGCCGGATATATTCTGGAGGCGGAATCATGATTTATCATTTGCAGAAGAAAGTGATCCGCATTTGCGGAATTTCCGTGTTTCTTGTATTTTCTGCGATCTTTGCACTGATTTTCAGTATCGGCAAAAATCAGCTAAATCAGGCGATGGATGCGCTGACAGACCGCATTTCAGAAAATAACGGTATTTTTCCGGAATTTGAGGGGGACGGGCCCTTTCCGAAAATGGGAAAAATGCCGGATTTTATGACGGAAGAAACACCCTTTGCCACTCGTTTTTTTACCGTTTGCTTTGATGAAAAGGGAAATATTGCAAAGGCCGACATCGAATTCGTATCTTCGGTGACAGAAACACTTGCCGGAGAGTATGGCGCAGAGGCATACAGAAGAGGGAAAGAGCGGGGATGGATGGAGAATTACCGCTATAAGATGTATGAGGGAGAGTTGGGAAAAACGGTTGTATTTGTGGACGGCAGTATGAGCCGTTTCATGTTTCAAAGGGTGCTTCTGGCAGCAGGAATTGTTCTTGTGGTCAGTATGGTGATAATATGGCTGGCTGCGGTGGTGTTTTCCAGGCGGGCGGTAAAGCCAATGGCAGAAAGCTTTGAGAAACAGAAACAGTTTATCACAGACGCCAATCATGAGCTGAAAACGCCGCTGACGCTGATTCTTACAAATCTGGATATTCTGGAAGCAGAAGTGGGCAAAAATGAATGGCTGTCGGATATCCGGAGCGAGGGAGAGAGAATGAACGCTCTTGTAAACCAGCTGGTACTGTTGGCAAGAATGGATGAAGACCGGTCAAATCTGGATTGCCGGATGTTTTCTCTGAGCGATATGGTAAAGGAAGCGGTTTCAGAATTTCAGATGATGGCGGAATACAGGGGCAAACAGCTTACGGCCCGGATTGCGCCGGGAATTCGGTACCGGGGAGATGAAACGTCCATTCACAGAGTCATTTGGATTCTTTTGGATAATGCGGTGAAATACTGCGACAAGGCCGGAAGGATTCATGTGGTTTTAGAGGAGAGAAAACATCCGGTTCTTTATGTTGAAAACACATACGCAAATGTGGAGAATATCAGATTGGAGAGATTATTTGACCGGTTTTACCGGGAGGACAAGGCAAGAACCTCCCCCGGAGGGTTCGGCATAGGGCTGGCGATTGCGAAAGCCATTGTGAAAAGCCACAGAGGAGAAATCAGCGCATATAATAAAGGGGGAAATAATATTGGATTTAAAACAGTTTTAAAATAGAAATGGTTGTCTAAGCCCCTTTTTTAAGTTTTAACTAAGTTATAGGCAATACTATATAATTGAGGTGATGTCTAATGAAGCTACTATATGCGGAAGATGAAATCAGTATGTCGGAAGCAGTAGTTGATGTACTGACATATCATAAATATAATGTTGATGCGGTGTACAATGGCGCGGATGCTTTAGCCTATGCTGAGGCCGAGCAGTACGACGGAATGATTCTTGATATAATGATGCCGGAATTGAGCGGACTTGAAGTGCTTGAACAGCTGCGAAAAAAAGGAAATAATACGCCGATTCTTTTGCTTACGGCAAAGGTGGAAATTGAGGACAGAATACAGGGGTTGGATATGGGGGCGGACGATTATCTGCCAAAGCCTTTTGCCATGGGGGAACTGCTTGCCCGTGTTCGTGCAATGCTTCGCCGTAAAGAAAACTTCACGCCTGATATTTTGAAGGTCGGTAATCTCACCTTAAATATGCAAAGCTATGAATTAAGCTGTAACGGTCAGTCTTTTGTGCTGCCTAAATTAGAATACCAACTTATGGAGCTTTTAATGCTGAATAAGGGGATTTATCTTTCCACTGAAGATTTGCTCACAAAAGTATGGGGATATGAGACCAATGCGGAACTGGGAACGGTTTGGGTATATATTTCCTATCTTCGCAAACGGCTGACAGCTCTTTCTGCTAATGTTGCGATACGGGTAAAACGAAATGTGGGATATACTTTGGAGATAGAGGGATGATGAAGGCGCTTCAGAAGAAATTTGTATTTACCGCTATGATTGCTGTTTCTATATTGCTGTTTATTTTACTTGGTATCATTAATATTGTAAACATTGCAATGGTTAGAACTGAAACGGATAAAACTTTGACTATGATTTCTGAAGCAGACGGCAATTTTGACCACATTCAGCCTCCGCCGAATTCTGCGCCGCCGTTTGATTTTCGAATAAAACCTAAAGATGAAAGAGATAAATTTTTATCTTCCAATTTTTTTATTGTCAGGTTAAATGGAAACGGACAGATTGTTTTTACCGATGTGAGCCGTACTTCTTTAGTTGATGAAGCGAGCGCAGAAGAACTTGCTTTAAGAGTTCTTGATGAAGGGACAAGTGTGGGAAAGGCGGGCAAATACCGATATCAAATCAGTAATTCCCATACGGGTAATGAAACAGTCATCGTTTTTCTTGACACTTCTGAAGAAATACTTTCCTATGTAAGAGTTCTGTTTCTTTCAGGCGGAATTGGGCTCTCTTGCTGGATTCTTATGTTGTTTATGGTGATGTTTCTTTCCAAAAAAGCTATTTTTCCGATTGTAGAGAACATGGAAAGGCAAAAACAATTTGTTACAAATGCAGGTCATGAAATTAAAACTCCCCTGGCTGTTATTCTTGCGAATACGGAAGCTATGGAGCTTTATAACGGCGAAAACAAATGGAGTAAGAATATCAGGGAACAAACGGTGAGATTAAACGGTTTAATGAAAAATCTGCTGCTTCTTGCAAAGATGGATGAAAGCGCTGCAGAAATTATTAAAACAGAAATTTCATTCAGTGAATTAGTCAGCGAAAATGTACGGGTTTTTGCAGAACCGCTTAATCTTCGCAGCATAACCTTACAGACTGAAATTCAACCAAATGTGATAATTAAAGCAAATAAGGAACAAATTTCACAATTAATCTCTATTTTGCTTGATAATGCTTCAAAATATACAAATAACAGGGGAACGGTAATTGTTAGGCTGCAAAAGAGCGATAAGCGTATCAAATTGCTGATAAAAAACAGCTGCGAAAAGTTACTTGATACGCCGCCTGATAAATTGTTTGACCGTTTCTATCGGGACGATAAGGCTCGTACGCAGAAAACAGGCGGTTACGGTATTGGATTATCAGTGGCAAGGTCTATTGTCCTGGCAAACAAAGGCAGTATTACCGCCGAGTATGAAAATCCGAATTTTGTCTCTTTTACGGTTACGCTGTAATTATCTTTTAAAAGACTTTACGATTTTTTCGTGAAGTCTTTTTTCTAAGCCAAAACTAAGGCAGTTTTTTTATAATATGCTCACAAAGTGAAGAAAGGGGGTGAAACAATGAAGTTTCGTCACGAATGGAAACACGAAATCAACCGTTCCGATATGCTTGCGCTTCGTTCAAGACTGCAGGCCGTTATGGTGATGGACGCACACGCCATAAACGGAACATACGAAATACGCAGCTTGTATTTTGATAACTTAGAGGACAAGGCGCTGTCAGAAAAAATAAACGGCGTGAATATGCGTGAAAAATTTCGGGTTCGATATTACAACGGCGATCTGTCGTTTATCTTGCTTGAAAAGAAAAGCAAGATAAACGGTCTATGTCATAAAGAACAGGCACAGCTGTCCGCAGCTGAGGCGCAGGCGATTTCAGACTGCAGTATGGACATGTTCAGAGAAAGCGTAAATCCGCTGGTGCAGGAGTTGTATCTAAAAATGCAAACGCAGGGATTACAGCCCAAAACGATTGTCGAGTATACAAGAGAAGCGTTTGTGTATGCCCCCGGCAATGCGCGTGTTACTTTGGATTACAACATACGTACAGGAATTACGGGAACAGATTTTTTGAGGAATGATTGTGTTACGATTCCAGCAGGAGACGCGCCTGTTATCCTTGAAGTGAAGTGGGATGAATTTTTACCTTCGGTCATTCGGGATATTGTTCAGTTAAACGGCAGACACAGCTCGGCATTCTCCAAATACGCCGCCTGCCGAATTTACGGTTAATCTGAAAAATTATATTTCAAGGAGTGTTATACTATGACTTTTCAAGATATTTTTAAATCAAGCTTTTTGGAGAACATCTCCAGCATAACTGTATTAGATATGGTCCTCGCATTAACGCTTGCTTTTGGCATCGGCATGTTTATCTTTTTGATATACAAAAAGACTTTTTCGGGAGTAATGTATTCGTCCTCATTCGGCGTTACTCTTGTTGCGCTTACGATGATTTCAACCCTTGTTATTTTAGCGGTAACATCGAATGTTGTGCTTTCTCTCGGTATGGTGGGTGCATTGTCTATCGTCCGTTTCCGTACTGCCATTAAAGAACCTCTTGATATTGCGTTCCTGTTCTGGTCCATTGCAGTCGGTATTGTTTTAGCGGCAGGAATGATTCCGCTAGCTGTATTCGGCAGCGTTGTAATCGGTATTGTTCTTTTGGTGTTTGCAAACAAGAAATCTCATCTTAATCCTTATATCGTTGTTATTCGCTGCGAAAATCACGACAGCGAAGTGAATGCTGTGGAATTTCTGAAGAAACAGGCAGGACGCTGCGTTTTGAAAAGCAAAACCGCACAAAAAGGTTATGTTGAATTGAATGCGGAAATTCGTATGAAGGAAGACAATACCGATTTTATCAATATTCTTTCTGAGATGAACGGTGTAAACAGTGCAGTTCTTGTAAGCTATAACGGCGATTATATGGGATAACGGAGGTAATTATGTCAACGCACAAATATATTGATAAAATTTGCTGCGTCATTGTTGTTTTTTCCTTGATTTTAACTGCTCTTTTTATGAACGCAAAATCTTTTGGAGTGGCGGAAGCTTCCAGGGTAAAGGGCTATGAAGCCGGTCTGTTTGATACATCAAGGGTTCATACGATTGATATTGTTATGGACGATTGGGACAGTTTTATTGAGACCTGCACAAATGAGGAGTATGCCCTATGCTCCGTGGTTATTGATAATGAAGCATATAATAACGTAGCCATTCGTGCAAAAGGAAATACCTCTTTAACACAAGTGGCCAGCTATGGGAATGACCGTTACAGCTTCAAAATCGAATTTGATCACTATGACAAGACAAAGAACTACTACGGTCTGGATAAATTGAGTTTGAATAACATCATACAGGATAACACCTATATGAAAGATTTTCTTTCTTATCAGATGATGCAGAAGCAGGGTGCAGACGCACCGCTTTGCAGCTATGTCAATATTATGGTAAACGGTGAGGACTGGGGTCTGTATTTAGCAGTTGAAAGTATTGAGGAAGCGTTCCTTGAACGAAATTACGGCAGTGACTACGGAGAATTATACAAGCCTGACAGTATGAGCATGGGCGGCGGCCGCGGTAACGGCAATAAGTTTGATATGGATGATTGGGCTGCCGAACTAAACGAAGAAACCACATCAGAAATGAAAGATACTTTGGAAAAGACGGACGATACGCAGCCTGCAGATAAAGGCAATCAGACAAACAATTTGACGCCGTCAAGAGGTCAAAACGGTATGCAGCCGCCAAGAGGTCAAAACGGTATGCAGCCGCCAGATGGCAAAGTGCCTGCTGTGGGAGAAATGCCGCAGCCGCCAAATGGTGAGCGCCCGGCGGACAGTGATTTTCAAGGCGGAAAAATGCCTGTTCAAGGCCCAGCAGGCAGCGGAATGGGCAGCGATGATGTAAAACTTATCTACTCTGACGATGAGTATGACAGTTATGCAAATATTTTTGATAATGCTAAGACGGATGTTACCGATGCAGATAAAGATCGTCTGATTGCGTCATTAAAACAGCTTAACAGCAACGAAAATATTGACGAGACTGTAAATATTGATGAAGTCATTCGGTATTTTGTAGTCCATAATTTCGTCTGTAATTTTGACAGCTACACGGGGCCGATGATTCATAATTACTACCTTTATGAAAAAGACGGGCAGCTTTCTATGATACCTTGGGATTATAACCTTGCTTTCGGCGGATTTCAAGATGTGAAAGACGCAACCTCTCTTGTCAACTATCCGATAGATTCTCCTGTTTTAAACGGAACAGCGGATTCCAGACCGATGCTTGCCTGGATTTTCAGTAATGAAGAATACACCGAGCTGTATCACAGATACTTTGCTGAATTTATCGAAACTTACTTTGACAGCGGATATTTTTCAGAAATGATTGATTCTACCAGAGAAATGATTGCACCTTTCGTAGAAAGCGATGCAACAAAATTCTGTACTTATGAGGAATTCCAGACAGGCGTTGATGTTCTGAAAGAATTTTGCTTACTCCGTGCAGAAAGTGTGAGCGGGCAGCTGGACGGTACGATTGCTTCTGACTCTGACGGACAGGCACAGAACAGCAGTTCATTGATTGACGCTTCCGCTCTCAACATTTCGGATATGGGTTCTATGGAACATGGCAAAGGCAGTGGAATGGATAAACCGAATCGTTAAAATGACGCGCCTCGGATGAACCGATGGATGTTGAAGGAAACGGAACGCAGCAAGAACAAAATGATAGTGACTTTTTTGTTCACAGATTTATCACCGCGATCTTTAGTCTGCCTTTAGCTTTATTTTTTAAAATGAAAAGCGTAATGAAAAGAAGCAAGGAGGGTTATTATGATCAGGGTGGAACATTTGACAAAATATTATGGCGATGTTATGGCGCTGAATGATTTGTCTTTTGAAATTGACGAGGGTCATGTATACGGATTCTTAGGGGCAAACGGTGCGGGAAAGTCGACCACAATGAATATTATGACGGGATGTTTGTCTGTTACGGATGGGAAAGTCAGCATTGATGGGTATGATATTTTTGAAAAACCAGAGAAAGCGAAGAAACTGATGGGCTATCTTCCGGAGCTGCCGCCGCTGTATATGAATGAAACCCCTGCGGAATACCTGAGGTTTGTAGGAGAGGCAAAGGGACTGAAAGGGGCAGAACTTAAGCGGCAGGTGGAGGAAGTAATGGAACAGACCAATATAGGAGGTATAAAGAATCGTCTGATTTCGGCGCTTTCCAAGGGCTACCGGCAAAGGGTGGGAATTGCTCAGGCATTGCTTGGAAATCCCAAAGTGATTATTTTAGATGAGCCCACCGTAGGTCTTGATCCCATTCAGATTATAGAAATCCGTGATTTAATCGGACAGCTTGGAGAGAACCATACGGTTATTTTAAGTTCCCATATTTTATCAGAAGTGCAGGCTATTTGTGAAAAAGTGCTGATTATTGCTCAGGGAAAACTGGTTGCTTTTGATACGCCGAGGAATCTTGAAAAGCTCATGCTGTCCTCCAATCAGGTATCATTTACGGCGGAAGCCTCTGTGGATGAGGCGTCAGAAATTATGGAGCGTATGGAGTTTGCTGAGGAATATCAGGTTGAAAAGAGAGAAGATGATGCGGTAAATATTTTTGTAAAAACAGATTCAGCCAATGTCAGGGATATCTGCAGGCAGATTTTTTTCGCTTTTGCAGATCAGGGCAATGCCATTATTGAGATGGAGGCAAAGAAAGCCAATCTGGAGGATGTGTTTATCGAACTCACAGAAGGAAGCGGGGTGGAAGAATGATTGCCGTGTGGAAACATGAACTGTCCAATTATTTTCATTCCCTGACAGCATATATTTTCTCAGCATTTTTGCTGGCATTGGTAGGACTGGGCGCCATGCTTTACAATATTCAGTCGGCAGTGGCAAATTTTGAGTATGTTCTGAGCTTTGTCAGCCTTGGATTTGTGGTTATGATTCCGATTGTAACAATGCGTGTGGTGGCGGAGGAAAGGAAGCAGAAAACAGATCAGCTTTTGTATTCCCTTCCGCTGAAAACAACACATATTATTTTAGGAAAATATCTGGCGCTGTTGGTTGTATATCTGGCGCCCCTTCTGATTATTTCGTTTTATCCGCTGATTTTTGCTCAGTTTGGGGAAGTGTATCTTCCAACCTCTTTTGGTTCCCTGTTTGCTTTTTTTATGATGGGGGCGGCGTTGCTTGCTGCTGGCATATTTATTTCTTCTCTGACAGAAAATACAGGATTTGCCGCAGGTATTGCCATATCGGTTATTTTGCTGAATTATTACAGTGTTACTTTGGCAGAATATGTATCTTCTACCTCATTGGGTTCTGCAATTGCCTTTGCAGGAATAGCGGCAGTTCTTGGGTTTGTGGTCAGGTATGTCACAAAACATAATAGGCTGGCTTATGGAGTTGCAGTTGCCCTGTGTCTGGCGGTACTGGGAGTATATGCTTTGGACAGATCCAAATTTGAAGGGCTTTTGCCGGATATAATGACGAAATTATCACTGTTTGAACGTTTTTATAAATTTGTCAACGGTGTGTTTGACCTGACGGCAATTATTTATTACATCACAGTGATTGTATTTTTTCTGTTTTTGTCGGTGCAGTCCCTTGAGAAACGGAGGTACAATTGATGAAAAAAATAAAACTGCCAAATAAATCAGACCAGAGAACCCGGGGACGGATTGCATTTCTGGGAGGATCTTATTCTCTGGCGCTTACAGGAACTGTACTGGCAATTCTGGTTGCAGTTAATGTTCTTGCCGAGGCGCTTCCGGCTGCGCTTACTCAGTTTGATATCAGTTCCACGAAACTTTACTCTATTACCAGTAATACGAAAGCAGTGGTAAATGCGCTTAAAAAGGATGTGACCATCTATTGGGTGGTTCAGTCTGAGAAAGAGGACGATGTAATTTCTAACCTGTTGGAAAAGTATGAAAGCCTGTCAGAACGTATTGAGGTTGTGAAGAAAAATCCGGATGTATACCCCACATTTACCCAGCAGTATACGTCGGAAAGCGTGCCCAACAACAGTTTGATTGTGGAATGCGGGGAAAGCAGCCGCTACATCAGTTATAATGAAATTTATGTGACGGAAACAAGCATCTCGTCTTATTCCTATGAAACGTCTTTTGATGGTGAGGGAGCGATTACATCCGCAATTGATTACGTGATCAGTGAGGATCATCCGCAGCTTTATGTAACGGAGGGACATGGAGAGGCTGAAATGTCAGAGGTATTTTCCGAGCAGATCAGAAAACAGAATATAGAAGTGACCAGCTTTACTTTACTGAAGGAGGATACGGTTCCAAAAGAAGCTGATGTGGTTTTGATTTATGCGCCGACCAGTGATATTTCCAGGGAAGAAAAGGAAATGCTGTCGGAATATACAAAAAATGGAGGAAAACTGATGGTGTTGGCAGGACCGACAGAAGAGGGAACCCTGGCCAATCTGTACAGTATTTTGAAGGAATATGATATTGAGGCAGAAGAGGGAGTTGTAGTGGAGGGAGACAGAGAGCGCTATGCGTTCCAGCAGCCTTATATATTATTGCCCGATATGGCCGATCATGAGATTACCAATCCGCTGACTGAGGGAAATTATTACGCCATCATGCCGCTTGTTCAGGGAATGAAGGTCAATGACGCTTCGGAGGCAGTTACGGCGCTTTTGAGTACGTCAGACAAGGCGTTCAGCAAATCAGCAGGATATGATATTTCCACATATGAAAAAGAAGAAGGAGACGCGGATGGGCCCTTTGCGGCGGCAGTATCAGTGGATTGTGGGAATGAAGGTCAGATTATATGGTTTGCCTCCTCGTATTTCCTCGATGAGATGTATAATTCTTATTCTTCCGGCGCAAATCTGGATTTGGGAATGAACGCTCTGTCCGCAATGATTGGGGAGCGGGAGGCCTTGGCTATCCGAAGCAAATCCTTAAGCTATCAGTACCTTACCATAAATGAATCTACAGCTTCATATTTGAAGGTAATTATGATCGGCGTATTTCCGCTGATGTTTCTGGTGTATGGCATCTATGTGATTATAAGCAGAAGGAGGAAACAGAATGAACCGGTCTAAAAAAATATGTGTTTTACTGGCCCTTCTGATTGCAGTGTCTCTTGCGGCTTTTGGCGTCAGCCGTTACGAACAGCATAAGGAAGAAATCAAAAACAGTGATGAAGTGATACTGGAATTGAAAAATGAGGATGTAAAATCACTTTCCTGGGAATATGAGGAAACAAAACTGGCGTTCCATAAGGATGAAACATGGATGTATGACGATGATGAAACTTTTCCGGTAAGTAAAGATAAAGTGGAGCAGCTGCTTGGGGTGTTTGAGTCTTTCGGCGTTTCTTTTATTATCAAAAATGTGGAAGACTATGCCCAGTACGGACTGGATGATCCGGCCTGCAGCATCCGGATAGAAACAGACGACAAGACGTATGAAATTCTTCTGGGGGATTACAGCGTCATGGATGAAGAACGTTATGTATCCATCGGGGACGGCAATGTATATCTTACATCCAGTGATCCAATGGAATTCTTTCAGCTTGAATTGAAAGATATGATTGAAAACGATAAGATTCCTTCTATAGATAAGGCGGAAGAAATTGTATTTGCGGGCAGTGAATCTTATAAAATTGTTTATCAGGAGGAAAGCGCTCATACTTATAATGAAGAAGATGTATATTTTGTCAAAGAGGATCAGTCGTATCTTCCGCTGGATACGTCTGCAGTGGAGCTTTATCTGTCATCTGTCAGCAGTCTGAGCGTCAGCAATTATGTGTCTTACCATGCAGAGGAAGAAGAACTTGCCCGTTACGGTCTGGATACGCCGGAACTTCAGATAACTGTGCAATATCCGGTTCTGAAGGAAGAGGGTGACGAAGAGGAAATCAAGTCTTTTGTGCTGAATCTGTCACGTTCTGCGGAAGAAAAGGCGAAAGAGAAAGACGGTGAAGAAGGGCAGGATTCAGCGCCCGCCTATTTCCGGGTGGGAGAATCCCGGATTATTTATGAAATCACCGGAGCAGAGTATGAAAGCCTGCTGGCTGCATCTTATAATGATCTGCGTCATCAACAAGTGATTTGGGCGGATTTTGCGGATGTGTATCAGGTGGATATTTCACTGGACGGACAGGATTATACCTTAAGTACAAAAGAAGAAAAGGATGAAACCATTTGGTATTATCAGGACAAGGAAATAGATATTGCAGATTTTCAAAGTGCGCTTTCCATGCTTACGGCATCTGAATTTACTGATAAAATGGACACGGAGAAAGAAGAAATCAGCCTGACGGTGTATCTTGGCGGTGAAAAGGATACTGAAGTTCAGATAAGCCTGTACCGGCAGGATGGCAGCAATTGTGCTGCAGCTGTGGATGGAACTCCGGTGTCCCTGGTAAACAGAAGCTATGCGGTGGATCTGGTAGAAGCAGTTCATGCCATTGTTTTGAATTAAGGCCGCAAATCCTGGTAAAATTCCTAAAAACCTATTCCATCCAGACAGCCGTTGGAGTATAATAAAGAAAAGATTCATGGATGAGAATAAGGAGGAAAAGATGGGCTGTTTGGGTAATTTGATCTGGTTTTTATGCGGCGGATTATGGCAGGGAATCTGCTGGATGGCTGCAGGGCTTTTGTGGTGCATTACGATTGTGGGGATTCCCATAGGGACCCAGTGTTTTAAGTTTGCGTCTCTGGCATTCTTTCCCTTTGGAAAAGAAGTAGAATATGGCGGAGGAACCTGGTCTGTGCTTGCAAATATTTTATGGCTGCTGATAAGCGGAATTCCGTTGGCTGTGTCTGCGGCCATAAACGGCATTTTACTGTGCTGTACCATTATAGGGATTCCTTTTGGAATCCAGTGTTTTAAAATCGCCAAGCTGGCTTTGATGCCCTTTGGGGCAATTGTGCGCTGCTGCTGATATGTGTTTCAAATATGTTCTGGAGCAGGCGGGAAGCCTGCATTGGCAGAACAAGTATAAAATTCTTTTTTCTGCACATTCTATTCCGGTAAATATTATGAGATTGGAAAAGAAAGGCAGGAAATTATTATGGCAGCAGACTTTAAACAGAGCGAAACCATGAAGAATCTGATGCGCGCATTTGCCGGAGAGAGCCAGGCCAGAAACCGTTATACTTTTGCAGCAGGCCAGGCCCATCAGCAGGGACTTTATGTGTTGGAGCAGATTTTCAAATTTACCGCAGACCAGGAAAAAGAGCATGCGGAAATCTTTTATAACCAGCTGAAGGAACTGGCCGGGGAAACCATTGCCATTGACGGAGCCTATCCGGTGGATTTAAGCCCGAATATGTCAGAGCTGCTGAAGATGGCGCAGCACAATGAGTACGAAGAACACGACGATGTGTATAAGAATTTCGGGGATAAGGCCCAGGAGGAAGGATTTGGCAAGGCAGCCATGAAGTTCCATAAGATTGCAGAAATTGAAAAAATGCACGGCGATCGTTTCGGGGCGTTTGCCAGACTTCTGGAAGATAATCAGTTATTTATCTCCAAAGTGGAAACAAAATGGATGTGTTTAAACTGCGGATATGTTTATGAGGGAACGGCGGCGCCCATGACCTGCCCTGTATGCGATCACGAACAGGGATGGTATGTGCGTCTGGAGCTTGCTCCTTACTGCGGCAAAACAGAGGGAGAAATGATACAATAGTACGTGGGAAGAACCCTCATATGAAGTCAGAAAAGCTGTTGGAAAAGGTTTCCGGCAGCTTTTTTT
>JAETQH010000185.1 GCA_021770785.1 Lachnospiraceae bacterium
TCCTCTATCGTGGGGAATAAACTAAGCTGCTGGTAAACTTCCGTTTCTTTCGGTTCTTCCCACTGCGGTATCTGCCCCTCTTTCAGATATTCGCCCTTTTCCATGTAAAAGGCGATACTGTCCCTCACAGCTTCCCATGTAATAACTGCTTCTGCTTTCCGATGTGCATATGTTCCGTTCCAAAGCGTCATACCGCTTTCGTCCGCCCTGTATCCGGCTCTTTCTTTCCCCACATAAAACTCTGTGTTTTCCCCATGACGGTAACTGTTTTTGATGTATTCCGTCTGTTTATCCTTATCCGGCTCGAAAAGCATTACCCCGGCAATATCCGGGCATTTATGCACCATAAATTCATCAAACTGCAAAATCCCCTTTTCAATCTCTGCCCAATGCCTGTTAATGATTTCCTCACCAGACAAAGAAAAACCGGATAATGTGCTTTCTCCATTACCCGGTTCTGTCAGTTCCTTATTTTCAGTTTTTTCAGATATTTCTTCCTCATTTACAGGCTGTATACCAGCTCTTTCAGTACGATTTCCTCCGCCGAGTGCCTGATGCTGTTCATCTTCTGAACCCAGAGCATCTGATTCTCCGCCTTGAGTTTTTCCGTCACTCCCTCCTGCTTCATCATCTGCCCGGTCAGCAGTTCCATTCTCTGCTCCGCTTGCTCCTGAATGGTCAGAAGATGCTCTTTCAGCTTCCCTTTCAGCAGAAGTCCGGTGTAAATCCCCTTCTTGTGTTCCTGTAAGTAATTCTTCCTCATCAGCCCGTATTTCGTGAGCGTCCCCTCCGGCTGCTCGTCTACCTGTAACATCGGTATCATGTAATCCCCGTTCTTCTCGTAAGTCAGATTCATCATTATTTCCCCTTTCCCCAGCATTTCCGGTCTGTGTGGTATGTTGTACGTCCTCCGTTTCGCTTTCACGCTTTAAAGCATTATAGCGTGTGTCAGAGGTATTTGCAAGTCCTTTTTCGACAAAATTTCTTGATGCTTCCTTTCCGGCGATTTCCCTGTCATATGCCCCGATTGCTTTGCCAATCTCCATCAGCACAGGCTTGGATAAATCGGATATGCTGTCACCGATATGTGACAGGGTTTCTATTGTATTAAACTCATGGATATAGGGGAATTGGATTTCCTCTGCCAGCTCCGCATCTTCCATGCCGCACCGCTTTAAGACGGTGTAGGCGATGCTGTCCGCCAGTGTTTCCCGGACACGAACAGCAATATTCAGTTCGTCCAGTTCCTCCAGAAAACTTCCCTCTTTCAGATATTCCATATCCGAAGCAAGCTCCCCATAACAGTCCTGTGCAATCCGGGAAGCAATCTCCCTGATCCTGTCTGTAAATCCTGCTTCCTTGTTAGTATCCCCGTAAATCCCTTCCAGACGGTTCAGAACCGCTTCCTGATGTTCCTCCCGCATCTCCCAAAGCTGAGGGAAACGCCCGATGCGCCTTGCCTTATGCACGTCCGATATGTCAAAAACGTACCTCAGTCCGGTGTAGGGACTCCCTTCTTCGTCAAGAAGTGCAATCCCCTTTGCGCCCTTGTTTACCCAACAGTGCATTTTTTCATTCCATATCTCTATGGAAGCGCAGGCTGTGGCGTCCGGTCTTTGGGCATAGATAAGGAGCTGGTCTTTGAACGGGTATTTGTAGAGCCTTGATGCTGTGTTCAAATATTTCTTCCAGCTTTCTTCATTTCTCGTCACCCTCCTTGAAGTTTCTTCGGAGAGTATGGAAATTAAGTCATATTTTCTCATGGCAATCCTCCATTCCTCAATACCCTTTTCCAGAATGGTATGTATCAGTTCCTCCAGCTCCACTCCGTTAATCTCGCTGACTACAATCAGCTTTGCAAGGGTATCTTTCTGTACGGATATGGCATACTGTTCCTCATCGGCACGAAGTTCATGGACGCAGATGCCAAGTCCGTCCGCAATCCTGCATACCACGCCAAGCTCCGGCTCCCTGATGCCCGCCAGAATATCCATGATTGTCCTCTCCGGCACTCCCGACATTCTGGAAAGCTCCATAATACTGATTTCTTCCTCTTTCATCACGTTTAATAACTTATCCCCGGTTGTAAACATCTTTCTTCCTCCCTTATTTTTTCTTCCCGCCAGAAGATTTCTTTTTCGGAAACTCCATGACAAACTTAAACTGTACCCCGCTTTTTTCTGCCCCGTCTTTGGTGTAATGGTATTCTTCCGTCCCACTCGGAATGATATAGGCATCATAGGGCTTGCCCGCCTTGCTCTTTAACCCTTTTAACAGGATTTTCTTCCCGGCAAGCATATCCTTCACCTGTGCATCGGTAAGGGCAGCACCCATTACCCGGCTCACGTTCATACCGCATTTTTTCACGCAGTAAGCGCCGAATTTCCCCTTTACCACCTGACCGCCACAGTGCGGGCATACCCCAAGAGCCGCCTGCTCCTGTGCGAACATCTTTTTCTGCTCGTCACTGACCTCATGGTAGGTATGTATCAGCTCCGACACCATGTTTTCAATGTCCGCCATAAAGTCCTCCATAGGAAGCTCCCCTTTTGCTACCAGTGTCAGGGCATTTTCCCAATCGGCGGTAAGTTTCGGGGACTTCACCACATCCGGCAGCACCGTAATCAGCTTCAATCCGTCCTCTGTGGGTATGATCTGCTTTTTCTCACGCTTTACAAACCCGTCCTTGACTAACTTCTCGATAATGTCCGCCCTTGTCGCAGGCGTACCCAAGCCTTTCCTCTCCACGTCATCGCCCATATCTTCCGCCCCGGCTCGTTCCATTGCCGATAATAATAAATCTTCCGTAAAGCGCTTCGGCGGGGAAGTGAAATGCTCGCTGATTTTCGTCTGCACACCGTCAAATGTCTGTCCTTCCGACAGTTCCGGCAGTTTCTTTTCCTCTTTTTCTTCCTCCTGATTCCCGGAGATTTTAAAAGAACGCTTAAAGGCATCCTCAAAAGATTTCCACCCGTTATGCGTGACGGACTTGCCGGAAACCGAAAAAGTATATCCATTGCATGAAAACTCCGCTTTGACTGTTTCATACAGATGCTTCTCCCCGGTGGCGCATAACAGGCGGTTCGCAATCAGGGATAAAATTTTCCGCTCCGTTTCCGGCAATGCCGCAAGGTCAGCTTTCCCTATCTCCATTGTGGGGATAATGGCGTGGTGGTCTGTCACTTTTTTGCTGTTCAGAATCCTTTTTATATCCGGGCTGGACGCTTTGTTTTCCTCAAACATGAGGGAGCTGAACACCGCTTCAATCACTCCTTTTGCGGTCTGCCCCATATCATCGGATAAGAACTGGCTGTCCGTCCTCGGATATGTGGCTAACTTTTTCTCATAAAGGCTCTGCGTGTACTCTAAGGTCTGCTTTGCGGTGAAACCAAATAAACGGTTCGCATCCCTCTGGAGCGTGGTGAGGTCATAGAGCTTCGGCGGCATGACCGCTTTTTCCACTTTCACAACGGACGTGGTGAGAGCCTGCCCGTCCCGGCAAGCCCCCGCAATCTCATCCGCTTTATTCTTATCATCCATGCGCCCGGTGGCGGCATCCATCCCATCCATCAGGATATGCGCCATGTAATATTTTTCCTTCTGGAAATTCATAATCTTTGCTTCCCGGTCTACCAACATCGCAAGGGTGGGTGTCTGCACCCGCCCCACCTTTAAAACCTTTCCACCATATAAAACCGTAAACAGCCTTGTACCGTTGATGCCCACAAGCCAGTCCGCTTCCTGCCTGCA
>JAETQH010000077.1 GCA_021770785.1 Lachnospiraceae bacterium
TTTACCCTGACAGGAGTATTAATAAGTGTCCATGAAACAGGATTAGGGGTATTTTCAGTGTCCACGAAATGGAATTGGGGTCAAATTTTATGTCCACATCTATGGGTACATTATAGAAGCAGCAGTTTCATATAACGGTCGAATATTTTCATTCCCTTGATATGACCCGTGGCAAATTTCTCATTAGGTATTAAAATCAGCATTGCTCCTGTAAAGCCTTTATAAAATTCGTCGGTTTTCATCCGCATCAAATCTTTTGCCGGATCACCGATGACAACATATTTCTTCGTAATTTTGAATACGACTACAAAATGGGCAAGCCCCTCTTTCGTAATCACATTTGCAATGGCGGGCAGGGTGAACTTACTTAAAAAGCCTTCCTTGTCCACCCTAACTGCCTGCGAGGTAAATCCCATATTTTCTGCACATTGACTTAAGCCCAGAAGATTTGTTCCCTTCAAGTCTGTGCCCATCATATCGCGCAGTCTTGTAATTGTTGTTTCTTTTCTGTAATGCAGACAGACCATGGCAAGGCACGCCGCTGCGCAGTCTGTCGCATCATGTTGTTGTACAAATGTATATCTCATGATTCACCCTCTTATTATATTTGTGCCTTAAATATCTTTCGTTACACTTCATCATATCTTTCTATATTACAAATATATATGTTTATCATGGTTTTAATATCTTATTCCAAAAATCATTTATAACAGTTCCCTTTTTCTTACTTCCCCCAACAATTTTTCTCATTTCCTCTTCTCTTACTTTTTTGCATTTTAACGGTATTTCCAACTCATTTTGGTTTTTCATTTTACAAATGCCTCCTTTTCTTTTGCTAGTCCTACCTTATCACTTTTTTGAAATTTTTCAATAGACATGTGCTATTTGGTACGTTTTCGGTGCTATTTGGTAAATTTCAAGAGTATCTTTTTTGAGAAAAATAGATTATAATTACTATATCGGTAATTCAAGCGAGGAGAAATGTTATGGACTGGTTAAGAATTTATTTTGATTTTATAAACGGATTATTTTATTTTTTCACATTGGAATTCTTAGTTCCTATTAAAAATAAGCATTATTCTGTTACCAAAAAGCATAATTTACGCCTTTTTTACTTAATTTATACTCTTATATATGCTATACCTAAGAATATTCCCTTTAGTCTTATTTTAGATGATTGTATGACTTTCTTATATATATACCTTATAAGCGGTTTTCATTTCAAAACCAGCTTCAAAAAATTTATTACATATCAAATTTATATTATAATATCTGCTTCCACAGTATATACTTTTCACTGTGTATTAACAAACGACTTTTTTCTTCTCAATAATGAACTTTATGTCAGTTATAAAAATTTAATTTGCTCTGTAATTGCTTATATTCTACCATGCCTTTTCGTCTATACGAAAAGGCTTATCGTCCTGCCCAACAAAAAGCGTTACGGCATCAGTTTCTGTATTTCAATTACACTCTCTGTTTTTGTATTAAGCTATCTAAGCCTCACTTTGCTCTCCGGTCACTCCGATGATACATGGATTCTCCCTGTAATATTCTCTTTTATCTTTATCATTATTGCCATCTGCCTGAGCGGATACAACCATATTCTGCTCTCACTCGAAGAAAATGCCAGACAACAGGTACTGATTTCCAAATATGAGCTTGAAAATAACTATTATCAAAACATAAAAAGTTCCATGGATTCTTTCCGGTCTCTCCGGCATGATTTCAAGAATCATCTGATTATTCTAAACGGCTACGCTGCGCAAAAGAATCTTGACCGCCTACAGGAATATTTAGGAAAAATCAGTGACACTATGACAGATATGCAGGTTATCCAGACGCCTCATGACCTGACTTCCGCCATTTTAAATGCGAAAGCTATGCTGTGCCAGCAGAAAAACATTCATTTTCACTATAAATGTTGTTTCCAAAATATCTATCTCTCTGACTTCCACCTGATTACTATTTTAGGAAACCTCTTAGACAATGCCATTACCGCTGCCGGGAAATTAGATAACGGCTCTGTCTCTTTTTCCATGGAACAGACCGATACATACCTTCACATCACCTGTAAAAATAATCACAGGGAACGGATTATTGAAAAAAACGGTACTTTCCAAAGCACCAAGAAAAATCCCGGTATGTTTCATGGACTGGGAATCAAAAATATCCAAAATTCCGTCAACACGCTTAACGGTACTTTGGATATTCAATATGATGATGCCAACTTTGTAGTTTTGATTACAGTGCCCAATTACATATAGCAGATTTTCTCAGATACTTCCTATCGGTGAAATGATACATTGCTTATCTAAAAAGGCAACCTGATAATTTTCAAAATAGTATACCGTCCCTGTCACTCCATCCACCGTAATCTCTTCGCTAGACTGCGCCGGCTTATAAAAATCCTCTAGTTTGATTTTGCTCTCTTCCAGTGCTGTTCTTAGAGGTATCTCATGTGCCCAAAAATCACTAACATAAGGGTCTGATAAATTTTGTATATAAATATCATATCCGTCCAGTTCACCTATCTTTACCCTGTCACTTTCATCAATTGAAATTCCTATCAACCGACTGACACCTAAGGCATTGTATTGTAAATGAATAGCATAAATAGCAATTCCTGCCACGCTGGCAAAACATAATATTCCAACTGCTATAATTTCGATTACTATTTTTTTCTTAACCGCATTCTTCATTTTTACCAACCTCTTTACTTTTAAGAGTGTCAAAATAATATGCTCTTTTTTGACACTCTATTTTATTTGAATTTAATTTTATGGGGAAATTATTCTAAAAAATATCCCAGATTTTGTTATATACATTTACCAGAAAAGCAGAATCTCCTCCGATATCTACCGGATTTGCATGTTTTCTTATCCCTGATACTTCTCCGTCCGAAGCCGCATAATCTTATCCATGTGCATCTGCCTCATTTTCGGCTGATACTTCCGGCTGATTGGTATCTCTCTGTTTTTCCCCAGACATACCACCTTCATTTTCACTTCCCGAATCTGTGCAAAATTTACGATATACCCTTGATGAACATAGAAAAATGAAGCCTTATCGAGCATGTCATAAGCTTCCGATAATGTCATATAACTTAGCAGTTCCCCGTCATCTAAATGAAACACGCATTGATTCCGACGTTTTTCAATATAAATAATATCTTTCATATCTACCAATGTACTTCCCCGATTTGTTTTTACCTCTAAATACCGCTTCTTCGCCGCATCCGCATCCCGGCAATACTGTATCTGTATCACACAGCGATTCAATGTATGACGCAATTCTGCGTATTTTACAGGTTTTATCAGATAATCTAATGCCTCTGCCCGGAACGCCTCATAAGCGTATTCCTCATAAGAAGTAATAAAACAAATGACTGCCATAGGATATCTCTGGCGAAGTTCCTTTGCCAAATCGGTTCCCCTCATTTCCGGCATATCTACATCCAGGAAATAAATATCATAGCTTTTCTCTTCTCTCTCCGATATTTCTAAAAGTGCCTTGCCTGAGGTATATGAATCCGCAATAATTTCATTTTCTGTCTCACTGATATATGCTTTTAAATACTGTCTGATGTCCTCAATAAAATATTCTTCATCATCGCAAATCGCTAATCGAAACTGCTGCATTTTTCCTCATTTCCGTGTCCAATACCACTACACTGTCACCGGACACTAACTACATTTTCTAACAAGCGATACTCTTCTTTTCTTGTCACACCGCCTGCTTCTTCCATTGTATAATTCTTCCAAAAAAATACAATAGACATGTGCTATTTGGACTGGTTTCGGTGCTATTTGGTATATTTCCCCTAAAAAACATTTCATCTGTTTATTTTCCCAGCAGCTCCATCATTTCCTTTTCCAGATCTTTCACCGTCTCCACAATCCTGTCCGCTCCGGCAGCCTCTAATTCCTCTCTGTCACCGTAGCCAAACAGGACACCGATACACTCCATGCCATTTTCCTTTGCCCCAATGACATCGTGCTTTCTGTCCCCCACCATCACCGCATCCTCCGGCTCTATCCCGAGGGAATCCAGCGCATAGCGTATCACATCCGCCTTTTTGTTCCGGGTGGTATCTAACGTACTTCCGGCTGCAAAGGTAAAGTATTCCGCTATGTGGAAGTACTCTAAAATACGTTTTGCAAAAATCTCCGGCTTTGAGGTGGCAAGAACAAGCTTTCCCCCATGCTCCGTAACGTTTTTCAACAGCTGCTCCATACCGGAATAAAGTTCATTTTCAAAAATACCTCTGTCTTTAAAATACTCCCGATATTTCTCCACCGCCTCTAAGCTTTTTTCCCTGTCAAATCCGTAAAACTCCTGAAAAGAGTCTGAAAGAGGAGGTCCAATGAATTTCTCTAAGGTATCTAAATTTTCCACCTTTATTCCGTAATGGTTTAAGGCATATGCCACGGATTTGGTAATCCCCTCCTTCGGGTCCGTGATGGTTCCGTCTAAATCCATGAAAAAATACTGATAATTCTCTCTCATTGGTTTCCTCCTCTTTTAGGCATTTCTGTTTATAATAGCATTCCCGCCTGCTGATTTCAAGAAAAATGTATTTTAATCCCGCAGTCTTGCAACATTCTTCTTTAAAGATTCCACCGCCCGGTCAATATCCTCCCTTGTGGTGCTGCCGCAAAGGGTCATGCGGATGGTGCCCGGTGCGTAATCTTCCGGCACCTTTAACTCCCGTATGACATAGGAAATCCGCTCCTCCCCGGTGTTGCATGCCGAACCGCCGGAAGCGCAGATACCGTCTTCATCCAGCAAAATCACTAAGGAAGCCCCGTCTACCCCCCGGAAGCTGAAATTAGCATTTCCCGGCAGCCGTTTACTGCGATGCCCGTTGATACAGACACCGGGAATTTCATGCATTACCTTTTCCAAAAGATAATTCCGCAGCATGGTCTCCTTGCGAATACGGTTTCCCATATCGCAAAATGCCAGCTCCGCCGCCTTTCCCATTCCCACAATACCTGCCACGTTTTCCGTGCCCGCACGTTTTCCTTCTTCCTGTCCACCCCCATGGATAAAAGAGGGCAGCGTTACCCCTTCTCTGATATATAAAAATCCCACTCCTTTAGGACCGTGAAATTTATGGGCGCTGGCGCTTAACATATCTATGGGATAGCGTCTTAAATCAATGGGTATCTGAGCATACGCCTGTACGGCATCGGTATGGAATAATATTCCCTGTTCCCTTGCTATTTTCCCTATCTGCATAATCGGCTCAATGGTTCCCACCTCATTGTTAGCAAACATGATGCTAATTAGGGTTGTGTCCGGGCGAATGGCAGCAAGCACCGCCTCAGGTGACACCATGCCTTTCTCATCCACCTCCAGATAAGTGACTTCATATCCTAATTTTTCTAAATACTCACAGGAATTTAATACGGCGTGATGTTCGATTTTGCTGGTAATAATATGCTGCCCTTCCTGCCTGCACTCTCCAGCTGCACACTTAACGGCCCAGTTATCTGACTCCGAACCGCAGGAGGTAAAATAAATTTCCGACGGCTTTGCCCACAAGCTGGAAGCGATAATCCTCCGGGCATGTTCCATCGCTTCTTTTGCTTCTTCCCCATAGGAATAAACGGTAGAAGCATTTCCAAAATTTCGCTGCAAATATGGCTCCATGGCCCGCTTTACTTCCGTAGACATCTGTGTTGTTGCCGCATTATCCAGATAAACTCTATTTTTATTCTCTCTCTCACTACTCATTTTCTCTCCACTTCTTTCATATATTAAAATTACCAAAAATAACACCGGTTTTCCGGAAGGCTTCGGAGGTCAGTATTGAAACAATCTTCTGCAAAAAATGTCTTTATTACCGGAACCTTGCTACTAACCATAGCCGGAGTTCTCACACGAATTATAGGTTTCTTCTATAGAATATTCCTCTCCCGTACCATTGGTGCAGAGGGCTTAGGAATTTATCAGCTGATTTCTCCGGTCACGGCGTTAGGCTTCGCCATCACCGCAGCAGGAATCCAGACTTCTATTTCCAAATTTGTTTCCATGGAGATGGGACGGAAAAATCCCTCCGGCGCAAAGCTGTATCTTTTCATCGGTCTTGTGATTTCCCTGGCATTGTCTACCCTGACGGGACTGTTCATTTACCATCAGGCTGATTTTCTCTCCCGTGCCTGGTTAGGGGATGACCGCTGTATTCCACTGCTTAAAGTGCTTGCCTTTACCTTTGTTCCAAGCTGTATCCACGCCTGTATCAACGGTTACTACTATGGTCTGAAAAAAACGGCAATCCCCTCCCTTTGTCAGTTTGTAGAACAGATTGCCCGGGTAGGCAGCGTTTATCTGATGTACCAGATACAGTTAAGTCAGGGAAAAGACATGACCCTCTCCATCACCATCTGGGGACTTGTGATAGGCGAGGCCGCCAGCACCTTGGTTTCCATCAGCGCTTTTGGCAGCTTCCAGGGAATAAGAACGCAGCTTCATCATTTCCGCGCCTATACCGGAAATCTGTTTTCCATGGCTGTGCCCCTCACTGCCAACCGCCTTGTGCTGAATCTTTTCGGCACCTTTGAAAACATTATGCTCCCCAACCGTTTAAAACTCTTTGGCTACACAAATTCCGAAGCCTTGAGCGTTTACGGAATCCTCACCGGAATGTCCATGTCAATCATTATGTTTCCCTCGGTGATTACCAACTCCATCTCCGTTCTGCTGCTTCCCACCATCTCAGAAGCACAGTCGTCAGGAAATGAAGGTCTGATTCGGCGCACCATCAAAAAAACCATTGAATCCTGCCTGTTTCTGGGATTTATCTGCACTGCCGGATTTATCCTCACCGGGAAATTCCTTGGTAACTTCCTCTTCGGAAATGCCCTGGCAGGAACCTTTATCGTAACCTTGGGCTGGATTTGCCCCTTCCTTTACTTAAGCTCTACCCTAAGCAGCATTCTGCACGGTCTGGGCTATCCGGGCATCACCTTTGGCCTGAACCTGACCGCCTGCGCTATCCGTATCCTCTTTGTGCTTTTTACCGTGCCGATTTGGGGAATCAAAAGCTATCTGTCTGGTATTCTTGTAAGTCAGATTGTAATTGCACTGCTTGCCATTGTGATTTTATTCCACAAAGTTTCCCGCCCTGCCTCATAATTGCAGTGCTTTTACGCATACTATGACGGAAAGGAGAGCTTATTATGAAACCAAAAAACGAACCGATACGTACTATCCCTGACGGTGTCTGGGAGGCTACCCACACTGACTCTTCCGCAAAAAACTGCCATAGAACCGGCAAACCTTCTGCCGGAAATGCAAGCGGGCATCCTCCAAAAGAAGGAGAATCCTCGATAGAACCGCTGCCGGAATCTTCCCGTCCACGGCAGGATGGTCCCGGAGGGAATTAGAATTTCTTCAAAAAGGGACTATAAGAACAAGCTGTTATTTAATTCCACACAATCGAGTAGGAGTAATTTCTCTTAATTGAGAAATTACTCCTACTCCGATTATTACTACACAATCTTTACAGATAAAGTAAAAGGAGCGGAAAATTTTAATTATTTTTGTAGAATTTTCTACATAAGTATGATAAAATTTTGCTATCAAGTACGAAAGAAGGTATGTAGTTTGAAGCAAAACTGCTGTCACAGGCACGACGGATTGGACTGTAAACGGCAATAAAACTAAAGGTAAAAAAATGGTATCTGACACTCAAAAACTTCTTCTGCGCGCTTTCAATACAGAATGTGACGAAACGATTGGTAAGGTCAAATATACTAATTTCGATGCCTCCCTAAACAGAATTTACAAATCCGCAGAAACAATATCAAAACTCGGAACTATAATGAATATCTCTATTACGCAAAGATACTTGGATGCAAAAATAAAAGAACTTCGTCTGGCATTTGAATACCAGCAAAAAAAGCAGGAAGAAAAGGAAGCCGCAAAAGCAGCTCGCGCAGAACAGCGCGAACAAGCAAAGGTGCAGAAAGAACTGGAAGATCAACAGAGAAAAATCGAAAAAGAGCAAATACATTATCAAACTTATAAAATCGGCATGACCCGTAGGCTCGACCCGCAAGAACGTGTTGACGAACTTGGAGACGCTTCTGTTCCATTCAAATTTGATGTGCACGCTATGATATTTTCTGATGATGCACCAGCCCTTGAAGCTGCATTACATCGCGCATTTGAGGATAAAAAAATCAATATGGTAAATCAAAGAAGAGAATTTTTCAACGTAACATTGGAGGAAATAAAACAAGTTGTCCGGGAAAATTATGATAAAACTGTTGAATTTGTAGATATACCAGATGCAGAACAATACCGCATTAGTCAAAAGATGCGGGAAAATCAAATCGCTTCATAAAATTAAAAACCGCTCCGGTGTTACCCCACCAGAACGGCAATCAAATAATACCCCAGAAAAGACCGGAAAGCTCACAGCTTTCCGGTCTTTTCTAAATGCTTCCTAATTATCACATAAATTTTCCTTGTAAATTCCATGTCCCCCTCATCTAAGCTGTCCAGGTACTCTTTAATCTTCATTTTCATTACCTCAAACATACTTCGCCTCCATCTTTAGTTTTATTCGTTTCTCCAAATGTAGTTTTCTTGCTTTTATTATTATTTTAGCCATATAGGCATCATAAGACGATATGTTTGTGGATTATACTGGAAATGTTTTGCATTTACTCCCTGCCGGATGGCAAGCGTGCGGAACTGATTGACGGTCGTATTTATGATATGGCTCCGCCGAACCGCATCCATCAAAAACTTATAAACCAATTTACTAAGGTTCTCGGACACCATATTGAGAAAAATAATGGTTCCTGCGAAGTCTATCCTGCCCCATTTGCAGTATTTTTGAACAAAGACGCCAAACATACGTCGAGCCGGATATTTCCGTTATTTGTGACAAAAACAAGCTTGATAACTGCGGATGCAATGGTGCACCGGATTTCATCATCGAAATTGTGTCTCCCTCCAGCCGCAAAATGGACTATTCCACCAAAAATACCCTATACTCGGATGCAGGTGTCCGTGAGTACTGGATTGTAGACCCGGAAAAAGAACGTACTACTCCAAACCGATTTACCAGACGATGAAGCCACTAATCTCTTGATAAAATACGGATACTATAAAAGATAATTTTTTCTTACCGCCTGCCACTCGCAGGCGGTGTCTATTTTTTGCATGGCTTTTTTATCACCTCACTTTTTACATGTTACTTACAGTTACATAGTAATTTCTTTATGTTACTTTGTCAATACTTTTTTGTTACTTTACGTAACTTTTTTATTGACTTCTTATTTTTCAGGTGTTATCCTTTAGGCATAGAGAAGGTGATACGTTGGATATTCATTATTCGAAACAAGCAGTTAAATTTCTAAAAAAGCAGGATGCCATTACCAGCAGGCGCATTATTAATGCCATTCATAATCTCCCGTCTGGTGATGTGAAAAAGCTAAAGGATGAGCCTGGGTATCGTCTGAGAGTTGGAGATTTTCGTGTAATTTTTGATAAAAGCGGGAATGTTCTCTACATTGAAAAAATTGATAATCGCGGACAGATTTATAAATAGGAGGAATAATATGAGTGCAGTAAAAGAACGTATTTTCGGTGCTGTAACCGTCATGAGTGAAGTGGACGCTGAAAAGGTCTGGGAAATGATTTTAAATAATATTCCATCCCGTTCATGGGAAAACGTTGAAGAGGTAACACCAGACGAATGGGATAAAAAAATGCTCTCGGATGTAAAAGAAAATCCCGACTGTAATGAATTTATCTCAGAAGAAGAGCTAATGAAAGAACTCAATTTATAGGAGGACTCTCATGAATGAAAGAATAAAAGAATTAAGAAAAACTCTCGGATTAACATTAGAAAAATTTGGTGAACGCGTGGGTGTGACAAAAGTTACTATCAGTCGGATAGAAAATAATGTTAATTCCGTCACCGAACAGATGTTTAAATCCATCTGCCGTGAGTTTAATGTGAACGAGGAATGGCTGCGTGATGGCAGCGGGGAGATGTTTATTATTCCTGAAGATGAGACTGCTGCCTTGGTATCTGATTTATTAGAGGACAGTGATAATGAATTTTATCAGTCAATTCTTGAAGTAGTCCGTACCTACCAGCAGCTCTCCCCCACTTCTCAGGAAGTTCTACGAGAATTTGGAAAAAAGTGTCTTGAAAACATGAAGAACCGGAAAGATTAAATCCTTCCGGTTCTTTTTTATATGTATTTGCACGTATTTCCCTTGGCACACGTGTTTGCACGTGTTATTATTGATACATGAAACGGAGATTAGGATGAAAACACAAGAACTGCTAAAGATACTTAAGAAAAATGGCTGTAAATTAAAACGAAACGGAAGTCGGCATGATGTCTGGTACAGGACCTTACAGGAAAAGAATTTACCGTACCACGACACAAAGCCGAAATTCCAGTTGGAACATTAAATAATATTTTAAAAGATGCAGGTCTTAAATGACCTGCTCTATGAAAGGAGAAAATTTATCATGAAATATGTATATCCAGCAATTTTTACCCCCGAAGAAAACGGTGCATTTTCTGTCATGTTTCCTGACCTTGACGGTTGCTATTCCTGTGGAGATAATTTGCAAGATGCCTTAGAAATGGCAGAAGATGCCCTCGCCCTCACATTATACGGTTATGAAACAGATGGCAAACCTATTCCTACTCCCTCTGACCTTTCATCTTTATCTCATGGTGATTGTGAGTTTATTAATTATATTGCCTGCGATACCATTGAATATCGAAAAATGTATAATAATAAATCTGTGAAAAAGACCCTTACTATTCCTGAGTGGCTAAATGAGGCTGCTATTTCAATGAACATTAACTTTTCACAGGTATTACAGGAAGCGCTACTTGAAAAAATTAAATTATAATTCTCAAAGACCGGAAAGCTCACAGCCTTCCGGTCTTTTCTAGGTGCTTCCTGATTATCACATATATTTTCCTGGCAAACTCTTCCAAGTCATCTATGGAAGGTGTTTTCGCCCCGTTTAAAATCCGGTACACCATTGCTCTGGAATATGACAAATAGGGTAAAATCTGTTTCACAGATATATTCTTTTCTCTCATAACCTCATTTATTATTATTTTAGCCATACCGTCATAATAAGACGATACGTTTGTGGATTATACTGAAAATATTTGGGATTTTTCGTAATAATACGTATTTTTATTGATATACGTATTATTACGTGATATAATAATTACAGATAAGGAAAGGAGCTAATAAATATGCCAATGATGCCAAGAGAGATGATAAATCTCCTACATAAGAACGGTTTTGAAACAATCAGTCAAAATGGTTCTCACGTGAAACTCAGAAACGATATGACCGGGAAACAAGTAATCGTTCCTTATCATAACAAGGCTTTAAAAAATGGTCTTGAACAAAAAATATTAAAACAGGCGGGATTAAAATAATTCCCGCCATTCCATAAGGAGGATTTTTATGAATAAATTATTTTATCCAGCTTTATTCCACAAAGCAGAAGAAGGTGGTTTCTGGATTACCTTTCCAGACTTACCGGAATGTATGACACAGGGGGATGATATGGAGGAAGCATATAACATGGCGGTGGATGCCCTTGGCTTATGCCTCATGGATATGGAAAAAGAACATATTCCATTCCCAGCAGCAACTTCTCCTGACTTAATTACCCCAGAACCGGATTCTTTCCTTGCTGTCATCGAATTTGATATGCTCGCATATAAAAAGCGTACCAGTTCTTCCGCAGTAAAGAAAACTTTATCTATTCCTGAATGGTTAAATGAAGAAGCTTTATCTCTTAATGTAAACTTCTCTCAGGTTTTACAGGATGCACTTATTGAATTAGTAAAAAAACAGAAAGCCTAGTTGCACCGGTGCAACTTTATATTTTCAGGGGGTACTTATCATGAAACTGCCAAATGGCTATGGCTCCATCACTAAGCTATCCGGCAACCGTAGGAAACCGTGGATGGTTCGAGTGATGTCAAAAGAAAAATATGATGAAGAGACAGGTGATTTCGTCCAGAAGAGAATTATTCTTGGATATTATCCCACCAAAAAAGCTGCCCTCTCCGCCCTGGCGGAATATAATGATAATCCATTCAGCCCGGAAGAGGCAAACATCACTTTTTCAGAGATTTATGAAAAATATCAAAAAACCAAAGCATATCAGACACTTGGTAATTCTACCCTCACCTCAAGAAAAACGGCTTATAAATACTGTGAGCCGCTGTATGATGTGAAAATACGTGACTTGAATAAAGATATGCTGGAACGGGTCCTGGACTCTATCGACTTAGGAAGTTCCTCTAAAAAGAATGTTCTTATCGTAATGCGCATCGTCATTGATTATGCCTATGACCATAATCTGATTACTAAAAAATGCACTGACGGCATTTCCATTCAATACAGTGACCCCGTTATAGACCGCATCCCATTCTCGGAAAGCGAAATTAACAAACTCTGGTCTATGGCTGACAACTGGGACGTGAAAGTGCTGCTCATTCTCCTTTACTCAGGAATGCGTGTTAATGAGCTTCTCAAAAACAACCAGGAAAACGTTAATCTGGAGGAACGATGGATTTATGTTCCAGGCGAACTAGCCAAGAATAAAGAGAGCGTCCGGTACGTTCCCATCCATGATAAGACCTATGACTTAGTAAAATGGTTCGTTGATAATTCTAAGAAACATGATAATGAAAAACTAATGCTTAATCCCTCTGGCACTGTAATCACTTATAATAACTTCTTGGCCCGCAATTTAGCCCGTATTAACAAAGTTATGGAGCATCCGCATAAATGTCATGATGCAAGGCATACCTTTGCCTCCAGGGGAACTGCTGCCGGCATTCCGGAGCTCTATATGCAACGGATTATGGAGCATACTCCAAAGAGTATTTTATATAACACCTACACCCACATTACGATGCCGGAACTTCTGGATTGGATTAACCGGATACCTTAGATTTTGTTACCAACGTGTTACCAATGTGTTACCAATAATATGTTTTTTATCAACTTTAAGTAAAATTGCACAAAAAGAAAAAGCTAGGAAAATCAACCTTCCTGGCTTTTTCTGTCATCATCTGTAACTTTACAACTTGTCCAAAACCCTAAACCCTGGATAAATATTCCCCGGTTCTGGTATCAATCTTAATCACGTCATCCTGCTCTACGAATAAAGGAACATATACGGTAGCTCCGGTCTCAACAACTGCAGGTTTGGTAGCTCCGGTAGCGGTATCTCCCTTGAAGCCCGGCTCCGTATCTGTGATTTTTAACTCTACGAACAGAGGCGGCTCCACCGCAAATACGCTTCCGTTGTGGGAGCACATTTTTACCATCTCATTCTCTTTGACAAATTTTAACGCATCACCGATATCATCTTTGGATAATGCAATCTGGTCGTAAGTCTCTACGTCCATGAAATAGAATAAATCCCCGTCTACGTACAGATACTGATAATCTTTTCTGTCGATACGTGCCTGTGGACATTTCTCGGTAGGACGGAAGGTTTTTTCTACCACACCGCCACTCTTAATGTTTTTTAATTTGGTTCTTACAAACGCTGCACCCTTACCCGGTTTCACGTGCTGAAATTCAATAATCTGAAAAATATTGCCCTCTAATTCGATGGTAATACCATTTCTGAAATCTCCTGCTGAAATCATTCAAACTTCCTCCTTAAGATACGTTGAGTTACAAACTCTCTGATTTTCTTATTGTATAATAAATACATACACTTTTCAAGCCTTTTTTATCCAATCCCAGGATAAAATAGATAACCAGAAGTCCTGCAACGACCGGCGCTAGCACCATGAGCCAGGTTGTGGCGCCCCCGATCAGCTTTTCCGTTCCTGTTGCTAACTTACTCTGGCTGATACCGCTTGCATAAGCAGTCTGAGTTGTCGTGTTATAATAAAGTTGTAATTCTTTTCTTAGTCCTTCGCAGAGCGCCGCCATTTCTGACATTTCTTCTTCTGGACACATTTCACTTAAATCATAAGCAAGCGGTTCCGACACAAAATCCATGAGAACCTTATTTATCAGTCCGTGTTCCTCCGGCGTGGCTATGATACGAATATCCGGTGCGGAAGTTTCCAATTCATCCCCAAACAATTCGCATAAGTTCACACTTCCGCTCATTTTACACTCCAGCAGCAAAGCGGCAAGGTCCGTGATAAGGTCAATGGCATTTCTTCTCTCTGTTTTTCTGCCAAATACTCCACAAGTGTCAGGCTGTCGTCGGTATCACCGATGTAATGATTCCAATACTTATTTTCGATATACATTCTTTCCCCCTTGATGCACTGCTGCATTTTATCTTCTATTAACTTGCAATACTCTTTTACAAAACTAATTTCTATGCCCTTGGGAAAAGATTGTTCGTTTATGCGAACAATCTTCTCCATGAGTGCTATTTTCTGCGTATCTGAAATCTCATCCTCAACGACTGTATCATTTTGTCACCTGTTTAACTTTCAATCCTGATTTTTTAAGGATTTTCTTATACTTTGCCAATTGTCTGGACGGTACTTTCACCTTCAGACTGGACTTCGTACCCTTAAACGCCTGTTTTCCTACGGAACTAAGCTTTGTTGACTTAATCGTTACTTTGCCAAGCTTTTTGCATCCGCTAAATGCGCTCTTTCCGATTGCCGTCAGATTCGATTTCGATGTCTTACCGAGATTAACAGTCGTCAGCTTTGTACAACCCGAAAATGCATTTGCACCAATCGTCTTTACATTATCCCCAATGGTCAGGCTCGTCATCTTCTTATGATTCCGCATTGCCTTCGACCCAATAGAGGTTACTTTATACTTCACACCGTCCGTACCTGTGACTGTATTGATTGTAACCTTCTTTGCCGTGGATTTTGACATTTTCAGTTCCACTTCTTTGCCGACTTTTGTCACTTTATAAGTGACTTTGCCGATCGTAAAGGTTTTGCCTTTTGCAAGCGGTGTCTTCTCTGGCGTCTGACCTTCGCCGTTTCCTGTATTTCCGCCACTTCCTGTATCATTGCCGTTGCCGGAACCGTCACCGTTTCCTGTATGATCTCCATTTTCCGCATTGTCATCGTTATTATTATCGTTGTCGTCACCATCATCCGGATCCGGGCTGGTGACAGGAGTATAATTGTAATGGATAGCCGCCTTTGACACTATTGATGCCGTATCGCCTATTTTGCTTATGCTGTTCCACTGCGCTTCAGTACCGGTAAAATATATATCAGTCAGAGCAGAAGATGCAAATGCTGCTATCCCTATTGTCGTTACGCTGTCTGGAATTATAACAGTGGTCAAGCTGCTACAGGAAGAAAACGCATGCGCTCCGATACTTTCCGCACCTTGCGGAATTTCCACTCCGGCAAGCATCAGGCAATTCTGAAACATACCTTCACCAATGCAGTCTATATTTTGAGGCAATGTTACACTCATCAGATAGTAGCATTGCATAAACATATTGTCGCCCAACTTTACCTGCTTGCTGCCGGGAGCAAACGTTGCTCTTGTCATCGCCGTACATTGAAAAAATGCGGCAGCGCCTACCTCCCCAATACTGGAAGGCAGGGCTATAGAGGTGAGACTTGTACATGCGTTGAACGCATTTTGGCCGATTGTTTCCACCCCTTCGGAAACAGTCACCGAACTAAGATTTTGACATACGCCAAAAGCGTTGTCACCGATGATTTTCACATTAGCGGGAATGGTCACGGAAATAATTGAAGACCCACGGAATGCGCTGTTACCGATTGTTGTCACACTAGAAGAAATCTCTGCACTAAGAACCCCGCAGTTGCAAAAAGCGCAGGAACCGATACTGGTAATGCCATCCTCAATCACGACCTTCCGGATCTGGCTTCTGTTGTCGCTCCACGGCTGGTCTTCAACACTGTCGAAATCCGGCATAGCGCCCTTGCCGGAGATGGTCAGCGTACCTGCCCTTGTCAGCTTCCATGTAAGTCCTCCCTCAAGAGGTCCGTTGGCAATTGATGCGTTGGCCTCCGGATCATCCGGAGCAACATAGCCTTCCGGATAGCGGGTGATATAATGGCTGGTGTTGTTCATCACCTCCTCCTTAGAGATTGCCCGCCCCCAATGAACCTTACCTGAGGCATTTCCTTCGGCAACAACCACCCCCACATCGCTCACTTCGAGCACAATCACGGTGTGGGTGTCATTGTGTACCCGCAGAATATCTCCGACTTTTATATCCTCAAATGCAAACTCACCCTCCGCATACATCCTCGCCGGCAGACTGCCAAACGCCGTGTCGCTGAGTATAAAAGCAAATGCCACGCAGCCTACGGCACTGATATTCTTCCCATCAAGGGTTCCACCCTTCCAATGGTAATATCCCTTCGAAGCCGAATAAGGCTCATCATCAGTCCAGACTGTCCCCTCCTTATACGCCTCCTGATCCTTCAGCGCAATCATGGACTCATAGACCTCGGTTGGGGTAGGAATCGTACTATCACGGGTGCTCAATCCGGATGCAGGTTCTTCTTTAAGAACGTCCTCCTGCAACAATGAGGTTTCCTGCCATGCATATACCACCGACTGAGAAGAAATACATAAGCACAGTGCAAAAATAATTGTAAAAATTCGTTGTTTCATTTTTTTAACCTCCTAATCTTAGCTGTGAGAGAACCTTTGGATGACAATACTCCCCTTATAGATATATATTTTATTTCCTTAGAGCTTTATCAATATCATCCTTTATACAAACAGACCGTTTGCGGATCTCATCTGGAACATATGCTTCTCAATTGCAAAGTTCCAACCTCTTTTCTGCTTCTTTTCTTGTAATAGCGCCATGAGACCGGGCATATTCCAATACCCTTTCTTCATTGCTCAGGACTTTTCAGCCCTGACAGCAGAACTTGTAATGGATTCTGCTTTCGATGCAGAAAACTTTCCCATTCCAGTACCATAAGCCTCCATCAAATGCAGCCGATAGAATCCATCACTATACATATCTATAATACCATATTTCTCTTTAAAATCAAAAAAATATTTATCAAACCTTCAGGATAAACTTATTTTCAATCTCGTTTTCATAATCCAGTGATGTTTCCTTCCTTTTTGCAAAGTCCGTTTTCTTTGAATGTCTGGTGCAGTGCTTCCAGTCTGGTTGATTTTTTTGCCATGTCCCCATTCTCTTATTCGTTAGATATTTTAAAATAATTGTAACTCATAGGAGCTAGTGTACTGTCTCGTTCATTTTTAGCTAAACTGTGCTGGATATATCGTCACTCTGCAAGGCGGAGGAGGGAGGCGTAGCGGTGGCTACGTTGACCGACGACAACGTAGCAGAT
>JAETQH010000186.1 GCA_021770785.1 Lachnospiraceae bacterium
CAGGCGCAAGCCGGAACCGGGGTGATATTATGCAGGGTGGAATAATACAGGAAGAGCCAAAAGAGAAAGCAGTGGAAAAAAAGGATTCCTTTGCCAAATATACGGTGAAAGACAGCGTATTCACGACGATCTTTCGGGATAAAAAATACCTGATACAGCTATACCGTGCGCTCCATCCGGAGGATACGGAGGCTACGGAAGATGCACTTACGGATATAACGATAAGGAACGTGCTTACCAACGGGATCTATAATGACCTGGGTTTCCGGGTTGGGGACAAAATTTTATTCCTGGTCGAGCAGCAGTCGAGCTGGACGATGAATATCATTATACGTGCGCTGATGTATTTGGCGCAGGTTTACCATGATTATTTTGAAGAGCAGGACGCAGATTTATATGGAAGCAAGAAAGTCCATGTGCCGGAGCCGGAGATATATATGATCTATACAGGGGAGCGTGTCAGCAGGCCGGAAACGATTTCATTTTCCAAAGAATTTTTCAAGGGAAAAGAATGTTCCATTGAAGTAAAGGTAAAAGTAATCTATGACGGCAAAGGAAATGACATCATCAGCCAGTATGTTGCTTTTACAAAGGTATATAACGAACAGGTAAAGCGGTATGGGAGAAGCCGGGAGGCTGTCACGGAAACCATCCGCATCTGCAAAGACAGGAATCTGCTCCGTGAATTTCTGGAGAGCAGGGAAAAGGAGGTTGTATCTATCATGATGACTTTGTTTGATGAAGAGAGGATTATGCGTAATTATGTTGCCAGTGAAAGACGTGAGGCAGTAAGGGATGCAGTAGAAAATATGTTAAAGACTGGAAAAATGTCAGCAGAGGAAATCGCCGGGTATTTTTCGGAGCTTTCTGTGGAAGATGTCCGGGAAATTGAAAAAGGACTGCTTCAAACGATATGATAATTACCTTTTTGCAGATACAATAGAGGAAAAATAATAGAATCCCCGGTTGTGAATGAATACAGCCGGGGGTATTTACATGGAGGGCAAAGTGAAAGAATCAGAACTGATAGGGAAAGTACATTCTGCTGTTTACTATCAGTGCCGGCATCGGGGCTATGCTGCCCCGGCAGACGTACTGGTTGACATAGGGGTGCTGCCCCATAGGCGCGAACTTAATGAAAATCTATACAAAAAGTGAATATTCAGGATGAAACAGGTAAAGGTTACCGATCAGCATACAGCGGAATCCCTGACGCATTTTTCGATGAAAAACGGGGACCTTGTCATGGCGGATGCCGGATATGGGACAGCACAAAATTTTATTTACGCACAAGAGCAGGGTGCGGATGTAATCCTGCGCATCACGCCAAAAAACTTCTGCCTGTATAATACACAAGGAGAAAAAATTTCCCTGACAGCCCTTCTGAAAGAAGCGGAAGAAAAGCATATGGAGTGGATAGATGTGTTCGGTTTTTGCAGATATAAGGGCAAAACCGTCTCTGTACGGGTAATCGCTCACAGGCTCCCAGACGGACAGGCAGCAAAAGCAAGGAAACGCAAAACCCGGAAAGCTTCCAAAAACCAGCACCGGCTCCAAACAGAAACGCTGCTCGGCGCCGGATGGATCACGCTTGTTACATCCCTTGGTGCAGAATACTGCGGCGAAGAAATCTTGCGCCTTTACAGGAGCCGCTGGCAGGCGGAGCTATTGTTTAAGCGTTTCAAGCAAAATTTCTCCATCCATACTATAAAAGCAGGCAGCAGCGCTTATGCTGAAACAGAAACCCTGCTATGGCTTATCATATGGACGATAGCGGAACGCCAGTCCTTCCAGGCGGAATGCTTCCTTGCGGAAAAACAGGAATGTTCTTATTCCGTATACGAAGAATGTAAACTATCGTTCATACAGATAAGGGATACGCTGCGTTTATCGTGGAGTCTTTTTGTAGACCTGACGGCTAAAAAATATACCCGCTATTTATCAAAAAAACAACGATGGAGGATAAACCAAAATGATGAGTTCCATTCAGCAGTTTTGCCAGGACTGCTTAGTTAAGTTCGTACCTATGGGGCGAAGCCCCGCACTTACCGAAAGGTGGCAAGAAAAGAATACCTTGCGCTTGCAAAATCCAAAAAACGGACAGAAAAGAAAATACGCGCAACAATCAGGAAGCAGCTTGGCTATGTCAGGCGTGATTTGGAGTACCTTG
>JAETQH010000078.1 GCA_021770785.1 Lachnospiraceae bacterium
AGCGGTTCTTCCTATTCAGACACGCTTGCGCTTGGTATAAAACGTAGCGGTACATAAGGCACCAAAATACGGTGCCTAAGTGCCGACGTTTTATAAACAGTCTGAACCGGAAGAACTGCTATCTGGCCCCAAAGGCACAGGGAGGGCTGAACTGTTACGTATGATAAGGTTAAGAAATATAGCAAACGGAGGAATACAAAATGAGTGAAATGAAAGAAAAACTGCATACCGGGGAGCTTTATCTTCCGGGAGATGAGGAAATCATGAAGGAGCAGATGGTTTATCAGGACAGGCTGTGCGACTACAACATGACCAAACCATCAGAAACGGAAAAGAGAACAAAAATGTTAAAAGAGATGTTAGGTGACTGCGGTGAGGGTGTTTATATAGAAGCGCCGTTTTACGCTAACTTTGGAGGTCATCATTGCCACTTTGGAAAGATGGTTTATGCAAATTATCATCTGACATGTGTGGATGATACCCACATCTATATCGGTGATTATACCATGATTGGCCCCAACGTTACCATTGCCACCGCCGGTCATCCCATTTTACCGGAGCTCCGCGAACAGGTATACCAGTTTAACATGCCGGTTCATATCGGAAGAAACTGCTGGCTTGGAGCAGGCGTTATTATTATGCCGGGAGTTACCATTGGAGATAACACGGTAATCGGCGCAGGTAGCGTGGTGACAAAGGATATTCCTGCAAACGTGGTCGCTGTCGGAAATCCCTGCAGAGTTATGCGTGAAATCAGCGAGCATGATAAAGAATATTACTATAAAGACAGAAAGATTACCCTGGAAAAATAATACAGTAAGCGGAGTGTACAATAGCCTCACAGCTTTAGCAACCTAGATAACGCAGACAGGGAAGTCTTAGCAATCAAGATAACGTAGCGAGGGGCTGCCCCAACGAGATTATCGAACATATTACCTACCCAGGGCAGCCCGCCACAACCTATCTCATCAAACAATCCAGCAGCCTATCATTATCCTCCCTTTTCATAATACAAAACCGAACATACTTATTATCCAAAAACGGAAACGTCGAACAATCCCGTATCATCATCTTTTCCCGTATCGCCCGGTCAAACAAATCCTGAGATGTCACGTTCTCCTTAAGAATCCGCACCAGCATAAAATTCCCGCTGGGCTCGTACACCTTAAAATCAGGATTCTTCTTCAGCAAATCAAAAATCCGTGCCCGTTCCGAAGAAATCAGCCTCTTCGTCTGCTCAATATACTCCCTGTCCCGAAACATCGTCTCCCCCGCCACAACAGCAAGAGAATTAATCGTCCATGGATTTTTCCTGGTATTAATGGCTTCAATTAAATCCCGATTTCCGGTCACTGCATATCCCAGCCGCAGCCCCGGCGCAGCAAAAAACTTGGAGGTTCCCCGGAGAATCACAATATTATTATAGTAATTTGTCAGCGGAACAGCCGAAATTTCCTCCATATCATCGGCAAACTCCACATAGGTCTCATCCACCATCACATAAATATCATGCTGCTTGCAGGCATCTAAAATGTGACGCATTTCCCCCCGCCTGATGGAGGAGGAGGTGGGGTTGTTGGGATTACAGATAACCAGCAAATCAATGCTTTCATTTAAGTGGGTGAGAAAATCCTCCACGTTCAGCTTAAAATTATCGCTCTCCTTCAAGGGATAATAGAGAGTGGTGCCGCCTCCCAAAGCGATTTCCCGTTCGTACTCCGAGTAGGTAGGACCAATCACTAAGGCTTTCTTCGGGTGCTCAATCTGGATAAACAGGGAAATCAGCTCTGTAGAACCGTTTCCTACAATTACATTTTCATATTCCGTCCCGCAGTAGGCTGCGATACATTTCCGCAGAGAGGTATACTCCCTGTCGGGATAGGTGGTGATGGCATCGATTTTTTCCGATAAGGCACAGCGGAGCAGGGGAGATACCCCCAGAGGATTGACATTGGCAGAAAAACTGACGATTTCCTCTTTTTTGATGCCGTAGATTTCTTCTATTTTTTCTAAATCACTTCCGTGAAAATGGTCTTTGTGTTTTATCATTGCGTACTCCTTCATTTTGGTTTATAATCTATTATAGTCATTGTAGATAAAAAAGCAAGAACGAGCATACGAAAAAAGCAGGGGTTAATTTGCGTAGACGGATACAGCAGCTAGCTAGAGGAAAATTCGAACAGGAGAAGCCGTCACCTGTCTTTTCCACAGACAAGGTGGACATCAAGGCATTAGAGGGAAAGGATTATTCCGGTGATTTTGTCATTACCAGCACCAATCGGAACATGATGCGGGGGGTGGTTTATTCCTCCAATCCAAGGATGGAATGTCTGACGCCGCAGTTTGAGGGCGAAGAGGTCAGGATACGGTATCAATTTCATAGCAATGGATTAGTCGAAGGGGATATTCAAAAAGGGGAGTTTAGTATCGTCATGAACCAGGGGGAATATAACCTTTCTTTTGTTGCGTCCATTTCCAGACTCTATGCGGATTCCTCCATCGGAAAAATAAGGAGCCTCAATGATTTTGCAAATCTGGCGAAGGAGAGCTTTGACGAGGCATACCGGCTGTTTTATTCCAAGAATTTTAAGAACATTTTAAGACCGGAGGAACAGAGGGAGCGCCTGCTCTATGAGGGGCTTCGGGAGGGAAATCCCTCCGGTCAGAAGATAGAAGAATTTTTAACTGCCTGCCATAAGAAACCAAAGGTGACGGTGTCCATGCCCGTGACGGCGGCGGAATTTTACGGGGTGACGGCATCACGCCGGGAAACCCTGGAATTAAAAAAAGAGCCCTGGGGCTATGTGGATATCCGGGTTACTTCCGATGCAGATTTTTTACAGCCGGAAAAGCAGCGCCTTACGGAAGAGGATTTTATCGGAAGTGTCTGTACTTTTGATTATTATATTAAGGAAGAACTGATGCACGCCGGAAAGAATTTCGGCAGGCTGCGGTTTGAACTGCCTGCGGGAAATCTGGATTTTACAGTCTGCGCTTCCGGGGCAGAGAAAAAGGAGGCACAGGAGAAATCCGTGTTGCGGGACAGCCAGGAATGTCTGGCCCGGCTGATGGAGCTGTATTTAGATTACCGTTTAAAACGCATTGTCACCGGGGCATGGGCGCGGGAATCCGGGGAAATCTTAGACCATCTTTCGGTATTGCTGCCGGAAGAGCCCATTTATCCGCTGATGAAGGCTCAGGCGCTTATCATCAACCGCCAGAAGCAGGAGGCGGCATGGATTATGGAGGATTTTAAACGGGAGTGTGTCCACAGGGATTCGCCGGAGTGGGGGTATTACCTCTATCTCTGCACGCTGGTGCAGCGGGAGCCCTCCTATGTGGACAGGCTTACGGCGGAAATCGAAGAGATTTTCCGGAAAAATCCCCACAGCTCTCTGCTGTTCTGGGTACTTCTCTTCGTGAAAGAGGAGTATTGCGCAAACAGCGGAAAGCGGTTAAAAGCCATTGAAGAGAGGATGGCGTTGGAGCGGAGCCCTTATTTTTATTTGGAGGCGTATTACCTTATCTGGCAGGATCCCTATCTTTTGACCAGGCTGGATGAGTTTGAGCTATCTGTTTTGAACTGGGCAGTAAAGCAGAATGTGCTGACAAGGGAACTTGCGGCGCAGGTCATTGATATTCTTCCGGCAAAAAAAGAATTTTCTAAATTCCTTTACCGGATTTTGGAGAAATGTTACGAGGTAAGCCCTAAGGAGGAAGTGCTTGCGGCAGTCTGCGGCTATCTGATTAAGAGCCAGTGCTTCGGGCAGGAATATCACCACTGGTATGCCCTTGGAATTAAGGAAGAAATCCGTCTTACCGGACTGTATGAAGCCTATCTGATGTCCTTAGACGGCAGAACCGTGGTGGAGGTGCCGAAGGTCATCCAGATGTATTTCCAGTATGACAGCAGGATACCCTACCAGCAGAAAGCAGTGCTTTTTGTCAATATCATTGCGGCGAAGGAGAAGGAGCCGGAGATTTACCAGAAATATCAGAGAACCATGGAGCAGTTTGCCATGGAGCAGATAGAAGCAATGCACATCAATGATAATCTGGCGGTGATTTACGGGGAAATGTTAAAGAGCGGCACTTTAAATGAAGAACTGGGAAAACATTTGTCCACCCTGCTGTTTACTCACAAATTCACCTGTTTTATCGATAAGGCGGCGAAGCTCTATGTTTACCAGAGGGAGCTAAAGGAGCCTTTTGTGGCGAATATTATGGGAGGAACGGCATATTTTCCGGCATACACAGAAAATTACTGCCTTGTGGTAGAGGACAGCTGCGGCAACCGTTTTTGTGAAACCTTAGATTACACCGATGAGGCGCTGATGAATCCGAAGTCTTTTGCTGACAGGTGTCAGAAGTCGGCAGCCACGGAGCGCTCCTACATGCTATACCGTATGCAGGGAAAATCAGGGTATCAGGATTTTTCAGAGGAAGAAGTGAAATATTTTCTGCCCCTGCTTTCTGACGAAAAGGTGTCGGAGGCTTATAAGGCGCAGTTACAGCCGGAACTGGCGCGCTATTATCTGAAACGGGCGTACAGCCCTCTGGTGGGCAAATATCTGTTGGAGTTAGATTACGGCATTTCTACGGCGGAGAATAGGCGTTTTCTCATAGAAGCACTGGTGGAGGAACATCTTTATGAGAAAGCCTATGCCCTAGTGCAGGTTTACGGTTACGATTATCTGGGAAATGCGGCGCGGGTGGCGCTTTGCAGCTATGCCATCGAGAAAGCGGGTTTTGAGGAGGACGATTTTCTTTCCGGTTTTGCGGAGAGCACCTTCCGGGAGGGAAAATATAATGACGTGCTTCTGATTTACCTTTGCAAGTATTACAACGGCGCAACCAAGAGCATGGAAGAGTTGTGGAAAGCGGCGGGAGAATTTGAGATTGATACCTTTGATTTAGAGGAACGTATCATCACCCAGATGCTTTATTCCACCGATTATGTGGCTTGTATTGATGAAATTTATGACAGCTATACCGCCGGGGGCGGCAGAGAGCTGGTCTGCATGGCGTATCTGTCTTATTTTGCCCACGCGTATCTGGTAAAGGACGCAGTGGTGCCGGAACAGATTTTCTGGCAAATCACCATGCGTTACAGCCGCAGGGCAGAGTTAAACGATGCCTGTAGGTTAGGCTTACTAAAATATCTTGCAGCCAAGAAGGAACGGAAGCGGGAGCAGTCGGAGATTGCGGATGAGCTGTTGGCGCTTTATACCGAGAAAAATATCTATTTCGCCTTCTACCGGCAGTTTGAAAAGAAACTGATTTTAAAATACCATCTCTACGACAAATTTTTCGTGGAGTATCATGCAGAGCCAAAGGGACGTATCATGCTCCATTACAGCTTTGACGGCGTTCATTACAGGGAGGAGGAGCTGCAGGAGGTATATGACGGTATTTATGTGAAGCAGTTTATTCTGTTTTTCGGGGAAACGGTGCAGTATTATATGGTGGAAAGCAGCGGCGGGGAGCCGAAGGTGACGGAGAGCGGCAGTATTTCTAACCAGAATGTTACGGAAAATGAGAGCAGCAGATATGGAAAATTAAACGAACTGCTGCTCCATGAGGCCTTAGAGGAGACCGAGGCGTTGAAGCGGGAATTAAAGAATTATTACGGAATGAAACGTGTCACAGAGGAAGTTTTTGATTTGCTTTAGGAACTGTCCGAAAATAGCTTGTACGGATTTAGACAAGTCAAATGCACAAGTTATTAATGGACAGTTCCTCAGGCAGATATGAGAGGAAAAATGGGAAATCAATATTATCTTGGCATTGACATGGATGATGAAAATGCTATCGTCAGTTTTTTTCAACCGAATATGAGAGAGCCGGAGACGGTGAGTACCGTGGCGGGGGGCGAGATTTTCCAGATTCCTCTGGTGGTGGCGAAAAAGCAGGGGTTAGGCCAGTGGTTCATTGGGGAGGAGGCGAAAAAGATTGCCTTGCAGCAGCGGGAAAACGAGGTGAAGCACCTTCTGAGCCGGGCGCTAAGAGAGGAAACCGTCTGTGTAGAGGGAGAGAATTTTTCTGCAAAGGAGCTGCTTGCCCTGTACCTGAAAAAACTAATTTATATGGCGGGCAGGCTGGGAAATCCGCTGCAGCCGGATAAGGTGGTGATTTCCCTAGAACGGCTTTCCAGGGAGGCCACCGGGCTGTTTTTGGGGATTGCCGGAGAGTTGGGACTTGCGGAAGAACAGGTGACTTTGATTGACAGACGGGAGAGTTTTTATTATTTTATATATAACCAGAAAAATGAAATCTGGCTTCATGATGTCTGTCTCTTTGACTGCCGGGGAAATGATATCCACTGCTGTCTTGCACAGCGGAATATCCGTACCACTCCCCAGCTGATTACCATGGTGGAGGATGTAAAACACATGGATTCCACCAAAAGGGACGAGGCGTTTTTGCAGATTGCCGCAGGGCAGCTGAAAGGTCATATTGTATCGGCGGTGTATCTGGTGGGGGACGGATTTGACGGCGGCTGGCCAAAGGAGTCCTTAAATTTTATCTGCAAGGGCAGAAAAGCCTTTATGGGAAAGAATCTTTATTCTAAGGGTGCCTGCTATGCAGCGGAGGTGAAGGAGGGGACGAAGGACTGGGCGTTTGTCTATATGGGTGACAATGAGATGAAGGTCAATGTCAGCTTAAAGGTTTCTAATCTGGGAAAAACAGAGCTTTACACCCTGATTACCGCCGGGGATAACTGGTATGAGACGGTGGGGGAGTGTGAAGTGATTTTAGACGGCACGCCGGAGATTGATTTCTGGCTCCAGACGCCAAACAGCAGGGAGGCGAAGCTGGAGAAGATAGAACTGGCGGATTTGCCGAAGCGCCCCCCAAAGACCACAAGACTCCGGATTACAGCAAAGCCTCTGTCTGACAGGGAAGTGCAGATTGTGATGAAGGATATGGGCTTTGGGGAGATTTTTAAAAGCTCCGACAAGAGCTGGGAGTATGTTATGGCACTGTAAGAAACTGTCCGAAAATAACTTGTGCGGATTTAGACAAGTTAAATGCACAAGTTATTAATGGACAGTTCCTAAGAAAGGGGAAACATGGGCGAATTGATTTTATGCAGACAACAGATAGCGGCAATGCCCTATTACATAGAGACAGTTTCTTTGAATGTTTATTCCCTGGAGGAAATGTGCTATTATGTACAGAACAATCTCTATCTCATGGAGCAGGATTTTATGGAGGAAGAGCTTTGCCGCTGGGTGGAAGAGGAACTGAAGCTAGAGGAAACGGCGCAGCAGCTGCGGGAGATAAGGGAGACGGGAGGAACCCTCTCGGAATTTGTGCTCTGCCTCCTGTCCGCATCGGGATATTTTAATGCAGGGGAACTGAAAAGCATCCGGCAGACCCTTCAGGAAATGGAAAATAAAACCGATTTCGAGTGCGGCAAGATAAGGGCGGACCGTTACATGGAAAACAGGAGATATATTTCCGCCGTTTATGAGTACCGGAAACTTTTAAGGGAAGCCATGGGACAGCCGGAAGAGGGAAAGGCGGAAAATCCGGTGATTGCCGGGAATGTGTGGCATAATCTGGGGACGGCATATGCCAGGCTGTTTCTCTTTGAAAAGGCGGCGGGATGCTATAGCCATGCCTATGAATTAAACCACAACCCGAACTCCTTAAAAGAGTGCCTGTTTGCCTACCGCTGCCTGAGGGATGAGCGGGGATTTAAACGAAAGGCGGCAGCCGGGTTTTTGAGTGAAGCACAGGCAGCAGAGCTTGCCGGGGAATTAACTGAAGCCAGCCGGAGCCGGGAAATACAGGAGTTTGAAGAGGAGATAGAGGAAGTCTTTGCGGTAAAAGAGCAGGGGCAGGCGAAGGCGGCGGAGTTGTTGGCAGAATGGAAAGAAGAATACCGAAGGAATTGTAGAATATGAAGAAAAAAACACATTTTTGGGATAAATGGAAAAAGAAAGATACCTTTGAGGCGAAGTTTGAGGAATTAGACGCCACGGTCTTGACGGAGAAGGATTACCGCAACAGCGTCAGGATAGAGCAGTATGTGGTGGAACGGTTAGAGCAGATGATTGATGTCACCAAGGAAATCGAAGACGAAAAGGCGGAGTACCGCATTGTTACGTCTTATTTGAATGACATTCACAAGATAGAAGAACTGCCGGAAGAAGAAAGAAAAAAAATCGGCGAAACTGCGGTAAACGTGGTGCAGTTAAATACAGCACGGAATGGATTTTTAAATTCCACCAAGAAGCTGACAGACGCCCAGTTTGCCCAGCTAGAGCGGGAGGAAAAGGAAATTCCGAGCGCCATCAAGCGCCTTGCTGCCAACGAGGCTTATCAGGACACGGTAAAGCAGGATATGAAATATTTAGAGCGGGAAAAATCGCGTTTTCTGCTACACAAGGAATATTTAAACAGTCAGCAGCATACGCTGAAACGTCTTTTGTATGTGATTACGGGAATTGTGCTGGCGGCGCTGGTGGTACTGGCAGCAGTGCAGGGATTTACCGGAATTGACGTATATTATGGTTTCCTGGTGCTGATTTTCCTGGCTGTGGTCAGTGTCTGCGGTGTTTCCTTAAAAATTATGAAAAACAATACGGAAATACAGGTGGCGGAGCAGAGTATTAACCGTGCCATTACGCTGCTGAATAAGGTGAAATTTAAGTATGTCAATATCACCAATGCCATTGATTATGCCTGTGAAAAATATCATGTAAGGCGCTCTGCGGAATTAAACCAGATGTGGGAGTTTTATATGGAGGCAGTGAAGGAGCGGGAAAAATACCAGCGCACCAGCGAGGATTTAGACTATTTCAACGGCAGGCTGGTGAGAATGCTGAGCAACTACCAGCTCTATGATCCGCAGATATGGACAACGCAGGCGGCGGCATTGGTAGATCACAATGAAATGGTGGAAATCACCCATAATCTTGTGACCCGCAGACAAAAGCTTCGGGATAGAATTGAGTATAATCTCAACGTGATTCAGGAGCAGAAAAAGGAAGCTGAGCAGCTTCTTGACAAGGTCGGGGATAAAAAGCCCCAGGTGGAAGAGATTATCCGCACCGTTGACAGGCTGATGGAAACCATGTAGAAACAGGCTGGCAGAGAGAAGGAGGATTTTATTGGTAGTTAAAATTTTAATGGTAGCGGCAATTATCTTACTGTGTTTATTTTTGACAAAATTATCGGTAAGGTTGGGAATGCCGGCTCTTCTGGCATTTATCCTGCTGGGAATGTTTTTCGGGTCGGACGGTATCGTAAAAATACCTTTTGATGATTTTTCCATTGCGGAGGAAGTCTGTTCCATCGCCCTGATTTTTATTATGTTTTACGGGGGTTTCGGAACCAGCTGGCGGCAGGCGAAGCCGGTGGCGGTGAAATCCGTACTTCTGTCCACGGCAGGGGTATTTTTAACAGCGTTATTGACAGGGCTTTTCTGTTATCTGGTGCTGCATTTTTCTTTTTGGGAGGGTATGCTGATGGGAGCGGTCATCAGTTCCACCGATGCGGCTTCTGTATTTTCCATTTTGCGTTCCAAAAAACTGAACTTAAAATATAACACCGCTTCTATGCTGGAGGTGGAGAGCGGTAGTAATGACCCCTGTTCCTATATGCTGACAGTGATAGTTTTAGGAGTTATGAGCGGAGACACGGAGGGAGGAATCCTGATTTTAACCATAGCGGCGCAGATTGTCTTTGGCGTAGCAGTGGGCGTGATAGCGGCGCTGTTGGCGGGGAAGGTTTTAAACCGGGTGACCTTTTTTAATGAGGGCTTTGATACGATTTTTGTTTTCTGTATGGCTTTGCTTTCTTATGCGGCGGCAGCGGCGATTGGCGGCAACGGATATCTAAGTACCTACATTGCGGGTATTTTGCTGGGAAATATGTCTTTACATAATAAAAAATCCCTGATACATTTCTTTGACGGCGTAACAGGATTGGCACAGATGCTGATATTTTTCCTGTTAGGATTGCTGGCATTTCCGTCCCAGATGCCGGAGGTACTGCTTCCGGCGGTGGCGATAGCGTTGTTTTTGACCTTTGTGGCGCGTCCGGTGGCGGTATTTGCCCTGCTGGCTCCCTTCCGGTGTCCTATCGGGCAGCAGCTTTTTGTTTCCATGGCAGGGCTGCGTGGAGCGTCCTCCATCGTATTTGCCATTATGGCGACGGTGAGCCCGGCTTATATGAAGCATGACATTTTCCATATCGTGATTTGTATTGTGCTGTTTTCTATCAGTTTTCAGGGCTCGCTGCTTGGTGTGGTGGCGAAAAAACTGAATATGATGGATGAAAACGCTAATGTAATGAAAACTTTCAGTGATTACTCGGATGAGATGCCGGTGGAGTTTGTAAAGATTTCCGTAAAACAGGGGCACCCTTGGGAAAACCAGCTGGTGAAGGATATTTCTTCCCTGCCGGATTTGCTGATGGTGTTGATTTTACGGGGGGAAGAGCGGCTGATTCCAAACGGAAATACAAAGATTCTGGTGGGGGATAAGATTGTCTTAAGTGCCTTGTCTCCGGGGGAGGAATTAGGGCTTTGCATTTCTGAATATCATGTGGAGGAGGATAACGACATGATAGGGAAGCCCCTTGCGAAGCTGAAATTCGGTGAGGGGAAACTGGTGTTGCTGTTAAAGAGGAATGATAAGGTGGTGATACCCAACGGCAGGACTGTGGTGCGGAAGGATGATGTGCTGGTGATCAGCCAGACGTAAGATAGAAAAATTGGCTGCTATTTTATGCACTCTTTTTGGAAATAGAACATAAATTATAATAAAATACCCTCAAAAGAGAGGATAATAACATGAGAAATTACAGCATGACACGTCCCATGGAATCCCGTTGCGGTTGTATGCCGGAGCGCTCCTCCATGGACAATGATTTCGCTCTCGCCATGGCATATGTCCCATGGCAGTATTTCGACACTGTATATGAACCGGATAAGGCGTTGGAAATCGGCACTATTTTTCCGGAATTAGATAAACCATTTTTAGCAGCGGGGAGGTGCGGACGTCCATGATGATGAATCAGATGAATCAGGCGCAGCTGCTGCATTGGATTGATATGGTCAGCTTTGCAGTGGTGGATATTACAGAATATTTAGACACCCACCCGAAGGATGAAGAGGCAATAAAATATTTCAACCACTATATGGATTTGCGCAGAAGCGCCCTGCGGGCTTACGCGAAAGAATACGGCCCGCTGACCATCGACTCGGCAAATCCTGAGAATTATTGGAACTGGGCGAACGTGCCGCTGCCATGGGAAGGGGGGAACTGCTAAATGTGGAATTATGAAAGACGGTTACAGTATCCTATCAACATTACAAGGCCGAATGCGAAAATTGCGCAGGTGATTATGAGCCAGTACGGCGGCCCCGACGGGGAAATTTCTGCTTCCATGCGATATCTGTCCCAGCGGTACAGTATGCCTTACCGGAAGGTTGCGGGGCTTTTGACGGATATTGGTACGGAAGAATTAGCCCATCTATGATAGCAATGATTATTTTAACTGAATGGAGAGCTCAAATTCATTTTTCACATATCTGCCAATGCCGGGATTAGAATCCATTTTATTGATATATACGATTTTTTCAATGCAGCTCTTTAGAAATCTGTTTTTTTCTGCGGCAGAGATATCTGTTGAGTTCATGGCGTTAATACAGTCTGTAAAACGCAGAATTTTTTCCCGATAGTCTATAATGGGGGTGATGGCATGGCGGGCGCTGCGAAGAGCTTCTTCCGTTCTGCCGATTTGCTCCTGAACCTTGGCATTTCTGGAAAGATATTCTTCCTTGGTATAAATACCGTCGTCAAAGGCATCTTTTTGCCGTAAGTCTTTTTCTCTTAATTTTTTCAGGTCACTTTCCAGATTACGAATAATATTGGCATTTAATTTAGTAGCGTTTGCAGTATCAGTTTCCAGCTTAATTTCAAAGTCGGCAATACTCTGCTTCAGGACCTCAATGACACGCTGGCAAAAAGCAGAATATTGAACGGACTTGGTGTGGCAAATTGCCTGGTTGTTGCAAATTAAACTTTCTGATATCCTTCCGGTGGAGGAACGTTTGTCCATAAAAGATTTATAAACCATGGCTTTACCGCAGGTTCCGCAGACTACCAGTCCGGCAAAAGGATTGCGGAGCTCGTTTCCTGATTTTATGCGAGGAGATTTTCCACGCTTATTGAGGGCTGCCTGAAAGACTTCTGTACTGATAATTGCATCATGCTTTCCGTTTACGTAAATACAATCGTCGGAATTTTGGTTTTTTGGCCGGCTTTTGGTAATCTCTCCATTCACCATGTGTTTTTCGGTTTTTCTCCAGTTCCAACGGATTTTGCCGATATAAACCGGATTTTCTAACATATCTTTAATAGCAGCAGGAGACCAGTGCTCTGATTTTCTGGGAGGAATGCCAAGATTGTCAAGGTGTCGGGCTATTTTGGTAAAGCCATAGCCCTCATCCAGAAACAGGTGGTACATTAACCGGAGAGCATCCGCTTCTTGCGGCACAATCTGCAGCGTGTGATAGGCATCCTTTCCGGTCCCAACGGTTATTTTTTTGTATCCATATGGAGCTACAGAACCTATAAAATTTCCTTTTTTAACAGAGGACTGACGTCCCCGGTTTAAGATTTTTTTTGTATATTCTAGGTAATCATTGCCGCGGGTTAATTCCATTTCGAAAAATTTGCGATCATATTCTTCATTGAGATTATAGGTTTTGGATGGAGTCATTACGAGGGTGTTGGTATACCGGAATGTATTTATAATTCTGCCGCAATCCTCTAAGTCACCTCTGGAAAGCCGCTGCGGTTCCACTACAATAACACCTTTTATGGTTCCGGTTTCCAGAAGGGACATTATTTGCTTCATAACGGGACGATCTGCTATGGTTTCACCGGAGACTACTTCACGGTAAATTTGATTTTCCGGAATTTCAAAACCCAGTTCGTTCCGGACATATTCCTGCAATATTGTTTCATGTTTGGATAAAACCTCTTCTACAGTCATATCAGGACTGTCGGAACGGGATTTTCTCAGATAGAAAATGTAATCTTGGATTTGATAGCTCATGGTATACCTCCGGTAAATATAACACTTCTTGCTTACATTATTGTAACATGTGTCAGTTTGTGAAACAATGGGGAATGTTTGAAATGGGGGGGCTTTACATTTAACATTTACAGATTAAAGAGTAAAATTTAAAAGAGCCACTTGAAAAACAAGCGGCTCCATTGTATAATCTACTTAGAAAGGTTAATCGGATACGAAATTCCGATTTGCCCTCAGTAAAGAATACTAAAATATAGAAATAAGCATCCTAAACTTTGACGGGTCAGGGATGCTTATTTCTTTCTGTGATTGTCTATGTAAGACAGTGCATTAAATATGAGTATTAACAGAGTTAGAACTTCCATTATATCCATAGCACCACCCTCTTTCGTAAAGACTAGAGGGCAATCAGAAAACCGCATCCTGCTTTTCATTCAATTATACAATCCCATTCTAACATGAACATCTGTTTTTATCAATTGGGAATGTAAAATGGTGCCAAGTTTCATCAGAGTTTGTTTTTGCCAACTATGGTGGATAATAAAAAATTATAGAATTTCTGTTGGACTAGGATTTTCCTGGTCTTTTTTCTTTTTTTTAAAAAATTTTCAGCTGTTTTCGGTATAATCCACAAATGTATCGTCTTATGATGACGGTATGGCTAAAATAATTATAAAAAATGTTATGAGAGAAAAGAATATACCTGTGAAGCAGATTTTACCCTTTCTGCCATATTCCAGAGCAACGGTATATCGGATTTTAAATGGAACAAAACTTCCTTCCATAGATGATCTGGAAGAATTTGCCAGGGTATTAGGGGTTGCTTTGGAAGAACTATACGAATCAGAATATGGTGTTTATAAAAAAAATCTGTCTCAATCTTGAGACTGGCATTGTAAATATAATATACGGCAATTATAATAATATCAAAGAAAACTACATTTACGGAAGTAAATAAAACTAAAGATGGAGGAGAGAGTATGATTGAAATTATGAAAATGAAAATAATAGAATTGGTGAAAAAAACTGACGATGAAGAAAAGATAAGGATCATTTACCGTTTTGTAAGAAAATATTTAGGCGAGGAAAAATAAAAAGAAAAAGATAGATTTTACTAAATGGAGAAAAATATGCGTCTAAAGAATTTTTTTATGTGCAAATCCTGTTTTTAGTATGGAAGTTTGAACCATTAGAAACAAACATATGTTCCATAAACATTGACACATATTGTTAGGTATGATAATATAATAATATATAATACATATTAAAACATTTAGGAGGGAATACGCATATGGAAAGTATTTATGAGGTTGCAAGATACTTTTTAGGAAAAGAACCTATGACCCATAAGAAACTTCAAAAAATGTGCTATTTTGCACAAGCGTGGTTCCTTGCAAATTATGGAGAGCCGTTAGTACCGAACAGATTTGAAGCGTGGGTTCATGGTCCAGTATCTCCGGATCTATATAGTAAATATCGTGGATGGGGTTGGGAAAATATTCCCCAGGAAAAGCAGAAGGCGGTATTTGAAGGAAACGGGATAGAAGATTTTTTAGATAAAGTATATGAGACATATGGAGATTATACAGCTGATGAGTTAGAGAGGATTACCCATTCGGAATATCCTTGGAATAATGCAAGAGTTGGTTGTGCACCTGGAGTATATTCCAGAAATCCGATTGCACTGAAAGACATGAGGGATTATTATGGTGAAAGGATAGGAAAAACATATGGATAAAAATGGTGCTATTATTATGGCGGCAATAATAGGATTATTGATAGGTTTTTTCCTTGGACGCCTAACACCTAAAAATATGGGTTTGTATGAGTTTTTAAGAAAGATATATACAAACCTTGATAATTTCATTTTAATAATTTCAGCATTTATTGTAATAGGGTTCGTTTATTTTTCGACTATTGGTAAATTGGAAGTATTTGCTTCCGTCACAGTAAATATTTTTGGAAGTATAGTTTTTTCTTGGCTTCTTACGAAAAAATCCTCAAAGATAGAGTTTAAAGAGCAAGAGGAGGAACTGGCATTAAGGTCATTTAGACATATTAATTATATTGAGTCAGCTGCCAACACGGCATATAAAAAGATTGAACAATACTTAGAAGCAGATGTTCAGCTGGATGAAAATGCAAAATTAATGCTGAATAGCGCAATGGACCAGATAAAGTACATACAAGGTGGAATAAATACTTGCAAAATGGATTGGCATGATATGTTGTCTGACAAGGAAAAAGAACATTATAAGGGAATATGTGATGATGGTACTAATTCAGATGAAACATATGGAACCGTAGACGTCGTTGTTCCAGAGATTGGTTTCAATCAGGAGGATGTATAGTTTTTATCAAAAGGATTTTTAACAACAGAGCTAGGTTCTGGCAGGGTTGCTACTATCATCGAGTAATCAGCAAAAAGCTAGATTTTATGGGACTTTGCGGGAAATTGGAAAGCCCTTTTTGAAACGAAGCGATGCCGAAACGGTGTCGTAAAAAGAGAACTTTTGGTTATTTTTCACGGGGGGAAAAGTAACGCTCGTCCGGACAGTTATTGCCTTCAGCCTTAAATTTTAGTTGACTTTTTTATGGAATTTGGATATGCTATACATGGTAGATAAGTTAGCTATATGATTATAAACTATTAGATAGGTTTGTGTTTTGTTAAGTAGTGTGTGATGTATGTTTAGGGTAATAGTCTTTTTAGATTATTACCCTAAAATTTTGAGTTATGAGACAACATTATTTAAAAAAGTGTTTATGTGACAAGAAGTGGAAATAGAATTTACGGCTTAGTTCTGTCAAATAGAGGGTAGAGAACTAATAAAAAGAAAAAGATGGATTTGCAGAATGTACTGTGAATCCATCTTTTTAATTATAAATATATCCTGCTCAATGCCTTGTTTCAGAGGTTTATCTGTTTCGAGTTTTAAAACCGCCCATAATATTGCCTTTAAGTTTTGGACGTTCCTTACTATTGAAATGCAGTGGGGCTTGTAGTAATATAAAACCATTACAAGTATTGAAAAGTAATAAAGTTTTGAAAAAATAAATACTTTACAGGAGAGAGTTAGAAAATGGTACGTTTAGAGGAAGCAGAAGAAATATTAAATTACTGGTATGCAATAGAGAGTTTGAAACCCAATTCATTCCCCAAGCCGGAAGAAACTATCAAAGAAAGCTATTGTAAATTGTTTGGGAGGTTTACCGAAGCAGATGATTTGCTTGATACCATAGATCGTATAAAAAAAGATTCTAAATATGAAGAATATTCACTTTATAGTAATGAAATAGAATTATGTGTTGGAAAAATTTATATACAAAAAATTATAGAAAAACTGTTTAAGATTGTAGATTGTCAGACGGCACATTGTGGGAGGGGCAAACCGCACTTTGATTTCGGCAATAACATCTCTCCGATCGTGCGGTATCGGCACTTGCCGCAGACTCTCATCGGGATGACCGTAGAT
>JAETQH010000187.1 GCA_021770785.1 Lachnospiraceae bacterium
GTAAAGGAAGTAACAAAACGCCATATGGGAAAGGTACATGGAAACGCAAAGCGGAATGAAGAAATGGTTATGAACTATCTGAAACTGCTTGCAAACGGTATCGTAAAGAAACGCCTGTCACCTTATGACGCCCATGTGATAAGGAAACGGAAAAACCGTCTGGAAAACTGTAACCGATTCTGGTCTATGGAAACCTATGAAGCCAGTCATGTAAGAGTGTTACTGCGAACCTTTTTATGTAAGGATAAATTTTGCAGTAATTGTAATCAGGTAAAGAAAATGTTACTGCAAAACCGTTTCCTGCCCTATATGGAACAATATAAGGATTCTCTGTATCATATGGTGCTGACCATTCCAGACTGTAACGGTGAAGAATTGAGGGAAACCATACAACATATGGCTTACTGCTTTAAAACTTTGGTAACGTATCTAAACGGCAACAAAAAAGTGAAGGGAGTAGACCTGTTGCAGTATGGCTTTCAAGGCTGTATCCGTTCCTTAGAAGTCACATACAGAGAAGATGTCTACCACCCTCACTTTCATGTAGCCGTTGTTTTGGGGAACAACGGTATTGGGGAGAAGCATATTGCTAATCAATTTTCTGGTACTGGAAACCGCCTGTTTTCTGATTTTGAGTCCATGATTCAGAGAATATGGTGGCTCTTAGTCAATCAAAAGCGGCTTACTTCTGATAATATCTTAGGTGCTGACAATTCTCCCCAACGGTATAGCTGTATCGTGGATAAATTTCAGCCAGAGGACTATAAGAAACTGTTTGGATATATGACAAAGATGTATTCTGAGGATAACAGCCTTATGCGGTATGACAATTTCAGAACCTTGTATTATGCCCTCTCCCATATCCGCCAGATACAAGGCTATGGCGTATTCTATAATGTAAAGGAACTGAACACAGAATCCTATACCGAACAGGAGTACCAGACGTTGGAAAGCTATCTTGTCTGTAAGGAAAAGCCCGTTTGCTCCTATGAGCCGTTAAGCCGCCTATCTGGCGATGAAAGGTATATCGTGCTGAAAACAAAGCACCGAAAATAAAATTTATTTTAAACTTGAGGTTTTATTTTAAATGAGAGTTATGGGCGAAAATGGTTTTAAACTTATTTTAAAGTAGACTGGAAACACTGTTTTCGTTCAAGTGGATTGATAAGGATTGAGTTTAAAATAATTTTGCAGACAAGGGGGAATGTCATGGAACGATATATCACAGATACGATTTACACTCATACCGTTACGGAAAAGGCGGCAGAAATTGAGTTAAGAGAAAAACAGCTTTATACAATGCTGTCTGCTCTTATCTCTGGTGAAGAATACCTACAGATTGAAGAAGAATTGAACCGTTTCTATAATGAGCTGGAAAAAGAGGGGTTTTGTAAGGGATTCTGCGAGGGAATACGGTTTATGCTGAAATGCTTATAATGGTATCAATTACAGGGTTAAAGATTTTAGGCGGTTTGTAAGCGGAATGCGGAATAAAACGATATGTGAACCGCTGTAAGGAATCTGCCTTGTAAGCGATTGGGGAATGAGATTTTAGCTATATGAATTTTCTATCAGCCTTTGTAGGACGGAAATAAGATTTTTACAAGGCTTGTAAGCGGCTAAGTTGGTTTTCCCCGATAGGGAACAGTCCTAAAATTGCGTTCTAAGGCTCATTCAACGGTAGGTGGAAGTTTACTCAGTCAAGCGGTTAAAATGCGTTAGCGGTGATTTCTGGTCATTTAAAATGGGGAAGATTCTCTGTGAAAGGGTATCTTCCCCATCACTGTATCATTCAGGAATTTTCGTCCAGATAGTTAAACATGAGTTTTACCATATTGATTGCCAGGGCTTTTTGTTCCTCTGTCCTGCCGTTCATCAGTTGACACCATAGCCGATATTGACCGTCACTGTCAGAAACGACGGAATCAGACAACAGATAATCTATGGTAACGCCTAAACGGTTGGCAACTGCTGCCAGATTTTCTAATGTTAAGCTGCGTTCCCCACGCTCAATCTGCCCGATATAGGCGGTTGAAAGGTTTACATCTTCTGCCAGTCTTTCCTGTGTCAGATTCAGCTTTAGCCGTTCCTCACGAATACGCTTTCC
>JAETQH010000188.1 GCA_021770785.1 Lachnospiraceae bacterium
CCCGTTTTCAACACTTGAAATAGTTAATAAAGCCGGAATCCCTTGCAAAATAAGGAGATTTCGGCTTTTGATATTCTTAAAAATGTTGTATATTTTGGCTACTTTAAAAATTTTTTTATGATTCGGTTTAAATCCTTTGGCCGGTAGTGGCATCTGTCCAAGGGGAGCATGGTCAACTGTGTCAGGGCATCGAGGGTTTTGCTCCCTTTGTAAAGAGCCATATAATCCATGTCATGCATATTCGCAACATTCATGTTTCTCAGCGTTGTTATTAAATTGTTCGGTGTGACATGTGTTCCCTGTGCATCAAGCATAACTTCCAGAAGCCGGTATACCAGCAGTGCGGTATAACAGATCAGGAAATGTGCCCTGATTCGTTCCGGAAGTCTGTGGTTTACGGGACGGCCATCAAAATTTGTTTTCATAATCCGAAAACAGCCTTCAATCTGATATCTTTTCTGTGACACTGCTAGGACTTCTTTAGCCGGATCCGCAAGATTTGTGGCGACAGCATAATACCCGTCATATTTTTCTTCTTCTGCGATTTTGTCCTCATCAAGAATGTACTCTACGACAGCTTCCTCACCGGATTTGGTTTTTGCGACCCGCTTCATGAAGCGCTTCACGTCGTTCGGTCCTTTTTTGATCTCCTCCGGGTCATTTCGGGAAATCAGGTTTTTCGCCCGCTCTACCTGCCGGTTCCTGACGGTACGCTGGTATTCCATCATTTTTCTTGAAAACGTGACGATGATACGCTGCTTCAGGAGGCCTTTCGCTTTCCTTTGCACGGTGCGCCCGTTTTTCAGAACCACATCCTCGTAAAGCCCCAGGTCGAGCGCCTTGTCCGCATGGATGATCTTATATGCGGAATCCTTATAAAGTCCAAGGTTTTCCGGATCATGCCGGTCAAAATTTTTCATGTCTTTAATCGTGACGGGTGTATCATCTGAAAGAAGCTTATAATCATAATCATTAAAGATGGCTTCTTTCAGCGTGTTGCTCAGCTTTTTGATGGATTGTGTGACGATGAAAGCCCTGCCGCCCATGCTGTTGAACTTTCTGATGTTATAGGAGCCAAGCCCCGCATCGGCACAGTAGATGAATTTTGCATCCGGAATCATTTTCAGCACTTCTTTCTCCAAGGGAATCGCTGTCAGCTGCTCGCTTTTATTGCCGGGATGCAGGCACATGGTGATGGGGATGCCCCTGCTGTCCATGAATAACCCCATTTCCACTATGGGATTGGGGCGGTGCTCTTTGCAGATGCCGTACTGCCGCAGACCGGTCATGGCTTCTCCCGTGACCTCGTCCACAATCTCGTCATCAGCCCGTTCGCATTCAAAGTAGAAGTTCGTGCAGTCATAATAAAGCACGGACGGGTCCCGTTTTACGATGGTATCGCTCTGCCGGTAGAGCCATGCCAGATAATCATCGTAATGTTCTTCCAGGAGGTCCATAAACCGCAGGATGTGCTGGTAGCCGAAGTCCGGCTTTTCATAGTAGGAATCCAGCCCGCCCGTCACCGCATATTTGGAAAGCGGTTCCATGATCCTCGAATAAACAAGGAAACGGTGGATCGTGTAGCTGTCAAAAGTGATTTTTCTGCCAGCCGTCTTTTCTTTAAAAAAATCTTTGAGCCGGAGACCGCCCATCAGGTTTTGGAGGAAAAAATAGCCTATGTTCAGCTCGGTGGAAGAGGAAGCCGCATCATTCGTCTTTTCCACTCGCTCGTTGTAATCAGTAGAAATAGAGTGTTCCACCCTGCCGACACGGTATTCCTCGTTCATCTTCCGGATTTCCTCCCTGACATAGGCCAGGGGGTCATCCGTAATTTTAAGCAGTTCAGAGTGTTTTCCAAACCGTTTGACGTTTTTGGTTGTAACTTTTTTGCCGTTACGGATCCCCAGCTGGGCATAATAGATGGGATCCTTACTGTTTTTGTTATAAAAGAGCTTCATTTCATCACCGCCGTAAATAGCATATATACTATTATACAACATATACAACAAAAAGAAAAGAAAAATTTGACAAAAAAATACCGCATTTCTGCGGTTTCTAAGGAATTTATTCTGCTACAAGTGTTGAAAACCCG
>JAETQH010000189.1 GCA_021770785.1 Lachnospiraceae bacterium
GGTACTGGCAATTCGAGATACGCAGTGGAATTCTTTTGTAATGAATATGATGAAACTGCTAAATCCTTTTCAATAGAGGATAATAACATTGTTGAAGCTGTGAGAAATGAAGAAATTACAGTCGACAAAAAGGAATGTGCAGAACTTTTTCAGTGGACGGTTCTGCCATTTTTGTGCAGTTCCGATTACCCTGTCCGTAATCGTTGAAATGGTCTCATGGGAAATATCAAAACCGTATATATTACTCCGGCGGTTAAATGTCGACGAATTTTATGCAGAATAAATTTTCATCTGCAAGGCGGAAGAATGAGTTGTAGCGAGTGCTACAACGATTGATGAGGGTCTGCCCCGCTTTATCGGTCATAACGTGGCAGATGGAAATTTAAGCAAGTAAAAACGTCGATATTTAACCGCCGGAGTAATATCTTCCACAGTATCAGCAATACCGCGCTGGCTCATACCCCTCGCATACATGGACAATACCTTGTCCGCGATCCTGCTGATATCTTTTGTGCGTTTGGGGATTGCTTTGGGTTCAAAGCTTCCTTCCCGGTCCCTGGGCACGGAAACATCCATTTTCCCATATGCAGTATTGACGGACTTATGGGAATAACCGTTGCGCCTGTTCGTGGTATTCTTTTCCCCGCGATTGTTGTTTCCATATCCCAGGTGGGAATCCATTTCACCCTGGAGCATGGCCTCAAACATCGGGCCGAAAATATCCTTGATGGCATCCTGCATCTCTTCCCTTGTCTGCGGCTGGTATTCCGCCATAATTGCCTGCGCGATTGCTGCTCCTCTTGTGTTCTGTCTGTTTCTTCGTGCCATAAGTGCTGTACCCATCCTTTTCTTCATCCTTTCTTTGAGTGTAGCCCACCTTATACAGAAAAATAAAGTGTGCAGTTAGATTTACAGTATTTCTAACTTACACACTTTATTTTACATTCCCCCGGCTTACGATTTTGTTTTATGTTGTTCGTTCTGTTTTCAATTTTTTCACTTCGTCAAGAGGAAGTCCTGCATATTCTGCAATTTTTTCAAGTGTCAAAATCCCATCTGCCAACATTCTCTTTGCGGAATTGATGGCTCCTTCTTTCAATGTCTGATTCCTCATATCTTCCATAGCTTGGCACATAATTTCGATTCCCTCCTTGCTCTCTTTGAAAAATCTCACCCTGTCTGCCAGTGTCCCATAATACATCTCCGCAGCGTCTGTGCAGGAGAAGTCATGCATTAACTTCCCAATTGGCGTATCTCCACGGTAAGCGCCATTTACATACAGTATGTGCGAACCGTCCTCAAATCTTTCCCCGGTTCCTAAAAAGCACCGCTCAATCGGATAGAGTGGCAGCCCTTTTCCCATTACGTCATTCTCTGTAATAAAGATTACCCACGTTTCCGGCAGCTTGTCGAAGTCCTCGCCTTTCTTCAAAAGGTTTGCGTCCATCATGCTGGAGTTATACCTTGCTCTTTTGTTCCCGGCGCCTTTGTCGGAGCGCTGTACTTCCACATTTAGTTTTGCCCCTGTGCTGTCCGTAGCCAAAATATCCAGCCTCACCGAACGGTTCAGCAGGTTCTCCACAAATACCTGGGTACGGACATCCTGCACCTTTAAATCTGGCTTTTCCAACACGATCTGCAATACCAATTCTATGCTTGCCGTATCTCCCTCAAAACACTTTGTAAGGAAATCATCATCAAGCAGGCGAAAACCTCTTAGTCTCTGTAAATCTTCTTGATGCTTCTGGTCTATCTGTTCCGTCACTGTCAAGCTTCTCACCCGCTTTCAATTTTACTTTTGTATAATCATAGTACCATAAAGTTTCTATTTTTTCAATTTGAGAACAACAGCTCAATAGTGTAACTTTACTTTCGGATTTGACTGGTCAGCTTTACTATGAAAGCCTTTGGCTTCCATAGTATGGATGGCCATGCGGCCCGCTAGACGGCAGGTTGAGCATGATGAGGGTTTACTGTGAAAGAAAGTAGAGGGCAGCCAATAAATGGCGCACTTTAACAAGCTGTCTTATGGCAGCCTTTGAAAAAATGTATTGCTATAAAGTGTTAAGACGCTAATTGCGA
>JAETQH010000079.1 GCA_021770785.1 Lachnospiraceae bacterium
CCTGGCCATTCTCTGCCATTTTTTTCAAAGCCAGTCCCACATCTATAATTTAAAGCGTTCCTAACTTTACGAAGGCGTAAAGGAAGGAACGCTTTATGTCTTTTAGGAAAATCACAGTCAAGTCAGGAAACGAAGAATTCACAATGAATGTTACGGAAGAGGAATACCAGAGATATTACCGCCCGTGGTGGCAGCAGAAAAAGCATGAGCAGAGGAACCGGGAAGTGATGGAGCAGAACGGTTATACAGAAGAATCATATGAGGCATGGCGGGATAACGCCTCGGAGGAAGTGGGTATCCCGGACATGGAGCTGCCGGGGGTTGATGATCTGGTGGAGAAAAAGCTGCTGCTCGGAGTGCTTGCGGATGCGATGGATTCCCTCCTGCCAGAAGAGAGGGAACTTGCCATGAAGGTGTTCGGGGAGGAAATGTCCCTTGCTGACTATGCGGGTATGAAGGAGCAGAACCCCCGGACGCTTTCCGACCATAAGCGGAGAATATTATCCAAGCTGCGGAAATTTTTCTCGGAGCATGGTTTTGAGGTTGACAGCAAATGACCTTTTCCGGCAGAGAAAAAGTCCGTTTGACATATTTTGCAGGAAATGTCGAACGGTTTTCAAGAAAATTTCATTTTAGCCCACCGAAAACAGAAAAAGTGTCATTACGAAAGGTAGGAGGGTAAATTTCGGAACCTTCCAGATTACGGGAAAGGAGGAATGGAGCCTATGGAAAAATCACAGGAGCTCATCGGCATCTTACAGGCGATCAGCATCGTGGCGAAAAGCCTCGCCGCCAAGCTGGTGCAGATCGAGAAGGAAGTGGAAGCCTACGAAGCCGCGAAGGCGGCGCATGACAGGAAAATGAAGAAAGGATGGAGGCGCTGATGCGTAAGAAGGTTTTTATCTGCAGCCCCTTCCGCGGCAACATGGAAGGGAATGCAAGGAGGGCGGCGGCCTACAGCCGCATGGCGTGTGAGGAAGGGCATCTCCCCATTGCGCCGCACCTCTTATTCCCACAGTTCCTGAATGAGGGGATAGAGGAAGAGAGGCGGCTCGGCATCTCTATGGGGATGGAGCTGCTCGCCCTGTGTGACGAGGTGTGGGTGTTCGGGGAAGCAACCGAAGGGATGGCGGCGGAGATCGCCTATGCCACAGAACAGGGAAAGAAAGTCATATTCAAGGAAACGGAGGGAATGTAAATGGGAAGTGAATTATTAAGGATTGCGGAAGGTTTCTCCATCGTTGCGGAAGGTCTGCGCGGCCTTGCCAAAGCGGAGGGAGGCACGAAGGAGAAAGCTGTGAAAGAACAGAAGCAGGCACAGCCGGAAAAAACAGAAAAAGCACAGCAGGAGAATCCCGCCACGCTGGAGGGCATCCGTGCGCTGATGGCTCAGAAGACCCAGGAGGGGAAATCAAAGGAAATAAAGGAACTTTTGCAGAAGTACGGCGCGGCGAAGCTCTCGGCGGTGAAGCCGGAGGACTACCCGGCGCTGATGCAGGAAGCGCAGGTGCTGTGATGGGGAAACACGCGCTTCTCTCTGCATTTCTCCGAGCCGGACGAGGGGCCGCTTTCCAACTTCCATACCTTTATGCCTGATATGATCGACCTGCTCGGCAAAGGCATCCGCGGGAACTTAGGGAAGCTGACCGGTCCCATGAAGGAACTGGCCGGGACGCTCATCCCCGCGACAGGGGCGATGGAGAGCATCTCATCAGCCGGGAATGGCGGGAACGGAAATTCCTCACTGGCGGCAAGGCTGGATGCCATGTATGAAGTGGTGACAAAGTACCTGCCGAGGCTGGCAAACAGTCAGGTGGTGCTTGACTCCGGCGCACTGGTCGGGGAGTTATCTGACGGGCTGAACAGAGAACTTGGAAAGGCGTATTCATGATAAGGAAATTCAGACTCATTAACGGGGAAGGGGTGTCATGGGATTTGAATGCCCGGACATCCTTTTTCCATTCCATTGGAGGTTTCGGCTATAAGGACGGGACGCAGTATGAACAGATCGGCACGGACTTCATCCCTTTGGAGGAATTATTTTCTCAGGGAGTGATGACCGGGCGCATTTTCTTTGGCGGCAGGAATGCCTATGTGAATTACAGGGCGTTCTCCCGGTTCGTCAGGGCAGTGCCGCTTACCCTCGTCTATGAGATGGAGGAGGCTTTCCGCGTCCCGGTGCGGATGACGGAGATTGCAAAAAGTGAATTAATAACAGGAGGGGCAGGGCTGGACTGTGAAGTGGCATTCACGGCAACCGGGCTGTTTTATAAGAATGTTTCCGGCTACAGCGGCACACTCTCCATCGGAGGGAAAATCTATCCCTACGAATACACCTACGCCTATGCGGATGTGACGCAGAACACCCTCATGATCGACAGCGACAGCTACGGGGACAGCCCATGCAGGGTGACGGTGTACGGCCCCTGCGTAAACCCGGTATGGAAGCACTATGTGAACAACGTGCTTTATGAGACCGGGCGGTATGAAGGCAGCATCCCGGACGGGCATAAGCTGGTCATTGATACCACGCAGATTCCCTACAGCATTACGGAGAGGGGCGTCAGTGATGAGGTGGTGGCGGACAGGTACCAGATGTGCGATTTTACCACGGAGCGGTTCTTCCACCTGCAGTACGGCAGCAACCGCATCTCCGTGGTGCATGACGGGCTGAATATCTTAAACGTGATGGTGGAAGGGAGGATCAGCTATGAGACCGTATAACGTGGAAATCTTCACGCCGGATTTTGAGATGGTGGGCAATACCAATGTGAATGAGATTACCTACAAAGAGGACTATTTATCTTCCGATGGCAACACGGTCACGGTGCTTGCCCTGCCCGGAGTGAAAAAGCAGGACTATATCCGCATCAGCAGAGGGGATGAAGAGTATGCCGGGATTGTGACAGAGATCGGCTATGGCACGGATAAGTCAAAGAAGTTACAGACCATTTCCTATAAGCCATTGATGGAGCTGCTGAATACGGATGTGCTTTTCGATGTAGACCTGCAGGGGCAGGGGAGCATGGAGCAGTTCATCTGTGACCGCATCCGTGAAATGTTCATCACCAATGAGGATGGGATGCAGAACATCAAAGGGCTTTCGGTCAGTGCGGCCACTGCCACAAAGGACTGGAACCTGCATATCACGCCCTCTGATAAAGGCGGGCATTACAATATCGTGAACCTGATTGATTCCGTTATTATCCCGGCAATGGAGAAATACAGCATCCTTGTAAAGACAAAGTTGGACATCCAGAACCGGGAAGTGCAGATCACCGTGGGAAAAGCGGCGGCAGGCATCATCACCATAGAGAGCGACCTTCCCAACATCATCAAAAAGAGCGTCACAATAAAGCAGGTCAGTGCCGATGTGAATAAACTGGTAATTTATGATTCTTCCGATTATGAAACAAAAAGGGTGTACTATCTGCATTCTGATCTTGGCTATGACACGAAAGACCATGACCGCATCACGCCTGTGGTGTGTGAGATGCAGGCGGTTTCCCATGAGGAGGGGAGCAGTTTTGAGAGCGCGGCTATAAACGCCGCCCATAACAAGTTTGCCAACCTTTCCTATTCCAACCTCATAGAACTTACCATGATGAACGGTGACGCGCTGGTAAGGCCGGAGGAACTGGAATTCGGGCAGGTGGCAGACATTATTTCAGACGGGGAAAGCTACCGGAGCATCCTCACCGGGAGGGAGCGGGGCAGAAACACAAAGCTGGTATTCGGCACAGTGCGGCTGGACTTGACTAAGATTTTAAGGAGGCAGGAGAATGGCTGACAATATCACACTGAAAACCTATAAGGGCGGCAACGTCACGCCGCAGGATGACGCCATCATCTATGAGACGGCAATCCCCGGAAGCGGCATCTTCAAAGGATGTGAAGTCACTTATGCGAGAGGGAATGTGCTTCATATCTCGCAGGGCTTTGGCATGATTCGTGGCCGGTTCTTTGAGGTGTATGAAACGGAGATTGACGTGCGCCTTGCGGATGTGGGGGAGACGCTGCAGGGGCGGGTATATATCCATCTGGATTTATCTAATGCAGATGAGCCAATAAAGATACTGGCGCAGGCGGCAGCGGAACTTCCGCCATTGGATGCAGATGTGAATATCAATTATAACAATTCCTCTTATGACCTGGAACTTGCCATCTTCTCCGTATCTTCCGCAGGCTTGGACGGGCTGACAAAAGTATTCCCCACGCTGAAAGCCGGGAGCGGCGGTGGAGGCGGCGGAGGGGAGACGCTCACCCGCGCCACTTCCTATTCCGTTGGTGATGCGGTGACAGCAGTGGGCGCTCCGGGATGGGCGACACTGGTCTGCACACAGGCAGGCACCACAGCCGCCTCGGAGCCTTCCGGGTATTCGAGGATCACGAAAGCCGGGGATAAGGTCTTAGACGGAACGGCGGTATTCACGGCAAGGAATATCATCGGGGAACTGGACGGTGTCATTTCCGATGTTTCCAGTATGGGGGAATCCATGACGGAACTGGATTCCAAAGTAACGGAGATGATGAGCAGCACCGGCCTTGTGATGAAACTGGTGAGCCTTGACGAATACCGGGCATTGGAGCAGTACAGTGCAAGCACCATTTATCTCTGCTATGAAGATGAAACCACAAAGCGTGTGACGCGGATTTTCGTGGGTGAGGACAGGGTATATGCCGCAGGTGTAAAGGTGACGTACCAGATCGACACTGGCTATTCATTAGAACGAACTGTGCCGGACAGGGAGGATGCCATTGCCGCAGCACCGCCCGCCACGCTGGAGGGGTATTTCTTTGTAGGCTGGCGGCAGGATGACCAGGCGGAAAAGAAGGTGCTTTCGGAATATATCATCAGTTCGGAAGAACCCGTCACGCTCTATGCGGTGTTCAAAAAGCAGATGACCATCGGGCTGATGCCAAACGGCGGCACCCTTACGGAATCCGGTGCAAAGGAGAGTTTCACTGTTTACTGTTATTACAATAACGGGAGTGCACAGAGCGAACCCACCACGGTACCGGCAAGTCCCTATACGAGAAAGAATATGTCCTTCTGCGGATGGAGCATTGATTCCCTTTCCACGCCATCCTATAAGCCGGGGGAATTAGGGGTATTCCCTGCGGACGCTGCGCTCTATGCCATGTGGGTGACCACGGAGTATGATTTTCCCTACACAGGGAATTATGTACAGTTCGTTATCCCGCAGGACGGCATCTATGAGTTTGAGGTATGGGGAGCATCCGGCGCTGCGGCAAAAGTGGATTCCCTTACGGCGGAAGGCGGTCTTGGCGGGCATTCCAAAGGGTACAAGAAGATGAAAAAGGATGAAGTGGTTTATATTTTTAACGGTGGATCACCGAATGGCACGTCATCGGGGGCAAACGGAGGTGCGGGCGGCTACAGTTACGCAAGCAGTAAGCAGTATGGGGCGGGAGGCGGCGGCTCCACCCATGTGGGTACAAAATCGGGATATCTCGGCTCCACCAGTTCCAGCGGCTTAAGCTATGCCAACCGCTCCTGTGTCCTGATCGTGGCAGGCGGCGGAGGCGGTGGGGGAATCGACAATGGGGCAATCCACAAAGGTGGTGACGGAGGCGGTGAGCGTGGTGGAAATGGCTCAGGAGGTGCTTTAGGCGGGCGGCAGATATCTACAAGCAACAGCCCATCTGAAAATTTTGGCGTGGGGGATTATTATTCAGGAAGCGGAACCTGCTATTCCGGCGGCGGAGGCGGATGGTTCGGCGGCAACTATGGCCTGCGCGGGGAATCCGGCGCGGGAGGCTCCGGCTATGTGGACGGCGTTGCGCCATTCACCCACAACGGGAAATATTACCCTGCGGAGACAGAGGCAGGGGTGAACGAAGGACACGGCAAGGCATTTATCCGGTATGTGGAATGCGCATAAACAGTAGACGGCACCGAAAAGGTGCTTTTTTCATGAAGGAGGAAACAGAATGAAGAATTTTATCGAAGCGGCGCAGTATGCGTTTGCGGCACTCGGCGGTGCGCTTGGGGCGGTCATGGGAGGTTTTGACGGATTCCTCTATGCGCTGGTGGTATTCGTGGTGGTGGACTACATCACCGGCCTTATGGCGGCTGCAGTGGAGAAGAAGCTATCCAGCGAGGTGGGCTTTAAGGGCATCTTTAAGAAGGTGATTATATTCAGCCTCGTGGCGGTGGGGCATATCCTGGACGCCCACGTCATCCGGGAAGGGAGCGTCCTGCGGACGGCGGTTATCTTCTTTTACCTTTCCAATGAGGGTATTTCAATTTTGGAAAATGCCGCCCGGACGGGGCTGCATATCCCGGAGAAGCTGAAAGCCGTGCTGGAGCAGTTACGGGAAGAAAAAGGGAAATAATGAGTTTTTTGGTTTAAGGCATCGGTGTGAAAACTGGTGCCTTTTTTCATGTGTAGAAAGAGAGGAAAATGGGATGAATCTGAAACAGAATTATCTTACGGAGTCCGGCTGCTACAAGGCGGGGAAGCACATCACCGTGCAGGGGCTTATGATCCATTCGGTGGGATGCCCGCAGCCAAAGGCATCCGCATTTATGAACAACTGGAATAAGCCGGATGCATCTGCCTGTGTCCATGCAATCATTGAGCCGGGCGGGGATGTGTACCAGTTGCTCCCGTGGGAATGCCGGGGCTGGCACTGTGGCGGTGATGGAAACAATACCCATATCGGTGTGGAAATGACGGAGCCTGCCACCATCAGATATGCAGGCGGAGCAAACTGGACGGAAACCGGGGACGGGGAGAACACGAAAGCCCATGTGCTTGCCACCTATAAATGTGCAGTGGAACTGTTTGCATATCTCAGCAGCCAGTATAACTTAGACCCGCTTGCGGATGGTGTGGTGATCTCCCATTCGGAAGGGTGCAGGCGTGGCATTGCCAGCAACCACGGCGATGTGGAGCATCTGTGGTCAAAGTTCGGCCTTTCTATGGAGCAGTTCCGAAAAGACATCAAGGCAGCGATGGAGGGCAGTTCTGATACAGATTCCCTTACCGCCATCATGGGAAAAGCGGTGGCAACGGCGGAGCAGATGGCGGCATACCTGAAAAAGAAAAATCCGTCTGTGGCGCAGTCTGTGTTAGATATGATCCCGCTGTACCTTTCGGAAGGGGAGGCGGAGGGTGTGCGGGGCGATATCGCCTTTGCACAGTCCTGTTTGGAAACCGGGAACTTTACTTTCTCCGGCTCTGCGGTCATTCTTTCGCAGAATAATTTCTGCGGCCTTGGGGTGACGCAGAGGGGCAAGGCGGGGCTGTCCTTCGACACGCCGCAGATTGGCATCCGGGCGCAGGTGCAGCACCTCAAAGCCTATGCCTCTACGGACGCTCTTATAAATGAAAAAACCGATCCCCGTTTCCGCTATGTCACAAGGGGCTGCGCTCCATATGTGGAGTGGCTTGGGCAGAAGGAAAACCCGCAGGGGAAAGGCTGGGCGGCAGGGGAGAAGTATGGGGAGAAAATCCTCTCCATCCTGAAAGCCGTTGTGGAGGAAGGGAAGGTGCAGTTCATGGAGAGCATCACCCTTTCCGCGCCTTACATGGTGCGGGTGGCAATCCCTGACTTAAATATCCGGAAAGGCCCCGGAACGGGCTATGCCAAGACAGGCAAATTCACAGGCGTGGGCATTTTCACCATCGTGGAGGAATCAGACGGCTGGGGGCTGCTCAAAGCCTATCAGGAGAAGCGGGACGGGTGGATTTCGTTGGCATTCACAACACGGATTTAAGGGAATGTAAGGCGGCATTTATATAGGAAGAAAGCGGCTAAACCGCTTGACTTTACGGCCTTTTAGAGTGATTGATAGACTACCAAAAAAGAAAGGAGCGGATGCAGATGCGTATAAGGAAAGTTGCGATATATGCAAGGGTTTCAACAGAGCATGAGGCACAGCTTTCAGCATTGGAGAACCAGGTGCAGTATTATGATGACCTGATAGACAGGCACCCGGATTGGGTATTGTACCGCCGGTATATCGATGAAGGAATCACCGGAACTTCTATAGCCAAGCGTAAAAACTTCGTGCGGATGATGGAGGATGCAAAGGACGGACATTTCGATTTAATCGTCACGAGGGAGGTATCGCGGTTCGCAAGGAACACGGTGGACACCCTCCAGCAGACGAGGTTATTGAAGCGGATGGGGATTGAGGTGTATTTCACCGAGGACGGCATATGGACCATGAACGATGAGGACGGGGAACTGCGGCTGACCATCATGGCGACCCTCGCACAGAACGAATCGAAAAAGACCTCCATGCGGGTGAAGGCGGGGCAGATGGTCTCCTTCCAGAACGGGGTGATCTACGGCACCGGGAACGTGCTTGGCTACGACAAGGTGGGGCCTGAATACGTCATCAACGAGGCGCAGGCGAAAACGGTCAGGAAGATTTTCGATATGTACCTTGCGGGCAACGGCAGCCAGAAGATCAAGAAGCAGCTTGAAAAAGACGGCGACCTCACGGCGATGGGGAAGAGCCTGTGGCATTACGCCACCATCAGCCATATCCTGAAAAACCGCCTCTACTGCGGTGAGCTGGAATACCGGAAGGAATATGTGCCGGACTACCTTGAACAGAAAAGGGCGAAGAATAACGGGGAGCTTGACCGCATCATCGTGGAAGGGAAGCACCAGCCCATCGTCACCAAAGAGGAATTTGAAAAGGTGCAGAAACTGATAGAGGAAAAGAGGCCGCAGATGGAGCAGTGCCTGAAGAGCAGGGGCGTCCATTCGGATGACCTCTGGCGCAGGAAGCTACGCTGCCAGTGCGGGCATGCTTTCGCAAAGACCAGGTGGCACTCCAAGTCAAGGGACTTCACCACCTACACCTACAAGTGCTATGACCAGACCCGGACGGGGACGGTCCCGGCAAGGCTGAAAAACGGCCTGAGTATCGAAGGCGTCTGCCGGGCGCCGCTGGTGCAGGACTGGAAGATACACACGATGGCGCAGAAAGTCCTCCACGCCCTTTTCGATGACCCGGAAGGGACGCTGAAAAATGCGGCTTCGGTGCTGGGCTACGGTGTGGCAGGGGTGGAACAGGCGGAAGTCCTGCGGGATAAGTCCATTGTGGAAGAGCAGTTGAAAAAGGAACAAGGGCGCTATGAGACGCTCCTTGATATGCGGATGAACAACGAGATACCGAAAGAGGTATTCAGCCGCAAGCAGCAAGAGGTGGAGAAAAAGATAGCGGAGCTGGAACAGCAGATGATGCAGTACGGCGATGTGAAGCCTGCCACGGAGGCGGATGTGAGCGGCAAGCTGGAAAACCTGCGCAGGCTCATGGAGCAGCCGCCTGTGCCGGAGGATGGGGAGTTTTCGGAGGAAGATATCGATAAGTATGTTTTCGGGGTAAGGGTTTACGAAGACCGCTTTGAGTGGCTCTTAAACTTAAGCCCCGAAGCCCGCGGGGAACTGGATGATGCCGGTTCCCCCATTTATTTTACGAAGCTGACGGTCACGCCGGATGACGAGCGGGCATGGTTCAAGATGCACCCGCAGTGGTCAAAGTCCAACAAATATGCGGAACTGGAGGCTTGGATATTCATTTAAAACGAAAGAGACAGGACGGAAGGGCTGTGGCGCAGCCTTTCCATCCTGTTCGGCACTTTTTTGCAGTTACAATTCTGTGTTCATTTCTTTTACTTCTGTTGGCAGGCATTCCCCTAGAAACATCGCCTTGCAGTCGGAAAACCCAAGCAGGTAGGCGAGCATCCCATACCGGGAGCCGAGCGCGTTCTGCTCGCTGACGTAGCGGTCAATCAGCAGCCGGATTTCTTTTGATAAATCCATCCTGTACAGTTCGCCGGAGTATTCGTCCGACTTCCGGATGATCGCCTGATATTCTCCGTCACTGCTTACGATGCCATTCATGACGCTGTGCATACGGACACCCATCAACTGGTACAATGCAGAATCCTTTCCCATCAAATCCCTCCTTTCCGTGGTGTCGTATCTTAACTCTGTTTTGGCGGGTTGGCAAGAGGGAAAAGAAAAAAGCCGGAAACTATCTTGTGGCATCCGACATTTTCTGATAATATATTCGCATGGGGTACTGCCATAACGGGATAGGCGGTCAGTTTTCCGATGCAAACGCAGAGGGGACTGCCCCTCTGACTACGGGTAAAACCGGGAAAGGGGGGATGCTTGATGAGTGACTATGAACTGCTGACGGTTGTTCTGATCTTTCGGAACTGACCGTCTATCGGCAGTATTCCCTTTTGTGCTTTTATTGTAGCAGATTCCCCCGCGTCTGTCAAACGCTGCGGAGTGTTTCGCTGAAATCATTTTATGCTGGATTCCGCATAAAAGCAAGGAGTTTTAACAGCAAAGCAAAAAAGCGTGGTATGCTCGAAAAACTACAATTTGTCAGCATAAATATTATGACTCTTTAGGATAAATTCTGCTGAATCTTAAATGCTCTAAATATTCCACAATTCTTTCGTTTCCTTTTTCAGCATTGATTTTCTCACCAACTTGTTTAGCTTTCGTCTGTATTCCAAAATCATTCATCATTTTAAAGGAATTCACCAGATCCTCTGTAGAAAGGTTCTTTTCTTTTAATGGTTTAAGACCATATCCCAACTTGTATAATCTATCTGCCCAAAAAGGCTGGTCTACTGAAAATGGGATAATCTGCTGGGGAATTCCTGATTTTAATGCTGCTGCCATTGTTCCGACTCCACCATGATGAACGACTCCGATTGAGTATTGAAAGAGTGATAAATGTGGGCAGGATTTTGTGAAAAAGCAATCTTTACTGCTATTTCCTGTAATTCCGCTGTTTCCTGTCAGAATAACAGCTCTTTCACCAGCCACCCGGAGTGCCTGCATCAATTTATGCATAAAACTTTCAGGTTTGGAAAGAGGCATACTACTGAAAGTTATAACAATAGGCTTTTTGCCGTCTTCTAAAAATCTTTTTAGCTCGTTAGAAAGTGTTTCATCTGTTTCCAAATATAAAAATCCGGACAGGAAAACCTGTCTGTTCCAGCTTGTTACATCCGGAAAAAGTCTGGGGCTTATTGGATATATGACAGGTATTTTGTTTTGCCCATCGGTATAGGAGTAAATTCCGGCTTTCCGCTTCCGCAGACCAAGTGTTTTTTTCCTGAAATCATTGATTTCATTTATTTGAGATGATTCCGCCTTTTCATTCACTTTATATGTAAGTTTGTTTAGTACGGGACCGAGGTTTTTATGTGTAACTGCAAGATTAGCAAATTCACTCACAGGGAATGTGATCGGGACCGGAGGCATACTTACACAGGGAATGCCAAGATCTACTGCAATATCAACAGCCCCTAATGCTTTTGGATGAAAAATAATTATATCCGCACCTTTTGCAGCGTCATAAAAATCATCCAGCGTTTTCCGATAGGCAGGATTTATTACATATTTAGAATAACGGAGTGCAAGCCTAAAATTTTTCAAAGGGTGTTCGAGAATTGCTTTTCCTTCCGGTGTTGCAGCAATTGCCATAAGATCGCTTGCGGTTTCTTTATATTCTATACCATTTTCTTCAACAAACTGTTTGAAGCTTCCACCAGTGCAAATCATGGCAGAGTGACCTTTTTTAATTAATTCCTTTCCTAATGCAACATAAGGCTGCACATCGCCGCGGGAACCTAACGTCATAATACAAACGCGCATATTTTTCCCTTTCCTACTTGATTGTTGGTTTGCCAAATCTTCAATAATTTACCTATTTAAAATCATATCATGAATACGTTGATATATCTACCACTTGTAGTGTGAAAATTATTTTTTTCAAGCAGTTATCAGCTGATACTTTTGGTAGAATGAAAAAGAAATTATGGCGTGCTTGGTAAAAGCGCAATTTGTCGATTTGTCGAAAAGCAAATCGGGTGGGGTAAAAGGGGTAAATCATTTACCCCAGGGGTAAAAGTCATCAGAATCTAACAGCGGCACAGGCGGCAATTTCCAATTGATGCCATAGGATTTCTGGTATTCGCAGGCAAAAGTATTGAAGAATGGCTTAAAATCAAGGGATTTTGGGCGTAGAGGGGTTCATCGGAGTGGTTGGTGGACCTCTCTTTTTTGCGTTTTTGGATGCCGCTGATAGGATGGCGATTGGGGCAAAAATCGTACTATCAGGCAAAAGTATACTTTCACGCAAAAGTCAGGGGTTTCCGTGATAGTATAAAACGGAAAGGTAAAAAGGAGTAGGATATTGTTGGTTTTGGCTGAAAGATGTATTAGCTTGACGGAAAATGCTGTTGAAAAACGGGAGATATGATACAAACACGGAAACTGCTCGGAGTTTCCGTGTTTGTATATGAGTTTCCGTGATAATATACAGAAAAATTGAAAAATGATAGCGGGGGAAAAGGCTGTTCAATGGCCCTTTTTGCTTTTCGTTTCCGGGAAATGGTTCTTTCGTGCAGTTTAGCAAAAAACAGAAAAAATCAGCCGATATAATCAGCAAGAATCTTTGTTTTATAGAGTGGGATGCTAAACACTGGTAAATACTTGTTTTATGGCTTAAATCATAAAAACCGCAAGATAGATGAAAAGAAGAATAGAAATTCCTGCTATAATCCGGTAAGAAAGGAGGGAGCTGCAATGCTGGGAAATATCAAAAATGTGACAGCGGCAATCGACTATATTGAGAGCCATCTGCATGAAAAGCTGGAGCTGGACACGATTGCGGAAGCGTTGCATTATTCAAAGTATCATCTGCACAGGATGTTTACAGGCACGGTGGGACTGACAATCCAGATTTACGCACAGCGCCGCCGGCTGACTGAAGCCGCAAAACTGCTTGTTTTTTCGGATAAACCAATCCTCGAAATTGCACTCATTGCTGGATATGAGAGTCAGCAGTCTTTTACTGACAGCTTTAAGGCTATGTATAAAAAGGCTCCTAATCAGTACAGAGAGGAAGAAGAATTTTACCCGTTGCAGCTAAGATACGTTTTGAATGAGAATCCTACAAACTTAGAAGGGGAAAGCTGCTGGCAGCAGAAAATTACTTATGCAACAGACGCTGATATCCCGGAATGGATGAAACTGGTTCATCTTGTGATTGATGGTTTCCCGCATTTGGATGAGAAGCAGTATCTTGAACAGTTGCAGGAATATATCAGGGGCAGGCGAGCACTGATTTTGAAAGATGCCGATACCGCAGTCGGGATCATGGCATTTAATGAGGTGACGGGGAGTATTGACTTTTTGGGCGTGCATCCGCAATACCGGAAAAAGGGAATAGCAAAAGCATTCTGTGAAAAAGCGCTGCACGAACTGGTATACTCCGAAGCAATCACCGTCACGACTTTTAGGGAGGGTGATAAGGCTGATACCGGACACCGGAAAACAATCAAAAGCCTTGGCTTTGCCGAAGCGGAACTGCTGGTCGAGTTTGGGTACCCAACACAGAAGTTCATTTTACGGAAAGAAGAAACGGAGGGAATGGGGCATGAATGAAGTACAGGAAGAAGGAAATCCACTTTCGCAAGACTTTGATATAAAGTTATTGCTGAAATTCGCACTTCCAACAATTATAATGATGCTACTCATGGGGTTGTATACGATTGTCGATACAATTTTTGTGGCACGGTTTGTAGGCACCAATGCGCTGTCGGCGCTCAATATTGTATGTCCGGTGATCAATCTGATTGTAGGGCTTGGAACCATGCTTGCCACAGGGGGGAGCGCCATTGTCGCCAGGAAGATGGGGGCAGGGGAGACTGTGAGGGCATCACAGGATTTCACTCTGATCATCGGTGCGGGTGCTTTGTTTGGAGTGATCATTACGGTTTTGGGGACTGCATTAATAGACAATATGATTCGGGGGCTTGGTGCAAGCGGGATTCTATTTCCGTATTGTAAGGAATATCTGTCCATCCTGCTCCTTTTCACGCCCGCAAGTATGCTGCAAGTCCTTTTTCAAAACCTGATTGTAACGGCGGGACGCCCCGGATTTGGAATGGCGCTTGGGATAAGTGCGGGAGCGGCCAATATCTTGTTTGATTATATTTTTATGGTTCCCCTGCAGATGGGAATCAAAGGAGCAGCATTAGGAACGGGAATCGGATACCTGATACCGACAGTGGCGGGTATCCTGTTTTTTACGGCGGGAAATGGCAGCCTGCATTTCAGGAGGCCTGTTATGGATATTTTCGTTCTGGCAGGGAGCTGTGCAAACGGTTTTTCAGAAATGGTAAGCCAGGGAGCCGCTGCGGTGACCACCTTTCTTTTTAACAGGACCATGATGAATCTGCTCGGTGAGGATGGTGTGGCAGCCATTACGATCATCATTTATACACAGTTCCTGCTGACTGCGCTTTACATAGGATTTTCGATGGGAGTAGCGCCTGTTATCAGCTATAATTATGGGAAACAGGACAATGGCCGGTTAAAAAAGGTATTTTCTGTTTGTATGCGGTTTATTATCCTGGTCTCTATCGTTATTTTTGGAATGGCTGTTGCCTTTGGCTCCCCGCTGGTCAGCCTTTTTTCAGAAAAGGGGACGCACGTTTATGAGATTGCACGAAGAGGTTTTTTGATATTCCCATTCAGTTTTCTTTTTTGTGGGATGAACATTTTTACTTCAGCCACATTCACTGCGCTGTCAAATGGGAAGTTGTCAGCGGTATTATCCTTCCTGCGGACATTTGGGCTGATATTTGTGCTGTTGCTGATACTGCCGGAATTTATGGGAGTGACGGGAGTGTGGCTGGCAGTACCGATTGCGGAGTTGCTTACAATGGTGGTGGCTTTGGCTTTTCTTTATCAGAATAAAGACAGGTACCATTATGTGTGATTGCAGGAGAAGTGTATTTCATTACTGGATAAGAGAACAAACATAAAGAGACAGGACCATATAGAAATACTACAAAAGACAACCGCTGCACTATGGCCATCATCCGCCATATGCGGCGGTCCGCCGTTTTCGCAGGCAGGTTTGACAGCAGAAACCGCTTGGAAAGCGGGGGAATCAGAGTTAATATGCTTACACGGCGGTTTGCGTTTCCACTATATCGGACGAATGGCGAAAAACTTTAGGGCTGATTTGGGCTTTCAAAAACAAAAAATCTGCGATTCACGTAGCCAGATTAACCATTCACGAAGTAGACGTTAGAAATCGCCCTTATTTTTCCGATAAGTTAGTTGAGGACTGGAGGTGGCAGAAACGATAAAAATTGCGGTGTGTGATGATGAAAAAAATATAAGGTCTTACCTTGTTTCGCTCATCAAAAAGCAGGGCGGGGAGTGCGACATCACGGAATATGCCTCTGCTGATGCGTACCTTTCGGACGGTAAGGAGCATGACATTATTTTTCTGGACATAGAGATGGGCGGCTCCGGCGCAGGCCTGGACGGCATGGGGCTGGCAAGGCATATCCGAGGCATGGAGGCGCAGAAACAGCCCATCATCATTTTTGTGACAGGGTATGAAAAATATGTGTATGACGCATTTGACGTAGGGGCGTTCCAGTATCTGGTAAAGCCCGTGGACGAACAGAAATTTGCAGAGGTGTTCGGACGGGCGGCGGGGCAGATCGTATCGGAGGCGGAGCAGCGGAAGAAAAAACTTGTGATCCAGTATGGTGGCGAGGGAAAGGCGATACCGCTGAATGACATTTACTACATGGAAAGCCGGAACCACAATATCATCCTGTACCTGAAAGACGGGAATATCGAATACTATGCGAAGATCGGGGATTTGGAGGAGGAGCTGGCGGGGCAGTTCTACCGCATCCACCGGGGATACCTTATCAACCTTTTCCATGTGGAGGGTTACGATAAGACGGAGGTAAGGATGGCGAACGGGGATAAGTTGCTGCTTTCAAGGTATAAATATGACGGCTTTGTGCAGGCATACATGGATTACATTTCGGAGGAAAGCCTATGAGCCAGCCAGCGTTTGAAATAGTGAATAGCATCTTGGATATGTGGAAGATTGCCGTACAAGCCATCATGTTCCTTGTTTTGTGGGCGGCGGCTTTCAGGGAGAAAAAATCAAAAAGGGATGGCATTGCGGCATTGCTGTTTATCCTTGCCAATATAGGGATAGGATTTCTGCCATGTACGGATTGGGTAAGGTATGGCGTTTCTGCTCTTGCCATTCTGGGATATGCAGGGATACGTTATAAAAAGCAGATTGGAAAAGCAGTATTTGTGATGCTCGCTTTTTATAATCTCCATTGCCTGAGTTTCCTGATTGCAAACAGCATCTACATGAAAATAATGAGCGTGATGATGAAAAGCCTTGATGCAGTGCAGGAAAGCTATCTGCAACGGGTGTACCAGTGTCAGTCGATTGGAATGGCGGTATTCGTTTTCTTTTATATGGTACTGTATGTGGCAATGGCAGTTATTTTTCACAGGCTCATTAAAGGGGAGGCTGTAATGGCCTTGCAGGATGTCATTTTGCTTTCCATTCTAAATTTTGTTGGGAGCATGATTGCAGGAGTGGTGAATGGGCTGTTGATTGTAAGAATAAATACGGATGCTTTTGTGCTGTTTGATGAAAAGCCAGACCTGCTTTGGAAGATTCCCATGATAGCATTATGTATTTTTGCGGGAGAGGCCGCCCTGATCTATTTCTGGCAGAGATACCGCATCCTGCTTGCCGAGAGGCAGAAACATTTCGTGGAGGAACAGCAGGTCAAGGCCATGAAGAAGCGTCTGGAGGAAGCGGAGAATTTCTATGGAAGCATCCGGAGGGTGCGCCATGAGATGAAGAACCATATGGCGAACATCAAAGGACTGGCAGGAGCCGGGGAGTATGGGGAGATAGAGGAATACGTCCGCAGGATGGATGAGACCATGCAGGAACTGGAATATAAGTATGTGACGAGGAATGCGGTGACGGATGTCATCATCAATGACAAATGCCGCAGGGCGGAAAAGGCGGGAATCCGGTTTGATGCAGATTTCCGGTATGGTGGGGAAATTCCCGTGTTTGATATGGGGATCATATTGAACAATCTTCTGGATAATGCTATTGAAGCCTGTGAAAAACTGGAAACAGGTAAAGGATTTGTACGCCTTTCATTAAAGCGGAAAAAGCAATTTTTGATACTGTGTGTAGAAAATAGCTTTGACGGTGCTGTCCCTGTAAGCAAAGGCAGTCCACTCCCGCCTACAACGAAACAGAGTATCCTGCCGGGAATCATTACGGAGCATGGGATAGGGCTTGAAAATGTGCGGGATATTGCAGAGAGATATTTCGGCGGTGTAAACATAAAAGTGAAAGGGGATGTGTTCCATGTGACGGTAATGCTGCAGCAGGGGGAGGTGGGGGAAGGTAAGTAAATGATGTTGCATGCTCATAAGATGGGAAGGCGCTTTTGCAGAAGCGAGGAGGAATAATATCAAGAGGCTTTCGATGAATTTTGGGACTTCGGAGATTGATCTGATTGGTGGGATGGATGCATTCAAATCCATTATCGGAGATTTTCATTTAAAATATTGTTCCAATACAGTGTTTGAACCTGAGATTACATATATTTCAGCTTGCAATGTCGAACAGGAAGCTGAAAAAATCGATCGTTATATTTCCACCGGCTTTTTCAAGTCGATTGATGTATGCGGTGGCGAGAATGTGCAGCCATTTGAGGCTTTTTTGCCATTGTATAGAAAAGCGGAACAATATCATTTGTCCAAGAAAATGCATGTAGGTGAAACCGGGCCAGCAGAGAATGTCATGCGGGCAGTTGAAGTATTAGGGCTTAGTGAAGTTCACCATGGGATAAACGCGGCCGCATCGGCGAAGGTCATGCGATTTCTCGCAGATAATCGGATACAGATGAATGTCTGCCCGAGCAGTAACGTAATGCTTGGATATGCAATTGGATATAGAGACCACCCTATTAAGATACTGTATGAGAATGGAGTTAAGGTTACAATCAATACCGATGACCTGCTGATATTTGACAGTTCGATTGAAAACGAGTACCTATTGCTTTATCGGGCAGGGACGCTAAGTGCTGGTCAATTGGATGAAATACGAAAGAATGGGTTAGACGTCCACTCAGAAGATGAATTATAGAGATGCGAAATTTCAGTTTGTTGAACGGATAGCCTATCAAAAAAACTAAATACCCGCCGCCCACCCAAACAGGAAATCTGAAAAGGTATCCTGTTTTCTATACCCGGAACCTGGGAGAAAGGAGGGCGCACATTTGCCATGCCCGCATTGTAAAATTACCATCATCAAGCGGAAGAACAACGAATCCGCCGTTTCTGCCGCTGCCTGAAATACTGGGGATATGATAAAAGTACGGAAACCGCTCGGAGTTTTCGTGATAGTATAAGAGTTTCCGTGATAATATACAGAGTTTCCGTGTTCGTATATGAGTAAAGCAGTAAAAGATGAATGAGAAAACGAGAATTGACAAAAATGAGCTATGCTGGCTCTTTTATTTTGCAAGAGAGTATGCTAAAATATATTTTGTATGTGAAAACAAACACAAGGAGGAGTCATGGAGCAGGTTTCATTGAAGATAGGAGAGCGGCTGAAAGAAATCCGGAACACAAGGCAGCTCACGCTGGATGATGTTGCGGAATTGACTGGCGTGAGCAAGCCCATGTTGGGGCAAATCGAGCGCGGGCAGTCCTCGCCCACCATCAACATTTTATGGAAGATTTCAACAGGGCTGAAAATTCCATTATCTTTTTTCTGTAAACAGGAAGAAGCGGAGTACACAGTCGCAGGGCTTGATGGGGAAAATGCGATCACGGAGGAAAGCGGAGGGATGCGGACTTACTCGCTGTTTCCCTTTGACCCGGTGCGGAATGTGGAGGTGTTCTATATTGAGTTTGATGCAGGAGTGCGCCATGAATCACTTCCTCATGTGGCGGGTGTGGAAGAATATGTTTTTTTGGTGCAAGGGACACTGAAAATGGTAATTGGCGGGAAGGAAGTGCTGCTGCAGGAAAAGCAGTCAATACGCTTCCGGGCAGATGTTTCCCACGCATACCACAATGTTTCAGATAAAGCCTGCGCCGCCTATAATGTGATATTTTATCCAAACAATTAGAGGAGGAAACGAACAATGTATGAATTGGTTCAAGTCAGTGAGAAATGTTATTACATAAACTGCCCGGCGAAGATAGGCGTCTATGTGGCAGACAATGATCATGTCTATCTGGTTGACAGCGGGAATGACAAAGATGCGGGGCGGAAGGTCCGGCAGATACTGGATAAGAACGGATGGCATCTGACGGCCATACTGAATACCCATTCCAACGCAGACCATATCGGCGGGAATAAATACCTGCAGGGGCAGACGGGATGTAAGGTGTATTCCGGCGGCATAGAGGCGGCTTTTACGAAGTACCCGGTACTGGAGCCGTCCTTCCTTTACGGCGGTTATCCGTGTAAGGATTTGCGGCATAAGTTCCTGATGGCGCAGGAAAGCAATGTGGTGGATTTTTCAGATGGGGGCTTCCTGCAGGAGATTGAGGTGATTCCCCTGCTGGGGCATTTCTTTGATATGGTGGGGTTCCGTATGCCGGACAATGTGGTGTTCCTTGCGGACTGCATCAGCAGCAGGCAGACACTGGACAAATATGCGGTTTCCTTCATCTATGACGTGGGCGCTTATCTGGAAACGCTGGATAAGGTGGAGGGGATGGAAGCCGCTATGTTCGTTCCTGCCCATGCGGATGCCTCTGCTGATGTGAAGGAACTTGTCCGCTATAACAGGGATAAGGTGCATGGGGTGGCGGACAGGATTCTGTCCATCTGTGGGGAGCCGATATGCTTTGAGCGGATTCTGCAGGAAGTGTTCAAAGGCTATGGACTTACCATGAACTTTGAGCAGTATGTGCTGGTTGGCAGCACAGTGCGCTCTTACCTTTCATGGCTAAAAGATACTGGGAAATTGTCGGCTGAATTTCAGGACAGTATGCTGCTGTGGCAGAGGGTATAGGGGTGAAAAATTCAGAGCGCCCAGGCAAATGCCAGGGCTATCGGCGCGAGGGTGGTGAACTATTCGGAAAGCTGGAGCATCGACAGCACGGGGAATATAACGATGATGGCATCCACCACGGTGACTTCCGACAGCGGGGCAAAAGGCTGGAAGGAACTGGCAGAGGAACGGGAGGAAAAATTAAAAGAGAAGAAAGAGCAGGAGCGCACCGAGGAAAAGAGAAAGGTGGTGAAGACCTCACGGCTGGAAATAAGGCGCAATTTACAGAGACGCTGATATGATCAAATACGTTGTCTAATACATTTTTCTGCATTACATATGCTGCACCAATAATTCTTTCATTTGGATTATACATATTAACTTCTTTCTTTCCTGTATTGAAATGCAATCATGAGTTTATTATAATATCGCCATGAGTATTACCATAACGGTAGGCGGTTAGCCCTCCACGGAGGGATTTGTGACCCTCCGATTCCAATGTAGCCTTTGATTACATAAAAATCTGCACAGAGTGCGGAAATATATGGACAAAGGAGGGCGATACGGATGATGACGATCGAGAGTCTGATTGCCGTGGTCAGTCTGGTACTGACTGCATTCGGACTTGGATATACTATCGGAAGTAACACAAAAAAATAACCGCCCCAGTCTCGCAAACTTAGCGGTTATTTTCAACAAAATTATGCGGGTTAACCGTCTATCGGTAGTACCCTTTTCATGTCTAATATATCACAGAACCGCCTCAATATCAATATTTTATTGTCCGCTGAAATCGGAAAAATTACAATTTGTCAAAATATTGTGGCTCTTTAGGATAAATTCTGCTGAATATTAAATGCTCTAAATATTCCACAATTCTTTCGTTTTCTTTTTCAGCATTGATTTTCTCACCAATCTGTTTAGCTTTCATCTGTATTCCAGAATCATTCATCATTTTAAAGGAATTCACCAGTGCCTCTGTAGAAAGGTTCTTTTCTTTTAATGGTTTAAGGCCATATCCACCACTTCCAGTGTGAAAATGATTTTTTTTCAAGCAGTTATTATCTGATACTTTTGATAGAATGAAAGTGGGATGTTAATTATTGGCAAATCTTTGTTTTACAGCCTTTAAATTATAAAAACCGCAAGATACATGAAAAACGGAATAAAACTCTCTGCTATAATCACAGTATTCTGGTCAGAATACTGGTGAGAAAGGAGGAAGCTGCAATGTCAGGAAATATCAAAAATGTTATAGCGGCAATCGATTATATCGAAAGTCACCTACATGAAAAGTTGGATCTGGAAACGATCGCGGAGGCACTGCATTACTCAAAGTACCATCTGCACCGGATGTTTACGGCCACGGTTGGCGTAACGATCCAGACCTATGCACAGCGCCGCAGGCTGACCGAGGCCGCAAAGCTGCTTGTTTTTTCCGATAAACCGATCCTCGAAATTGCGTTCACTGCCGGATATGAAAGCCATCAGTCTTTTATAAAAAGGCTCCCAATCAATACAGGGAGGAAGAAGAATTTTACCCGTTGCAGCTAAGGTACATTTTGAATGAGAATCCTGCAAATTTAGAAGGGGAAAGCGGCTGGCAGCAGAAAATTGCCTATGCAATTGAGGCGGATATCCCGGCATGGATGGAACTGGTACATCTTGTGATTGACGGTTTCCAACATCTGGATGAGGAGCAGTATCTTGAACGGCTTAAAGAGTACATCAGGAACAGGCGTGCATCCGCAATACCGGAAAAAGGGAATAGCAAAAGCATTCTGTGAAAAAGCGCTGCGCAAACTGGTATGCTCCGAAGCAATTACTGTCACGACTTTCAGGGAGGGCGACAAGGCTGATACCGGACACCGGAAGACGATTAAAAGCCATGGGTTTGGCCCCGCTTGCAAAGGACGGATCTGCGATATTATTGCCACCGCGGGAGGGGCGTAATTTTGAAGGTAAGGTGCCCCGAATGCGGGAAGATAGTCAAATTGGAACTGGCGGAAAAGCGGATGCTGCCTGGTGTCCTGCAGGACGCTATGGATTCCCTCCTGCCGGAAGAACGGGAACTTGTCATGAAGGTATTCGGGGAAGAAATGCCAATGGCAGAGGGTATTTGTAGCATAGCACGGTCTAAAAGAATGCCTTGACAAACTGAAAAATAGAACTATAATATAGAGTAGTCTATAAAATAGATTAAAGGAGGAAAACAGGATGCAGAATGTTGCAGAAGCAATTGAAGAAGTAAACCTGATCAAAAAAGTAATTGACAGAACCCAGAATGATTTTTCGAGGATAGCCAGTTTTTTCATTTCTATTGGCATTATAAACACGGTGACATGCCTACTATATGTTGCCATGTTCCAGATCATAAAAAGGATGGATCATGTAGAATATGCGGTCTGGATGCTTTTCAGGGGGCTTAATTACATATCGGTGTCAGGGTATATCATTTTGTTTTTTATTTACCGGCATAAGTTAAAAAACCGAAATAACGCTTTGAGTCTGAGCATGATCAATATCTGGGGGACGCTCCTGATCGGCGGAGAGGCTTTCCGGATATTCTTTTCGTCTGTAAATTTTGGGAAACAGGATGTTTATTTTTATCAGAAGACATTAACGTTTCTTTTTCCTGTGATCGGCTGTCTGGTCTTAGGTTTTGTGATACAGGATAAGCTGATACAGCGGGCCGCTTTTTTGATCGTGATCTTATATATGCTTTTGTCGGGGATGGGGATTGAAGTCAAAGTGGGAAGTATGCTCGGAAATAATGTAAATGTAGGCAGTGACAGTATTTTAACAGGTATTATTGTTTCGGCAGGGATGATACTGCTTGGAATCCATCTGAAAAGAAGAGGAGAAAGATAGCATGGAGATTTCTTCAATGCCGGAGATCTTTGGCAATAAATTGAGGCTTTCCGTGATATCGGCACTGGTTACGGGAGAAAAGAGTTTTTCTGAATTAAAAAAATATACGGACGCAACCCCTGGCAACCTGGGAGCGCAGCTTTTGAAATTAGAGGAATGGGGTTATATCAGTTGTAAAAAAGAATTTGTAGGTAAAAAGCCGCAGAGTTCATACAGGCTTACGGAAACAGGTATCTCCAATTTCAAGGAATATGTGGAGATGCTTGAGAAGGTGCTGAAAAGTATGGAAGAATAGTAGGGGAAGTGCAATGCTTGCGAAAATGGTATACAAAAATATGGATAAGAAAAATATGCTGCTTTATGCTTTCAGCATCATTTTGTCCGTTGCATTGGAGATGGTTTTTGGGACTGCGTTTATGGTAAATGACAGGTATGGGCTGGACGAAAAGAGCGGCAGCATGAACTGGCTCTGCACCATGTTCTTTCTGGCGGCGGGGGTGATGTCCATCTTTTTTGTCCTTTATTCAACGGCGTATTATGTCAGGACAAAGAATAGAGATTACAGCCTGCTGCTCATGCTGGGAAGCAGCAGAAAATTTATATTCAGATTTTTTTCTGTGGAATTTCTGTTTATTTATGCTTTTTCTGTGGTTTTGGGTATCTTGGCAGGAGGGCTGTTTTCCGCCCTGCTTTTGTTTATTCTTGGCTTATTTCAATATCTGGCTGCGGTTTCCGTGCCTGATGTTGTTCAGGTTATCAAATTAGTGATAAAAGTAAATTTTATGCTTTTCCTGTTAGAATATCCATTGGTATTATTGTATTTTTGCAAAAGGAACCTGTCAGAAATGCGGCTGCGGGAAATAAAAAAGGAGGGGAGGCATAACAGGACCTGCTTTCTGGTAATTGGAGGAATCGTTCTCATCACTGCATCGATGCGCCTGCTAAGGAGAAGCGAGCTTCCATATCGTTTCATCAGTATGGGCATATGCCTGGCTGGGGTATACATGATTATGTCGTATGGCGGCAGCCTGGTGTTGATGCTGCTGAAGCTGTTTCGGAATATTTATTATAAACATATGGTCACGTTAAATGAATTTTATTATCAGTTTAAAAGGAATTGCAGGCTGCTGTTTATTATGCTGGTCCTTAACTTTGCAGTCCTGTACTTTACGGGTGGATCCGTGATCTCACAGATGCCGGAAGATGTGGACAGCCCGGTATATCCCTATGGTTTTGTAGGAGTCCTGCAGGACGGCGGCATGAAGGATATGGCACGGGAAATGGTGGGCGCAGACGGGATCGAGATACCGGCAGTAAAGGGATCTCTGTACAATGGAACGGCTGTTTTTTGTATATCAGACAGGGATTACAGCCGGCTGACAGCACAGGAATTGCGTCTGGAGGATACAGAGGCTGTATGGATAAACGAATCTACGGCGTCGATGGAACGGCCGGAATTTATCTGTTTTGGTAAAGAAGATGTTTTTGTTGTTTCAAAAAGGAAAAATGAGATTGTTTTCGGAACAGAGAAACCGGACTGCCTTCGGGAGTTCGCCGTATTGCCGGAGGCGGCGATTGCAGACTATCAGGACGAGACGTATAGTATTTTTGCAAAAAAGGGAAGCATGCAGAAAGAATTTGAACAGTATGGATATTGCTTTCAGGAAAATGAGGCGGATCTATTTTGGAGATATGCCTTCTTAAAAGATGCGGATGAAAATATGGCTTATGTCAGGATCATCAGTATATTCGCAGGAGTTTTCTGCATTTTTTCCAGTTTTGGAATCTTTGCATTGAAGCTGCAGGGAGATATGCCGCTTTTAAATCAGAAGTACAGGATCCTGTACCATATTGGTATGTCGGAAAGATCCATCTATAATGCCATGTCCTCAGAATACAGGAAGCTGATAGAGATACCTGTTGTTTTGTCCCTCTTATTGTCGGGCGTATACATGGCGGCGGAAATGACCGGAGTGGAGGCGGTCTTTGAATATTTTATATGTAAGTACATACCATTTCAGATCATATTTGTGGGTTTCAACGTCTTGTACTTTTGCTGGATCAAAAGAATGGTACTTAAAAAGAATACGAAAATCATCATCAATGAATAGGAGAATGCGGGATGAGTCTGGTAAATATATGTGGGTTACAGAAAAGTTACAACCATTCCATCGTGAATAAAGCAGCCGGGGACAGGGAATATCCCGTTTTGCGGGGAATTGATCTGAATGTGGAAAAGGGCGATTTTATAAGCATCATGGGGCATTCCGGGTGTGGGAAAACGACACTGCTGAAAATCATGGGAACCATTGATAGTCCAACCAAAGGGAAGGTGTTTTATGAGGATGTCGATGTACAAAGACTCCATACAGACCAACTGGCGGAACTTAGAAAAAATAGGATCGGCTTTGTATTTCAGGATTTTCATCTGATGGATAACCTGTCTGTTGAGGAGAACATTATGATTCCGATGGTACTGAATAAAGCAAAATACCGGGATATGCGCGCAGTTGTTGACAGGAATGCGGGGCTATTGGAAATATCGGGCCTTTTGAAAAAATATCCCTATGAACTTTCCGGCGGGGAAAAGCAGCGGGTAGCGATCGCAAGGGCATTGTCGAATGAGCCGGATATCATTCTGGCAGATGAGCCGACCGGGAATTTAGATACGGTATCAGCAAAAAAGATTATGGATTATTTTACAGAAATAAATGGCTGGAAGAAAAAGGCGGTTGTGGTAGTGACACATGACCCGGTGGTTGCAAGTTATGCCAGAAGGATCTTATTCATAAAAGACGGGAAGATCATGAAACAGATGGAGAATCATTCAAAACAGCAGGAAAGCATACGCACCATATCAGATGCCATGCTAGATTTGTAAGTATGGATATTCATTTAAAACGAAAGAGAGACAGGGCGGAAGGAGGTGAAACGGTAAGCAATACCGTAAAGAGGAATTAGCTATGGTAAAAAATCATTTAATACAACCTGGGAAATCAATCAACAATTACTTGCTGAAAATTTTTTGTCCAATCAATAATTATTTGTTTATCGTATTTATTAATATTTTCGGGTAGATTTGTTTTATCAAAAAATCTATGTTCCAGTGCTTCTTCTGTATTATTTTGTATTTCCCCACTATACGCAGTTGTTTTAAAAATGATACCTGTCCCACAGCAAATATCTCCATTCGGATAAGTGATAATTCTATCCTCACCTGAATAAATGCCAAACAATGTCAGTTCTTTTATTTCAATTCCGGCTTCCTCAAATGCTTCTCTTTTTACCGTTTCTATAAATTTTTCCCCAATCTCCATAGAACCGCCAATGATTGCCCAAAGTCCATTATCGCGTCGCTTTTGAAGTAATATTTCCCCTTTGTCGTTTTCAATAATAACTCCGCACCCTATTGT
>JAETQH010000080.1 GCA_021770785.1 Lachnospiraceae bacterium
TTACCAGAAGCTGGCATATCTTGTACCGTGTCATCTCATAATTTTTTTCTTTTATATTGGCAAAAGAAAGGCTGATAACCGGATAAGTTCCCTGTATCTTCCGGTATTTTTCTTCCTGCCAAATGAAAAGCCCCTCAAACAAATCTCCCCGGCTGGCATACTTCACCGAAAAAAACTGTTCCACCATACTCATAGTCAGTGTTTTTCCAAAACGCCTCGGGCGGGTAATCAAGGTCACGCTGTCTCCACAGTCCCACCACTCTTTGATGAAGTGGGTTTTATCCACATAAAAATAATCATTCTGAATCAATGTTTCAAAATCCTGTACCCCGATTGCCACATTTTTTCCCATTGCGCACAAACTCCTTTCCGATAAGCAGCAGTACTTTTTCCGCCGTCATCTCTCCCTATCCTTCTGACCCAATCAAAACCTCACATCAATTCTAACTCTATCTCAGATACTGCTTTTCCGTCCTCCATCTGAAAACGATATTTATAACAAATCTCTGCTTCCTCAGTGCCAAGGTATTCCTCATCTCCGTCCCAATGTGCATACCCCTCCACTGAAATGTCCAGCAGCATTTCACCGCTCACAATCTTTTCCTTCCCGTCCCTCTCAACTTCCATATTTATGATTTTCAATTCTTCAATCATATCCAATCTGGCATAATCCACAAGATAATCCGTAAAAATCATTGCCAATTCGTCCGCTCCGAATTCACCCACACACTCCATCGTAAAAACTTCTATTTCATCCCAAAAACATTCTTCTATCAATGTCAAGACACTATTCCTATTCAACACATTTCCTGTCCTTTCTTAGCTGAAACAAAATGGCATTACAAAAAGGTGCTTTTTTCCCATTCGACGGATTACTATACTTAGCAATCAACTGTTGTCTTTTCACTTCATCATTCACAAGAAAGACTTCTGCTGCCCACATGGCTTCTTCTCTTGCTTTTTTCAGCCTTTCATCGTTTAACGCAAGTACTTCAATTGTGTACTTCGCTCCTTCATCCAACATATCAGTCGGTTCTATTTTCCCATTTACCGAATAGGAAAATCTTTTTTCACAATTCACATCCAATGGTGAGATTAGCAATGTTTCATCATATTCGTTACCCTTCGCGTGACCGCAATGCTTCATATCACTATTCTCCCCTTGACAGGACGCATGCAAATTTGAATATTCCAATGATAAATCATTATCTGCACTCTGTGGCACAAAATGTTCAATGTGCGAATTGTTATCTGATATTCTGTTGCAGCAATAGCAGCACAGATACTTTTGTTCAGAAATCAAAGCTGCCTTTAATTGCTGTTTCTCGGGCTCACTTTTTATATCCTCATAGTGAGGCTTGCGCTTATATTTATTTTTAAATTTCTTTTTCCAGGCTACTATCTCATCCGGTTCTTTGTCCTTTTGTACAAATATCATTTAACGTCCCCTTGCAATCAATACCCTTGCTCTTACTACACTAAGATTCTCAGAATCTGTCATTTGCTCTATTTCATCCGCTATTTTTTCTGCTTCATCGAACTTTTCCTCTTGAATCAGTTGAAACATTTTATCAATTTTCTTTTTTGTATCAAGATTAATGGAACTTGTCTCCATGTATTCTTCTAAAATTGTGTTACTATCCCATCCCCTTAATGATGGTATGGTACGCGCTTCCACTTTATCATTCTGTGTTTCCAGCTTTATAATTTTAACATCTTCCCCGGCCTCTCCGAGTACCTTTGAAGAGTGTGTCGTTACTATAAACTGCAGTTTTTGGAAAGTATCTAATAATATCGGCAAAATTACTGCCTGCCAGCTTGGATGAAGATGTAAATCAATCTCATCGATTAAAATAATTCCTTCTCCTGACAAAATGTCTTCCGTTATCGGATTGGCAATAACAAGTCTTCTTGCAATATCCCCCACTAATGCTATAACACTCCTTTCCCCCTCAGATAACTGTTTTACATTTAGTTCGCACCCATTTTTCACAAGAATAAGTTCCGGCTCATCCTCCGTTATCTTTATTCTGATATTAGAAAAGTTTTCTCCCAGTGCCTTTAATATTGCTATTCTCGCAGCTTCTAATTGTTTATCAACAAATGTGCAATCTTCTATTTTAATGCTGTTCTCATATTCCTGACGTCCCCGAAACCATTCAAAAAACAGCGAAAATTCAACCTTTCCTTCAAAAATATTATCCCGCCACGCATCTAGCTTTCCTGCGGTTCCCGTATATTTTTTTCTCACTATCTGTCTGCTTTCTGCATTACGGTTCACCCCATAATAAACATAGACTGGCATATTATTGTCATTTACATATAATATGTTTCTTTTTTCTATCCCTATCTTATCTTCTTCATCCTCTTCTTCCAAAACAATTTCACCAATATATTTCTCCCGCACCTTTTGTGCTGCCTGCTGCAGAAGCTGTCTACGATGCGTATTCTGCCCTTCTACACGTCTTCTATAATATATATAATTTTCCTCTTCATCTGAAATCTGACCTCTTATCTCCGTTTCTGTCTCACCCACTTTTACATCTTTTTCCGTAATCATACAATTCCCAATGCGGTTATCCATCGCTGCTTCACTTAAAATTTTCGAAAACAGGATATTGCAGGCATCTAAAACAGCAGACTTTCCCATACCGTTAATTCCATATATAACCGTTGCTCTTTTATCAAATTCAATTTCCAAATCTGATATTCCACGAAAATTCATTAATTTCAGGTTGTTTAATCTCATACCTGTCCCTGCCCTTTCTTTACGCTTCTTTCCACACTCTCCCGCAGTCCAAACCTCTGATAACCGTCTATCCCCTGCCTGCTCAGCTCCTGTGCAACCGTCAGCGTGCCAAAGGCTTTATGCACCATACCGCCTATCTTCCCCGGCACTTTCCCCGCCAGCCACACAAGAGGGTTCAGCCATGTCCACAGATGTATCCTTTTTCCCTTGGCAGCGCCAATTTCTTTTATCATCTCTGCGGTGGAAGCATAGTCTGCATTCTGGGGCAAAAACAAGCCCCCCTTACCGCTTTCTGTCAAAAGCCGGAGAAATTCTGCAAAATTCTCAATATAAAGCATACTTCTCTGATTGTTTACCGCCGGAAAAAACGGAGCTCTCTCTGCTATTTTTAACAACATTTGAAAATTCCCCTTACTGCCTTTCCCATAAATCATCGGCGGACGTACAACCGCAAGCCGCGTACTTTTTCCTTTTTCTTTAAAAAGCTCTGTAAGCTTCTGCTCTGCCTGCCATTTGCTGTCCCCATAAAAATTCGAGGGGGCAGGCACTGTCTTTTTTGTGATATGTACCAGACCTCCGGCATTACTGCTGTCTCCGTACACAATGATACTGCTGAGATAAATATACTGCCCTGCTCCGGATTCGATGGCTTTCTCCGCCGCTGCACAGGCAAGCTCGCAATTTACTGCATAATACTCCTGTTTCTCTTCCTCCGTAAGGCCCCCGATATCTGCATGAGCTTTCCCTGTCACATTCAAAATGCTGTCATACCCCGTCCAGTCCGCTTTTTTCCAGTCCTGTCCCCGCAGGCTGACCCTGTGCACCTGAATTTTTCCCGGATAATTTTCCTCCACATAAGCCTGAAAAGAATTTCCTATATAGCTGTTTTCCCCAAGAACCAAAATTTTTTTCATCTATCTCTTCTTTCCCATGTTTCCGGTTCCGCCTTCCACAACGCCGTCCCCTCTCAGAACACTTAAAAAGGTCCCGAAGAAACACCGCAAATCCATGCCCAACCCGAATTTCTTCACATATTCCCCGTCTAATTTTGCCTTCACAGGGATTTCTAACTCATCACGCCCGTTAATCTGCGCCCAACCCGTAAGTCCGGGAGGAACGTCATTGGCACCGTATTTATCCCGCTCCGCAATCAAATCCTCCTGATTCCAAAGTGCCGGACGAGGACCCACGATACTCATTTCACCTTTAAAAATATTAAATATCTGAGGTAATTCATCCAGACTGGTTTTTCGCAAAAATCTCCCGATCTTTGTAATATACTGTTCCGGGTCTGCCAGCAGATGGGTAGGCATATCCTTCGGCGTATCTGTCCGCATGGTGCGAAACTTGTAAATCTGAAAATAGGTTTTATGGATACCAATCCTCTTCTGTTTGAATAAAATCGGTCCTCTGGAATCTACCTTGATTGCAATGCACAAAACAAGCAGAACCGGTGATAAAATAATAATCGCCAGCCCGCTCAATGCAACGTCGATTCCGCGCTTGATATAACAATAAATTTTCATGGGCCTATCCTCTCTCCTTTACTCTGTGCCCCTTCTTCCGGGTGGTAAGTCGGTACAATCTTCTTCACCCACTCCCTGATATCCCCGGGTTCCGTCACTACATACTCTTTTAATTCCTCCAACTGCTTTAAGAACTGCTCTTCGTCCATCTCAATAGGCTTTCCAATATGGATCAGCTTATTTTCCGTCTCCTGCAGCCCCTCTTCCTCCATCAGCATTTCTTCATACAGTTTCTCACCCGGGCGCAGCCCTGTAAATACAATGGGAATATCCTCGTCCGGCTTATGACCCGACAGTAAAATCAGGTTTCTTGCCAAATCTAAAATTCTCACCGGTTCTCCCATGTCCAGCACAAATATTTCTCCGCCCCTTGCATAGGCTCCCGCCTGCAGCACCAAAGATACCGCCTCTGGTATGGTCATAAAATAGCGGACAATATCAGGGTCTGTCACCGTCACAGGGCCTCCCCTCTCAATCTGCTTTTTAAACAAAGGAATCACACTTCCGTTGCTGCCGAGGACATTTCCAAAACGCACTGCCACATATTCCGTCTCGGATCTCCTGTTGTAGGTCTGGATAATCATCTCACAGATACGCTTGCTGGCTCCCATGATGTTGGTGGGATTCACCGCCTTATCCGTGGAAATCATCACAAAACGTTTCACATGGTAACGGTCTGCCGACTGCACGATTTTCCAGGTTCCGAGAACATTGTTTTTTATTGCCTCGTTGGGGCTTCCCTCCATCAACGGTACGTGCTTATGTGCCGCTGCATGATAAATAATCTCCGGTTGGTAGGTTTCAAAAATAAAATTCATGCGGTTTGTATTGCGCACAGAGGCAATCAGCACCACCAAATCCAACTCCGGGAATTTCATTTTCAACTCGTTTTGAACATCATATGTGGTATTTTCATAAATATCCACAATAATCAGCCTTTTCGGCCGATGCTCTGCAATCTGCCTGCAAAGTTCGCTTCCGATAGAACCACCACCCCCGGTGACCATGACCACCTTTCCCGAAACATAGTCCATAATAGACTCTAAATTTACAGACACTGGCTCCCTGCCTAAAAGGTCATTGACATCTACATCTTTTAATTTGCTGATACTCACTTCCCCATTTACCAACTGATAAATGCCCGGAAGACGCTTCAACTCACAGCCTGTCTCCTTGCAGATATCCAAGATACCCTTTATCTGCTTTGGTGAAGCGGAGGGCATAGCCACAATAATCTCATGAACATGCAGCTCCTGCACCTTTTCTAAGATACAGCTTCTGTCTCCCACAACCTTCGTTCCATGAATATAGCTGCCTATCTTCAAGCGGTCATCATCGATAACTCCCACAACCTTTTTCTTCACATAGCGACTGTTATTAATCTCTTTGATTAACTGATTTCCTGCATCTCCCGCCCCAATAACAAGCACATTTCTCTGATAAGTTCCGTTGAGGCGCATCACCCGCAGAGCACGGAGAGCACGGTAAGAATAACGGCAGCCCAAAACAAGCACCAGCAAAAATAAGCCGTATAAAACATAAAAGCTTCTGGGTACCGGATACATATCGCCCCAGTTACGAAGCAGGATAATTGCCGCAGACGCCAAGGTATCTATGATGCAGGCAGAAACCACATACATCATTTCCAGTGCTCCCGCATAGCTCCACAAACTAGAGTATAACCTCAGCCACCAGAAAATTGCCAGCATTACCGCCATCATATAGGGCAGCGCCTTCCATACTTCATTGATGTATCCCGGAGGTATCTTCGTGAAATGAAAATCAAATCGTATCAGCAGCGCCAACATACTGGCTGTAAACACTGCCAGCATATCATAGCACATTAAAAATATTCTGCGAATAAATAACTGTTTATCTTTTATTATTTGTTTCATAAATAACCACTACTTTCTAAAAAAATAAATGCTACTGTAAGTTTCCCCACAATAGCATTTATTATATCACATCTGTGCCCCTTAAGTAAACAATTTACAGACCACCGATAATTCTTAACAATTTGTCACCGTAATCCGCATCAGCCGCCCAGCCCTTTCCATAAGGATTTTTGGGAATGGCAAGCCATTCGATATACGGCGCACAGCCCCTGGTCACATAGGAAAACCGGGTATCCACACAGGGATTATTCAACGCCTCGGTGCTGGCATACGCCTTTAAGTGCTGTGTCTGCGCCCGCAGTCCGGTTCTCACATCAGGGAAAGTCTCCCCTGCCACGCCGTTTCCGGTAGCTCCCAGCCCTCCGAAATTACACTGGATAGCGCTGACGTCTCCGCCGAAACGCAGCCCGTTGGTCTCTAAGATAACCTGGGCAAACAAAACCTCTGCCTTCACGCCCTCTGCGTCAGCCTCCTCCTTTAAAATCGTAAAGAAAGCCTCTGGGCTGGCTGCGCCTTTGTCGGTATACACCTCTGCCGGAAAAGTATATCTGGCATTGTAATACCGTAACATCTGCTCCACTGTGACGCTGCTGCTTCCCATAATCAAATGGCTGGCATCTAACACAGGCACCGTCACAATATCGCTGTAGCCGCCGATACTCTTATCTTTTCCCGTTATGGAATAGTCCGCCGCCACCTTATAATAATAGGTTTTTCCCAGCTCCACAGTCTTATCCGTATATTTTACTGTAGTGCCGGAGGCAACACTGCCGATTTTTTGAAATTTGCCCGCTTTATTTTCACTGCGGTAAACAGAATAACCCTTAGCTTTCGCCACCTCATTCCATGCCAGTTCCACCTTCTGTCCCGACGGTACTGCCTTTGTGACAACCGCTTTCTTTAAGGTCCATGTCTTTTTCGCTCCGGTAAGGCTTCCGGTTTCCGTCTGCTTTCCCTTACTGCGGTAAGCCCTTACTTTATAATAATAGGTCTTTCCATAAGAAAGGTTCTTATCCTTATACTTCACCGTATTTTCCCCGGTGACTGTGCCCACCAGATCATACGCACCGTTTTTCTTTGTACTTCTGAAAATCTGATAACCGTCCGCATCCGATACTTTTTTCCATTTCAGCGTCATTACATTATCTGCCGCTGTCACGGAGGTAACCGTGGTTTCCCCTAATGTTTTTCCTGCCACCGGTTTTGAAATGCCGTTGCCGATGATTTTGCTGCCGGATTTTACTAAAATTTCAATCTTATAATAGTATTTCTTTCCCGGAGTTACCTTTTTATCCTGATATTTCACAGTTTTGGCCTTCTTAATGGTTTTAATTTCCTTATAAGTACCGTTTTTACTGGTGCTTCTCAAAATACGGTAGCCGTATGCCTCGTTTACCTTGTTCCATCTGATTTCCAGCGTATTGGAGTCTACGGAAACCACAGAGGTAATTTTTGTGGTGATGGTGGTCTTAGCGCTCTTTACGGCAGAATAGCCGCTGTAACCAAGATTTTCTCCCTCACCGCCAAATGCCTGTATTTTATAATAATAGGTAATTCCGAACTTTACTTTGCTATCTTTATAGCTCACTGTCTTTCCGGATTTGATGGTTGCAATCTTCTTATAACCTTTGCTCTTTTGGGTACTTCTGTAAATCTTATAACCATTCGCACCGCCCACCTTTTTCCAGGTCAGCTTCAGACAATTTGCGCTCTCTGTGGAAATCTCCTTGATAGATGTTTTGGCAAGGGCTTTTGCCGTCATTTCCTCTGAAAATTCTCCGGTTCCCTCTACCTTGCCGCTGGTGTTATAAGCCTGCACCTTATAGGTGTATGCTTTATTGTTAGAAGCTACCTTATCCACATAACTCAGAGTACCACCGGAAGAAACTTTTCCTACTTTTTTAAAGTCCCCGTCTGCGCTATCCTTTCGATAAATCAGATAACCTTCCGAACCGGCCACACCTTCCCATCCAATCTCGATATTTTTGCTACTCTGGGATTTTGCATAGATAAGCTCTGTCTGCGCCAGTGCAAAACCGCTCATTGCCGCCGTGGGCTCGCCCAACTGTCCGTTAGTATAAACCGCACGAATTTTATAGTAATAGGTTTTTCCAATCTTCACCTCCTTATCTACATAAGAGGTTCCTTTCGACACATCCGCCTGTTTCTTATAGCCACTGTTCTTTTTTGTACTTCTCCACACCTCATAATAAGAAACATTATCTGTTTTTCCCCATACCACATTCAGCTTTCCGCCAGGCTGGGACTGCACATAACTGATGGAAAAAGCCCCATTTCCTTTCTGCAGTCCGTAATACTCCGCAATAGCTGTAGCATCCGCCACACCCAATGCCTTTAATTTATCGTCAGAGTTTAAAAAACTGCTGTAATCCCCGTAAGAACTGAGAAAGGCATGTTCAATCAATACCGCCGGAATACCGACCTTCTTGCAGTTCCGGATAACTCCCAGATAATCTGCTGCCGAACCGTCATCATATTTATCCTCCGTGGCATTCCAAATCATGGTGCCGCTGCCCCAGGCACTTAAGCCTAATGCCCGCAATTTCTCATAAATCTTCTGTGCTATGCCCTGTCCAACCTGTCCGATACCCGCATTGTAGTTGCTGTTGGGATAATAAACCCCCACTCCGTTTGCCGAACTGTTAACAGATGAATTTAAGTGAAAACTGATATAAGCATCCGCTCCCACGCTCTGGGCGTATGCCACCCTCCGCTCATTACAGATGCCGGAGGTAACGCTGCTGCCTCCGTTGGGACAGTCCCCGGAATTTCTTGTCATATAAACGGTTACATTGGCATAGGTCTCCAACTCCGCTTTACAATACTGGGCAATCTTGAGCACTAACGCTTCCTCTGCCACTCCGTTCTGATGTGCCCCGCTATGTGTATTGTCATGCCCCGGATCTAAGACGATTACCCGGTTTCCGCCGCTGGCATATTTCATACTGTTTACCAGTCCTGCCACACCCTTGGATGTATCTTCCGATATCACGTTTCCGTTTTCGTCCATGGTAATCACATCTACATCCAAATCAACCTTTGTCCCCGGCTCTTCTTCGCTGATAATCTGGTCTGGCTTTGCCTCTACGGCAGTTCCCACACCGAAGGTTACCTCCATGGCCAATCCGGAAAATCCAATCGTCCCCCGAGCAGCGTCTGTCTCATAAAAAATTTCCGTCAGCTCATACACACCGTTTTTGCTCTCATCCAAAAAGTCCATGGAAAAGAGGACCATATCCTCCACCTGTGCTGCGGAAACAGTCTCAAAACTTTCTCCGGTAGTTACGTTTTTATATGTAAGGATTAATTTTTTAAAGGCTATAGTGCCGTCTCCAATGCTTGCCACTACGTTCTGCTTTGCCGGAGCTTCCAAATAATCGGACTCCAGCATCACGTAGTTTAACGGCAGTTCCACGGCTTCTTCCTTGCTCTCGGTTTCCTCTTCAAGCTCGTTTTCTGTGATTTCCGTTTCTTCCGTTACTGTCTCAGTGGTTTCTGTTTCTTCAGCGTCCGGGCTTTCCGTCTCCGTCTCCTCAGTTTCCGTCTCCTCAGTCTCGGTAGTTTCTGCCTTTGTATCCTCCGTCACCGTCTCGGTAGACCCGATAGTGTCCGGGCTTTCCGTCTCCGTCTCCTCATTCTCGGTAGATCCGATAGTGTCCGGGGTTTTCGTCTCTGTCCCTGTAGGTTTCTCCTCATCAGTCTCTGCTATTGTTCCGGTTTCCTCATCTGTATTCCCGACGTTTTCCGTCTCAGTATTCTCCGTCTCCGCTCCTCCGGTATTTTCTACAGCCCCGGCTGTTCCCCCGGTAGTCTCTGTTATTGTCCCGGTGCTATCCGCAGACTCCGTTGCTTCCGTCCCTGCACTTCCACTCTCAGTTGTCTCCGTACTGTCAATCAACGTCACCTGTTCTTCTCTGACCTCGCCCGCATATGCCGTACTGTCCAGAGGAATCGACGTAGCTGCAAGACAAACTGCCATTATTACCGTCAGTAATCTCTTTCTCATGTTCCCTCTTCCTTCTTATGTTTCTTAGCATTCTTTTTTTACTGCTCTGTATTGTATCACAAATAAACCCCCGATAAAAGACGTAAATATGTGGTAAAAACAATCTTAAGATTTTCTAAAGAAACTATACCCATTGATTAAGAAAAAGCACCACACCAGAGGGCTATTCCATACAATCTGTGCATTTCCACCGATACAGAACGCAATGTAGGCAATATCCACCGCCAGAATCCATAAATGCTCCTTCCTCTCCTCTCTCAGGCAATTCCCCAACGCTGTATGGACCGCCCAAATCTGATACAGTAAAAAGGGCAACACCGCATAAATGCCATAGCGGTACATCACTGCCAAATACCCGTTATATGCACTAACCGGTTCCCGGTACACGTAAATCTGCTCTATATTTCCCACCAATCCTATCATCCTGGCATAACTTTTCTGATATAAACTGATTTCCAGCGCATCTTCGGAAACCGCGTTTTCCAATTCCTCCGGCAATAGGAGCTGATACAGCGTCAATTCCTCAGAGGAAAGTCTGCTGATAAGCTGTTCATCCTCTATCTGCATATCCGTCCCCAACGTTTCGGGCAGCTTTTGCAACGTTGCATGAACCGCTGCAGTCAGTAAAAGAGCTGCCGCTGCCGTGAAAAGCATCCTGACAGCCTGTCCCCTGCGAAACTTTGCAGACTCATTTTCCCGCCGAAGCAAATGCCGGATTTTTATGCCAAACATCACGGCTGTCAAAACCGCCAGGGCTATGCAGGCCGCCACTCCGCCGGAACAGAGCGCCAGATACAAAGACACCGCTGCGCCGCTGCCGGAAATGAGCCACACCCCGAGGCTTCTTTTCTTCTTAAGAACATCAAGAAACTCCGCAAAAAATATTCCGAACATCAGCAGAGCATACATTGCCATTTCCTCTGATGTCTGAAATATTCCGTTATAATACACGGCCGTTTTCTTCTGCCGGAACAGCATACAGAAAATGACAGCCGGCACAAAGTCAGCTTCCAGCGCCCACATCATCAGCTGTAGCACTCTCCGTGGATTTTCCGTCTGATTCCAGGAGAAAAGGAAGAATCCCGCTGCAAACAGCATAATGTAACCGAAAAATTTATTCCCCGCATCTACAAATATATCAGAAACGATTACCATGAGCCACAGCCCGCACCAGGATAACGCCAGAGGATTTCTCCAGTTTACCTCAGCAAAAGGCTTTTCCCACATCAGCAGGGCTGCCAGAACCAGAAATACTACGCACACCAATGCAAAATAGCGGTATGTCTCTTCCTCTCCGAAGCCTGTCGCATTACAAATTAAAATCCACAGAAACAGCAGGAAAAAAGAGCCCCCCAGCAGCCACTGCCGCTGCTTTTTTGTTTCTCTTCCCTTGATCCATGCCCCAAAGAAATTGCCGGGAATGCAGAAAATATTCTGCAATACACTGAGAGGCAAGGGATTCCCGGTATGCTCCTTTTGCTCTCTCCCTCCCCATTTTCTATGCCAGAGCATTCCTACGGCAAATAAAAGCAAAAATGCAGTACCGGAAGCAATCATCGCTTTTGCAAAACGTTTCAGCGTAAAACCGTTGATTCCGCTGCGTGCCTGCATGGATCGGATGGAGAAAAATGTACCTTTCGAATCACGGATACGGATGCCGAGACGATAAAACGGAAGTTCCTCATTTAAAAAGATTATATTTTCTCCTAAAGAAAGTTCCACAGGCTGCTCTAACAAAAGCTCCTTCTTATTATTATAATATTCAAGCGTAGCATATAACACAGGTACATTCATTTTATCCATGGTAATATAAAGACATTTCCATTTCCCCGTGCTTCTGCCAACACGATATTTATTTACGGCATTATTTTTCACTATGGAATACCCTTCGGCATCTCCATGATACTCCCAGCCTTTAGAATTCTTTGTCAAATCTTCCTTCGGAAAATCATAAACTTTTTCTGCCCCGAGAAAGCATTTTAAATTCATGCCCCCGCCAAGATAGAGCATTGACATCATCAGACAGGAGAGCAGCCCTGTCAGTAAGATAAGAAAAATTCTGTTTATTTTCTCTTTATTCATACGATATCTTACCTCACTCTAAGCATTACTTTCATCCGGTTGAAACAAAAATCCACCTGCAAACACAAAAATAAACCATACAATCCAATGGAACGGCGTATCCACGTTATCCATCATATTTTCAAGGAAAAATACAATGCACACTGCCATCGGAAAAAAGGAAAAACAAGTAGCTTTTGCCATTCTTTTTTGATAACGGAATGCTCTCACAAAATAACTGATAAACATCAGCGCATAAGGTATCAATATATATACTCCATACATATGAGCATAGGACAAAAAACCATTGTGGGGTGAATTGATAGAAGATCCATATACCACCGCCCTTTTTTCATGCCCAAGCAAATTCATGTCACGCAGGTAAGTCTTGTAGTGATATAGTCTTCCTGAAAGCAAGCCATTTATGGAATTAGAATTAAATATTTTATCTAACATATGCCCTGCGGAATCAGCGGGAACTCCGCTTTCCTCATTTTCTGCCGCGTGTACCGTAACCGTCCCTATGGGGAGTTCATATTCCTGCACCCATGCGAAATCCGCATCATCAGGATAGACAATCTGCGTGTGAAGCATTCCCGGCAAATTTATAATCCCCCACTGGAGTATAAGGGAAACCGGAAGATAGCAGATGACCAGAAGAACTATAGTCTGAAAAAAACGCTTTCTCTCCTCCCTTGGTTTTGCAAACAGATTTCCTATTCCCCATAAGAAACAGACACACCCAAACGCCAATACTCCGGTGGTACACTGGCTCTTAATCAGAAAAAATACAGCGGATGCCAGACCGGACACATGCAGACCCAAATACGCTGCTTTGCATTTTCCCATCTTTATATAACGATTCAGTTCACAGAGAAACGCACACGTAACAACCGCCAGATATAACCCAAAGGGATTCGGATTATTATAGAAACCTTTATACCGGTATCCGTCTATGTGGGGACGGAAAACCAGACAATACAACACACACAGAAAATACGTTCCCTCCAGTGCTTTGCAGATTTCCCATAAGATACACTCACGTTTTTCCAAATTGCTCCAGACAAAAAACAGAAAACCTACTATAAATATCATTAAATAGCCGTAAAAACCATAATAGGGTGATTTTTTGGTCACAAAAAAATCAGATACACAGCTCATCAGCCACAGCACCACCCAGGATGCCGCCAGCAGATTTCTCCAGTCTCTTTTCTGCAGTGGCTTCTCCATATAGAAAAATGCCAGCAGCAATATACACACCATTAAAAATAAGGTGACAAAAGGATGCCATGTTTCATCAAAAAAGAAATTATATACATTCACAAAAGACAAAACAACAAACATCAGTATCATTATTCCAATGCGGATAACACTTTGCACCTTATCAGGAAATGGCTTCCATAACTGAAATATCCTGTTTCCCGCCTCCATATAGCCTGCCTGCAGGCCGTCCACAAAACGATACCACTCTATATGCCTTTTCTTTTTTCCTGCGATGTAAAACAAGAGCGCTGTAAAACCAAGGGACAGCAGCGTCCCCAAAAACGCCGCCATCGGAAACGCCCTGTTTTTTTCCGACGGTTCTGTGGAAAATTCAAACGCCGATATGGAAAAGGTGGTTCCAACGGGTTCATTTACAACCATAACTGCACCGGAAAATGCCTCTGCCGTTATATCATAAACATGCTCACCGGCTTCCATGGAAAAAAAATCTTCCCCAACTATATTCCCGGAGCGGTCATAATACAACAGCTGCACTTTAAGATTTTCTATATTTAAGTGAAGCAGATTGACCCTCAGATACTTCCACCCGTTTTCCTGGCTGCCGCTATTAAACTGAAACGCCGCTCCCTCCGCTGTTACGGTAAACTTATCCTCTTCTGCCTCATATGATACATTTTGTCCATTTTTTACAAGACCGTCTAAATAAATAGGAAAAAAATCGCCCCGGTTATAAAATTGCTCCAGATTACCGCCCGTCGTAACGATTTCAGCCATAGAGAACCCCGTAATCAGGCTAAACGTAATCCACACAAAAATCAGAACCGCTTTTCCTTTTATCGTTTTATACAAAGTCTGCGTCATGATTGTAAAATACTCCCACTCTAAAATTACCCCTTTTTCTTTGTCAACAATTACATTGTAATAATTCTTCCATCGTTCAACGCCCCTTTTCTTCATCTTTTCTACTGCTGTCGCTATCTTGATTTCCTCTGTCCCTCTCATCCAAAAATGACATTTTTCACGATAATCTGCTTATTTACGCTTTTATAGAGTATATCTTACATCTTTGCAGAAATCAAGTTTTAAAATGTTTTCCAAAATGCTTACGAAGCAATCAAAAATGGCTGAGGTGCCCACAAGAGCCCCCGGTTGTCATGCCCTAATCCCCACCTCCCTGAAAAGTAACCAATTCATGCCGGTTAATATCTGCCAAAATTTTTTCATACAAAAAACACTGCAAAGCATCTCTGCTGCAGCGTCCTTCGTTTAATAGCCCTATACTTTTTTCACATCTTTAACTTTCACTCTTCACATAGAACGTCTGTTGTAAATCAACTGATCTTATCTTTGTCTGTATGGGCTGAACAGATACCCACAAATATCTCTAAGGCAAATACAACTTACAAATGGCATCTGTCTGATTTTTGTTTAAATCTAAGGAGTTTACACATACATACTTTTTATTATCATACATACAAAGTCCTTCTATCTCAAACTTCATTTCTCCCTCTTGATTATCCACCTGAAGAGTTCTGACCGAAGAATATTTGGCACTTGTCCCGGAAATACCGTCGCTTAAATCATACTGCAGAACCAAGTTAGAAACAATCTTAGCATCATCCCCAGCATCCTGGTCAGGATTTTTAAATTTTGTTACATATAGCTGCTTGGTACTCCGGTTATAATAACTGTCATTTCCTGTCTCATAATTATTGTCTGAAACCAGCGCTTCAAACGACACTCCCTCGTCCACAAGTTTAGTTCCTGATATTTTCACCAATCGAAATAAAACATTCACCTTATGCTTTACGGAAATCAAAAACCGCAGAGCACCATTTTGTGTATCATAATAATTGATAGTACCAATTTTTCCCCCGCTATATGTATATTTATGTGTTATTATTCCGTCAGAGCCAAATGCCATTACCTGATTCTCAGTCCCTTCACCGTTTCTTGTAACAAGATAAAATACATGGTTGTGATAAGTCAAACTATTGGCATGTACCGCAATATTCTCAGTTCCTGCTTGTGTTCTCACCATAACGTAGCTTGAAGAACCGTTCCCTCCCGACAAATAATTAAACAGTTTGTGTAATACTACTGGTTGTTTTTTTCCATCCTCTTCTGAGCCCTCTTTGGGATCATAAGTTCTTACACAATAAATATCGTCATTCACAATCTCCATCGCTACGGTTGCCGTACATTTTTTTCCACTATCCAATGTCACTGTTGGAAGCACTATTTCTGTACTATGAAGTGTTTCTATCGCCATTTTATTTTTCCTCCTTGTGTACCTTGCAGTATTACTCTTCTTGTTTCTAATATTATTATGCCTTTCGTACAATAAAAAATCAACTGTTATCATAGTATGAATCGGAATTTTCGTGTACGGGAGACTCCTTCTTCATATCATAATAGGCATAAAGTTGATATGAGCAGGCTGATTATTGTTTACCTTTTCATAAAAAAAATCTATATATTGAATGATGTTGGGGTCAAAACGATAAATAAATTTGACCCTATTCCTATAGCACCTTGAAAAATTCATATTTTGCAGTATATCGCCGGACTTTTGGGGATATATGCTGGGTATTCCCTA
>JAETQH010000190.1 GCA_021770785.1 Lachnospiraceae bacterium
GTCTGATTTTATCCAGTTCCCAATACCATGTGTTGTTTATCCGCTTCGCCCGGACACCCAACTCTTTCTTCGCATTTTCCAGTGTCCGCTTCGATATGCCCTGTTCGTCTGCAAGATTGAAAACCTCATTGCTTTGTATGGCGTTGTTTGTTTCTGCCAGTTCCCGGAGTAACCGTTTCGCCTGTTCCATTTTATTTGCTTTTGGAGCAATGCCGCCTAACACTTCATCAGCGGTAATCTCATAATCTCCAAGCCATTGAAAACCGTCCTCCGACAGTGCAAATGCTTTTGGGTGTCCGAACGCAGCAAGGTTGTTTTTAATCTGCACCACAGCCCTTGTATTTTCTTCCCCCTCTACTCTGCCGACCAACAAAACACTTCTAGCGACTGCAAAGAAATCAATCGAACCCATTCCCCTATATGCCGCTTTATTTCCTGCCGCTTTGTTCATGTGCCCGACAAGGACAATCGCACACTGATATTTCTCTGCCAGTGCCGCTAATTTCTTCGTCATATCCCTTGCTTCGTTTGCCCGGTTCATATCCATACCGCCGCCCAAATAGGCTTGTATTGGGTCTAAAATCAGCAGCTTTGCGCCTGTCTTTATAACGGCTTCTTCCAGCCGTACATCTATCATAGAAAGTGATTTTATCCTTTCATCAATGACCGAGATTTTTTCACAGTCTGCCTTTGCCTGTTCTAACCGGGGCTTGACCGTATCAGCAAGACCGTCCTCCGCACTCTGATAGATTACATTCAAAGGTTCTGTCAGTTTCATTTCACTGTCTAATCCCTCTCCCTTTGACAGCTTCGCCGCTATATTCAGTATAAATGTTGTTTTTCCATCCCCCGGATCGCCTTGTACGATTGTCAGCTTGCCATAAGGGATAAACGGAAACCACAGCCAAGAAACTTCCTGCGACTGTATTTCTGACAATTTAATCAACTGTAATTCTGTTTTTGTTTCTTCCATAATGCCCTCCGTTTCTGAAAAATCGTTGTCACTGGAAGAAACCTCTGCTATACTGATATTGTGATATTGATAACAGAGGTTTTCCAGTTATCACAGCCCTAACAGTTGCCGCTGTCGGGGCTTTTTTCTTCTCTGTTGGTGTTACCCTGCCACAGATATTTTGCTCCGTCCAACATCCAAAGAATTGCTTTTAACATATCCTCATAAGACGTCTGTAACTCTCTGATTTCTTCAGTAGTGACCTCCGGCTTTTCGCCTTTTATCTGCTCTGCCAGTTCTTCCATACAGTTCTGCATTTCCTGTAATTTTTCCACAATCTGATATACCGTTTCTTTCTTCCCTACCACACATACACGATTGTAAATACAGGAACGGACAAAATAATCTTTCTTTTTCATGCCGCTTGCAAAAATCTTTGCTTCGATTTCTTCCCTTTCTTTGGGAGAAATGCGAAAACTGATTGTTGGATATTTGTGTGTGCCGCTCATTCTTCTGTACCCTCCTTAAACTCTGCGTTCAGCAACTCTGCCATTTGTATCTGTTCTGTCGGGAACATATGGGCGTATCGAAACGTAATATCCACACTTTCATGCCCTACCCTGTTCCCGATTGATACCGCCGAAAATCCCATACTAATTAACAATGAAACGTGCGAATGCCTTAAATCGTGGATTCTAATGCGCTTTACCCCTGCTTTCCCTGCCCCTCTCGTCATTTCATGGTGCAGAAAACTTTTTGTCAAATGAAAGATACGGTCAGTCGGGAGAAGTCCGTACAGCCTGCCGAGATACTCTTTTAATTCTTCGCATAAAAAGTCCGGCATACTGACATTGCGCCTGCTTTTCGGTGTCTTTGGGTCTGTTATTACATCTTTTCCCTCTAACCGCTGATAAGATTTTGTTATCCGAATGACCTTGTTATCAAAATCTATATCCTGCGGCGTGAGTGCTAAAAGTTCTGCTTTTGTCAAGTAAAAACTAAAAAAAATATTCTTTTTCTGCAAAGGAAAAGCATCACCAAAAGCCTGACCTTTCGTGATGCTTTCCAACTGCCTGTTACTTTCCTGCTCTG
>JAETQH010000191.1 GCA_021770785.1 Lachnospiraceae bacterium
CGGAAGAACACCGCCCCATTGGAAAGTATGGACGGCTACACCGGGAATATTTAAGAGAAGTCCACCCAGCCAGATTGAACACATTGATATTGACCGGAGAGCTATGGACATATCTTACAGACCTGAACGAACAGGCACAGGAACGGTTAGACACCATCATGGAACAGATGAAAGCTGCCGAGGGCGTGACCGAAGAATTAAAGCGTACCCATCAAATGGAATGGGTGCAGCGTTGCAATAACATTCACAACCGGGCAGAAGAAATTATTTTGCGTGAGATAATTTATTCATAACGGTGTGATAGAATGATTATGACAAATCGGGATTGGTAGGTGATAGTATGAAAAAGAAAACAAAGATTATTATTGGAATTTTGGTTGTTTTTGCAATTTTAGTGGCAGGAATTAGTTATAGAGAATATATAAAGGCACACACATTTACACTCTCTGGCAATGAACAGATACAATCAATCACAGGAACTGTAAAAGTAAGTAGTCCGAAAGATACAGAAGTGATTTTTATTGATGTAAAAACTGGGGTAAATTATGCTATTCCTTATATTACCTCTGGAGCAAGTGAAACGATTAAGCTTGAAAAGGGAAAATGGTATAGTGTTGAAACAGGCGAAGGACTTACAATGAGTTTGGTGAATGTTCGTATAGAATAGATAGGGCGTATATTTATTTTTTTGTGGGGCGTAGGATCAAAAGTCAATAGAAAAAGATATGAGAAAGCATAAATAAAATTCCAGCTTGTCATTCTGAAAATTTAACTGAATAACCACAGCACAAACCGCTGCTACATGGAAGCTAACAAACCATGCAACAGCGGTTTTTCTTTACCGTTTTTTCCTCTGGCTGATTGGCGTTCCCATTTTCTTTGATTTTTTGAGAATCCGAATCAGCCAGCGAAATTCTTCGTCTGACAGATTTTTATAGTTGATACCGAGCTGTTTACAGTAAAGGACAACCAGCTTTTCATCCCGACTGCCCTTGAAATTTTCGACTGCTTCCAGATTTTCTTTCAATTCATCGGCAACGGTGGTCTGGGGCGCACTCTCGCTGTCCTTTTTGTGGGCTTCCCGAATATCCCGGATAATGAGGTTGAGGTCATCCCGTACCATGTGGCTGAAATACTCATCATCACTGATATGTGCGGCTTGCAGCACCTTCAAATGCGGGTCATCTTCGCCGGGGCGATACCGTTCAATGATTTCATGCCGGACGGTATCGACAAGGGCGTTGAGGTTCTGAATCTGCATGGTGGCAATCCCATCCACATAAATCTCAATGTCCGCAAGAAACTTGATAAAGTCCTTATGGGTGGCAAGTTCGCAGAGCAGACGGTTGTTAATCCGACCGCTTTTCAGAAGTGCCACCATTTCATCGCTCAAATGTAGCTCCCTTAATGGCGTGTTGATCTCCACCATGTTCTCTGTCCGGCAAAAGAGATAATCGAGGGACACCCCATAAAAATCTGCCAGCAGGATAAGATTACCATGGTTGATTTCCTTAAAATCATCTTTTTCATAACTTCCAAGAGCTGATTTTGAAATACCTGTTTGCTCTGCCAGTTCTTCCAGTTTTAATCCTTTGTTTAATCGTAAATCTTTTAGCCGTTCCTGTATTGTAGTAGCTCCGTTCATTGAAGCAGCTCCCCCTTTTTGACAACATATATAACCGTTGAATTGATTATACCATATCAATTCCGCAATCGTGGAAATTTCTGATTTTTACCCCGAATTCCTACTTTGTGGACATACGGCACAGGGCACAAAAATGTTCTATGATACAGGTAGTTCATCGATGGATTATTCCAATCGAATGACCAGCCTGTGTGGGATATGCTTCCCCGGTGATGTAGTGCCATGACTTTTGGCAGGGATATGGAGGAACCCTGACCAAAACGAGCATACCAAAGGGAGCGATACGCCGCTGTGAGATTCAGGGGAGGAACGACACCGGGGAGAACTGGCGAACTGACACCGAAATGATACCGAAACACGACAATCTGATAGGG
>JAETQH010000081.1 GCA_021770785.1 Lachnospiraceae bacterium
TAGTATACCGAGTTCCCTATAAGAAGAATTATAAAGAAAAAAATACGCTCAGGCAAACCATTTTCATTGCGTTTTGTGCCTTGAGCGAAGCGAAAGGAATGGATATAAAAATGAAAGATGATGTGATAGAGACAGAGGATTAGAATGAGGAGGTTTTGGAAAAAGATTTGTAGAAAAATAGCAACCGTTTCCCGGTTTTATCTTCCTCATTTTGACAAAATAAGAAGAAGCATGCAGTTATAATGACACCAGTACAGCGCTTGGCAAAAACCGGATGAAATTACTTGTCTGACGCTATACCAGAGAGAACGGAAAAGGGGTGAGAAAGATTTATGTGTTCTACGCAGATGTGTTTCTTCTGCAAAATCTGTGCTTAGATTATGCAGCAGTGATGGGAAGTAATCTGCTGCTGAAACGGGGAAAGGGCATTCTGCGTTTATTTGTCGTGTCGGCGCTCAGTTCCTTTCTGGGGCTTGTGCTGCTGCTGTCTGTTCGGGATATGACGTGGTATCAGCTGCTGACGCATTTTGTGCTCAACACGGGAATGGTGTTAGGCTGCTTTGGCATCAGTACCAAAAAACAGTTTCTGGAAAACTGGCTGGTTACTTATTTTATGGTGCTGCTTCTCGGCGGTGGAATGGAATGGCTGCGGGAACAGGAGGCATTCCTGCGGTATCATTTTATGCAGATACTCCTTGCAGTGGTACTTCTTTTTTCAGCGGTGGCTTATCTGATACAATTCAGGGCGTTTGGAAACCATATTTTTCCCGGAAGTATCCAAAAAGACATGCGGCAGATAAAAATCAGGGCATATTGGGACAGCGGAAACCAATTAAGGGATCCTTATACGGGAAAAGCGGTCAGCATTTTAAGCGATGAAAAGGCAGCAGAGTTTATAGACGCGGAAAAAGATAACATTCGCTTGGTGCCTTACCGCTCCTTAGGAGAGCAGAACGGGCTTCTGCGGGTCACGGACATTGAGCGCTTAGAGCTATGGCAGGGCAGCAGGAGGCTTGTCATAAAAAATGCAGCCATAGGGCTGGCGGAAAAGGGACTATTTGAGGGAAAGGATTACGATATGATACTTCATGCCTCTGTCTGTGGGGAAAATACAGAAGAAGATAAGAAGGTTTTAAGTAAGACTGCCACAGGGCGGTTTATGGTAAAAAGAAAGTGAAAAGCAGGTGGTTAAGAGATGTACATAAAATTAAGAATGCCGGGAAAGGGAAATTTCTGGCAGGAGATGAGAAGTTTTTCCCTTTCTAAAATATTGTTTCGGGAGAAAGATGAGATTCATTATATCGGAGGGGCGGAAATCCTCCCGCCTCCGCTAGAGAGTGAGGAAGAAGCCCGCTGTATTGAACTGTTAGGCACGGAAGGGACAGTGACCGAAAAAGAATATGAGGCGCGGGAAAATGCCAGAAAACGGCTGATAGAGCACAACCTGAGGCTGGTGGTATATATCGCAAAAAAATTTGACAATACCGGGGTGGGAGTGGAGGATTTGATTTCCATCGGAACCATTGGACTGATTAAGGCAATCAATACCTTTAATCCCAATAAGAATATTAAGCTGGCAACCTATGCCTCCCGCTGTATTGAAAACGAGATACTTATGTATCTGCGCAGAAATAATAAGACGAAGCTGGAAGTCTCCATTGACGAGCCCTTAAATGTGGACTGGGACGGCAATGAGCTGCTGCTTTCCGATATTTTGGGGACGGACGAGGATGTGATTTACCGGGATATTGAGACGGATGTGGAGCGCAGGCTGCTAAAGGGAGCCATTGAGAAGCTTTCCGGCAGGGAGCGGATGATTATTGAGCTGCGTTTCGGCTTAAACTCTTTAGACGGAGAGGAAAAGACGCAGAAAGAGGTGGCAGATATGCTGGGGATTTCCCAGTCCTATATTTCCCGTCTGGAAAAGAAAATCATGGTGCGGCTGAAACGTGAGATTGTGCGCTTAGAGTAAGATAGTACTCTGTAAAGAGATATGGTTAGGAGGAAGAGCCAATGTTCCTGTCCTGTCTGTTGTGAGGGCAGTCAAAACACATAATATTTTGTGTAAATTGTGTAAAAATATTGTAAATATAACAGGGAAATAGTATAATTATACTATAGAATCAAACTGTAGATTTACAGGAAATGCAACGGACAGAATGGAGGGGACATCTTATGTTATTAGAGTTTTTAGGGGCTGCACATGAGGTCACAGGGAGCTGTCATTTTCTTTCCTTTGGTGACAAACATATTTTAGTGGATTGCGGAATGGAGCAGGGGGCAGATTTGTATGTCAATCAGGAGATTCCCGTCAATGCGTCGGCTATCGACTATGTTTTTATTACACATGCTCATATTGATCATTCCGGACTGCTGCCGTTATTGTATAACCATGGTTTTCGGGGACAGATATTTTCTACGGTGGCGACAAACCAGCTGTGCGACATTATGTTGAAGGACAGTGCACATATTCAGATGTTTGAGGCAGAGTGGCGGAACCGGAAGGCAAAGAGAGCCGGACAGCCGGAGGTAGTACCGCTTTACGATATGAATGATGCTATGAGTGTGTTAGGGCATTTTGTCCCCTGCGATTACCGGCATGTGGTAGAGGTGTGTGAGGGGCTAAAGGTTCGTTTTGTGGATGCGGGACACCTGTTAGGATCTTCTTCCATAGAAATGTGGGTGAAGGAGGAAGACGAAAAGGAGGTTAAAATCGTATTTTCCGGGGATATCGGGCCGGGAAAACGTCCGTTGATTAAAGATCCGGAATATATCAAAGAAGCCGACTATGTGGTGATGGAATCTACCTATGGGGACAGGGCACATACGGCGCCGCCGGATTTTGCCGTTAAGCTGGCAGAATTATTAAAGGATACCTTTATCCGGGGCGGTAATCTGGTAATTCCGGCATTTTCGGTAGGCCGTACCCAGGAAATGCTGTATTTTATCCGCCGTATTAAGACGGAGAGGCTTTTGCCGGAATATGAAAATTTTGAAGTCTATGTCGATAGTCCCTTAGCAGTGGAGGCTACCAGTATCTTCAATAAAAATGTGGAAGATTGTTTTAACGACACTGCATTGGGGCTGTTGCGGCAGGGTATTAATCCCATTAGTTTTCCGGGACTCCGTATGGCGATTACCAGTGATGAATCCAAAATGATTAACTTCGATGAAAAACCAAAGGTGATTATATCTGCCTCCGGTATGTGTGAGGCGGGGCGTATAAGACATCATTTAAAGCATAACCTCTGGCGGAAGGATTCCACCATTTTATTTGTGGGCTTTCAGGTGCCGGGGACTCTGGGGCATTCCCTGTTAAACGGGGCAAAGGAGGTAAGGCTGTTTGGTGAAACCATTGATGTGCAGGCAAGGATTGAGAACCTTCCGGGTATCAGCGGTCATGCAGACATGAACCAGCTGACCCGATGGGCGGCAGCCTTTGAGACAAAGCCGAAGAAAGTTTTTGTAGTGCACGGAGATGATAAGGTGACGGAGCAGTTTGCAGAGCACCTCCACCGGGAATTAGGCTATGACGCCTATGCACCTTTCAGCGGAGATACCTTTGACTTAGCCACAGGTATGTGCGTGAAGGAAGGCTCAAGACAGCTTGTGGAGAAGAAGAAAGAGAAAGTCAATGCACGTGTCTCCAACAACGTATTTGCAAGGCTCCTTGCAGCAGGGCAGCGTCTGCTCACCGTCATCAATAAATGCGAGGGTATGCCCAATAAGGAGCTGGGGCGTTTTGCAGACCAGATTACCGCCCTCTGCAATAAATGGGAGCGGTAAAATAGTAATACAAATATCGGCAACATGGACGCATTATGAAAGTTGTGTTGTAGTTTTGTCTGTGAGGAGGGCTTTAAAGAGAGAGATAGTGCCGGATGGATTTTAAGGCAGATTTTTCTAGGCGGCTTACTTGTGCCTGAGAAATGTGGATTTCCTCCGCCACCTCCATCTGGGTTTTCCCTTCAAAAAAACGCAGCTTTAGGATATAGTTTTCCCGCTCGTTTAAGTGGTCTAGGGCATCGTTTAGGGACAGCTCTTCAATCCAGATATCCTCACGGTTTTTCTTGTCACTAATCTGGTCCATGACATAAAGGGTGTCGCCTCCGTCGGTGTAAACCGGGTCGTAGAGGCTTAAGGGGCTTTGGATGGCGTCGAGGGCAAACACGATATCCTCCTTGGGAATGCCGGCTTCTTTGGCGATTTCCTCTAAGGTGGGCTCCTTCGAGGAAGTGCGGGAGAGGATTTCCTTGGCGTGGATGGCTTTGTAGGCGGTGTCCCGCAGGGAGCGGCTGACGCGGATGGAGTTGTTGTCCCGCAGATAGCGCCGGATTTCACCGATAATCATAGGAACGGCATAGGTGGAAAATTTTACGCCCATGGTAGGGTCAAAATTATCAATAGACTTAATCAGACCGATACAGCCGATTTGGAACAGGTCGTCCACATTTTCGTGGTTGCCGGAGAACCGTTTGATAACGCTTAAGACAAGACGCAGGTTTCCCTTGATATAGGTTTCTCTGGCTTCTAAATCGCCCTGTTTGATACGAACAAAGAGAGCTTCCTTTTCTTCTTCCTTTAAAATGGGGAGTTTTGCGGTGTTGACGCCGCAGATTTCAACTTTGTATGAAGCCATGGTACATTTTCCTCCGGGTTTGGTTATTTGTTGATAAAAGGATGCTTCAAATGTTCAAATTTTATTCAGAAAGTAACTTTTTTTTATGAGAAAATAATGGTAAAATGAAAGATAACAAAGACAGTGGAGCAGGGTACGATGAAAGATATCATTGATGAAAGAAATGAACGAGAGAGAATTAGCAAAAGTATTATTAAGTTTTGGAATGTCAATTATATGCCCAGACAGCCGGAACCGGAAGTGAACGCACCGGAGGAGGCAGAAACGCAGCCGGAGCAGGAAGCTGTTGTGGAGGAAACAGAGGAAATGTATAATAAGACCACAGGGGCTTATTCCGGTTCTTACGGCAAACATGAGGTTAAGGATGAAGTCACCAAAGGGCAGATTGAAAAGATTCTGCAGGAGAAATCCGACAGCCTCCGAAGCCTGATTGATGAAAACAGGAACTAGGTTCAATGCGGCAGGAAGCCGGTACACCGGGAGAACGGATTGGAGCTTTTGGCATATGATAAGATAAGGATAGAAAACAGGGGATAGTTATGTCAGAAATCATTCTGCGTAAATACCATGGTCTTGGAAATGATTATCTTATCTATGATCCTGTGATTAACAGAACGAAGCTGCAGGAACGTTTTGTAAGGCTGCTGTGCAGGCGGAATATCGGTGTCGGAGCGGACGGGGTGCTTTATGGTCCGTTACTGGAAGAAAATGAGATAAAAGTACGAATCTTTAATCCGGATGGGAGTGAGGCAGAGAAGAGCGGCAACGGCATCCGGATTTTTTCAAAATACTTAAAAGATGCGGGTTACGTGAAGGAGGATTCCTACGAGCTGACCACAAAGGCGGGGAAAACCAGGGTGGCTTTTTTAGATGCCGCCGGGGAGCGGATGCGTGTGGACATGGGGTATGCGGAGTTCCATGCAGGAAAGATACCAGTGGTAGGGTTCGGGGAAGAAATTATGAACGAAGCCGTATTTTTTTGCGACAATTTTTACAATGCCACCTGTGTCTCCATGGGGAATCCCAACTGTGTCATTATGTTAGAGGATGTCAGCCCCAAGAAGGCAATGCAGTTAGGCCCTTATGTGGAAAATTCCAAATATTTTCCTAATCGGGTCAATATGCAGCTTTGCCATGTGTCAGACAGAAATAACATACAGATTGAGATTTATGAGAGAGGAGCCGGTTACACCCATGCCTCTGGTACAGGAGCATGTGCTGCCGCTGCGGCGTCCCATAGGTTAGGACTTGTGGACGATAAGGTGACAGTACATATGAAGGGCGGTGATTTGTTCATTGAATTTGCGGAGGATGACCGGATTTTTATGACAGGTCCGGTGGTATATATTGGAAAGATTATTTTAGAAGAACAGTTTTTTGCTTAATAGATAAGTATTATTTTTAAATGTAAAATCAGCAGAAACCGATATGGCTTCTGCTGATTTTATTCTTTTATAAAAAGATTACTTTTATTTTGTGCTGATTATTATAATAAATCCAGCAGTAGTCACGTACATATGCTCCATAACTGTTTTTAGCTCCCAAACTGATAAATAAAGCAGGTTTTTCGTCATATGTGGTACGAGAGGTAGTGTATATTTTTAAGGAATCAGGGTCTTTTAAATAGGGTTTAATCGCAGTTCTAGCCTTTTTTTCCAGCTCTTTGAAATCGGTCACTATGATATTGACAGTATAACTTATGCCATCTTTTTTGTACGTTATAGTTGTTTTGCCGTCTTTTTTTGCAGTAACTTTTCCTGTTTTTGACACGGTGGCAATTGTTGAGTTTTTCACTTTCCAAGATACTTTAGAAGAAACATTTTGCAGTTTTACTGTTTTTGATTTTCCTTTTGCCAGATAAATAGTGTCATTATTTACATATACAGTACATTTAGCAGTGTTTCCGCCTGCCAGCTGAGCTGATATAATGGTTTTTCCCAGCTTTTTTGCATTTACCCTGCCGTTGGAACTGACCTCGGCCACAGATTTATTGCTGGATTTCCACGTTATTTTTCCCATCATGGCGTTTGAGGGAGTTGGTTTGGCTTTTAAAGTCTGGGCATCACCTACTGTCATTTTTAATTTACTTTTTGACAATTTAATACTTTTGGTATAAGTCCCAACATCCTGGAGGCAAATTGAAAATTGGGTATCATCTTCATAAGTAGTGATATAAAGGGTACATTTTCCGGGGTTCATTATAAAAGTGGATTCAAAATAGGTTGTATCAAAATCCTCCAGCAATTCATCATAATAATCATCGTCATAATCGTCATAATCATCATAATCATCATAATCATCATAATCATCGTCATCATAATCAGAGTTAATAAGAAAATAGCCATCTACACACAATTCTTTACCATTTAGGGATTGAACTGTTAATTTTAGTTTTTTTGTGGTGGATGTTTCAAAAGAAAAAGCGAAGTCTTGCAGTTCCTCTCCCGTATAGGTATAGGTCTGTCCGTATTCAAGGGGTGTTTCGTAAGCGTACACCGGTGTTGCATCGGAGATTCCCATGCCAATAGTAAATAAAAATGCAATCAGTGTTAAAATAATTTTTTTCGATGTTTTCATAACTGCGCCTCCTTTGGGGATTATTATATAATTATATTAACTCGGGTACTGGATAATTGCAACATGTCGTTTTAAAAGAGTTTGACATTCTTTTCCTGTATGTATAAAATAGGTAGTAATATGTTTTAGAAAGGAATGCTGGTTATGAAAAAAATCTTAGACCTTATCAGTGAAGAAGTAACCAAAGTATTTGTGGAATGCGGCTATGACGCAAAATACGGAAAGGTTACCTTATCTAATAGACCGGATCTCTGCGAGTACCAGTGTAATGGTGCCATGGCGGCTGCGAAGGAATACAAAAAAGCGCCGTTCATGATTGCGGACGAGGTGGCGGAAAAATTAGTGAAAAATCCCATGTTTTCTATGGCAGAATCCGTAAAGCCAGGTTTTTTGAACCTGAAAATAGAGGAAGCCTGTCTGGCGGATTATGTGGCGAAAATGCAGGAGGACGAGGGGCGTTTCGGCTGTGAAAAAGTAAAAGAGCCAAAGACCATTATGATTGATTACGGCGGGCCGAACGTGGCAAAGCCTCTTCATGTGGGACATCTCCGTTCTGCTATTATCGGTGAGAGTATTAAGCGCATTGGCAAATTCGTGGGGCACAATATGATTGGTGACGTGCATTTGGGCGACTGGGGGCTTCAGATGGGGCTTATCATCACGGAGTTGAGTTTACGCAAGCCGGAACTGCCCTATTTTGATGAGGCATACGAGGGAGAATACCCGGCGGAGGCTCCTTTTACCATTTCTGAGTTAGAGGAAATTTATCCTACCGCCAGCAAAAAGTCCAAAGAGGATGAGGCATACAAAGAGGCTGCCATGCAGGCAACTTTTGAATTGCAGCACGGCAGGAGAGGCTATCAGGCGTTGTTGTCCCATATTTTAAATGTGTCTGTCACAGACTTAAAACGCAATTATAAAAACTTAAATGTCTCCTTTGAGCTGTGGAAAGGGGAATCAGATGCCCAGCCTTATATCCCTGATATGGTGCAAAAGATGAAGAATGACGGGTTTGCCTATATCAGCGACGGCGCCTTGGTGGTGGATGTAAAGGAAGAGACGGACACCAAGGAGATTCCGCCTTGTATGATATTAAAATCCGACGGAGCGTCCCTTTACAATACTACAGACCTTGCCACAATTGTCTGGCGTATGGAGGACTATCACCCGGATCAGATTATCTACGTGGTGGACAAGCGGCAGGAGCTTTATTTTACCCAGGTATTCCGCTGTGCGAGAAAGACTGGGCTTGTGGCACCGGAAACAGGGCTGAAGTTTTTAGGTTTTGGTACGATGAACGGGAAGGACGGCAAACCCTTTAAGACCCGTGAGGGCGGCGTGATGCGTTTAGAGCACTTAGTCAGCGAAATCAACGGCGAAATGTTAAAGAAAATCGTGGAGAACCAGAAAACCAAGGAAAATCTTGACATCAGCGAGGAAGAGGCAAAGGAGACGGCAAAGGTGGTGGCTCTTGCAGCCATCAAATACGGTGATTTGTCCAATCAGGCAAGTAAGGACTATATTTTTGATATTGACCGCTTCACTTCCTTTGAGGGAAATACAGGACCATACATTCTTTATACGATTGTCCGCATAAAATCCATTTTAAATAAATATTATGGTTCGGGAAAAAATGCGAGAGGGGCGGTGATAGAAGCGGCACACAGTGACAGTGAAAAGAACCTGATGTTAGAGCTGTCTAAATTTAACGCCATGATGGAGAATGCCTTTGAAGAGACGGCGCCCCATAAGGTATGCTCTTATATTTATGACCTTGCCAACGCTTTTAACAGCTTTTATCATGGAAATAAGATTATGACCGAAGAGAATGAGACGGTACAGAAATCCTATATCCGGCTGTTAGAGCTGACCAAAGCCGTGTTGGAAACCAGTATTGACGTATTGGGCTTTTCTGCACCAGAACGTATGTAAATAAGCGGTCACAAGGTGGCGCTAAAAAAATTAGTGGTATGATTATCGCTAACTTTTTCTTCTCATAGGAAGGTGAAGTGGGCTTGCCCGCTTTTGGGAAAAACACAGAGAAAAGGGGGATTTTTTATGAAAAAGCTTATACAAAAGGTTATGGTATTCCTGTTAGTGTCTGCAATGCTAATCACATCAGGAGTGTTTGCTGCAAATAGAGAGATATGGGCAGCAAGTGCGAGGGTATATATTTCTCCATACAGTTATACGGTAGTGACCTATAAGCCGGGAGATGATTGTAAGGAATACTATAGTACAATTAAAATTATGGGCTGCACTAAAGCATCAGAAATTAAGAATTTAAAAAGTTCAAATAAGAATATGAAAACAAAGGCAGGTGATGGTTATGTTATAGTATATTATGGAGATAAAGCACAGAAAACCACCATCACCTGTACCGTAAAAGGGGTTAAATTAAAAACGACCCTTACGGTAAAGAAATATACGAATCCGGCAAAGAGTGTAAAAATCGGGAAAACAAATTTGACCGCTGACTTTAAGAATACAAATATTTGCAGAACTGCTAAAAAAACATATAAAAACCAGAAGCTGGACATAAAATTAAAAAGCGGCTGGAAAATCAGGGCGGTTTCCGTTTATAGTGAAGGAAAATTAAAAAATTACAGCAACATAAACAGGACGGAGTTTTCAAAGAAGGTTACTATTAGGGGAAATTATTCTTATATCTATATTCAGTGTGTGAATGAAAAGACAAAGATAACAGAGACTTTAAGCATTATGATTTAAAGTAAAAATCAGGAAAAATATATATGCAGAATGTACATAGCGCAAAAAATCGTCACGTCAGTGGCGATTTTTTTTGTCATAAAAAAGGGCATGTCTCATACAATGAAACATGGGAAAATGAAGGAGGTGTTAATATGCTTGAAATCAGCCGTTTTTTTCCGGTGCATATCAGGGAGAAAATCCAGAAAATGCCTGGGGAGGGGCTAGAGGAAATCCGTATCCGCATCGGACAGCCCATAGAGTTCTGTTACGGAAAGGGCAGCCGCTATTTTTCCTTAGAGGAGGGAGAAACCTATCGGGCAGCAAAGGAAGATTTGGCGGAAATGCTTGATTATATCAGCAATTACTCTCTTTATGCCTACCAGGAGGAGGTAAAACAGGGGTATATCACCATAGAGGGCGGCCACCGTATCGGGCTTATTGGACAGGCAGTGACGGATCAGGGAAAAATTACGGGAATGCACCATATCACATTTTTAAATTTCCGTATCGCTCATGAGAGATTAGGCTGTGGGAGAGAAGTACTGCCTCATCTTTGGGACGGGGACAATATTTACAATACGTTATTCCTCTCTGCTCCCGGCGGCGGGAAAACTACTTATTTAAGGGACTGTATCCGGCTTCTTTCTGCCGGGGAAGAGGGACGGCAGGGGCTTAAGGTCTGTGTGGTGGATGAGCGCTCCGAGATAGGGGCATGCCACATGGGAATCCCCCAGAACGATTTAGGCCCCCGGACGGACGTGTTGGACAGCTGTAGAAAACCGGAGGGAATGTTGCTTTTGCTGCGCTCCATGTCACCGCAGGTAATTGCAGTGGATGAGCTGGGAACGGAGGAGGATTTTCTTGCAGTTGAGCAGGCGGTTTGCTCCGGTAGCCGGGTACTTGGTACCATCCATGCAGGAGGGGTACAGGAATTACAGGAAAAACCTCATTTGCGGCACTGGATGGAACGACAGATGTTTCAGCGGTTTGTGCAGATCAGACGGTGTCTCGACGGGCAGAGGGAGATACATATTTTTGATGCGGGAATGAGGTGCCTATGCTAAAGGTGATAGGCTGCCTTCTCATAGGTGCAGCAAGCGTGGGACTTGCCATAAGCTTTGGCGTGGAGCTGCGGGAGCATCTTACGCTGCTATATGATTTACGCCAGCTTCTGGTGGATATTTCCCAGGAAGCGCAGTACAGCCTGCTGCCCATGGAGCGCATATTAGGGACGCGGATACGTTCTAATGACCCTAGGCTGACGGAGATCTGCGGTGATATAAGCGTCCGTTTGGCAGAAAAAAACGGGGAGGGGGGAGCAGCCCTCTGGCGGAGGGTTTTTGACGGGGAACGGCAAAGGCTGGGACTGACGGAAACGGAGGAGGACATTATCGAGAATGCCGGAAAAGCATTTTTCGGAAAAAACACAGAGGAAAATGCTAAGAATCTGTCTCTTTATTTAGAGCGGCTGGATTATGTGATAGAGCATACCCGAAGCGAACAGAAGGAAAAACAGCGGGTGCTTCAAACCGTAAGTGTCATGGGCGGTTTTATGTTGATGATTTTACTGATATAGTCTGTACCATAGAAAGGTAAGCCACTTGAAAAAGCCCGATACCCGAATTTTTTCAAACGGTACAAAAGGCAATGCGTATGGAGGAAGGAATGAGTGTAAATTTAATTTTTAAGATTGCGGCGGTGGGAATCTTAGTCACCGTCATCAGTCAGGTATTAAAACACAGCGGCAGGGAGGAACACGCATTTTTAACCAGTCTGGCAGGGCTGATTATCGTTCTGTTCTGGATTGTGCCCTATATCTATGAACTGTTTGAGACGATGCAGTCTCTGTTTGCGTTGTAGGAAAAGGGAGAGGTGCAAGGAAATGGATATTTTACGGATTGCGGTTCTTGGAATTGCGGGAGTGATGATTGCGCTTCTGCTGCGGAAGGAAAAAGGGGAATACAGTACCTTTATCAGCATGGCAGTCTGTATCTGCATTTTTATCTACATCATCACAAAGGTGGAGACGGTGCTTCTGTTTGTGGAACGGTTAGAAAGCCTGGTGTTAGTGGATGGGACATACATTGCGCTGGTGGTGAAGATGGTGGGAATTACCTATGTGGCGGAATTTGCGGTGAACGTTTGTAAGGATGCAGGATATGGCGCCATCGCAGGGCAGATTGAGATGTTTGCCAAAATGTCCATACTGGTGGTGAGTATTCCGGTGCTGACTGCATTTTTGGAAACCATAGGGAGCTTTTTATGAGAAAAAAAAATTGGATAACAGTGTTGCTTCTGTCTTTGTTTTTTCTGTGGGTTCCTGCTCCGGCATTTGCCCTGGAGGCAGACAGCTTCGGGCAGGGCGGCGAGGACGGCACTTTTTTAGAGGAAATGATGGGAAACGTGGACTTTGCGGAGCTGGACGGATTTCTGGAAAGGGAAGATTTCGGCATGAAAGAGCATATCAGCTTTTCAGAGCTGGTGGGGCAGATGCTAGAGCAGGGTTTTTCGGACTTTGATTACAGCCGGATTACGGATTGGCTGAAGGAGATCTTGTTTGCGGAGGTGGACAGGAACCGGAAGCTGTTGATTGAGGTGGTGCTCCTGGCGGTGGGATTTTCTATCTTAAAGAATTTTGCGGGTGCCTTTTCCTCTTCGTATATTTCAGATTTGTGTTTTCTGCTGGTGTACTGTGTGTTGGCGGTGTTGCTGTTACAGTCTTTTTTATCCTTTCAGGAGATTGTACAGGGAGCCTTAAACGACAGTGTGGAATTTATGAAAATGGTAATCCCCACCTACTGCATTACCATGATATTTTCCACCGGCAGCAGCAGTTCGGCAGGCTTTTACCAGACGGCTTTTCTGGTGATTTATCTGGTGCAGTGGCTTTTTTTGAACCTGCTGATTCCCATGATACACATTTATGTGCTAATGGAGCTTTTTAACCACTTTTTTGAGGACGAGAAATTTGCCAACTTAACGGAGCTGTTAAAGGGGGCAGTCTGCTGGGGAATGAAAATTGCCGGGATTACGGTGTTAGGCTTAAACGTGGTGCAGGGGTTGGTGAATCCGGCGAAAGACAGGCTGTTAAACGGCACCATAGGAAAGGCAGCGTCCCTGATACCGGGAGTGGGAAATACCATAGGCGGGGTGACGGAGCTGCTGGTGGGTTCCGGAATTATGATAAAAAACTGTGTGGGTGCAGCGGCAGTGCTGATTTTGTTTCTAATTAGCATTGTCCCCATGGGGAAGGTGGCGTGCATGGCGCTGTTCTATAAGCTTGCAGCGGCGGTGACGGAGCCGGTGACGGACAAGCGTATTGCCGGGTGCTTAAAAGGAATGGCGGAGGGCGGTGTGCTTTATTTAAAGCTGATGGGCTACTGCGTGGTGCTGTTTTTTCTAACCATTGCACTGACGACGGCGGTTTCCGGTTTCGTATAAGAAAGGCGTAAGGTGGTATGACAGAATTGGTTCGCTATGTCAGAGGTTTTCTGGCGCTATTTATCATTATGCTTTTATTGATTCAGCTAGTGCCCGAGGAGGGGATGAAAAAATATATCCGTTTTTTTTCCCAGCTGGTGCTTTCCCTGGGATTTTTATATCCCCTGCTGTCTGTTTTCTACGACAGCGATGCTTTTTTGGAAAAAATACAGTATGAAACCTTTGTGGAGAGCCTGCGGGAGGTTTCGGAGGACACTGCAAAAATAGAGTATATGCAGAATGACTATTATCTGGAAAAATATGAGGAAGCGGTGGAACAGGACGTGTACCGGACGGCGGAAAATTATGTGGAGCCTTACGGGCTTACGGTGGGGGAGGTGGAAGTGACATTGAGCGGAGAATATGAGGTGGTAAGCCTTAAGGTGTCGTTAAAGGATGAAGGAGAGGGGGACATAGAGCCGGTGAGCATTGCCCTTGCAGAGGGGAAAAAGATAGGGAACGAATCCGTCTGTGAAAAATTAAAGGGGGAGCTGGAAACTTATTACCAGTTAGAAGGCACCGAGGCGGCGGTTTGGTATGAGAAAAATTAGCAGACAGGACAGATGGGCAATGGCGGAAATGGAGGTAAAAATGGGACAGTGGGGAGAAAAATGGAGTGGTTTCCTGCGGGAGAAACCCTGGCGGAAGTTAAAAAAGACGGATTGGGTGGTGCTGGCATTAGCGGGGGTGCTGATTTTGATTATTGCCATGCCCATGGGAGAGAAAAAAAGTAACAATGACCTGCTTCCGGCGAAAGAAACGGCGGAAAGCGCTTCAGAGGAACAGAAAACCGAATCCACAAAGGCAAAAGATGACTATATCAGCCGGTTGGAGAATAAATTAGAAAAGGTATTATCACAGATGGAGGGGGTTGGGAAAGTTACAGTGATGATTACCGTGGCGGATAACGGCAGCTATGTGGTGGAAAAGGATATGACGAAAAGCACCACCACTACCACGGAAAATGACAGTAATGGAGGAAGCCGCACGGTGACGGAACAGCAGACAGGGGAGAGTACCATTTACACGGAGGAGGGGCAGGAAAAGACACCTTACATACAGAAGGAAAATCTGCCTACCATCGAGGGAATTGTGGTGGTGGCGGAGGGGGGAGGAAACGGAAAAACAGTTTCTGATATTTCGGAGACAATCCAGGCATTATTTCCGGTGGAGGCACATAGAATTAAGGTAGTAAAGATGGAATCTAAGGAGGGATAACCGTGAAGAAAATATTCAAAAAAAATCAGCTGGTGATTACGGCGCTGGCACTAATGATAGCGGTGGCTGGCTATTTCAGTTACATGAACAATAACATTGATGACCCGGCGGCAAAGGAGACAAGTGCGGATGCAGGAACATCTGGCGATGTAAGCACAAGTGCAGATGTGCTGGAGGAGGACTATGAGATTTCCGATGAGGACAGCATGGTGGGAGAAATTTTTACGGATGAGGGAACAGGGGAAGAGTTAGCGGTAGTGGACGGGACGGAGACGGCGGCATTAGATGAGAGTGCGGACACCTTAGAAGACGGCACGGTGGCAGAGAACGGAGAGACAGACAGTGATACGGTGGCAGATGCTGATACGGCAGCAGGGGAAAACGTGGCGGATGCTGATACGGCAGCAGGGGAAGATGTGGCAGATGCCGGCACAGTGGAGAACCCGGGAGAAGCCGTTCTCACCAGCACCACCATCAACAATTTAGACTATGCGGCGGAAATGAAATTAAACAGGGAGCAGATACGTTCCAAGAATAAGGAAGCGCTGCTTGAAATTGTAAACAATACCTCCTTAGCTGACAACCTCAAGCAGGAGGCGGTCAACAAAATGGTGGCGATGACAGACATTGCGGAGCGGGAAGCGGCGGCGGAAATGCTGTTAGAGGCGAAGGGCTTTACGGACGTTGTGGTGAGCATTACCGATGACAACTGCGACGTGGTCTTAAACATGGGAGAGGTGACAGATTCCAAGCGCGCCCAGGTGGAGGACATTGTAAAGAGAAAAACCAATGTTTCTGCGGAAAAAATAGTGATTACGCCGATTGTGGTGACGGAGACGGAATAGAAAGAAAAGGTGTTCCAAAGATGGGGAAAGCTGTCTTGGGGGCGCCTTTTTATTGATATAGCGTTTGCTATGCAGTGACGTTCTATTTTATTGTAATTTACCAATTTTCCGTGTATAATAACATTAACACCACTTTACAAGTTTTTGATTAAATCATTTGTTTTAGACACAGATGTTTCAAGGATTTGATAATGATACTGGATTTTATGTGGGTTTCGATGTTTTGCACCAAATTTACATAAAATACCTGCTGGCGTATCTGCTCACTAAGAACAAAACGAAATTCCTGCGCACTGGCGGTATCATGTAATGGCAGAATGACCAGAAAGTTTTCTGCTCATAATAGCTTACCTCAATGTTCCATCGGAATGAGTAAAGGAATAGCGGGATATACTGCATCCAATCGCTTCCCGTTTGGTTCAGGGGTGCCTTTTCCTGCCATGCGCAGAATACCTGCAGCTGGCTGGGGAAAACTGTGCTGAAAAATAGACGCCTAGTTCCCCCTTCCTTACTGGGAGATGTCACATAAGCCATGACTTCCTTTGTCCCGAAGATGTTCGTCAAGACGCGGCGGCAGCCTATATAGTAGTCCCCAATCTTCTTATCTGAAAGGCTCAAATCCGCATCCATGGACAGACGACATCCATGCTTTGCTGGTCTGCCCCTTTTCCCGGTTTTTGAAGGGGCGAGGTCATATATGACGGAATCGGATCTTGCATTGCCAATCAGTCCAAGATTTGGGTACTCATCCAAAACAGACACAAGGTTTTGTTTTACATACCAGCTGTCGCAAAGGATAATGACATTCTGCTTCCGGCTGAATTCGGGCATCACCCTGCGCACCATGGAGGCGGCAAGCTCCAGTTTTGACTCTTTCTTCTGCCACATGCGGTATCCAAGCGGGACGGCGAGATAAGAGATTTTCTGTCTGTTCCAGACTGGAACGCAGAGCATGATGCTGACAAAGCAGTGCCCGTTCAGGTAATTAGATCCGTTATGAGCTGCATGATCAAAAAGTTTTGACACATCCTCGAACTTTGTTCCGAATTTGGGAACCATGGTGTCATCTATGCAGAGGAATATCGGCTGCGTTTCCAGAAAGTCAGGAACCAGCCGAAGTGCAAGCCTGGCTGTGACATTCATAAAAACAGCGTAGTCGGCCTTAGCATAAGAACAGGCATAATAAAATGCATTCAGGGACTTCAGCGTTATGCCGGACAAAAAATGCTTGTACAGGGAGCGGATGGAA
>JAETQH010000192.1 GCA_021770785.1 Lachnospiraceae bacterium
GCAGAAAAGGAAACCTTCGCTGCCCCGATAGGAAGCACCGTTACACCGGCGGTAAAAAGCTATACCGGATTTAGCAGCCCATCTGCCCAGAGCGGAATAGTGGCGGCAGACGATTCACTTGTCATCGACTATTATTATGATAGGAAATCCTATAGTGTCACGCTTCATGAGGGAGTTGGAATTGAAAGTGTTTCCGGCGGAGGAACGTATCTGTATGGTGCAAGTGTATCCATAGGTGCTGTCTTAAAAGAAGGATATCATTGGCTGAACTGGACAGGGACCTATACATACAGCAGCATGGAAGCTACATTTACCATGCCCGCACAGAATGTGGATTTGACTGCCAACGGGGAAGCAAATACCTATACAATTCGTTTTGATCCGAACGGCGGAACAGGGCATATTGATGATATCGTGACAAAATATGATGAAGATGTGACGCTTCCTGATGGGGCTGACGCTTACAAAAAATATACACTTGATGGTGTCAATGTTACAGATGATGTGGTATCTGGTGTTATTCCGGAAGACTTGATAATACGTTCCGGCGGACTAGATGAAGAAGCGGAAATGGAAGCAGCTCTTTCAGAAATGGAGTATAGCGAAGACGAAGAAAATACCGATAAAGAAAAAAATAAAAATGCCACAGAGCAGGATATGGCTGAAGATGATAATTCTATTTTAGAAGAATTATCCGGAGTAGAGATGTCAGATACGGAAATATCGGAGACAGATACGGAAATGCCAGAAAGTGATATGTCGGATATTTCTGGTTCGGATGAAGAAAATACCGAAGAAAGCGAAGAAAGCGGAGATGAGTTAGAAGACGAAGAGGAAACAAAGGCAGCGCATCCGCTTAAGAGAGCTTATCCATCCGTATTTTTAGGTTGGGCACTGTATGACAACAAGGACAAACTTACACCGACGTGGAAAGCAGGAGATACGGTAAGAAATTTGACTGCCGAAAATAATGGTGTTGTGACGTTATATGCCGTTTGGGATGACTGTCCGTGGATTACTGCCAATGATCAGTATTATACTTTGAAACAGGCGCAGGACGGATTTATCACGGTGGATGAAATCTTAAGCCATACCAGTGCGGTAGACCGTGAGGATGGAAGCCCGATATTACCGGGAAACAATCCGGCAGCCAACAATCCGGCAGTCAATACATCCTATACGATTCCGGATTATCAGGCAACAGATTTTACAAACATGACTCATGATGCCGCAATATCAGAAAATCTTACGGTGACAGACAGTGTTGGCAGTACCTATCAGAAACAGATAATGATATATGTTGTCGATACGACGCCACAAAAGGTAAAGCCGATAGGAACAACAAGATTTATCAGTGAGAAGTACTTTAATATGGATTATGAGCACGGCGGGCTGGAGGACAACTCCATCTGGAAGACAGACCCGGAATATACGGCGGTTCTGCAGAGTGCCTTTGACAATCTGAAGAACGATACACCGGAACAGACTTACTATTTCACGCATGAAACGATTCTGGAAATGCAGCAATTCATCCAGGACCATGGTGTGGGAAATTCTGAAGAATCTGGAGCGCTACAACAGTTCTATAATCAGTTTATGGCGCCCAATAGGATAAACTAAAGACAGATAAAAGAAAAGATGGATTAGCAGAATAAACTGTGAATCCATCTTTTTTGATAAGGTTATTTTAAAATAATATTAAGGTTAATAGGTAAGTTTTTGCTATTAGTATCAATCATTAGGGTAGGTGTATTGGTAGCAGTTGGCGCAGGCGAATTTATTTCACATATTTTACGAATGGAATTTAGACCATCTGTCAGTATCTTATATGCGCCAGGTATCATATGATTTTTGGGGTCATTCATAAGTATGTTAAGAGCTTTAATGACACCGCTGGGTTAAAGATACATCATGCAGGCATCATCGCCATAGTCAAAGCCATATTTTTCTCGGAAGTCTTGGTTATTTTCCATCCAACCATATCCATCAAAATCTATACTGTGAGTAAAAAATTC
>JAETQH010000013.1 GCA_021770785.1 Lachnospiraceae bacterium
TCTATGTCTTGGCAGAATATAAGCCGCAGTGCGCATTCGAGAGCCGTGGGCTCTCTCATTCACGGGCATTCGCCCTATCAGGGCATAAAGAGACAAATTTGCCAGTAAACTGTCAATTTGTCTCTCTACGCCCTGGCACTGCTCATTGCTTTCGTGGACATCATAACACAGTAGTTCACGGAATGGCAAATGATTATGTTTTGTTAAAAAAATAACGTTAAAATTCTGTCAGGCTGTTTCTGATTTTATACAAAGGAATTGCCAAAAAGTACCTTGTTTCTGGGGAATGACTGGCGTATACTAAAACTATATGTGGTTCGCTTACAAAACCGTATTCCGGTAATGTTGATGCGGCGGGACAAAAGATGCAAAAAGCAGCCCGGCGGTAAAAAGCTGGCAGAAGAATGGAGGAAAATATGAACGTATTAGTTATTAACTGCGGAAGCTCGTCTCTGAAATACCAGTTAATCGATTCTGAGAGTGAGGCAGTACTGGCAAAGGGACTTTGTGAAAGAATTGGGATTGACGGAAGGCTTGTATATCAGAAGGCCGGGCTTGACAAAGAGATTACCGAGGCAGATATGCCTACCCATAAACAGGCAATCCAGATGGTGTTAGACGCTCTGGTAAATGAAAAAACAGGCGCCATCAAGAGTCTTGCAGAAATCGATGCAGTCGGCCATCGTGTGGTACATGGCGGAGAGAAATTTGCTTCTTCCACCGTTCTTACGCCGGAAGTATTAAAAGTAATTGAAGAGTGCAACGATTTAGCGCCGCTCCATAATCCGGCAAACTTAATCGGTATCGATGCCTGCAAAGAGCTGATGCCGGATGTTCCGATGGTAGGTGTGTTTGATACCGCTTTCCACCAGACCATGCCGAAAAAAGCATACCTTTACGGTTTGCCTTATGAATATTATGAGAAATACAAGGTGAGAAGATATGGTTTCCACGGAACCAGCCACAGTTTTGTGTCAAAACGTACCGCGGAGTTTTTGAATATGGACTTAAACCACTCTAAAATCATCGTGGCACACCTTGGAAACGGAGCTTCCATCAGTGCTGTATTAGACGGAAAATGCGTGGATACCTCCATGGGACTTACTCCGTTAGAGGGACTTGTAATGGGAACCCGCTCCGGCGATATTGACCCGGCCATCATGGAGTTCATTGCAAAGAAAGAGAACCTCGACATTGAGGGTATCATGAACGTATTAAATAAGAAATCCGGCGTAGAGGGCCTGTCTAAACTTTCCAGCGACTTCCGTGATTTAGAGGCAGCCTACAATGAGGGCAATGAGTTGGCAATCAATGCCATTGAAGTGTTCTCTTACCGTGTGGCAAAATATATTGGCTCCTATGTGGCAGCCATGAATGGTGTGGACGCCATCGCATTTACCGCAGGTATCGGTGAGAATACCGAGTTGGTAAGGGAAAAAGTTCTGGCATACTTAGAGTATCTGGGAATTGGAGTAGACAAAGAGGCAAATAAGGTGCGTGGGGAAGAGCGTGTGATTTCCACTCCGGATTCCAAAGTAAAGGTTTGCGTCATCCCGACCAACGAAGAGCTTGCCATCGCAAGAGAGACCGTTGCCCTGGTAAAATAAAAAAATAAAAAAATAAATTTTCCAATAAAATTGTTGACAAAAAGCTTTCATCTATATATAATTGTTTAGGTGTGAAAAACCTCACTCGTGAGGTGATATCCCGTCGAGGGAAATTCCGTAAACGGAATAGGGAGAAAGCCGTGGTTGTAGATATTTCAGACATGATATCTTGTGAGAACAAGGAAGTAACAAAAGAAGTTCCTATCGAGTTAAAGTCTTTTGTATCAAGATTAGGTGAGTTTCCCATTACAAAGGCGGCACCGATAGAACTGAAAATCGCAAACCGTGAGAATAAGCAGCTGCTTATTCAGGGAGATGTGGATTTGACAGTATCGATTCCGTGCAGTCGTTGTCTGAAGGAAGTTCCGACAGACATCCGTTTTTCCATTGATAAGGAGATGAAGCTGGAAAATGCTGTTATCAACGATGAAGAAATGGAAGATGCCGACTACCTGATTGGATTACATCTGGATATAGATAAACTTGTCTATGGAGAGATTTTGGTGAACTGGCCGATGAAAGTTCTGTGCAAGGAAGATTGCAAAGGAATTTGTAAAGTCTGCGGACAAGACCTGAATAAGGGCGACTGCGGCTGCCAGAGAACAGAACTGGATCCAAGAATGGCAGCAATCCAGGATATCTTTAACAAATTTAAGGAGGTGTAAGTAAATGTCAATCTGTCCAAAAAATAAATCTTCCAAAGGAAGAAGAGATAAAAGAAGAGCAAACTGGAAAATGACTGCTCCTGCATTGGTAAAATGCAGCAAGTGTGGCGAATTAATGATGCCTCACAGAGTATGCAAGAACTGTGGCTCTTATAATAAGAAAGAAATCATTGCTCAGGACTAGGCAATGTAGGGAAGCCCGCCAGGCGAAAGCGATTTTCGTGGCGGGCTTTTTTGTGTTCTGAATAGCGGGTTTCATAGACATTTTGGGTGCAGCTTCTAAATGCTATTTGTAAACAGCATGTTTTTAGAATAATTTTATTTTTCTGCCCGTTTTCCGTTATTGTGGGATGAATCGTTTTATGATATGATAATAAAATGCAAAAAAATAAATGGAACAAAGGAGAAGTGAAATGGGAGAATTTTTTAACCTGGACAATAAATTTTTTCAGGCAATCAACAAGATTGTGGACTGTATTGCCTTAAGCGTGATCTGGATGGTGTGCTGCATTCCTGTGGCGTTTACGGGTTATCTTGCAATCGGGACAAAAACCTTGATTTTCTGGCTGCTTTCCTGTATTGCAGTGGTGCCGGCGGGAGTGGCGACAACAGCGATGTATTACGCCATAAACAAAGTAATACGTCACGGCAGAAGCTATATCTGGACAGAATTTTGGCATTCTTTCCGGAGCAATTTCAAACAGGCAGCAGTGATTTCCGTCATTTTGTCATTGGCGGCAGTCCTTCTTGGGGTGGACGCCTATATTATGTATCAGCTTGCTCTGTCAGGTGATAAAACAGGGGCGTTTTACATTATCTTTATTGTATTGCTGATATTTGAAGCAGCCTGGGCGCTTTACATCTTTCCTTATATGGCACGTTTTGAGAATACCACAAAACAGGTTTTGAAAAATACGGCGTACATCGCAGTGGCAAACCTGCCAAAGACCATCGTCATGGTAGTGGTCCTTGGGGCAGTGGTGTTGACGGTTTACCTGTTCCCGGTGATACTTGTGGTGATTCCCGCAGTTTTTATGCTGCTTATCAACCTGTTGATGGAAAAAGTGTTCCGCAAATATATGTCGGACGAGGATTTGGCAGCAGAGGAAGAGAGAGACAGAGAAGCTTATAATTGATTTTGCTGTTGATTTATAGAATAACTTATAGTATATTTTTTTATAGACATGCAGGAGGGTACTTATGCAGCAGAATGAGTCACTTGGAATTACAAAAGTTGCTTTGGATGCCATGGGCGGAGACAATGCTCCCGCTGAGATTGTAAAAGGCGCTGTGGCTGCGGTGGAGGGAAGAAAGGACGTTAAGATTTTTCTGGTGGGACAGAAGGATGTCGTACAGGAAGAATTAAGCCAGTATTCTTATCCGGCAGAGCAGATAGAAATCGTACATGCAGAAGAAGTAATTGAGACGGCAGAGCCGCCGGTGAATGCAATTCGCAAGAAAAAACAGTCATCAATCGTGGTGGGAATGAATATGGTAAAGCAGAAAGAGGCAGATGCCTTTGTTTCCGCAGGAAGTTCCGGAGCTATTCTGGTGGGCGGACAGGTCATCGTCGGGAGGATAAAAGGAATTGAGAGACCTCCTTTAGCGCCGCTGATTCCCACGGAAAAGGGAGTTTCCCTTCTGATTGACTGCGGGGCCAACGTAGATGCGAGGGCGTCCCATCTGGTACAGTTTGCGAAGATGGGTTCCATTTATATGGAAAATGTGCTTGGAATCAAAAATCCGAGAGTTGCCATCGTAAACATTGGCGCGGAAGAGGAAAAGGGCAATGCTCTAGTCAAAGAGACCTTTCCTCTGTTGAAGGCATGCACGGACATTAATTTCGTGGGAAGTATTGAGGCGAGGGAAATCCCCCACGGCGAAGCGGATGTGATTGTGTGTGAGGCGTTTGTCGGCAATGTTATTTTAAAACTGTATGAAGGCTTGAGCGCTACTCTGGTAAGTGCCATAAAAACAGGCATGATGAGTACCTTAAAGAGTAAAATAGGTGCGGCGTTAGCCCTTCCAGCGTTAAAAGGGACGCTGAAAGCCTTTGATGCCAGCCAGTATGGCGGTGCACCCCTGTTAGGCTTAAACGGTCTGGTGGTGAAAACCCACGGCAGTGCAAAGGCGAAGGAGATTACAAATTCTATTTACCAGTGTGTCACATTTAAGGAGCAGGACATCAATGGAAAAATCAAGAAAAATATCATAAGTTCAACGGAACAGGAAGGAATGTAGTTATGGAATTTGAAAAACTGAAAAAAATCATTGCAGAAGTATTGAATGTGGATGAGGAAGAAATCGCCATGGAGACAACATTCGTAGACGACCTTGGAGCGGACTCTTTAGATATCTTCCAGATTATTATGGGAATTGAAGAGGAATTTGATATTGAAATTGCAAATGAAGAAGCAGAAAACATTGTGACAGTTTCCGATGCAGTAGAAAAAATCAAGAATGCTTTAAACTCATAATAAATTTTTCATGATGTGACAGGAAAGCCCTTGTTTTTTACAAGGGCTTTTTATGCACACAGGTGCGGAGCGGAAGGTTGCAGCAGGAGCTGCCCGCACCCGGCGCAGCGAGTAGGGAAAGAAGAATCTTCCCTACTCGATTACTATAACTTTATCGAAGGTTTTTTCCTGTCTTACGGAGCGGGTATCAGGTAACACAGAAAAAAGCCTCTGAGAAAACGGAGGATATTATGTCAAAAATAGAAGAATTGCAGGAACGCATTGGCTATCAGTTTAAGGAGGAGGGGCTGTTGCGGCAGGCGCTGACCCACAGCTCTTACGCCAATGAAAAACATATGAAAAAGCTTTCGGACAATGAGAGACTGGAATTTTTAGGGGATGCAGTGTTAGAAATCATTTCCAGTGAATTTTTATACCAAAATTATCCGAAGCTTCCCGAGGGAGATTTGACGAAACTTCGGGCAAGTATTGTCTGTGAGCCTACCTTGGCGCTTTGTACCAGAGAAGTGGATTTAGGCGAGTATCTGCTCTTGGGCAAGGGGGAAAACTTAACGGGAGGGAGAAACCGGAAATCCATTTTATCGGACGCCATGGAGGCGGTGATTGGAGCCATTTACCTCGACGGCGGTTTTGAGAGAGCAAAGACCTTTATCCACAGGTTTATTTTGACAGATATTGAGCATAAAAAACTGTTTTATGACAGCAAGACCATTTTGCAGGAAGTGGTGCAGGGAAACTATGAGGAACCTCTTCACTATGAATTATTGTCAGAAGAAGGCCCGGACCATGACAAGAAATTTAAAGTAGAGGCAAGAATCGGGGCGCAGATCATTGGGACAGGCAGCGGACACACCAAAAAGGCTGCGGAGCAGGAAGCTGCGTATCAGGCGCTGCTACTGCTGAAACCGGAGCTCTAAGCGGGCAGCGGCAGATACTGAAACGAGAAAAAGAGGTTTATATGTATTTAAAGAGCATTGAGGTTGTGGGCTTTAAGTCCTTTGCAAATAAAATTCTATTTGAATTCCATAACGGCATAACGGGAATTGTGGGACCGAACGGGAGCGGAAAAAGCAATGTAGGCGATGCGGTGCGCTGGGTGTTGGGTGAGCAGAGCGCCAAGCAGCTCCGCGGTGCTAGTATGCAGGACGTTATTTTTGCCGGAACGGAGAACAGGAAGCCCTTAAGCTATGCCTATGTGGCGATTACCATGGACAATTCCGACCACCAGCTTGCGGTGGACTATGAGGAAGTGACAGTGGCGAGGCGTGTTTACCGCTCCGGCGAGAGCGAGTATCTGATTAACGGAAATGCCTGCCGTCTGAAAGACGTCACGGAATTATTCTATGATACGGGTATCGGAAAAGAGGGGTATTCTATCATCGGTCAGGGACAGATTGAGCGTATCTTAAGCGGAAAGCCGGAGGAACGCCGGGAGCTTTTTGACGAGGCGGCGGGGATTGTTAAATATAAAAAGAGGAAAGCCACCGCTCAGAAGAAGTTAGAGAGCGAGCGGGAAAATCTGGTCCGTGTCAACGATATTTTATCGGAGTTAGAGCGCCAGGTAGGACCCCTAGAGCGTCAGGCGGAGAAAGCCCGCATTTATTTAAAGAAAAAAGAAGAGTTAAAAACCTATGATGTGAATATGTTCCTGATGGAAGTGGAGCGCATTGAGGGGCAGTTAGAGGAAGTGGGCGGAAAATACCACATTGCCGATGCGCAGTTAAAAGAGGCAAACGAATCCTACGAGAATATCAAAACCGAATATGAGCGGATGGAACGGGATATGGAGCAGATGGAGGAACATATCAATTCGCTCCGGGAAAATATCAGTAATTCCACCGTCTTAAAGGGAAAATTAGAGGGACAGATTAATGTCTTAAAGGAGCAGATACATACGGCGGAGCTGACGGATGAGCATTTACAGAGCCGTCTTTCCTCCATTGAAAGAGAGCGGGAGGAACGGGTAGAGTCAAAAACCACCTATGATGAGCAGAAGGCGGAGGCGGAACGTCAACTAGAGGAAATCAGTGAGCGCAGGGCAAAGGAACAACAGGCGTTAGCAGAGCTGCAAGCAGAGATTGCAAAATGCAACGAGGGCATGGAGCGGGGGAAAAGTGAGATTATCGAGCTTTTGAATAACAAGGCGTCTATCAAGGCAAGGCAGCAGCGCTACGATACCATGTTAGAGCAGGTAAATATCCGCAAGGCGCAGCTCACTCAGAGGCTTCTGGCAAGAAAAACGGAAGAGGCGGATTTAGAATCCGTACTGGCAGATTACCGGGAGGAGCTAGACGGGATAAATGCCGCTATTGCAGAATTAAAACAGAATGCTCTGGAGATGGAGGAAAAGGGCAGGGAGTGGAAACGGAAATCTGCCGAAACCAGCCAGAAATTAGAGCTGGATATCACCCGGTTTCACAAGGAGCAGTCCAGATTAGAGTCTTTAAAGAACATTGCAGAGCGCTATGACGGCTACGGCAACAGTATCCGCAGGGTGATGGAACAGAAGGATGCCAATAAGGGGCTTCTCGGCGTGGTATCCGATTTGATACAGGTGGAAAAGAAATACGAGACCGCCATTGAGACGGCGTTAGGCGGCAGTATCCAGAACATTGTCACCGAGGACGAAGCCACTGCAAAGAAAATGATTTCCTACTTAAAGGAGAACCGTTTCGGGCGTGCCACTTTCCTTCCCCTCACCAGCGTGGACGGAAGAGGAAAGTTCAAAAACAGCGAGGCGTTACAGGAGCCGGGGGTCATCGGTCTTGCCAGCACGCTGGTAAAAACGGAGAAAAAATACGAGGGTGTGACGGCTCATCTGTTAGGCAGAGTCGTTGTGACGGAGCATATCGATTATGCTGTTGCCCTGGCGAGAAAATACCATTATTCGCTCAATATTGTAACCTTAGACGGAGAGCATTTAAGCCCCGGCGGTTCCATGACAGGCGGTGCCTTTAGAAACAGCAGCAATCTGCTGGGAAGAAAGCGTGAGATAGAAGAGCTAGAGGGCAGCGTGGCAGCTTTAGAAGCTGCTATCAAGGAAGGAAAGAACCGCTTAGAGGATATTAAAACCGCCCGTGCCCTGTTAGCAGAGGACGTGGAAGAGAACAAAGCGAAGCTGCAGGAGCAGTATATTTTACAGAATACGGCAAAAATAAACGTGGAGCGGGCAACGGAGCAGCGCAACGAGAGCGAATCGGTCTTTGCGGGGTTAAGGGCGGAAAACAGCGAATTAGAGAGCCAGCTTAAGGAAATTAACGAGAATAAAGAGAAGATTACGGAGGAAATTGCGGCTGCCGCAAAGCGGGAGACGGAAATCGAGGAGGAGAGCAGGCAGTATCAGGAGATTCTCGATAGGAATGCCGCTAAGGAAGGAGAGGCGGCAAAGGCGGTTTCCGATGTCCAGATGGAAGAAGCAAGAATCCGCCAGCAGGCAGAATTTATTCAGGTAAATATTGACCGTTTGGCAGGGGAGATTGACCGCTACGAGAAGGACAGGGAAGAACTGTTACAGCAGGCCAAAGAGGCAAAGGCAGACGCGGAGAAAAAACGCAGTGACATTGAGGAAATCCAAAAGACTCTTCTTGCCTCCGACGACAGCTCTGCGGACTTAGAAAAAGAGCTTAAGGAAAGTATTGAAAAGAAAGAGGAAATGTCCGCTGTCTATAAGGGATTCTTCCAGAAAAGGGAGGATATTTCCAAGGAGATTTCCGATTTGGACAAGGAAATTTTCCGTCTGAGCAGCCAGCGGGAAAAATTAGAGGACGCCAGGGAATACCAGAATAATTACATGTGGGAAGAATATGAGCTGACCCTGCATGCCGCCATGGAGCTGCGGAATGAGGAGTATGACGACCTTGCGGAGGTTAAGAAGCTGATTGCAGGCATTAAGGACGATATCAGGAAACTAGGAGATGTAAACGTCAATGCCATTGAGGATTACAAGGAGATTTCTGAACGTTATGAGTTTTTAAAGACCCAGCATGATGATTTGGTGGAGGCGGAAAAGACCCTGGTAGGCATTATCGAAGAATTGGATACCGGAATGCGCAAACAGTTTATGGAAAAATTCGGAGAAATCCAGCGGGAGTTCGACCAGGTGTTTAAGGAACTTTTCGGAGGCGGAAAAGGTACGTTGGAACTGGTGGAGGATGAGGATATTCTGGAGTGCGGTATCCGTATCATTGCCCAGCCGCCGGGAAAGAAGCTACAGAATATGATGCAGATGTCCGGCGGGGAGAAATCCCTGACTGCCATTGCACTGCTGTTTGCCATTCAGAATCTGAAACCCTCCCCCTTCTGTCTGCTAGATGAGATTGAGGCGGCGCTTGACGATTCCAATGTCAGCCGTTTTGCGCAGTATTTACATAAGCTGACCAAGAATACCCAGTTTATCGTGATTACTCACCGCCGGGGCACCATGGCGGCAGCAGACAGGCTTTACGGTATCACCATGCAGGAGAAGGGTGTTTCCACGCTGGTATCCGTAAACCTGATTGAGGATGATTTGGATAAATAGAGGTATCTGTAAACTTATAGAATCTAAAATAGGAAAAGTTTGAGGATGACAGGAAAGGAAAGACGTGTATGAGTGAAGAAAAGAAAGGGTTCTGGAGCCGTCTGGTTTCAGGATTAAGTAAGACCAGGGACAACATTGTCTCGGGAATTGATTCCATTTTTAATGGTTTTTCCAGTATTGATGAGGATTTCTACGAGGAAATTGAAGAAATCCTGATTATGGGGGACATCGGCGTCAATGCCACCGAGGCGATTATTGAAAATCTGAAAGAAAAAGTAAAAGAAAACAAAATCAAAGACCCGGCAGAGTGCAAGGAGCTGTTGATTCGCAGCATCAAAGAGCAGATGGACGTGGGAGAGACGGCGTACCGTTTTGAAAATGAGAAATCAGTGGTGTTAATCATCGGTGTCAACGGCGTCGGAAAGACCACTTCCGTGGGAAAACTGGCAGGAAAATTAAAAGATCAGGGGAAAAAGGTGGTGTTAGCGGCGGCAGATACCTTTCGTGCGGCGGCGGGCAACCAGCTGTTGGAGTGGGCGAACCGTGCCAATGTGGAAATGATTGGCGGTCAGGAGGGCGCTGACCCGGCAGCGGTGGTTTACGATGCGGTGGCGGCGGCAAAAGCGAGACATGCGGACGTGCTGCTCTGCGATACGGCAGGAAGGCTTCACAATAAGAAGAATCTCATGGAAGAACTTCGGAAAATCAACCGTATTTTAGAGAAGGAATATCCTGACGCTTACCGGGAGACGTTGGTGGTGTTAGATGCCACCACAGGGCAGAATGCGCTGGCCCAGGCAAGGGAATTTGCGGAGGTGGCGGATATTACGGGTATTATTTTAACGAAGATGGACGGAACGGCCAAGGGCGGAATTGCAGTAGCAATCCACTCTGAGCTTGGTATTCCGGTGAAATACATTGGAGTGGGAGAGACCATCGAGGATTTACAGAAATTTGACGCCAACGAGTTTGTCAACGCACTGTTTGAAAGGGAGGAAAAAGATGTTGACATTAGATAAGTTTGAAGAGGCAAGCGAAAAAGTAAAAGAGGTAACATTAGAGACAAAACTGGTTTACAGCGACTATTTGAGCGAACAGACAGGAAACAAAGTTTACTTAAAGCCGGAAAATATGCAGTTTACAGGTGCCTATAAGGTGCGTGGGGCATATTACAAAATCAGCACTTTAACCGAAACGGAGAGAGAAAAAGGACTGATTACCGCATCTGCGGGTAACCATGCCCAGGGCGTTGCCTATGCGGCGAAATGCTATGGCTGTAAGGCAGTCATTGTTATGCCTACCACCACTCCTCTGATTAAAGTAAACAGAACTAAAAGCTATGGCGCCGAGGTGGTGCTTTACGGAGATGTTTATGACGAGGCGTGCCAGAAGGCCTATGAACTGGCGGAAAAACATGGATATACCTTTATCCATCCCTTTGATGATCTGGCAGTGGCAACAGGACAGGGAAGCATCGCCATGGAAATCTTTAAGGAGCTTCCTTTAGTGGAGTATATTTTAGTGCCCATTGGCGGCGGCGGCCTTGCCACAGGTGTTTCCACCCTTGCAAAATTGCTGAATCCCAAGATTAAGGTCATCGGCGTGGAGCCGGCGGGGGCAAACTGTATGCAGGCGTCCTTTGCGGCGGGAAAGGTAACCACCCTCCCCACGGTAAACACCATTGCAGACGGTACGGCAGTAAAGACACCGGGCAGTAATATTTTCCCCTATATCCAGAAAAACTTAGATGACATCATCACTGTGGAGGATGATGAGCTGGTGGTAGCGTTCCTCGACATGGTGGAAAACCACAAGATGGTAGTGGAAAACTCCGGGCTTCTTACGGTGGCGGCGTTGAAACATTTAGACGTAACGGACAAACGGGTGGTTTCCATCTTAAGCGGCGGAAACATGGACGTGATTACCATGTCCTCCGTGGTGCAGCAGGGGCTGATTTTCCGCGACCGTATCTTTACGGTATCTGTCTTATTGCCGGATAAGCCGGGAGAGCTTTCCAAGGTGTCTTCCGCCATTGCGGCAGAGCAGGGAAATGTCATCAAGTTAGAGCATAACCAGTTTGTCACGACGAACCGCAATGCGGCGGTAGAGCTGCGGATTACTTTAGAGAGCTTTGGCACGGAGCATAAGAAACAGATTATGAAGGCCTTAGAGAAGAAAGGTTATAAGCCGAAGCTGGTGAGAACCCTGTTATAGGAAAGGAAAACTGCGGGAAATCGTTGTAACGGCAGGAAAAAGCCGGGAAAGAGGCGGAATGGGATATCTTTATTTGATGCCCCTTATCAGCGGGGCGGCGGTGTTTCTATTTTCCACCGCAGGATTTTTTCTGAATACGGGTAAGAAGGAAATGATTTATGGGGCATGCTCCATCTTAAGTGCAGCCTGTGTAGTGGTACAGGTGGGGATTTTGCTTTGAATGTAGACGATACGCATAGAATTTAATAACATATATGTGTCAAGAAAAAATACTTGACACCTTCCCTCTTTTATGCTAATCTAACATTCGGTGATTGAAATGGAAGAAAAAATAGAGCAGGCATATCTCTATGATTTCTATGGAGAACTGCTGAACGAACATCAACGGAAGATATACGAAGATTTCGTTTTTAACGATTTGTCACTGGGAGAGATTGCAGACGAGGAGGGCATCAGCCGTCAGGGGGTACACGATATGGTAAAGCGCTGTACAAAGACCTTAGAGGGCTATGAGGAAAAGCTTCACCTCATTGCAAAATTTCAGGCTGCGAAACAGAAAGTAGAGCAGATACACCGGTTGGCGGAACAGTTCCGTACCGACCATGACGAGAAAGTTTTTGCCGAAATCGAAGAGATTTCCAATCAGATATTAGAGGAGTTATAGGATGGCATTTGACAGTTTATCTGAAAAACTTCAAAATGTATTTAAAAACCTTCGCAGCAAGGGACGCTTAACCGAGGATGATGTCAAGACAGCCTTAAAAGAAGTCAAGATGGCGCTTTTAGAGGCGGACGTCAATTTCAAGGTGGTAAAGCAGTTCGTGAAAGATGTGCAGGAGCGGGCGGTAGGACAGGACGTCATGAACGGCTTGAATCCGGGACAGATGGTCATCAAAATCGTAAACGAAGAGATGATTAAGCTGATGGGGTCCGAGACCACGGAGATTGCCCTAAGACCCGGCAAAGAGCTGACGATTATCATGATGGCAGGTCTGCAGGGTGCAGGTAAAACCACCACCACCGCGAAGATAGCCGGAAAGCTGAAGGCGAAGGGCAAGAAGGTTCTCTTAGCAGCCTGTGACGTTTACCGTCCCGCAGCCATTGAACAGCTGCAGATTAACGGGGAAAAACAGGGTGTGGAAGTATTCTCCATGGGAGATAAGAACACTCCGGTAAATATTGCAAAAGCGGCTGTGGAACATGCCAGCAAGCATGAATTTAATGTGCTGATTATCGATACCGCAGGACGTCTTCATATTGATGAGGACATGATGGCGGAATTGGTTTCCATAAAAGAAAATGTTCCGGTATTCCAAACCCTGTTGGTGGTGGACTCCATGACAGGTCAGGACGCAGTGAATGTTGCCAAGATGTTTGATGAAAAAATCGGCATTGACGGCGTGGTACTGACGAAGTTAGACGGTGACACCAGAGGCGGTGCGGCCCTCTCTATCCGGGCGGTTACCGGAAAACCGATTTTGTATGCCGGTATGGGGGAAAAGCTTTCGGACTTAGAACAGTTTTACCCTGAGCGTATGGCATCCCGTATTCTTGGCATGGGAGATGTGCTGACGCTGATTGAGAAGGCGCAGGAAGAATTCGATGAGGAAAAAGCGAAAAAAATCGAAGATAAAATGCGCAAAAATGAATTTGACTTTGAGATGTATTTAGAGTCCATGAGTCAGATGAAAAAAATGGGTGGTCTTTCGAGTATTCTTGGCATGATGCCGGGGCTTGGGGGAGGAAAAATGCCGGAGATTGACGAGGCGGCAGCGGAAAAGAGCATGGCGCGCACCGAGGCAATCATATTTTCCATGACCGTAGAAGAAAGACAGAATCCGGCTCTGTTAAATCCCAGCAGAAAACGCAGGATTGCCCAGGGAGCCGGTGTGGATATTGCAGAGGTCAATCGTCTTGTAAAGCAGTTTGAGCAGACGAAAAAGATGATGAAGCAGATGCCCGGCATGATGAAAAAAGGCAAAAGAGGAATGTTTAAAGGCTTTCCTTTTTGATGCACAGGGGTGCGTAATGTATATTGCTGCTTCGCAACACGCACCCCGCGCGGCGAGCAGGGAAAAATCTTCCCTACTCGATTAAATAATCAGTAAATTATTTAAGGAGGTGAAATGTAATGGCAGTAAAAATCAGATTAAGAAGAATGGGACAGAAAAAGGCTCCTTTCTATAGAATTGTAGTTTCTGATTCCAGAGCTCCAAGAGATGGTAAATTCATCGAAGAGATTGGAACTTATGACCCGACCAAAGACCCAAGCGAGTATCATGTAAATGAAGAGTTAGCAAAGAAATGGTTAGCTAACGGCGCTCAGCCCACAGATACCGTAGCCAGAATTTTCAAAAATGCTGGTATTGAGAAATAGGATTAGTGAGGTGGACCTATGAAAGAATTAGTAGAAGTAATTGCCAAATCACTAGTCGATTGCCCGGATGAGGTTGTTGTAACCGAGACCGAGAACGAGAAAGCCATTGTTTTGGAATTACGTGTAGCGCAGTCCGACATGGGCAAGGTAATCGGCAAACAGGGCCGCATTGCGAAAGCAATCCGTGCCGTTGTGAAGGCTGCTGCCTCAAAGGAAGAAAAGAAAGTCATTGTAGAAATCATGCAGTAAATTCTTTTCCGAAGAAGATACCGGATGTATCATTTTGTGATATATCCGGTTTTTTTTTCTTTACAAAGGGGTAATTTCTATAATAATATAAAATCAGATATGAGGATAAAATAGGTAAGGAAAAAGGAGGGAAACGCTATGCGAAAAATGAAAACAAGAGCATGGGGATGGTTTCTGGCTGTGGTGATGGTACTTTCTGTTCCGTTTTCTGCGAAGGCTGCCCAGATGGAATTAGAAGACGGCACGATAGTGGAGGTAGAAGATGCGGAGAGTGAAGAAATAATAAATGAGAGAGAACTTACAAAACAACAGGAAATGAAGTATGCCGGTACGGCAACCATGACTTTTCCAAAGAAAATAAAGATACATACGGGAAATACAGTTCCATATGCCTATAATGTAGCCTATATGCCCGCCAATGGAAAAATAAAAAAGGTTGCCATATCCAACAAAAAGATTGCCCAGGTCAGTGCAAGGGAGGGCGGTATTGTGGTTAAAGCGAAAAAGGCGGGCTCTGCAACCATTACATTTTCTGTAAAATACGGCACAAAGACAAAAAAATTCAGTACTAAATTAAGAGTATACAAATACACTAATCCCATAAAATCTTATGTCATTGGGGATCTGGAGCTGAAAACCAGGTATAAGACGGCGGCGAGCTACCAGGTAAAAATAAGGAAGGATATGAATGTGAAGCTTGACGTGAAAGCCAAATCAGGGTGGAAGATAACCTCTTTTACTTACTATTGCAGCGGAAAAGCCACGAGATACACCACCAATGCACCGATTATTCATCTGAAAAAAGTGCCCGGTTCTTCGATTCAGATAAATTTCAGGAATAAGAAAACGGGCTTAGTTGAAAATATTAAATTGTGGATTCGCATATAAAAAATATTTGCAAATAAAAGCTGGTAATTGTAACAGGAATGAAAGACGGAAAACAGCAAAAAAATGAAAACAACGGAAATATGGAGTTAATATGGAAGATTTATTACAGGTAGGCGTCATCACCACTACCCACGGTGTCAGAGGGGAAGTAAAGGTATTCCCCACCACGGATGATGCGGCGCGTTTTAAGAAATTAAAACAGGTGATTTTAGACACCGGAAAAGAAAAAGTGGAATTGGAGATTGCAGGCGTTAAATTTTTTAAAAATCTGGTAATCCTCAAATTTAAAGGTATTGACGATATCAATGACGTGGAAAAATACCGGAAAAAGAGCCTTTACGTCACCAGGGAAAATGCGGTAAAGCTGAAAAAGGATGAGTATTTCATTGCGGATTTGATTGGATTAAAAGTAACTTCTGATGAGGGAGAGGATTTAGGAACCATCAGCGATGTGTTGCAGACCGGGGCAAATGATGTTTACGTCATCAGCAAAGAGGGAATGGACGAGCTTTTGGTTCCTGCTATCAGGGACTGTGTGAAAAACGTTGATATTGAAGGAGGAACGATGGAAATTCATCTTCTTCCGGGGCTTCGTGACATCAACGGATAGACGATAAGGAGGCAGCATGAGATTTCATATCATGACCTTATTCCCGGAAATGGTGTTACAGGGCTTAAATACCAGTATCATCGGCAGGGCGGCAGAAAAGGGCCTGTTGTCCATCGAGGCAGTCAATATCCGGGACTATACTTTAGACAAACACAAAAAGGTGGATGATTACCCCTACGGCGGCGGGGCGGGTATGCTGATGCAGGCACAGCCGGTGTACGACACGTGGGAATCCATTGTGGACAGAATTGGTTACCGTCCCAGAACCATCTACCTGACCCCCCAGGGGACAACCTTCACCCAGCCTATGGCAAAGAAGTTTGCAAAGGAGGAAGATTTGATTTTTCTCTGCGGGCATTATGAGGGAATTGACGAGCGGGTGTTAGAGGAGATTGTGACGGATTATGTTTCCATCGGTGATTATGTGCTGACCGGAGGGGAACTGCCGGCAATGGTGTTAGCGGATGCCATTTCCCGTATGGTGCCGGGAGTGTTGACGAATGAAGAATCCGGCTCCACGGAATCCTTTGAGGGAAATCTGCTTGAATACCCCCAGTACAGCCGTCCGGAGGAGTGGATGGGGAAAAGGGTCCCGCCGGTGCTGCTGTCGGGAAACCATCAGAAGGTGGAGGAATGGCGCAGGGAGCAGGCAATCCTGCGGACGAAGGAGCGCAGACCGGATTTATTTGAAAAGGCACATCTGACAGAGAAAGAAAAGAAATTATTTTCTTAGAAAAACAATTTTCTTAGAAAAGATTTCAGCGATACACCAGGAAAAGTTGTAAAAATTGCTTTACATTTCTAACCGGCTATGGTAAACTATCATAGTTGTGAATAAATAGATGGTCCTCTGTTACGAATAGGCGTATTAAGAACATCCAAATAATAGGAGGTCACAAAATGAACGCAAGTGAAATTATTAAAAGCATTGAAGCAGAACAGTTAAAAGCAGAAGTTCCGGAGTTCCGTGTTGGTGATACTGTAAAGGTTTACGGTAAAATCAAAGAGGGTAACCGTGAAAGAATCCAGATTTTTGAGGGAACTGTTATTAAAAGACAGGGCGGAAGCAACCGTGAGACCTTTACCGTTCGTAAATTATCCAACGGTGTTGGCGTAGAGAAAACCTGGCCGTTACATTCTCCCAACGTTGAAAAAGTAGAAGTAGTTCGTCAGGGTAAAGTAAGACGTGCAAAATTATTCTACTTAAGAGACCGTGTTGGTAAGAAAGCAAAAGTAAAAGAATTAGTAAAATAGTTCCGAAAAGACCGCATTTTTGCGGTCTTTTTGATTCGGAAAAAGGTGTCTTTTTCTTGCGCAGGGCAGGCCTTTATGATAAAATAAATGGACGCAAAAACAGTGTTCATATACGGAAAGGAAGAGACTTGTGAGCAGACGCAGAAGAGGCGGATTGAATTTTGGAAGACGGAAGAAGAAAGTAAACGTTGCTGTGGTAAAAGAAGTATTTGTCTGGATGATTGAGATTTTACTCACGGTGCTTCTGGCATTTACTTTTGTCTATTTTATCGGACTGCGCACCGGCGTGGTGGGACAGTCTATGGCAGAAACCCTAAACGGTGGAGATGAGATATTGGTAAACCGTTTTATCTATAAGGTGACAGATCCGAAATACAATGATATTATTGTATTCCTTCCTAACGGTAATGAGAAATCCCATTATTATGTAAAGCGTGTCATAGCCGTGCCGGGGGATACCGTGCTGATACAAAACGGTACGGTATACGTCAACGGGGAGGTTTTTGAGGAAGAGGCGGAGGTTTCTTCCATCGAGGAGGCAGGACTTGCCGGGGAGGAAATTACCTTAGGCTCCGATGAATACTTTGTGCTGGGGGACAACCGCAACAACAGCGAGGACAGCCGTTATGCCAATATCGGAAATATAAAAAAGGAATATATCATAGGAAAGGCATGGTTTCGGGTGACGCCTTTCAGCGATTTTGGATTTATCTGAAGTGTGAAAAGAACGCAAAAGCGGCGTTCTTTCCTTGAATGTAGAGAAAAGGTGCGGGAAATTTCCGCAGAAATGAGGAAAATATGCAGTTTCAGTGGTATCCGGGGCATATGACGAAGGCAAAGCGTCAGATGCAGGAAGATATAAAGTTAATTGATTTGGTGATTGAGTTAGTGGATGCGCGTATCCCCTTAAGCAGCCGAAATCCTGATATTGACGAGTTAGGAAAAAATAAATTCCGGCTGATTTTGATGAATAAGTCGGATTTGTCCGATGAAAAGCAGAATCAGGAGTGGTCAGAGTATTTCAGAAAAAAAGGCTATTTTGTGGTCTGCCTGGATTCCCGGAGCAAAGCGGGAATGAAAACCGTGACAAACGTGGTGATGGAGGTCTGCAAGGAGAAAATTGAGCGTGACAGAAAACGGGGGATTTTAAACCGTCCGGTACGTGCCATGGTGGTTGGAATCCCCAATGTGGGAAAATCCACCTTTATTAACTCCTATGCGGGGAAAGCCTGCGCAAAGACCGGAAATAAGCCCGGTGTCACCAAGGGAAAGCAGTGGATTCGGCTGAATAAAAACGTAGAGCTTTTGGATACGCCGGGAATCCTGTGGCCCAAATTTGAGGATCAGTCGGTGGGGCTTAGGTTAGCGCTGATTGGGGCAATCAAGGATGAAATTTTAAATATTGACGAGTTATCTTTAGAATTAATCAAGCTGTTAAAGGCGCATTATCCGGGAGTACTGAAGGAGCGTTACCAGTTAGAGGAAGAAGCGGAGCCGGTGGAAATCCTAAAACAGATTGCAGAAAACAGGAAATGTGTCGCCAAAGGCAGTGAGTTAGACTATAGCAAGGCGGCAGCTTTATTGATTGATGAATTTCGAAGTGGAAAATTAGGCAGAATTACCATGGAATTTCCCGGTGGGGTGAAAGAAAGCGATGAAGGAAACAACTAGAAAAACAGCGCTGGTTTCCTTTCTTCTCTATGTGGCGGCAGTCTTTGGCATTACCTTCCTGCTGCTGCATTTTGTGGGACAGAGGACGGTGGTTCTGGGGGCTTCCATGGAGCCTGCCCTCTATGACGGAGATAACCTCATTGTGGATAAAATTTCTTACCGCTTTCATGAGCCGGAGCGCTATGATGTGATTGTATTTCCCTATGAGGACGGTACCTATTACATTAAGCGCATTATAGGTTTGCCGGGGGAGGCGGTGTTGATTGACGAAAACGGCAGCATTTATATCAACGGGGAACGGATATCGGAATCCTATGGAAAGGAAGTCATAGAAGATCCGGGGTGTGCCGGAGAGGAAATAACGCTGGGAGAGACGGAGTATTTTGTGCTGGGAGATAACCGGAATAACAGCATGGACAGCCGGGATGAGAGAGTGGGCCTCATTGAGAGAGATGCCATCATAGGAAAAGCCTTTGTACGGATTTTTCCGCTCAACCAAATCGGTGTGGTAAGCAGTAAAATACAGAAAAGCTTAAGGTAAAACGGTAACAGAGTTAGGCAGAAACAGGAAAGGCATGGAAGTACCATCATGGAAGAGAAAAAAATCGGAGAGATTAAAGAGGAGCTTAGGGCAGCAGAAGACACCATGCTGCCTCATTTTATAGAAAGCTACAAAGCGGACCGGCGTGCCGGGGTGGTAAAAATCGTGGAGCAGGCGAAAAAGCGGCTGTCAAAGTATGAGGAAGAGCTTGAGCGAATTGAATTACTCAAAAGCTACGAAAGGGAATATGATTACTGCGAATATATCTGCGGCATTGATGAAGCAGGACGTGGACCTTTGGCGGGGCCCGTGGTGGCAGGGGCGGTGATTTTGCCGAAGGACTGCGGCATTCTTTACATCAATGATTCCAAGAAGCTTTCTGCGGCAAAGCGGGAGGAACTCTACGATGTTATTATGGAAAAAGCGGTGGCAGTGGGCGTGGGCATGGCAGGTCCGGCACGGATTGATGAAATCAATATTTTGCAGGCAACCTATGAGGCAATGAGGGAGGCTATAAGCAAATTGGCAGTAAAACCCGATATATTATTAAATGATGCAGTGACAATACCGGGAGTTTCCACTCCTCAGGTTCCCATTATCAAAGGAGATGCCAAGAGCATTTCCATTGGTGCGGCGAGTATTATTGCCAAAGTAACCAGGGACCGTCTGATGGTGGAGTACGATAAAATCATGCCGGAATACGGATTTGCCTCCCATAAAGGATATGGATCGGCGGAGCATATCAAGGCAATTAAGACCTATGGACCGTCACCTATTCACCGTGCCAGCTTTATAAAAAATTTCCTCTGATTTTTGGGGAAAATATCAGTCATCCGACGGGGAAACCAGAAAGCCTTTGTCCGGCGGGGAAAATAGAAAGCTGCCATGGGACAGAGGAAAATCCGGGAAAAGTGTAAAAAGTGAGGAATCAGAATGCGGATATCGGATATGCTTGGTCAGTATAACAGAAATGTAACCAACGGTTCGGAGGAACTGCGCAGTGCCCAGAGTGCGGGGAAAATGGTGTCTACCATAAGCGAATTAGAGACAGGGAGCATTTTTGAGGGAACAGTAAACAGCATAAAGGGCGGCAGGGTTACCTTAGCCCTCAGCAACGGACAAATGATTTCTGCCCGCTTAGACGGGAAAGTCAGCTTAAATACGGGGGATTCCATGTTCTTTCAGGTGCGCTCTAACGACGGTGCCACCGTGGCGATAAAGCCTTATACCACGGAGAGCGGAATCAGCAATCCGATTTTACTGAATGCCCTTTCTGCAGCGGGGATTCCGGCAACGGAGCGCAGCGTCTCCATGGTGGATGCCATGATGCGGGAGCAGATGTCCATCGGTAAACAGAGCATTCTTGATATGGTAAAAATTTTAAATAATAACCCGGAGGTCAAGGTTTCCACCCTGGTTCAGATGACCAAAATCGGACTTCCCGTTTCGGTGGATATGGCAGCCCAGTTTGAAAATTATATGGCAAACCAACATGCCATTTTAGGGGAAGTGGAGCAGGCAATCGGACAGCTGGCAGAGGCTTTGGGGAGTGAGGATATTTCTGCCCCGGAGGCATTTTTGCTCTACAGCCGGGTGCTGGACATTTTGCAGCAGGACGGACTTTTCGGGGAAGATTTTCAGACCCAGAACGGAGCCGCAGGAGAAACTGCGCTGCAGCAAACTGCGCTGCAGCAAGGCGGAGTTTCCGGGGAGACTTTAGGACAGCAGGTTTCCGGGGAAACTGCCGGAGCGCAGCAGGCGGGAACTGCGGGAGAGACAACGGGAGGCAGCGCGGCGCAGCAGGCGGGACAGAGCGCTGTTTTAGAGGAATTATTCCAGAATATCAATGGAAATACAGCGGAAACTGCCGGGAATCCGGAGCAGATGTTATACCGGACTGCGGGGCAGGAGAGTGGGGGGGCAGCAGTGCAGCAGGCGGGGCAGGAAAATGTGGGCAAATCCGGCACCGGAGCTGTGGAGCGCCAGTTGGCGGCCGCTCCACAAACCTTAGAGCAGCTGTTAGACGGAAGGCAGCTGGAAAATTTAAAACAGCTGCTACAGAATATTCCCACCTTAACCGGAAATACGGAGCTTTTTGTCCGGCCCGACACGGAGGACGTTTTTGTCAACACCATGCTGGGGGAAGAGGCGGACAGCAAGGCCGTGGTGCAGCAGACGGAGGGAAATGCGGCCCTTCCGGAGGCGGAATTTCAGAAAAATATGACAGCGTCCCAGTTTTTAAATACGGTAAGGGAGGCATTAGCCCAGAACAGCCAATATGGGTTTGCCGGGGTGCATAAGCTTTTTGCCAGCAAGGAATTTCAGCTTTTGCTAAAGAATATGGTGGAACAGCAATGGCTCATAAAGCCGGGTGAGCTGAAAGAAGAAAATAAAATCAATGAACTCTACCAGCGGATGGAGCATCAGATGAAGCAGATGGAGCAGGCGCTGAAATTGACAGGCGCAGCGGAAAACAGCTTTAGTACCACGGCGTCCCAGGTGCGGGGCAACATTGAGTTCATGAATCAGATTAATCAGATTTATACCTATGTGCAGTTACCCTTAAAGCTGACAGGACAGAATGCCTCCGGTGAACTCTATGTGTATACCAACAAGAAAAACTTAAGGGACCCGGATGTGGAATTGACGGCGTTTCTCCATCTGGATTTGGAAAATTTAGGTTCTACAGACGTCTCTGTAAAAATGCTGCGGAAAAAAGTACAGACGAAATTTTATATCGACAATGATGCGTCCTATGATTTGTTGGAAAAGCATTTGCCTGTTTTAGAAAAACGGTTGAAAAGCAAGGGATATACCTGTAGCATTACCGTCAGCAATGAGAAAAAGCAGGTGGATTTTGTGGGGGATTTTCTCCAGAAGGATATGCCGCCTGCGGGGACACTGCACAGGTATTCCTTTGACATGAAGGCATAGGAGGGACTATGGTGAGAAAGGAAGAAAAAAAGAAGCCAAAGACCGCTGTCGCCCTCGCCTACGAGCCGGGGGACATGGCACCGAAGATACTTGCCACCGGAAAAGGAGAAGTGGCGGAGCGGATTATAGAGACGGCGAAGGAGAATGATGTTCCTTTTTATAAGGATAATAAACTGGCGGAGACGCTTTCAAAGCTGGAAATCGGGGACACCATACCACCGGAGCTTTACGATGTGGTGGCGGAGATACTGGTGTTTGTGGATGATATGGACAGGATGAAGGCGAAGCTGAACAAGGCGGGATTGCTGTAGGGTACGGACGCGGTTGAACGGAAAAAAATAAAAAGGAGCAGAATACAGTTTGGGGGAGACAGGAAAAAACAGTAACCGCAGAGCTGTGGGAAGCACATATGAGAAGCTGGCAGGGGAATATCTCACGTCCTTGGGATATGAGATTTTAGAATATAATTTCCGCTGCCGCAGCGGCGAGATTGATATTGTGGCAAGAGAGGGGAAGTATCTGGTTTTTGCAGAGGTGAAATACCGGGACAGCGGCAAAAGCGGCAGTCCCCTTGAGGCAGTGACGGTAAAAAAACAGCGAATTATCAGCAGGGTGGCGTCATATTATTGTCTGATTCATGGATTTGGAGAGGAAACACCCTGCCGTTTTGATGTGGTGGGTATTCTGGGGGAGGAAATCACCTTGCTTAGAAACGCTTTTGAGTATCAGGGGTATTGAATTAGCGTTATGCCCGTTTAAAAATTCCGTATGGAATAAGTAGAAACGTAGGGAATAAGAAGGACAGAGACAGGAGAGGACAGAAAATTGTATCAGTTTGAAAGAAAAGACAGCAAAGAGAGGTTATGGCAGGAAAGTTATCCCCAGGGGGACGGTACAGAATTAATATTGTTAAAATATCCGCTGTTAGAGCAGACGGGCATGGTGGAGCACTGCTTTACCACAAGGCTTGGGGGCGTCAGCGAAGGAATGTTTTCCTCCATGAATTTAAGCTTTTCGCGGGGAGATAAAAAAGAGGCGGTGGAAGAAAATTTCCGCAGGCTTGCGGCGGCGCTGGGGAAGGAAACGGGAAAATTTGTCTTTACGGATCAGACCCACACCGTTAATGTGAGGAAAGTAACCGCAGCCGATGCGGGGAAGGGACTTACCAGAGAGAGGGATTACAGGGACGTGGATGGACTGATTACCGATGAACCGGGATTGGTGCTATCCGCATTTTTTGCGGACTGTGTGCCCCTTTATTTTGTAGATACGGTGCACCATGCCATCGGTTTAAGCCATTCCGGCTGGAGAGGGACGGTGAGGCGGATGGGGGCTGTTACCTTAGAAGCAATGGAGAAAGCCTATGGGACGCAGCCGAAGGATGTTATTTGCGCCATAGGTCCCTCCATCTGTCAGGACTGTTATGAGGTCAGTGAGGATGTGGCGGAGGAGTTTGCAAAGGAATTTCCCGGCAGGGAGCGGGAGATTTTAGCCGATAAAGGAGCGGGAAAATACCGGCTGGATTTGTGGCGGGCGAATGCCCTTGTGCTTAAAAGTGCAGGCGTTTTGCCGGAGCATATAGCAGTGACTGATATCTGTACCTGCTGCAACGAAAAGCTTCTGTTTTCCCACAGGGCGAGCCATGGGAAAAGAGGAAACCTTGGGGCGTTTTTAACCATAAAAGAAAACTATTTTGGTTGATATTGGCGCAATATCCGTGTATGATAAAAGGGCAGCAGGGTCTGGATAAAACAGGAAATGCCGCAAACAGCATGGAACGTCAGAAAAAAGAAAGGCATAAGAGAGATGGAACAGAAACAGTATGTAGACTACATTGTAGAAGAAACAAAGAAAATTTTAGCCATTGACAGCCCTTCCGGTTACACGAAACAGGTGGCGGAGTATGTCATGGGAGAATATAAGGCGCTGGGGTATGAGCCCCGGATGACGGTAAAAGGCGGTATTCTGGTAGCCTTAGGCGGCAAAAATGAGAAAGACGCCGTAATGCTAGAGGCGCATATCGACACCTTAGGAGGCATGGTCAGCGAGATTAAATCCAACGGAAGGCTGAGGGTGACACCCATCGGCGGCATGAATGCCAACAACGCAGAGGCGGAAAACTGCCGCATTGCCACCCGTTTTGCGGGGATTTTTGAGGGGACGTTCCAGCTTTCCAACGCCTCGATCCATGTCAACGGGGATTATAACGATACCAAGAGAACCTTTGACGATATGGAAGTGGTGTTAGACGAGAGGGTTTCTTCCAAAGAGGAGACGGAAAAGTTAGGCATTATGGTGGGGGATTTCGTCTGCTTTGAGCCGAGAACTGTAGTGACAGAGAGCGGTTACATCAAGAGCCGCTTCTTAGACGATAAGTTAAGCGTGGGCATTCTGTTAGGCTATGCAAAATATTTAAAAGAAGAGGGAATAACGCCGGAGCGGGCTGTTTACCAGCATATTACCGTGTACGAGGAGGTGGGGCACGGCGGAGCGGCTTCTATTCCGGCAGGCGTGACCGAGGTGATTTCCGTAGACATGGGCTGCGTGGGAGACGGGCTGAATTGTAAGGAAACCCAGGTTTCCATCTGTGCGAAGGACAGCAGGGGTCCTTACAATTATGATGTGGTGACGGGGCTTGTGCAGGCGGCGAAGGAGAAAGAACTGGATTTTGCCGTAGATGTGTATCCCTATTACGGTTCGGATGCAGATGTGGCGCTGACGGCAGGCTACGATGTGCGCCACGGGTTAATTGGCGCCGGGGTTTATGCCTCCCACGGTTATGAGCGCAGCCATAAGGACGGGGTGAAAAATACCTTTGCACTTTTGTGTGCGTATCTTGGCTAAAGGAAAAGAACCCGCCTTGGGGAAAGCCGGTTCAGGCTTAAGAATATCTTAATAATATCATAGGAATCTCTTTATTGAACGAACTTACCTTCCATGCTATATTAACTGTATTAAAACAGATAGTACGGTTAGTACAGATGGGAGGTATTTCTTTGATACAGTTAAATTACCGGGATTCCAAACCGATTTACGAACAGATCAAAGACGGGCTAAGAAAACTGGTGATATCAAGTTCTCTGACAGCCAATGAAAAACTGCCCTCCGTCCGGGAACTTGCGTCGAGCCTTGCCATCAATCCGAATACCATACAGAAAGCGTACCGGGAGTTAGAGGGCGAGGGGTATATTTATACGGTGGCAGGCAAAGGGACTTTTGTGGCGGAGCAGCAGGAGATTTTCAATGTGAGACAGCAGGAACTGTTGGGAAAATTTGATGAAGTCGTGGAGGAATTATTCTTCCTGTCCGTCGATGAGGCAGAACTGAAGGAACGTATGACAAGACTAGCGAGAGGAGGGGAACATCAGTGATACAGGTAACGCAGCTTAAAAAATCCTTTGATGGGTTTCGGGCGTTAGACGGAGTAGATATGCACGTGGGACGGGGCAATATTTATGGGCTGGTCGGACCGAACGGAGCAGGAAAATCCACACTGATACGCCACATTACCGGAGTGTACCGCCCTGATTTCGGACAGATTTTAGTGGCAGGGGAACCGGTGTTTGAAAATAAGGCGGTAAAAGCAAAATTTGCCTACATACCCGACGATTTGTTTTATTTTATGCAGGCGGATACCATGGAGATGAAACGGTTTTATGAGGGGATTTATCCGCAGTTTGACAGCAAGCTTTTTTATAAAATGCAGGAATTTTTCCCTAATATAGATGTGAAACGAAATATCAGAAGGCTCTCAAAGGGAATGCAGAAACAGGTAGCGTTTTGGCTTGCCATCTGCTGTAAGCCGGAGCTTCTGATTTTAGACGAACCGGTGGACGGATTAGACCCGGTGATGCGCAGGCAGATTTGGAGCATTATCATGGCGGAAGTGGCAGAGCAGGAAATGACGGTACTGGTATCCTCCCATAACCTCCGTGAGTTAGAGGACGTCTGTGATCATGTGGGAATTATGCACAGGGGAAGAGTGATGGTGGAGCGTTCCTTAAGCGATTTGCAGGGAAGCGTTACGAAAATTCAGGTGGCGTGCCAGAGCGGCGTGCCAAAACTTCCGGAAGGCTTTGAGGTGCTTCATATGTCAAATACGGGAAGAGTTTATACGCTGATTGTGAAGGGAGATCCAGCGGAGGCAGAGCGGGCGTTGTCACAGGATAATCCGATGATTGTGGATGTACTGCCCCTGACTTTAGAAGAAATCTTTATTTATGAAATGGGAGGTGCTGATTATGAAGTCAAAGACATCCTGTTTTAATGTGGTGATTTTTAAGAAAAACATTTCCCATTACTGGCCGGTGTGGGTACTGTTCCTGTGTTACCTGTTTGTTGTTCTCCCTGTGAATATCTGGGCGGCTGCCACCAATGCTTATTATTTTGAAAACATGCCGGCCGCTGTCCGGAATCATCAGATTATCGGTAGTGCCGTAAGAATGGCGATTACTCCGGCACCTATCTTTCTATTTGCGGCAGTGATGGCGTTGGCGGTATTTTCCTATTTGTATACGGCGAAAAACGCCAATGCGATTCATGCATTGCCGGTGAACCGCCTGGAATTATTTATCACCAATTATCTGTCCGGGCTGCTGTTTCTCTTGGTGCCGGAAATTCTTGCCTTTGTGGCGGCGGTGATGGTGAGCCTGACAAACCAGATTACCTCTATTGAATATCTTTTCTGGTGGCTGCTTTGCGTGGGTGGAGTCAGCTTTTTTGCCTATTCCTTTGCAGTCTTTGTGGCGATGTTTACGGGGCTGGCATTTGCGATGCCCTTCTATTTTGTGATTGCAAATTACTTATATGTAGGCTGCATGTACTTGGTCTTTGTAGTGAAAAACCTGCTCTGCTATGGTCTGATGGATAGTGAGTGGAATCCGGGAAAAAGCTGTATCTTATCCCCGCTGTATTATTTGTCGAATAATCTGAGGGCGAGGGTTATTTACGATGATAACGGCACTGCTGTGGGAATTTCCGTATACGGCTGGAAACTGGTAGCAGGTTACGCAGCGGCAGCCCTTGTGTTTACCATAGCGGCGTACCTGCTTTACAAACGGCGGCAGATAGAAAATGCAGGGGATTTTGTCAGCATCGCAGCTGTGAAACCGGTATTCCGGTGGGGCGTGGCGCTTTGCGGCGGTACGGCATTGACTTTATTTGTGATGGGAATCATTCAGGAAGCCCGCGGAATGGTAAATACCTTTCCCTATGTATTGATTTGTATGGTGTTTTTCTGCGGCTTCTGTTTCTGGTTAGCGGAAATGCTGCTGCAGAAAAATTTTAGGGTATTTAAGAAAAAGAAGCTGGTAGAATGGGCGGCGGTTCTGGCAGTTTCCATCTGTTTTGTACTGTTGTTTAAGCTAGACGTGTTCGGAATTGAGAAACGTGTGCCGGAACTGTCGGAGGTGAAAACAGCATTTGTGAATATGGATTATCCCATAGAGCTGACGGAGGAAGAACTCCCGGAATTACTGACACTGCATCGGGAAATCATTCAAAATAAAAAAGAATACCAGGAAAATGAGGAAGCGAAGGACGGAAAGTATTATTATACAACCCTGCGTTATTATTTAAAGGACGGGGAAGTCTTAGAGCGCCGATATGCACTTCCGGTGACGGAGGTTTACCTGGCGGATGAAAATTCCCCCACTGCAAAATTCATTGCATGGGAAAAACAGCCGGAACGGTTGAAACAGCAGATGCTTGGTTTTGCCTATGAGAGCAATGAATATTATGCCGGATATATAGATTTGTTTTCGGAAGAGGGGGAGAATATCACCTACTATTTTGATAGGGAGGAGTTAGAACAGCTTGTGGCGGCAATCAAAAAGGATGTGGAAGAGGGGAATTTCAATGCTTACCAGCTGTTCAGCGAACAGCAGGAAAAGGAATTTTATGCCAATGGCATTGGACTGAGTTATTACAATCCACAGAATAGTTACAGTATCTGGGATTACTACAATGATTACGGCAAATATCAGGGATGGAACAATCAGATTTCGGGCAATGGATTGTTTGTAACCGCCACAGATAACAGTAATTATATCAGCTTTGGAGCGGACTGTGTCAATGTCATAGGGACCTTGGAGGATCTTGGAGTCATCAATGATAAATGGCAGCTTTACACCAGTGAGGAATGGGAAAAAGTAAGCCTGAAACAATAAATTCAGAGAAAAAGGCGGGAATAGTTGTTATTCCGCCTTTTTTATTGTAAACTATGATTAGGGTGTCAAAAGGGACTGTTGGTAGGGTTATGGGGAAATGGCACAAAACAGAAAGGCATTAGTTTTTATGAAGAAAAGACAGCATGTGATAGGCAGGATAGAGCCGGGCAGCATTGCGGAGGAAATGGAGATAGAACCGGGTGATATTCTTCTTAGCATTAACGGAAAAGAAATAGAGGATGTGTTTGATTATCACTATCTTGTGAATGATGATTATTTAGAGGTTTTGATACAGAAGCCAGACGGTGAGCAGTGGGAGCTTGAAATAGAGAAGGAATATCAGGAGGATTTGGGCATTGAGTTTGAAAACGGCTTGATGGATGACTACAAATCCTGCCATAACAAATGTATTTTCTGCTTTATCGACCAGATGCCAAAGGGGATGCGGGAGACGCTCTATTTTAAGGATGACGATTCCAGACTCTCCTTTTTGCAGGGAAATTACGTGACCCTGACTAATATGAAGGACAGGGATTTACAGCGGATTATTGATTATAAATTAGCACCCATTAATATTTCTGTACAGACTACCAATCCAAAGCTTCGGTGTAAAATGTTAAATAACCGCTTTGCGGGGGAGGCATTGAAAAAGATTGACCTGCTCTATGAGGCGGGAATTGGGATGAACGGGCAGATTGTATTGTGTAAAGGAATCAATGACGGAGAAGAGCTTGAGCGCTCTATCCGGGATTTGACGAAATACCTTCCTTATATGGAGAGCGTGTCGGTGGTTCCAGTGGGGCTGTCAAAATACAGGGAAGGGCTTTTTCCCTTAGAGCCCTTTACCAGAGAGGATGCCATCGGGGTGTTAAACACTGTCCATAAGTGGCAGCAGGCCTGTATGGAAAGTCATGGAACCCATTTTATCCATGCCAGCGACGAATGGTATCTGCTGGCGGAACAGGAACTGCCGGGGGAGGAAAACTATGACGGCTATATCCAGTTAGAGAACGGTGTAGGCATGATAAGGCTGCTGTTAGACGAGTTCCGGGAGGCACTGCGGGAACTGGCAAAGAAAAAGGCAGAGGGCAGTGTGCCGGAGGCATTGCAGGGGAAAGCGGGGGAAAAACATATCCGTTCCCTTGCTACCGGATTGTTAGCGGCTCCCTTTATCATGCAGTTAGCGGGGGAATGTATGGAGGAGTTCCCTGATTGTGATATCCGGGTTTATCCTATCCGCAACGACTTTTTCGGGGAGCGGATTACTGTGTCGGGGCTTTTGACCGGACGGGATTTAGAGGCCCAGCTAAAGGAAAAGGAATTAGGAGAAAAACTGCTTTTGCCCTGTAATCTTCTGCGCAGCGGCGAGGAAGTGTTCTTAGACGACATGACCTTAGGGGAACTGAAAACCGCTTTACAAGTGGAAATAGATATTGTAAAATCAAGCGGTCAGGATTTGTTAGAAGCGATGTTGCTCTGACAGCTAATGTTATGAAGAGAGGTAAGGTTGAAAATGAGTAAACCAGTTGTTGCGATTGTCGGACGCCCCAATGTGGGGAAATCCACATTATTTAACACCCTTGCGGGGGAGCGGATTTCAATCGTAAAGGATACGCCGGGAGTGACCAGAGACCGTATTTATGCGGAGGTTACCTGGCTGAACTATGAATTTACCCTGATAGATACCGGAGGTATTGAGCCGGACAGCAGAGATGTAATTTTATCCCAGATGAGGGAGCAGGCAGAGATTGCCATTGCCACTGCAGATGTGATTATGTTTATCACCGACGTGCGGCAGGGCTTGCAGGATTCCGATGCCAAGGTGGCGGACATGCTGCGCCGTTCCGGGAAACCCGTGGTTCTGGTGGTGAATAAGGTGGACAGTTTCGAGAAATACATGCCGGATGTCTATGAATTTTATAATTTGGGAATTGGCGAGCCCTTCCCGGTTTCCGCAGCATCCATGTTAGGGTTGGGGGATATGTTAGACGAAGTGGTGAAATATTTTCCGGAATATAACAAAGAAGAGGAGGAGGACGAGCGCCCCAAGGTTGCCATTATCGGAAAACCCAACGTAGGAAAATCCTCCCTCATTAATAAACTGGCGCAGGAGGACCGCGTCATTGTATCGGATATTGCAGGAACCACCCGTGATGCCATTGATACGGACATTAAATATAACGGAAAAGAATATGTATTTATTGATACCGCAGGACTGCGCCGGAAAAATAAGATAAAAGAGGAAATCGAGCGTTACAGCATTATCCGTGCCGTGACTGCCGTGGAGCGTGCGGACGTCTGCATTATCGTCATTGATGCCACGGAGGGCGTGACGGAGCAGGATGCTAAGATTGCAGGCATTGCCCACGATAGGGGAAAGGGTATCATCATTGCCGTCAATAAATGGGACGCTATTGAAAAGGATGATAAGACGATCTACCGGCATACGGAGAAAATCCGCCAGATTCTGAGTTTTATGCCCTATGCGGAGATATTGTTTATTTCCGCAAAGTCAGGACAGCGGTTGAATAAGCTGTTTGAGATGATTGATGTGGTCATTGAAAACAACAGTATGCGTGTTGCTACCGGAGTGCTAAATGAAATTGTGGCAGAGGCAGTGGCAATGCAGCAGCCCCCTTCCGATAAGGGAAAACGGCTGAAGATTTATTATACCACCCAGGTGGCAGTCAAACCGCCGACCTTTGTTATTTTTGTCAATGATAAGGAATTGATGCACTTTTCTTATACCCGTTATCTGGAAAACCGGATTCGTGATACCTTTGGTTTCCGCGGAACGGCGCTTAAGTTTATCATTCGAGAGAGAAAGGAAGAAAAATAATGATTGGGGCAAGGATATTAGCAATTCTATTGGGGTATGTGTTTGGACTTTTACAGACAGGATATTTCTACGGAAAGAGACACGGTGTGGATATCCGCACTCAGGGCAGCGGAAATGCAGGAGCAACCAATACCTTAAGGGTACTGGGCTTAAAGGCGGGGCTGGTTACCTTCCTTGGGGATTTGTTCAAAGCAATTTTTGCGGTGCTGGTAATCCATCTGTTGTTTCGGGAGCGTTATCCTGACGCCGTTAAGGTGCTGGAGCTGTATGCCGGATTTGGCGCAGTGCTGGGGCACAATTTCCCCTTCTATCTGAAATTTAAAGGGGGAAAAGGAATTGCCTGTACTTCCGGCGTGATTTTGGCAGTATGTCCTCTGGCAGCCCCGATTTGTCTTGCCTTATTTATTATTCTTGTAGCAACGACGAGATATGTGTCCTTAGGTTCTATCGTGGTGGTAGTTGCATACCTGATTCAGGCGGTTATTTTCGGACAGATGGGATATCTTAGTATAGAGGCGGCATATCTGCCGGAGTTTTATATTGTGAGTGCCTGCTTTACTGCCATGGCATTGTGGCGGCATCGGGCGAATATCAAACGTCTTTTGACCGGAACGGAAAACAAGTTTGGTGTTAAGGCGAAGGAATAGGAGAACAGATTTCATGAAGAAAAAAGTAGCGGTTATCGGAGCCGGAAGCTGGGGAACTGCATTATCACTGGTGCTGCACACCAATGGAAATGAGGTGACGGTCTGGTCCATTATGGAATCCGAGATTACGATGTTAAAGGAAAAACATGAGCATGTGGAGAAGCTTCCCGGGGTAAAGCTGCCGGAGGATATCTGCTTTACCACAGATTTAGAGAGCGCCATCACGGATAAGGATTTTCTGATTCTGGCGGTGCCTTCCGTATTTACCAGAAGCACGGCAAAGAGCATGGCTCCCTTTGTGAAAGAGGGACAGGTGATTGTCTGCGTGGCAAAGGGGATTGAGGAAGAAACTCTGATGACCATTTCCGAGGTGGTGCAGCAGGAGATTCCCGTGGCAGAGGTGGCGGTGATGTGCGGCCCAAGCCATGCGGAGGAAGTGGGAATAGGACTTCCTACTACAGTAGTAGCCGGCGCAAAAAAGAAAGCGGTGGCGGAGAGCATTCAGGATATTTTCATGAATGAGGTGTTTCGTGTGTACACCAGCCCGGATGTGCTGGGGATGGAATTAGGCGGTTCCCTTAAAAATGTCATTGCATTAGCGGCGGGTATGGCGGACGGTTTAGGTTACGGAGATAACACCAAAGCGGCGCTGATTACCAGAGGAATCACGGAAATCGGACGTCTTGCCATCAAAATGGGAGCAAGCTATGAGACGCTGAGCGGTCTGACCGGAATCGGCGATTTGATTGTGACCTGTGAGAGTAAGCACAGCAGAAACCGGAAAGCGGGAATGCTGATAGGACAGGGGTACACCATGAAACAGGCCACCGAGGAAGTGAAAATGGTGGTGGAGGGAATTTATTCCGCCAAGGCTGCCATTGCCTTAGCAAGAAAATACGGGGAAGATATGCCGATTATTGAGGTGGTAAATAAGGTATTGTTTGAGGATCTGCCGGCACAGGAGGCAGTCCGGGAGCTGATGGTTCGGGATAAGCGGGCAGAGCACAGTGATTTGGAATGGAAAGCGTGAGAAGAAGCTTCGGAGGTTACATCGGAGAACGCAAAACGGTGTTTTCTGATTGGGCGGCAGAGAGGAAAGAAAAATGGAACAGGAAAAGATTAAAATAAAATACCACTCCGATAAAATCAGTAAACTGGAATATATTGACGGGAAGAGCGACTGGATTGATTTGCGGGCGGCGGAGGACGTGACCTTAAAAAAAGGCGAGTTTAAGCTTATCAGCCTTGGGATTTCCATGGAGCTTCCGGCGGGGTATGAGGCGGTAATCGTGCCGAGAAGCTCCACCTACAAGAATTTTGGGATTATCCAGACCAACCACATGGGGGTCATTGACGAGAGCTACTGTGGAGACGATGATGTATATAAGATGCCGGTGCTTGCCCTGCGGGATACGGAGATTCATGTGAATGACAGAATCTGCCAGTTCCGTATTCAGCGGCACCAGCCAAAGATAGTGTTTGAAGAGGTGGAGAGCCTTGGAAATAAAAACCGTGGGGGAATTGGCAGCACGGGAAGAAACTAATCATGGGGGAACACCCATCAGGCAGTGAAAGGAGAACGTGTTTATGGAAAGCAGAATGGTAAAATTTTATTCAAAAGAGAGCAACAGAGTGGCAATTCATGCGATACCGGGACATTTTGCCACTAGTCATTCTCATATCAATTATTACATTGATGTGACCAGTTTGAAAACCAGAGTGCAGGAGGCGAAGGAATTAGCGAAGGTGCTGTATCACCACATAGGCAGACTTTCTTACATAGATACCATCGTCTGCATGGATGGGACGGAGGTTATCGGAGCCTTTTTAGCGGAGGAATTTGAAAAGGGTGAGTTTGTTTCAACGAACCGTCATGAAACTCTTTACGTGGTAGAGCCGGAGATAAACAGCAGCAACCAGATGCTGTTTCGGGATAATATTAAGCCCAGCATTAATGGAAAACATGTGCTTCTGCTGTCTGCTACCACAACCACAGGAAAAACCATCCGCCGCAGCTTAGAGGGAATCCGCTATTACGGCGGAAAGGTAGAGGCGGTGGCATCCATTTTCAGTACGGTGAAGAGCGTGGACGACATGCAGGTAATCAGCGTATTTTCCGAGGCGGATTTGCCGGGCTATGCAGCCTACATGGCGGAGGAATGTCCCTTCTGTAAAAACGGGGAACGCTTAGAGGCAGTGGTCAACGGCTTTGGTTATTCACGGCTGTAGACGGCTTCGTCATTTTGTATAAAAAAAAATAGGGAATCCGTCAGTTTGACGAAAAAGCAGAAAAACAGTCGAAAGCACTGTGATATTCCACAAGAAAAGAAGAAATTCTTTGTGTAGGAGGCATATGGTGTTTTCGGCTGTTTTTTTGTATAGTATAGCTATCAGGAAACGTAAACAAATTTTAGGAGGTATTTAGACCAATGGCAAGTTTATCTTTAAAAAACATTTGCAAAGTATATCCTAACGGTTTTGAGGCTGTTAAGGATTTCAACCTTGAAGTAGAAGATCAGGAGTTCATCATCTTCGTAGGACCATCCGGATGTGGTAAATCTACCACCCTTCGTATGATTGCTGGTCTGGAAGAGATTTCTTCCGGCGAGTTCAAGATCGACGGAAAATTAATGAACGATGTTGAGCCGAAGGACAGAGATATCGCAATGGTATTCCAGAACTACGCGCTGTATCCGCATATGACCGTATTTGACAATATGGCATTCGGATTAAAATTAAGAAAAGTTCCGAAGGACGAGATTAAGAGAAAAGTAGAAGAAGCTGCTAAAATCCTTGACCTTGAGAAATTATTAGACCGTAAACCAAAGGCTTTATCCGGTGGACAGAGACAGCGTGTTGCTATGGGTCGTGCTATCGTTCGTAATCCTAAGGTATTCCTTATGGATGAGCCGTTATCCAACCTGGATGCAAAATTACGTGTGCAGATGCGTTCCGAGATTTCAGCTTTACATAACAGATTAAAAGCTACCATCATCTACGTTACACATGATCAGACCGAGGCTATGACCTTAGGTACCAGAATCGTTGTATTAAAAGACGGTGTTATCATGCAGGTTGACTCTCCGCAGAAATTATACAATGAGCCGAACAACTTATTTGTTGCAGGATTCATTGGTTCTCCGCAGATGAACTTTGTAGATGCTACCTGTAGGGTAGAGGGCGACAAAGTAAGCCTTACTTTCGATAATACAACTATCGTATTACCACCGGCAAAAGCAAAGAAACTTGCAGATGCAGGCTGCAACGGCAAGACTGTTGTTATGGGTATCAGACCGGAGGATATCGGCGATTCCGAAATCGAAATCGAAGCACATAAAGACTGCACTTTTGAGGCAGATATCACAGGATACGAGTTATTAGGTTCTGAGGTATTATTATACTTCAAAGCAGCAGGCGCAAGCATGACAGCAAAGGTTGACTCCAGAACAACCGCTCGTATGGGGGACCATATTAAATTAGCGATTGACCCGGAGAAAATTCATGTATTCAACAAAGAAACTGAATTGACAATCACCAACTAATCCGATAAAATTAAATAGACAATATAAGATGGAAACTGGGTACAATCTATGTACCCAGTTTTTGTTCGTTGCACAGCCCCATGCAGAGGAAGTATGCCGCTGAAGCGGCGCATGGGGCGCGCGGCGAGTAGGGGAAAATTCTTCCCTACTCGATTTTTAAATAACGGTTTTCAGAAAGGGATTGTAGGAAAATATATGATTTCTAACCATAAGATTCAGGCGGCGTTAGATGAGATTAAAGAGATATCGAGAATCGATTTGGCGCTTTATACAGAAAAAGGAAAATTAGTTGCCGCTACCTTTTCCATAGAAGAGGATTTGGAGGGGGCGGTTGCCTCTTTTGCGGAATCCATGGCGGAAAGCCAGATGTTAGCGGGCTGCCATTTTTTTAAGGTGGTGGTGGAGGGGGAAGTGGAATATATTCTTCTGACGAAATCCTCTGCGGAGGACGCTTATATGGTGGGCAGGCTGGCAGTCTGCCAGATACGGAATTTAGCGGCGGCTTATATGGAGCAATTTGACCGCAACAATTTCATGCAGAACATTCTGCTGGGAAATATGCTTGTGGTGGATATGTACAATAAAGCAAAAAAGCTTCATGTGGAGCAGGCGGAGCGGGTGGTCTATGTCATTGATTTAGGGGATAAGAAGGATTCCTCTGCGGTGGAATTGGTGAAGAACCTTTTTGTTACCAAAACGCGGGACTATGTGACGGAGGTGGACGAGCAGAGCATTGTGCTGATTAAGGACGTCCGTGATATTCCGGGGGCAGAAGAATTGCAGAGCCTTGCCAATATGATTGTGGACAATATGCACACAGAGATTATGGTCCGAGCCAGAGTGGGTTACGGCAACCGGGTTACCAATCTGCAGGATATCACCCGCTCCTATCAGGAGGCGAAGATGGCGTTAGAGGTGGGCAGGATTTTCTATGCAGAGCGGGAAACCATAGCCTATAGCTGTCTGGGGATAGGAAGGCTGATTTACCAGCTTCCCATGAGCTTATGTGAAATGTTTATCCATGAGGTGTTCGGAGATGAAATTCCAGACGTATTCAACGAGGAAATTACCACCACCATCCAGAAATTCTTTGAGAATAACCTGAATATTTCGGAGACGGCAAGACAGCTGTATGTACATAGAAATACGTTAGTCTACCGTTTGGAGCGGTTAGAGAAAATGATAGGTCTTGACATCAGGAAATTTGATGATGCGATGACCTTTAAAATTGCGCTGATGGTACTGGCGCATATGAATTATCAGAAAGCAGAGGAGCAGTAGTTATGGCGAACAAGACATCCTATGATGAGCACAGCATTGCGGTGTTAGAGGGACTAGAAGCGGTGCGGAAACGGCCGGGAATGTATATCGGCAGTGTGTCAAGAAAGGGGCTAAATCACCTGATTTACGAGATTGTGGACAATGCGGTGGACGAGCATTTGGCAGGGGCATGTGACACCATTCATGTGATACTAGAGGCGGACGGTTCCTGTACGGTGGAGGACAACGGAAGGGGCGTCCCGGTGGGAATGCACGCAAAGGGAGTGTCTGCGGCGCGTATTGTATACACTACGCTTCATGCCGGAGGCAAATTTGACGATTCCGCCTATAAGACCAGCGGCGGTCTGCACGGCGTGGGCTCTTCCGTAGTCAATGCCCTTTCCACTTACATGGATGTGGAAATCAGCAGGGATGGATTTGTGCACCATGATCGTTATGAGCGGGGCGTACCCGTGGTGGAGCTTGAAGGCGGCTTGCTGCCGAAAATAGGAAAGACGAAAAAGACCGGGACAAAGATTAATTTCCTGCCGGACCCGGAAATTTTTGAAAAGACAAGATTTAAAGAAGATGAAGTCAAGAGCCGTATGCACGAAACGGCTTATTTAAATCCTGCCCTTACTATTATCTATGAGGACCGCCGGGGGGAAGAGCCGGAGCATATCGTGTACCATGAGGAAGAGGGTATCATCGGCTTTGTCAAGGATTTGAACAAGAATGCGGAGGTTCTTCACGATGTGATTTATTTTAAGGGTGAGGCGGAAAATATCACCGTGGAAGCGGCATTTCAGTATACCAATGAATTTCATGAGAATATTTTAGGCTTCTGCAACAATATTTTTAATGCGGAGGGCGGAACCCATATTACCGGATTTAAGACTGTATTTACTACGGTTATTAACTCCTATGCCAGGGAGCTTGGCATTTTAAAGGAAAAGGATACCAATTTCACAGGGGCGGACGTCAGAAATGGTATGACGGCGGTGGTGTCCATCAAGCACCCGGACCCCAGGTTCGAAGGACAGACAAAGACGAAATTAGACAACCAGGACGCCTCCCGTGTGACGGCGAAGGTCACCGGGGACGAAATCCAACTGTATTTTGATAAAAATTTAGAGACCTTAAAGACCGTGATTTCCTGTGCGGAGAAAGCGGCAAAAATCCGTAAGACGGAGGAAAAAGCAAAGACCAACCTGCTGACGAAGCAGAAATTTTCCTTTGATTCCAACGGAAAGCTGGCAAACTGTGAGAGCAGGGATGCCTCTGTCTGTGAAATTTTCATCGTGGAGGGAGATTCTGCGGGAGGCTCCGCAAAGACTGCCAGGGATAGGAGCTTTCAGGCAATTCTGCCTATCCGGGGTAAAATTTTGAATGTGGAGAAGGCAAGTATTGATAAAGTCCTTGCCAATGCAGAAATCAAGACTATGATTAATGCCTTCGGCTGTGGATTTTCAGAGGGCTACGGCAATGATTTTGACATTACCAAGCTGCGCTACGATAAAATTATTATCATGGCGGATGCCGATGTGGACGGAGCACATATTTCTAACCTGCTTTTGACACTATTTTACCGTTTTATGCCGGAGCTGATTTACGAAGGGCATGTCTATGTGGCAATGCCGCCCCTTTATAAGGCGATTCCGGCGAAGGGAGAGGAAGAGTACCTCTATGATGACGCAGCGCTGGAGAAATACCGGAAAAGCCACAAGGGCAGCTTCACCCTGCAGCGCTACAAAGGTCTCGGAGAGATGGATGCAGAGCAGCTCTGGGAGACAACCTTAAACCCCGAGACAAGAATTTTGAAACGAGTGGAGATTGAGGACGGAAGAATGGCATCTGACATCACAGAGCTTTTAATGGGAAATGACGTCCTTCCCCGTAAAATGTTTATCTACGAGCACGCCCAGGATGCAAGTCTTGATGTGTAGCAATGAGCTGCCGCAGTTTCTTAGATAAGTAGAAAAAAGAGGAATTAAAAATGAGACAGGAAGAACAGATTATCCGCACGGAATACTCAGAACTAATGCAGAAATCATTTATTGACTACGCCATGAGCGTCATTGTCGCCCGTGCCCTCCCGGATGTGCGGGACGGGTTAAAGCCGGTACAAAGACGTACCCTATATGACATGTATGAGCTTGGCATCCGTTATGATAAACCTTACCGTAAAAGCGCCCGTATCGTTGGTGATACCATGGGTAAATACCACCCCCACGGCGACAGCTCCATCTACGGTGCCCTTGTGGTGTTAGCCCAGGATTTTAAAATGGGGATGCCCTTAGTGGACGGCCACGGTAATTTTGGCTCCATCGAGGGAGACGGTGCAGCTGCCATGCGTTATACGGAAGCGAGGTTACAGAAAATTACCCAGGAAGCCTATTTGTCAGACCTTGACAAAGATGTGGTGGATTTTGTACCGAACTTTGATGAAACAGAGAAGGAACCGGAGGTGCTTCCGGTAAAAGTGCCGAACCTTTTAATCAACGGTTCCGAGGGTATCGCCGTGGGTATGACCACCAATATCCCGCCCCATAATTTCGGCGAGGTGATTGACGGTGTCATTGCCTATATGAAGAATCCGGATATTAACACGGAACAGATGATGCAGTACATTCCGGGACCGGATTTCCCCACCGGAGGTATTGTGGCAAATAAGGACGAGCTTCTGGCGGTTTATTCCACCGGAACAGGAAAAATCAAAATTCGTGGGAAAGTGGAAGTGGAACAGGGAAAGGGCGGCAGGGAACGCCTGGTGATTACAGAAATCCCCTATCCCATGATAGGGGCAAACATCGGTAAATTTTTGAATGATGTATACAGCCTTGTGGAGACGAAAAAGACCAACGATATCGTGGATATTACGAACCAGTCCTCTAAGGAGGGAATCCGTATTGTATTAGAATTGCGGAAAGGGGCAGATGCGGAAAATCTGAAAAATCTGCTCTACAAAAAAACAAAGCTGGAGGATACCTTTGGGGTCAACATGCTTGCCGTGGCGGAGGGCAGACCGGAAACCATGGGAATTGTGCCGATGATCCGTCATCATGTGAATTTCCAGTATGAGCTTGCCACCAGAAAATATCAGACACTTCTGGCAAAGGAGTTAGACAAAAAAGAAATTCAGGAGGGCTTGATAAAGGCGACGGACGTGATTGACCTGATTATTGAGATACTCCGGGGCAGTAAAAATGTGAAGGACGCAAGAGCCTGCCTGACAGAGGGTATCACGGATAACATTGCTTTTAAGTCTGCCCAGTCGAAGAAAGATGCGGCAAAACTCCGTTTTACGGAACGGCAGACCACAGCCATTTTAGAAATGCGTCTGCAGAAGTTAATCGGTTTGGAGTTAGAAGCTCTCATGAAGGAACATGAGCAGACTTTAAAGAACATTGCCCGGTATGAGGATATTTTAGGCAGCCGTTCTGTTATGGCTAAGGTTATCATCAAGGAGTTAGAGGGCTACAAGAAGGAATACAGCCATCCCAGAAAGACCGTCATCGATAATTTAGAAGAAGCGGTGGTGGAAGAGAAGAAGATAGAAGAGATGGACGTGGTATTTTTAATGGACCGCTTCGGCTATGCGAAAACTATTGATACTGCCACCTATGAGAGAAATAAGGAGGCGGCGGACACGGAAAACCGCTATGTACTGACCTGTAAAAATACGGACAAAATCTGTATTTTTACCAATACGGGGCAGCTGCACCTGCTTAAGGTATTAGATTTGCCCTTTGGAAAATTCCGTGATAAGGGAACGCCCATTGACAATATCAGCAATTATGACAGCAGCACGGAAAATTTCATTTATATCATGAATTTAGCGGCAATCAGCAATACAAAAGTGATTTTCGGAACGAAGAATGCCATGCTAAAGGTGGTGGACGGCGTGGAATTTGATGTGTCAAAGCGCACTACGGCGGCCACCAAGTTGAATGACGGGGACGAAGTTATTTTTGTGAAAGCCTTTTCTATGGAAGAGACACTTGTAATGCAGTCGGAAAAGGACTTCTTCCTGCGGATTGACGCCTCCACCATACCGGAGAAGAAGAAGGGAGCGGTGGGCGTCCGGGGCATGAAGCTTGGCGCCGGGGATGCCCTTACGGCGATATACCTGCTTTCCGCCGGGGAGGAGCAGAGTGTGGAAGTCAAGGGGAAGGAAGTGGCGCTGCACCGGCTGCATGTGGCAAACAGAGATACCAAAGGAACGAAGAAGTAAAAACGGAGCGGTCTATGAAAAAAAGCAGATTTGAATTTTGGCAGATTTTATATCCCATTGCCATTTATTATGTGGTTATGAGTTTATCCTATTTTGGACTGGAAGTGATATTAGGAGCCACCACTGGGGAAAATTATATGGTGCGCCAGCTTTTGTGCGGGGCAATTACCATTCCGTTTCTTTTGCGGTTTTATCTGTCGGATAAAAAGATGCGGGACGTGGTTTACGGGGAGAAGAAATTCAAACCGAATGGAAAGCAGATAAAAACGATTCTCCTCACTATTGCAACGGCGGCCACGGCGGGGATAGCGGTCAATAATTTGATTGCCATGACGCCTATGGTGGAGCTGTCCCAGGGATTTCAGGACGCAAATGCCTCCTTCTTTGGTGGGGAGGTGCTGTTTCAGATATTAGGTTCCTGCATAATTATTCCCATTGCGGAGGAACTGGTTTTCCGGGGCGTGGTGTACCAAAGGCTGCGGATACATTTTGATGTGCCGAAGGCGCTGATTCTTTCTGCCGTTATTTTTGGAATTGTGCATACCAATGTGGTGCAGTTTATTTATGCGGCGCTGCTTGGAAGCCTGCTGGCATTCCTCTATGAGAAGAGCGGTTTTTTCTACGTTCCGGTGCTGGGCCATGCCGTGGCAAACACCATAGCGGTCATCCGCACTGCCACCGGGTGGCTTATGTTTTCTTATGAACCGACGGCTGCCGGGATTGGAGTTACGCTGGCGTTTCTTGTAGCTGCGGCGGGACTGATTTGGTATCAGGTGCGGGAGTGGCAGGCAGAAAGGAAAGGTAAAATATGAAATTTCTACATTTAGGAGATCTGCACTTAGGAAAAACACTGGGTGATTTTGATTTGATTGAGGATCAGAGGTATATCCTTGATCAGCTTCTTTGTATCGCAGATAATGAATCCATAGACGGCGTATTTATCGCCGGAGATGTGTATGATAAATCTGTTCCAAGCGAGGCTGCTACGAAGCTTTTAGATTATTTTCTGATTAAACTGGCAGAAAAAGGAATCAGGGTATTTATGGTGAGTGGAAACCATGATTCGGATAATCGTTTAAATTACGGAAGTACTCTGTTTGCACATAATCAGATATACATATCGGCTGTCTTTGACGGAATACTTCATAAGCAGAGCTTTGCTGAGGGGGATACAGAGATTGATATTTATATGCTTCCGTTTGTAAAAGCTTCCCAGGTAAGACATTATTTCCCAGGCGAGGATATAGAAAATTACGATGATGCAGTTCGAACCATTATAAGAAACACGCACATAGACAGAAAAAATAAGAACATTCTGGTGGCGCATCAATTTGTTGCGGGGAAGGGAGAGGATCCCGCACTTGCAGGCTCCGAAAGCATTGGAACGCAGAGCGTAGGTATGGTTGAAAAAATTGGATATGATTGCTTTGATGATTTTGATTATGTGGCATTAGGTCATATTCATTCTCCTCAAAGAGTTGGAAAAGACGAGATCCGATATTCGGGTTCTCCTCTTAAATATTCCCTTAGCGAAGCGAATAATGAAAAGTCTGTTCCTCTTATTACGGTATCAGCAGAGGAGAGGGTTAAGATAGAGCTTGTTCCCTTAAAACCCATGAGAGACATGAGACATATAAAGGGGACGCTGAGGGAGTTGTTGGATAAAAAGAATATAAAAGCGCCAGAGGATTTCATTTATGCAACATTGACAGATGAGGATATCGTCAATGATGCAATGGGAATATTTCAACAGGTATATCCGAATACAGTTCGAATTGATTACGACAATTCACATACAAGAGAGATTGAGCAGGTGGATATCAGCAGAATTGCCGAAAACAAATCATTCCCGGAGTTGATCGGAGATTTTTACAGACTGATGTATGGCTGTGAGATTACGGAAGAGGAAATGGACGTCATGAGGACGGCGGCACGAGAGGCAGGTGTTATAAATGAAGCCGATTAAACTGATCATAAGCGCAATTGGTCCATATGCGGAGAAACTTCCGGAAATAGAGTTTGCTGCCTTTGAAGAAAAGGGGCTGTTTTTGATATCCGGGGACACCGGCGCGGGGAAAACCACGATATTTGATGCGATATGTTTTGCGTTATATGGAACGACCAGCGGAACATACAGGGATACGAAAAATTTAAGAAGCGAATACGCTAAGGATTCTGCTCAGAGCTATGTGGACTTTTATTTTTCACATCAGGGGCGGGAATTCCATGTTTGGAGACAACCGTCTTACGAAAGACAGAAACAGCGTGGCTGCGGTAAGATATTAGAGAAAGAAAAGGCGATTCTTTATGAAGAGGGACAGGTGCCGATAGAGGGTCTGACTCAGGTAAATAATGCCGTAAAAGAACTGCTGCATATAGATGAGAAGCAGTTTAAACAGATTGTAATGATTGCGCAGGGGGAATTCTGGGATTTATTGAATGCGAAAACGGATCAGAGAACAGAGATACTGCGAACTATATTTTTAACAAACGGCTATAAAAACATTGAATACAAATTGAAAGATCGAATGGATGCAAGCTACAAAGTTAAGGTAAAGGCTGAAGACAGTATCATTCAGCATTTTGAGGATGTGGCGGCAGACAAAGAAGATGAGCTTTTTGAAGAACTGGAGGAGCTTAAAAGCAGAGCTGGACGAACCGGAAGTACATGGAATTTAGATGAAATCTTAGACGTAATGCAACGCTTGAACCTGTCGGACAGAGAAAGGCTAAAGTGTATGAAAGCAGATCTGAAAAAAGCAGAGGAAGAGCTAAAGAAGAACAATGAGAAGCTTGCGCTGGCTAAGATTAATAACGGATTCATCGAAAAGAGGGATAAGCTTCAAAAGGAAAAAGAAGAGCTTGAAAAAAGAAAGACGGAAATTGATGAATTAATACAGCGTCTGGACAAACAAAAGAAGGCCACCCGTAATGTGAATCCGTCTTATATTGCGTGGGCTAGGAAGTGTGATGAGGTATCTTCGACCAAAAAACAGATTCAAACAGCGCAATCTAAGTTAGAGGCAGCCGTGGCGAATGTAAAACAGACCGAAGCTGTGCTTGACGATGCCCAAAAGCTGGAGCCGGAGGCTGACAAATTAAAGCAGACGATAAGCAGGATTGACGATGAAGAAAAGAAATATCGGCAAAAAGAGGAGCTGGAAGAAAGACTAAAAGAACTTGAAGAATACGATAATAATATCAGCGCAGAAGAAAAGAATTTAAAAGAATCTGAGAAAACCCTTAAGGAGAAGATAAAAGCCCTTAATAAAACAGTTAAGGAATTAAAAGGCAAGCCAGCTGAATTGATAGAGGCAAAAAACGAGAGTGAAAAGCTTACGGAGCTTCTGACGGAGTTAGATGTGATTATAGACCATCAGATTCCGGAAAGGGAAAAAAGGAAAAGGTCTCTTTCCAGAAAACAGAAAACATTTTTAGACACGCGTGATAGATATCAGGAGGCGAGCAGCAGAAGAGAAGAGGCGGAACACATTCTTGAAGACAGTAGAGCAGGTATCTTAGCGAGAAAACTTGTAGAAGGAGAAAAGTGCCCGGTGTGTGGGTCCGTGCACCATCCGGATCCGGCTAAGCTGAAAGAGACTTCGATTTCAGAGGATGATTTTAAAAAATTTCAGGAAGAAGAGTCCGAGCTTCAAGAGAAAAAGAACAAAGCAAATACCGAAGCGGAAATAGCAAAAACATCGCTAGAAGAATTCGAGGAGCAGCTTAGGATAACTATCTTAGATTATATGAGCAACCCGTTTCTGAGTATGAACAGGGAGGAAGAGTCTCTCGATGAGCTAATCAGGGAAGTTAAGGATACAAAGACTCAGGCTGAGGCGATGTCAAAGGAGAATATTAAAAAATGTAATTCCCTTGGGAAGGAATGCAAAAGACTTAAGAGGGCTGAAGAAGATCTCGAAACGGCACAGGGAGATGAAACAGAAAAACTCAATTCGAAAAAAGAAGAGCTCGACAAAAACAGGCAAAAAAATAAGCAGGAACTGACGGAAGCGAAAGCCATATTAAAAACGCTTGAAAAATTGAGTTACCCAGATTGGAAAACGGCAAAAAAAGAGAGAAAGCAGGCGGAAACGAAGAAAAATAAGATATTAGATGATATCAGGAAGGCGGAGCAGGAAAAGAAAAAAGCTGATAACAATGTTACTGCTGTCAAGTCAAAGTTAGAAACGCTGAAGGGCAGTGTGAAACAGCAGGAAACAGATGAAAAAGCTTTAAGGGAAAAGTTGGATAAAGAAGTCGATGCAAATGGTTTCTCTTCTGTAGAGGAAATGCGGATATGTGTTGTAGACGAATCTGAAATTGCATTGTCGGACAAAGTGATTAATGAATATAATCAGGCTGTTGCAACGAATAAGGAACAGCTTTTAGATGCTAAGTCGGATGCAAAAGGGAAAAAGATGATAGACATTGAAGGGTTAAAGGTTGTGTGTGATGAACAGGACACAAATGTCGAGTTGATAAGGAAGAACTGTAACAATAGCGAAAGCAGAATAGGTACGAATGAAGAGAAACAGAAGAGTATTTTTGGCAGGAGAGAAGAATTAGAAAAGGCATGCAAAGAGAATACAATCTGTCAGCGGCTTTATAATTTAGTCAAAGGCACAACTGGAAACGGAAAGATCACACTGGAGCAGTACATACAGGCTGCAGGATTTGACGGGATTATCGCTGCTGCAAACAGGCGGCTGTTGCCGATGAGCGATGGGCAGTATGAACTTTATCGCCAGGAGGATTCTCTTGGTAAAAGAAGTAATAATTTTCTTGACCTTGAAGTCTTAGACAATCATACGGGACACAGAAGGCCGGTGGGAAACCTCTCCGGCGGAGAAAGCTTTAAGGCATCACTGAGTCTTGCTTTGGGATTATCTGATACCGTATCATCTAATCTTGGCGGAGTGCAGATGGATGCACTCTTTGTGGATGAAGGTTTTGGAACGTTAGACCGGAAATCGATAGACAGTGCAATGGAAATTTTGATAAACCTGACCGGAAGTAATAAGCTGGTGGGAATTATTAGCCACAGGGAAGAGCTTATGGAGAATATTCCCCAGCAGATTAAGGTTAAGAAGACAAAAGACGGAAGTCAGATTACCGTTGAGTGTGGCTTATAGGCTGCTTGATTCGATACATTTCGTGTAAATATTTTAACATTTCATGCAAAAGATAAATATTATTTCTCTGATCAAGTATAGTAAACCTATCATATAGATTTTTAGGAGGAATAATTATGAAGAAAAAAGTAATTAGTGTAATTTTGGCATCGATGACTGCGCTTTCAGTAGCTGCATGTGGTGGTTCTCCTGAGCCGGCTGCTACACAGGACAAACCTGCTGTGGAAGAAAACAAAGAAGATACTACACCGGTTGCTACAGAGGAAAAGAAAGAGGCTGCTGAGCCGGAAACGACTGCTGCAGAAGAGGAAAACGTTTCTACAACAGAGGAGGATGGGACCGCTGCAGAAGAGGGGGCTGATTTCACGATTCTTGATGTGACGGCTGATTTAGTTGATGCCGGTATTTATGCGACTGACGACAGCAATACAGAGTATGTGATTACTCTTTTCCATGACCCGGATCAAAATCCATATATTTCCTTGATGCAAGTGGATGAAAATGGTTCCGGTGATCTCATTTGCGGTGCATATGATGATAGCTGTGTAGAAATTATACCGGATGAAGAAAATGGTGTTGACTGGACAGTATTTAGCATTACTGATGTTTACACGGAAACAGACTATACAATCATTTTTGCTGAGGGTGATGATGGTTCTGTAGCAATTACGAACGAGGACTTCTCTGTAATAATGGAAGGCGAGTATCTTTCTAATGAAGAAGCTGTCACATGTATGGGTGTAGCTGTTGCATTCATTGAATAGTTATTTAGGAAGAATACAGAAAGAATCACAAACCAAAAGATTCTTTCTGTATTTTTGCACATACAGAGCGAGGGCATCGTTCAATCATTTCATTTAATGTTTCCACGTCCCCCCCTTTTTAGAATAAAAGGAATATAGACTATGGTCCAAATTGATATCATGACGATACGATATATCGTAACGCTGTTATTTGGCGTTGCTACGACTGCCTCATTTGCAGGAATATTGCAAAAAAAGAATACTGTTAAACTGGTTTGTATCGTATGTTTTTTATTGTTGCTGCAAGGTGTTTTCTTTGTGTCCTTTGGATTGGATGCAGTTGTGACTTCCTATCCGATCCATACGCATATGGTACTTGTGGGGGCACTTGTGCTTTGTTTTCAATGCACGGTTAAGGATGCAACAATCTGCACGCTTTTGGCATATATGTGCTGCCAGATTCCGGCGTGGATATCCAGATGGACTATGTATACGATGTATCATAGCAGCATAAGAGAGTTTTTGATATACTTTTTCGCAGCATTGATTACATTCTGGATGATTGTAAAATATGCAGCAGCTCCAATACATGAATTGCTGCAGGGATCAAAAGCAGAAACCATGGTGATGGGGATTGTGCCAGTTACATACTATTTGTTTGATTATTTAACAACTGTGTGGACGAAGGTGTTGTACACAGGGAATTACCATGTAGCACAGTTTATGCCCTCTGTAATATGTGTGGCATATCTTGTTTTTGCAGTGGTATTCAGTCATGAGCAGAAGCGAAGAACGGAGGCAATGGAGGAAAGAACCATCCTTCAGAATGAATTATACATCGTAGAAACGGAGACCGAGAGTTTAAGAGAGTTGTCAAAATTAGCAAGAATTCATAGACATGACATGCGGCATCATCTGGCTTTGATTCTTCATTTGATCGAAGAGAATCATATCGAGGAGGCGCGGGAATACATACGGGAGAATATCGAGAGGATTGATGAATTTACGCCACACAGATTCTGCGAGATGGAAATGCTGAATCTGATTCTTTCGCATTTTGAAAGCCAGGCAGAAGAAATGAAAGCCCAATATCGTTTTGGTGTTGAATTGCCCGCGCAGATGCCGCTTACCAAACCGGAGTTGTGTGCGTTGGTGTCAAATGCCTTGGAAAATGCTTTTCATGCAGTGAGAGAACTGCCGGAAGAAAAGCGATTCGTGGATGCAAGGCTGTGTGAGCTCAATGGAAAATTAATTTTCTCTGTAGACAATTCCTGTGATGACAGGATTCAGATAACAGGTAACAGGCCGAAGACTGATAAGGCGGGGCATGGATATGGCACACGAAGTATTATGACAATTGCCAATGAACATAATGGTATGGCTGTATTTCAGTCAGAAAATGGAATGTTTTCTTTGATGGTGACGATACCATTATGATTTATTTCCTAATGGCTGAATGAAGGTATTCAATATAGCGCTTTTTTATAGCAGGTAACAAATTCCGTGAAATAGGGACTTCATTTCCTGTAAGGGTAATAAAACTCTTTTGATTCATGGATTTCATGAAATCCATGTTGATGATATAAGAACGATGGATTTTGAGAAATTCCGAATGCCTGAGCAACGCGTCTTCATAATCTGAAAGACGTCCCGATATGGACGTAACCGTTCTGTCAATCAGGTGAAAGGACAAAGTGCGGCTATTGATTTCTACAAATTCAATCTGGGAAAGGGAAAGCATATAAATTGCCTTTGTAGTTTGAAACATAATAGATTTCTTCAGAGTACTTTCTGTCGTTGCATAGGCTTTATCCAAAGCCTCGAATAAAGCATTCCGATCCACGGGCTTCATTAAATAGTCAAAGGCATGTACTCTGTAGCTCTCTACTGCAAATTCCCGGCTGGTGGTAAGAAATATAATGGGTATCTTTTCGTTGGATTCCCTGATTTCTCTGGCAGTCTCGATTCCGGTAAACCTGGGCATAAGGATATCTAAAAGCAAAACATCATAAGGGTGCGTATTGATAGAATTCAGCAGATCCAGCCCATTGTAGTAAACATCGTATTGAACATACTCACCGGCCGGTGTGCGATAAGAATCTAAAGCCGCAGTAAGGATATTTTGTTGTGCAGTGTTGTCTTCACAAATTGCGATTTTCATAGTATCAGTTCCTAACCTATCTTGCTCAATGAATATAAAAAGTATAGCAGAAACGGGAACGATGTCAAGAATTGTCGTGGAGCCAATAGAAAATTTCTTGAGAAAAGCATGGTAATACGCTAAAATGAAATGAGAAAGCGAGAAATCAGATATGGCAAATGTAATGGAAATAACCGATTTTCAGGCTCCGGAACTTGATATTTATGCGAGAAAAAACGAAGCACAGCTTTTACATCTGTATGAACCGGACGGCGGGATTTTTATTGCAGAAAGCCCCAAGGTGATTGAGCGGGCATTAGATGCAGGCTGTGTTCCTATATCCCTCTTGTCTGAACATAAGCATGTGGAAGGGCAGGCGAAAGATATCATTGCGCGTTGCGGAGATATCCCTGTGTATACGGCAGAACTCGACGTACTTACTCAAATCACGGGGTTTGCACTGACAAGGGGACTGCTCTGTGCCATGCACCGTCCGAAACTGCCGACGGTTGAGGAGGTATGCCGGGACGCCGGCAGAATTGCAGTACTGGAAAATGTGGTAAATCCTACCAATATAGGCGCTATTTTCCGCTCGGCGGCGGCGCTTGGCATGGATGCGGTACTGCTCACGGCGGCATGCAGCAACCCACTCTATCGGCGTGCTATCAGGGTGAGTATGGGAACTGTCTTTCAGATACCGTGGACATTTTTGGATTCCTCCGTGGAAATAAGCTCCTTGCATGAGCTGGGCTTTCAAACGGCGGCAATGGCATTGAGCGGGCACTCGGTTTCCATCGAAGACGAGCGGCTAAAAAGGGAACGAAAGCTGGCGGTGGTTCTTGGAACGGAGGGGGACGGGCTGGCGGAAAAAACCATTTCGGACTGCGATTATACGGTGCGTATCCCTATGTTCCACGGCGTAGATTCCCTGAATGTGGCGGCAGCTTCGGCGGTGGCGTTCTGGGAGCTGGGAGGCAGGAGGAATTTTGAGGCTGTACAGGAAGCGCTTTAGTAGAGAAAGAAAAGCCTGATTATTTCAACACAATTTAGAAACAATTTAACCGAATACCCTAAAATGCAAAGGTGCAGAAAATTTTATTGAAAATTTTTTGCACCTTTTCTATTGCTGAATTGTTTTTGATACCAGCTTTTGAAAAGAAAAATAAATAAAAATTCAGATAATTTTATTGAAAACATATAAATTCACATATTATCAGACAATATGTGAAAAATACAGGTAGACAAATGGACTTGAAAGTTGTATATTAGGTTATAACAAATCAAGAAAAAGACAACTGTTTTTCCTATAAAGACAGTTTCTGGCAATACACGAAGTGGAAAGGAAGAAAATGATGAAAGATAAGTTGAACCGTTTTTCTGCAGCAGGTGCCCCTGACACCGAACAGGGTATGTACAGCCCGTCCTTTGAGCATGACAACTGCGGTATTGGTGCCGTAGTAAATATCAAAGGGATCAAGACCCACGATACCGTGGCAAATGCCTTAAAGATTGTGGAGAACTTAAAGCACAGGGCAGGAAAGGACGCAGAGGGAAAAACCGGTGACGGTGTTGGTATTTTGTTACAGGTTTCCCACAAATTCTTTTCAAAGGTAACAAAGCCTCTGGGAATCGAAATCGGTGACGAGAGAGATTACGGCGTGGGTATGTTCTTTTTTCCACAGGATGAGCTGAAACGCAACCGGGCAAAGAAAATGTTCGAGGTTATCGTAGAGAAAGAGGGCATGAAGTTCTTAGGCTGGAGGGAAGTGCCTACCGACCCTACGAAGTTAGGGCAGAAAGCCGTTGACTGTATGCCTTACATTATGCAGGGCTTTGTAGGGCGTCCTGCGGAGGTGGATAAAGGTCTTGCCTTTGACCGCAAGCTCTATGTAGTACGCCGGGTGTTTGAGCAATCCAATGATGATACTTATGTGGTTTCTTTATCCAGCAGAACCATCGTATACAAGGGTATGTTCTTAGTAGAGCAGCTCCGGTTGTTCTTCGGAGATTTGCAGGATAAAGATTATGAATCAGCTATTGCAACGGTGCACTCCCGTTTCTCTACCAACACAAACCCTAGCTGGGAGAGGGCACATCCGAACCGATTTATCGTACATAATGGTGAGATTAACACCATTAAGGGAAATGCGGATAAGATGTTAGCCCGTGAAGAAACCATGGAGTCCGAGCATTTAAAGGGAGAGCTGCAGAAGGTGCTTCCGGTTATCAATACCGAGGGTTCTGACTCAGCCATGTTAGATAACACCTTAGAATTTTTGGTTATGAGCGGTATGGATTTACCCCTTGCCGTAATGATTATGATACCGGAGCCCTGGGCGAACAACCGTATCATGTCCCAGAAAAAAAAGGATTTCTACCAGTATTATGCAACTATGATGGAACCCTGGGACGGTCCTGCTTCCATTCTTTTCTCCGACGGAGATATGATGGGTGCGGTGCTTGACCGCAATGGTCTGCGTCCTTCCCGTTACTATATCACCGATGATGATTATTTAATTCTTTCCTCTGAGGTGGGCGTGTTAGACATTGACTCGACGAAGATTGTGGTAAAAGAGCGTCTCCGTCCCGGAAAAATGCTCTTAGTGGATACCGTTAAGGGAAAGGTTATTGATGATGACGAATTAAAAGAGACCTATGCCGGTAAGCAGCCCTACGGGGAGTGGCTTGACCGCAACCTGCTGGAGCTGGCAGATTTAAAAATTCCAAACCAGCGTGTGCCGGAGTACAGCAAAGAAGAGCGCCAGAGAATGCAGAAGGCGTTCGGTTATACCTATGAATCCTTAAGGGAGGCAATTTTACCGATGGCAAAGAGCGGCGGTGAGGGAACCTCCGCCATGGGTATTGATACCCCACTGGCAGTCTTAGCAGGCGACCACCAGCCCTTATTTAATTACTTTAAACAATTATTTGCTCAGGTAACCAATCCGCCTATCGACTCTATCCGTGAGAAGGTTGTTACCTCCACCACCGTATATATCGGAGAGGACGGCAACCTGTTAGAGGAGGCGGCAGCGAACTGTCAGGTGTTAAAGGTAAACAATCCGATTCTGACCAACACCGATTTGATGAAAATCAAATGTATGAAGGTAGAGGGCTTTAAGGTAGAGGTTCTTCCGATTATCTACTATAAAAACACCAGCTTAGAGAAAGCCATTGACCGTCTCTTTGTGGAGGCGGACCGTGCGTACCGTGACGGGGCGAATATTTTAATTCTTTCTGATCGGGGCGTGGATGAAAACCATGTGCCGATTCCGTCCCTGTTAGCAGTGTCTGCATTGCAGCAGCACTTAGTAAGAACCAAAAAGAGAACGTCCTTAGCCATGATTTTGGAGTCCGGCGAGCCGAGAGAGGTACATCATTTTGCTACCCTGTTAGGCTACGGTGCCTGTGCCATCAACCCGTATTTGGCACAGGATACGGTAAAACAGTTAGTGGATGAGCACATGCTTGACAAGGATTATTATGCAGCGGTGCAGGATTACAATTACGCTATCTTAAACGGTATTGTAAAGATTGCGTCTAAGATGGGGATTTCCACCATTCAGTCCTATGAAGGTTCTAAAATTTTTGAGGCAATCGGTATTGATAAAAATGTCATTGACAAATATTTTACCAACACCGTGAGCCGTATCGGAGGCATCACCTTAAAGGATATCGAGGAGGATGTAAACGAACTGCATTCCGCAGCTTACGACCCCTTGGGCTTAGAGAATGACCTGACTTTAGACAGCAGAGGACGCCATAAGATGAGAAGCGGCGCAGACCCGCACCTTTACAATCCTGCCACTATTCATTTATTGCAGGAGGCAACCAGACGGGGCGATTACGAACTGTTCAAACAGTATACCGAATTGGTAAATAAAGAAGAGACAGAAATTACTCTCCGTGGGTTGATGGACTTTAACTATCCGAAAAAGGGCGTACCCATCGAGGAAGTAGAGAGCGTGGATTCTATTGTCACCAGATTTAAGACAGGAGCCATGTCTTACGGCTCCATTTCCCAGGAGGCACATGAGACCTTAGCCATCGCCATGAACCGCCTCCACGGAAAATCAAACTCCGGCGAGGGCGGTGAGGACGCAGAGCGTATTGCCAGCAAGAACAGCCCGGTCAACCGTTGTTCTGCCATTAAGCAGGTGGCATCCGGACGTTTCGGCGTTACCAGCCAGTATTTAGTCAGCGCAGAGGAAATCCAGATTAAGATGGCACAGGGAGCAAAGCCGGGTGAGGGAGGACACCTTCCGGGCAAAAAGGTATATCCGTGGATTGCAAAGACAAGGCTTTCCACACCGGGCGTATCCTTAATTTCCCCGCCGCCTCATCACGATATTTACTCGATTGAGGACTTAGAGCAGTTGATTTACGACTTAAAGAACTCAAACCGTGCGGCAAGAATCACCGTAAAACTGGTATCGGAAGCCGGAGTCGGAACGGTGGCAGCCGGTGTTGCCAAAGCCGGGGCACAGGTAGTTTTGATTTCCGGTTATGACGGAGGTACGGGAGCGGCGCCGTCAAGTTCTATCCACAATGCGGGGCTTCCCTGGGAGCTTGGTTTAGCGGAGACACACCAGACATTGATTATGAACGGACTTCGTAATAAAGTGCGCATCGAGACAGACGGTAAGCTGATGAGCGGACGTGACGTTGCCATTGCAGCATTGCTGGGGGCGGAGGAATACGGTTTTGCCACGGCTCCCCTTGTAACCTTAGGCTGTGTCATGATGCGTGTATGTAACTTAGACACCTGTCCGGCAGGGATCGCCACCCAGAATCCGGAGCTTCGGAAACGTTTTGCAGGAAAACCGGAGTACGTGGAGAACTTTATGCGGTTCATCGCCCAGGATTTAAGAGAATATATGGCAAAATTGGGCTGCAAGACCATTGACGAGATGGTGGGAAGAGGAGATTTGTTGAAGGTTCGTGATGATTTATCCGGACGTGACAAAGAAATTGACTTATCCCGCATTTTAAATAATCCATTTGCAGAGCAGAAACAGAAAGTAATCTTCGATCCGAAACAGGTATATGATTTTGAGTTAGAGAAAACCAAGGACATTACCTTGCTGTTAAAACAGTTAGGTCCCGCATTAGAGAAAAAACAGCGCAGAAGCATTGATGTGGAGGTTACCAATACAGACCGTTCCTTCGGTACGATTTTCGGTTCGGAAATCACCAAAAAATACGGTGGTGAGGGCTTAGAGGAAGATACCTTCATTGTAAAATGTACAGGAGCCGGCGGACAGAGCTTCGGGGCATTTATTCCGAAGGGACTGACCTTAGAGCTGGTGGGAGATTCCAACGACTACTTTGGAAAGGGACTTTCCGGCGGCAAGCTGGTAGTTTATGCTCCGGCAGGGGTGAAATACAAGAAGGACGAGAACATTATCATCGGTAACGTGGCGCTTTACGGAGCCACCAGCGGAAAGGCATTTATCAGCGGTGTGGCAGGCGAACGTTTCTGTGTCCGCAACTCCGGCGCTTCCGCAGTCGTAGAGGGTGTGGGTGACCACGGTTGTGAGTATATGACAGGCGGACGTGTGGCAGTTCTCGGGAAAACCGGGAAAAACTTTGCTGCAGGTATGAGCGGCGGTATCGCTTATGTGTTAGACGAGGATAACGATTTATATACCCGTATCAATAAAGAAATGGTATTCTCCGAGGAAGTCAGCAACAAGTATGACGTTATGGAGTTAAAGGAAATGATTAACGAGCATGTGGCGCTGACCAACTCCGAAAAAGGAAAGGAAATCTTAGATAATTTCAGTGAGTACCTGCCGAAATTCAAAAAGGTAGTTCCATATGATTATAACCGTATGCTTATGGCGATTGTGCAGATGGAAGAAAAGGGATTGTCCTCTGAGCAGGCACAGATTGAGGCGTTTTATGCTAATACAAGAAACTAAGAGTCTCTAAGGCGATAAAAAAATATCGCCTAAGACACTCTAAGTTTCTCGAAGAATGCCACGAGGGCATTCTTCCCAGAGTTAGGAGCCTTTAAGGCGATAAAAGACATCGCCTAAGACACTCTAAGTTTCTCGAAGAATGCCGCAAGGGCATTCTTCCCCAGAACTAAGAGTGTCTAAATTTCCAAAAGAAAGGAAGATAAAGATGGGAAAACCAACGGGATTTATGGATTATGATAGAGAAGATGCGAAAGCGGTGGCGCCCAAGGAGCGTATTAAAAATTTTAATGAGTTCCATACGCCGCTTTCCAGGGAAAAACAGCAGATCCAGGGCGCGAGATGTATGAACTGCGGCGTTCCGTTCTGCCAGGCGGGGATGAATATCATGGGAATGACCAGCGGCTGTCCGCTGCACAATCTGGTGCCGGAGTGGAACGATCTGGTGTATACCGGAAACTGGGAGCAGGCGTATAATCGTCTGAAAAAGACCAACAACTTTCCGGAATTTACCTCCCGGGTGTGTCCGGCGCTCTGTGAGGCGGCATGTACCTGCGGTCACTGGGAGGATCCGGTGACCTGTAAGGCAAATGAGTACGGTATCATTGAAAATGCTTATGAGCAGGGGTATGCAGCGGCAAAACCGCCGAAGGTGCGCACCGGGAAAAAGGTGGCAGTCATCGGTTCCGGTCCGGCAGGGCTGGCAGCTGCTGACCAGTTAAACAAACGGGGACATTCCGTAACGGTTTATGAGAGAGACGACCGTGTGGGCGGACTTTTGATGTACGGTATTCCGAATATGAAGTTAGAGAAATGGGTCATTGACCGTAAAGTGGATATCATGAAGGAAGAGGGCATTGAGTTTGTTACCGGGGTCAATGTGGGAAAAGATGTCAAGGCGGCGAAATTGCTGAAGGAATATGACCGTGTGATTTTAGCATGCGGAGCAAAAAATCCGAGGGATATTAAAGCTCCGGGACGTGACGCAAAGGGAATTTATTTTGCAGTGGATTTTTTAAAGGCAACCACCAAGAGCCTGTTAGATTCCGATTTGAAAGACAATAACTATATTTCTGCCAAGGGAAAAAAAGTGGTGATTATCGGCGGCGGCGATACCGGAAACGACTGTGTGGGAACTTCTATCCGCCACGGCTGTGCCAGCGTGACCCAGCTTGAGATGATGCCTAAAGCGCCGGATACCAGGGCGGAGAACAACCCATGGCCGGAGTGGCCGAAGGTTTGCAAGACAGACTACGGTCAGGAGGAAGCAATTGCTGTGTTCGGGCATGACCCGCGTATTTACCAGACCACCGTCAAAGAGTTTTTGAAGGATAAAAACGGCAATCTAAACGGACTGATTACCGTAAAATTAGAGAGTAAAAAGGACGAAAAGACAGGACGTATGGTGATGGCGGAGGTAGCCGGTTCCGAGAAGAAATTAGAGGCGGATCTGGTACTCATTGCAGCAGGCTTTTTGGGAACAGAGAAGTATGTGGCAGATGCCTTTGGCGTGGAATTAAATGCCAGAACTAATGTGGCAACTGCGGGGGACGCTTATGCCACCAACGTGAAAAACGTGTTTGCGGCGGGAGACGTTCACAGAGGACAGTCCTTAGTGGTATGGGCAATCCGTGAGGGACGGGAAGTTGCAAGAGAGGTGGACGAAAGCCTGATGGGGTATTCTAATTTGTAGGCAGGTTTCCGGTTTTAAGGTTACGGTAACGACCGTAGGGAGGAAATAGTAACCGCCAGTAAAGTATTGACACAAACAGTTGCTAATAAAGCGTTGACACAAACCATGAAAAGACCGCTTGCGTTTACAAGCGGTCTGGTATATAATCTACTTAGAAAGGTACATCGGATGTGATATCCGATTTGCCCTCAGTAAAATTGTTTTAGTAAAAAAGAATTAGCATCTTCACTTAGGGCGTGGGATGCTATTTCTTTTTGTTATAATGATTATCTAAAAAAGACAGAGCCGTAAAAATTACTAGCAATAAAGTCAAGACTTCCATTGTGTTCATAGGGCATCACCCTCCTTTATGTACTAGAGGGCATCTAACATCGGAAAATCGCATCCGCTTTCCTTTGGATTATATAATGACATTATAACTCATGAAGAACATATGTTCAAGTGAAAAGGAGATAGGAACCAATGAAAAGTTAAGGACAGCAAGAAGGATAATGAAAAATAGCATGGTTTTTGGAAGGGGGAATCACATGTCTAACACAACGAAACTGGCATTAGAGGCTTCACTGAAAAAAATGCTGCTAAAAAAGCCAATCGACAAGATTACGATTAACGATTTAACCTCGGATTGCGGTATCAGCCGCATGTCCTTTTACTACCATTTCAAGGATATCTACGATTTGGTGGAGTGGGTATGTGTAGAGGACGGAAAACAGGCGCTGCAGGATAAGAAAACCTATGACACCTGGCAGGAGGGGCTTGAGCAGATTTTTGAAGCGGTTTTGGAAAATAAGCCCTTTATTCTCAATGTATCCAATACGGTCAGCAGGAAAAAGATGGAGAGTTATCTGAATAAACTTACCTACGAACTGATTGCGGGAGTGGTGGAGGAAAAATGCAGCGGCATTGATTTGCCTGAGGAGGATAAAGCGTTTATCGCAGATTTTTATAAATATGGCTTTGTCGGGGTAATGCTGGACTGGATTGACCATGGAATGAAAGAGGATTATAAGAAAATTGTAGAAAAGATGAGTATTACCCTTCACGGAACCTTTGCAAATTCTATTCATAACTTTGAGCAGAAAAAGAAAAATTAATTTTATCAAAACAAGCGGAGTGATAAGTTTTTTGTCATTCCGCTTATTTTGTAAGTGGAAATTAGCATTTGGAAAGTATAAGATAGGGGCATAAAAAATAAGCTATTAACTCAGAAACTTAGGGGTAAAAACAGCCTCTTTGGACATTCTAATTCCTAGGAACTGTCAACAAATAACTTTTAATATTGCTTGTCTTTTTCTCCAATAGCACCACTCAAAAATCAGTTACATAGCCCGCTATGCGCCTAATTTTTGAGCGGCGCTCTCGAAGAAAAATCCGGCGCACTATTCAAAAGTTATTTGTTGACAGTTCCTTAAAATGAAGAAAGGTGGTCAATTTATATGGCAAGTAAAAAAAGTATCGGAATCGGTGTGGCGGCAGTTGCGGCGGCAGGCGCAGGAGCAGCGGCGATTGCAGCAAAAAATTATAAAAAAGCAGGGAAGAATGCAGAAAAAAAGCCGGAGCAGAAGGCGGTATCTGCGGAAACTAATGAATACCGGAATACGGAGCGGGGAAAAGACGCAAAGAACAGCAAGGGCATTTATTATACAAATGGTAACTATGAGGCGTTTGCAAGACCGAAAAAGCCGGAGGGTGTGGAGGAAAAAAATGCGTACATCGTAGGCAGCGGTTTAGCAGCATTGGCAGCAGCCTGTTTTCTGGTGCGTGACGGGCAGATGCCGGGTTCCCACATCCATATCTTAGAGGCAATGGACATTGCGGGAGGCGCCTGTGACGGTATCTATGACGCCACAAGGGGCTATGTGATGAGAGGCGGACGTGAAATGGAGAACCATTTTGAGTGCCTGTGGGATTTGTTCCACAGCATTCCTTCTATTGAAACTCCCGGCGTATCCGTGTTGGATGAGTATTACTGGCTGAATAAGGAGGACCCGAACTATTCCCTGTGCCGTGCCACGGAAAAACGGGGGCAGGATGCCCATACCGACGGAAAATTCAATTTAAGCCAGAAGGGCTGCATGGAAATTATGAAACTTTTCATGATGAAGGATGAGGATTTATACGATAAGACCATCGAAGATGTATTTGACGAGGAAGTCTTTGATTCTACCTTCTGGCTGTACTGGAGAACCATGTTTGCTTTCGAAAACTGGCACAGTGCATTGGAAATGAAACTTTATTTCCAGAGATTTATCCATCACATTGGGGGACTGCCGGATTTCTCTGCATTGAAATTTACCAAGTACAACCAGTATGAATCCCTGATTCTTCCGATGCAGAAATATTTAGAGGAAGCGGGGGTTGACTTCCGGTTCAATACTGAGGTGACCAACGTCATTTTTGAAATAAAAGACAATAAAAAGGTGGCAAAAGCTATTGAGTGTAAGGTGAAAGGCGTGGAGCAGGGAATCACTCTGACGGAAAATGACCTTGTGTTTGTCACCAACGGCAGCTGTACCGAGGGCACGATTTACGGTGACCAGAACCATGCACCAAACGGAGATGCTGAGGTGAGAACCAGCGGCTGCTGGAGTTTATGGAAAAATATTGCAAAGCAGGATGAGGCGTTTGGACATCCGGAAAAATTCTGCTCTGATGTAACAAAGACAAATTGGGAGTCTGCTACTGTTACCACATTGGATGATAAGATTCTTCCCTATATTAAGAATATCTGCAAGCGTGACCCGAAGAGCGGCAAAGTGGTAACCGGAGGCATTGTAACCTGTCAGGATTCTGGCTGGCTGATGAGCTGGACCATTAACAGGCAGGGGCAGTTTAAAGATCAGGACAAAGATAAGGTATGTGTCTGGGTATATGGCCTGTTTACCGATGTGCCGGGGGATTTCGTGAAGAAACCTATGAAAGAATGTACCGGTAAGGAAATCACGGAGGAGTGGCTGTATCATCTGGGTGTTCCAACGGAGCAGATTCCGGAACTGGCGGAAAACAGTGCGGTCTGCGTTCCGACGATGATGCCTTATATTACGGCATTCTTTATGCCGAGAACCAAGGGGGACCGCCCGGACGTGATTCCCGATGGTTGTGTGAACTTTGCATTTTTAGGACAGTTTGCGGAGACGCCGAGGGATACGGTGTTTACCACGGAGTATTCTGTGAGAACGGCAATGGAGGCGGTGTACGGTCTGCTTGGCGTAGACAGAGGCGTGCCGGAGGTATGGGGCAGCGTTTATGATATCCGGGAGCTGTTAGACAGTACGGTGAAGCTGATGGATGGAAAATCCCCGCTGGAAATCAGGCTGCCGGGGCCGCTCAATGCCTTGAAGAAGCCGCTGCTTCGTGTGGTGAAAGGAACGGTGGTTGAGAAGGTGCTTAAGGACCACGATGTGATTAAGGAAGGGATGCTTTTTTAAGAGAGGTTAAAGAAAATTTAAGAAAAGAAAAAGTGAAGCTTAAGGGTTTTGTTATGGTTTTGAAACAGGTGTTGTCTATGATGGTAGGCAGCACTTGTTTTTTTTGTGGGGGTGGGACGCTTTGGGCGGCAAAAGGGGGGCTGGAGTTACGGTTATGGGGGCGGAGCGCACAGGGAGGGCTTTGTTTTTGTTTCGTTGTCCGGAGATAAGATGTTCTAAGAAATCTGCTGCGGGGGGTGGCGGGGGAGGGACGTAAACGGTCCGAAGGCGCCGTCCCTGGCGCCGTCGAACCTCGCCCAGCCTTCCGTGGCTGGGCGTTACTGTGTATCGGGCAGATTTCTAAGAACATCTAATCTCCTCCCAAAGTCACAAAAACAAAGCCCTCCCTGTGCACTCTGTCCCATAACCGTAACTCCAGCTCCTTTTGCCGCCCGAAGCTGCTTTACTGGCGCTGGGAGGTTTTTGGGTGCGTTAGATAGAGGGGGTGTGCCGGAACGGTATTGGGGTTGGTGTTGCGGGGAGGGGATTTTAAATGATTTTTAAGGTTGTTTAAAGGGGAGATAAAGAGAGAGTTGTTAGAATTTAGAGGTGGATTTAGAAGCAAAAGAAAAGATGGGAGGAAGTAATGGGAACGATGAGAGGAAATGGGAAAGAGCAGAGGAACAGGCAGCGGCGTGTCAGGGAGCAGAGGAAGAGGGCGAGGAGGAGACGGAGGGTTGTGCTTTTTTTGTGGCAGATTGTGATAGTTGGGGGAATTGGGATTTTGTTGTGGGATATTTGGGGGAAGGTTTCTGGGACGGAGAATGGTGTGGAAGGGAGTGGAGGGTGGCAGAGGGAGGTAAGTTCTGTTTTAGGGGGCGAGAAAGGGAGTAGTGGAAGTGAGTTGGGGGATTATGCGGGAAAGATTGATGAGATTGAGGTGGAGGCTCCGGTGAAGAGGGAGGAAAGTGAGGTTTTGCTGAGGTTAGAGGAGTTGGCGGAGGAAAATGATGTGATAAGGGAAATTTTGGGGAATGTGGAGGCGTATCCGGAGAATCTGCTGGAGGCGTTGGCGAATAATCCGGAGATGGTGGATTTTGCGGCGGGGTATCTGACGGCGGAACGGACGGTGCAGGGGGGATTGACGAAAGAGGAGAGGAAGCAGGAGCATCCTTTGTTTTTGCAGTGGGATCCCAGGTGGGGGTATGTGCCCTATGGGGACGACAGCAATATCGGGCTGGCGGGGTGTGGACCGACTTGTTTGTCTATGGCGCTTTTTGAACTGACCGGAGACGAGACCCTGACGCCGGATAAGATAGCGGGGTATGCGATGGAAAACGGGTATTATATGTCGGGGACGGGAACGGCGTGGGCGCTGATGGAGGATGTGCCGGGGGTTTACGGGGTTTCTGTAAATAAGCCGGGAATCAGTGACAGTATTATGAAAGGTGAGCTGGATTCCGGGCATGTGCTGATTTGCGCCATGCGTCCAGGGGATTTTACGGCGGCTGGGCATTTTATTTTGATTTACGGGTATGGTGAGACGGGATTTTTGGTCAATGATCCGAATTGTGTGGCGAGAAGTAAAAAGACTTGGAGTTATGAACGGATTGGAGGGCAGATAAAGCAGATGTGGGCGCTTGGGGCGGAAAAGTAAGTGGTGTTGGGGGGAAGGGACGCTTCGGGCAGCAAAAGGGGGCTGGAGTTACGGTTATGGGAGCAGCGGGCATAGGGAGGGCTTTGTTTTTGTTCCGATGTTCGGAGATAAAATGTTTTAAGAAATCTGCTGCCGGGGGGTGGCGGGGTAGGGACGTAAACGGTTCGAAGGCGCCGTCCCTGGCGCCGTCGGACCTCGCCCAGCCATCCGCGGCTGGGCGTTACTGGGTATCTGGCAGATTTCTAAGAACATCTAATCTCCTTCCAAAGTCACAAAAATAAAGCCCTCCCTGTGCCCGCTGTCCATAACCGTAACTTCAGCCCCTTTTGCCGCCCGAAGCTGAGGGGGGCTGCTGCCGGAGAAAATCGGAAAGGAGTGTTTGGGGGATATTGTAAAAAATGGGATTTTTCGTTATAATGGTAACAGCGCAAAGGAGGAGAAGCTGTTATTCATGAGGGAAGAAATGACGGAAGAAAAAAGTGCTTTATCAGAAGAGAGGGTACAGGAGGAGGCAGGGACGCAGGAGAGGGAAACGGATGTTGTTGTGGCGGAAATCGAAGATCCTCGGGAAGCGGAGGTTAAGATTACGGACAAAACGCCGGATTTTTCTACTGTGGAGGTGAAAAATCCACGGATTGGAAAGGTGTTGAAGCTTCAGGAGGAAACGGAGCGGCAGAAGGAGTTAGAGGTGCTGCGCAGCAAACGTATTCGTCAGGAGCAGGAATACATAGACCGGATGCTGCTTTCGGTGGAGGAAAATTTAAAGAATACGAAGGAAGAGCAGAGAATTAATGAGGAATTTGAGGAGCATATCCGCAGGGAAGTTTACCGTATGCACGGTATCAGCGAGGATAAGCTGCAGGGAATGACGGAGCGGAAAACTGCGTGGTATCAGGGGGCGGCATTTGCTCTGTTCTTTTTGTCTCTGGTGATGATAGCTTTGTGTGGAATTTTGCATGGCTTTGGATCGGAGATTTGTATTTTTATGGCATTTTATACTGCCATTGAGGGAACACTTTTGTCAAACGGGAGAAAGCAGTCCGTGGTGTTAGAAGGGCTGATTAAGCTGCTGTATCTGCTGCTGTTTCCGATGATGATGGTGATTTTCGTGTGCTATGAGCTAGGCTTTGAGGAATACCAGTGGCTGGTGCCGGTTTTTGTGGTGGCAGGCGTTGTGGTGCTGATGCTTGGAGCGGTTTCCTATTTCCTGTATGACCCGTACCGGGCGGACCGCAGGAATAAAAAGAAGGCGTTGAATTACATCAAAGAGATGGAGAAAACGGCGTTAAAGGAAGTGCGGTTGAAGGAAAAGAAGCTGGAAAAAATGGAAAAGCAGCGGAAGAAAGAGGAAGAAAAAGCGGAGAAAACAAGGCTGCGCAGGGAGCAGAAAGACGAAAAAAAGGAGCAGAGGCAGGAAGAAAAAGAGGAAAAGGCGGCTTTAAGAAAAGTGCACAGCGAGGAAAGAAAGCAGAACATAGATACATGGTGGAAACAGCATAAGCCGTTTGGAAAAAATAAAGAAGAAATACCGGAAAAAACAGAGATTGCACCAAAAGAAAGTGTATCGGAGGAAACGGAAGATACCATATAAGGTTTGTAGAAAAATTAGGTTAAGATGAGGAGAAAGGTTGAAAAAATCATATATCGGAATTTTTTCAACTCCAAGTTTGCGCGCACACGCCCAAACTTGAGATGCACAAAAGGCGTGTGCGCATGGAGGAAAGAATGGATCAGAATTTTAAATTTACAACACTAGAGTACAGAAGACCGGATTTTGAAAAAATCGCAGCAACTGCGGAAAAAGCAGCGGAGACAGTGAAATGTGCTTCTTCTTATGAGGAAGTAAAGGCGGCAATGAAACAGATGGAGGAACTGTCAAGTGAATATATGACGGACAGTACCATAGCGTCCATCCGCCATACCTTAGACACCACAGATGCCTTTTATGAGAAAGAGGACGAATACATCAATGACACCATACCTACGATTATGCCCAAAATTCTGGCATTTGACGCAGCGCTGATGGAGTCGTCTTTCCGCAGCGAAATTGAAAAAGAATATGGGAAACAGTATTTTGTGCAGATGGAGTTGAACCAAAAGACTTTCTGTGAAGAGAATATTCCACTGATGCAGCAGGAGGCAAAGCTGACTAATGAATATCAGAAAATCATGGCGACAGCAGAGATACCTTTTGACGGAAAAACGTTAAATCTTTACGGCGTGCAGAAGTATTTTGAGCATGAGGACCGGGAAATGCGCCGGGCGGCAGTGAGAGCTTATTCCGACTTTTATCATCAGCATGAGAAACGCTTAGAGGAAATCTGGCAGGAGCTTATCACCATAAGAAACAAGATGGGAAAAAATTTAGGCTACGATAATTTTATTCCGGTGGGTTATTTACAGCAGGGAAGAACGGATTACGGCATGGAAGAGGTGGAGTCCTTCCGCAAACAGGTGCAGGAGGTGATTGTTCCTCTCTGTGAGAAGCTCTATGAAGCGCAGAAAAAACGGCTGGGCGTAGACGAGCTGATGGTTTATGATGAAAAACGGGTATTTTCTGACGGAAATGCTGTCCCTGCCGGGGATGATGATTTCATGGTGGAACAGGCAAGGAAAATGTATCATGATATCAGCCCGGAAACCGGGGAATTTATCGACTTTATGATAGAGCATGAGCTGATGGATTTGAAAAATAAACAGGGAAAAGCATCTACGGGCTATATGACCTTTTTGCCTGTGTATCAGGCACCTTTTGTATTTTCCTGCTTTAACCAGACCATTTTTGATATGCAGGTATTGAGCCATGAATTAGGTCATGCTTTTGCGGGTTACATGGCAATGAGAAATCAGCCCGTGATAAGCTATTATATGAGTTCTACCGATATTGCGGAAATTCATTCCATGGCGATGGAGCAGTTTGCCTATCCTTATGCGGAGCAGTTTTTCGGGGAGGAAGCGGAGAAATTCCGTTTCGCCCATCTGCAGGAGGCAATCACTTTCGTGCCCTTTGGCGTAGCGGTGGACGAGTTTCAGCATATTTGTTACGTCAATCCGTCACTGACACCGAAGGAGCGCACCTTAGAGTGGAAGAAATTAGAGGAAAAATATATGCCGTGGCGGAAATATGATGCAGACGATTTCTTTGACAGGGGAGGCTTTTGGTATCACAAGCTTCATATTTACCTTTATCCCTTCTATTATATTAATTATACCTTAACCACCATGGGAGCCATGGAGTTTAAGAAGAAGGATTTAGAGAACCACAAGGCGACATGGGAAGATTATCTGAAACTCTGCAAATGCGGCGGCAGCATGAGTTATTTAGAGACGCTGCGTTATGCAAATTTGAGCAATCCCTTTGAGGCGGGAAGTGTAGAAAAGGCAGTTTCCGTGGCAAGGGAGGCGCTGTTGAACAGCAAATATATGGAAGAATAACGGTCATGTTATGGCGGCTGTGTCATAAATTGGGAAAGAGCAGAAAAGAAGGGCATAAAACTTGTGCACATGGAGGTAAAAATGGAGGAATTATTGGAACTTACAAAAAAACAGCTTTTCATGCAGAAAATTATCAGCGGCTGTCTTGCTGTGATGGTGGTGGTGCTTCTTATGGGAGGCGGCATTTTAGTGGGACATATGAACCGTATGGCAGCCTCTATGGAAGATGTGATGCAGAAGGTGGAAGAGATTGATATGCAGTCCGTCAATGAAACCATTGAGGAAACCCAGAAGCTTTTAAAGAGCGTCGACGAATTTTCAACGGCGGTGGACGGGATGACAGAGAAGGTAAATGGTCTGAGCGACTGGTTTAGCGGATTGTTGGGAGGGCGGTAGATTATTTATGTTGATTTCTCCATTCTCTCGGAGATATGCCGTAAATTGTTTTAAATGCACGTGAAAAATGAAGCTGATTTTCGTATCCGACAGCAGAACCGATTTCTGCAATGGATAAGGAGGTCAGCTTTAATAATTCGGTTGCTTTTACCATCCGGTAATGGATTAAAAACTCCTGCGGCGAACGGCCGATAGAATTGCGGAAAATTTTTCCGAAATAGCTGCGGTTGATTCCGCAGACCGCCGCAATATCTTCAATGGTAATGTTATTCTGAAAATTCTGTTCAATGAAATTGATTGCCTCCTTGATATAATAGTCGCTCATTTTACCGCTTTGGTTCAGTTCTCTTGCCTGTGCAGACCGGGTCAGGCAGTCTAAAAACAGATAAAGATGTCCGATGAGATGAAAAGGTGATTCCTTTGGGTGACGGACAATATACAGCATTTCTTCCTGTAATTGCTCACGCAAATCTTTGGAGTGGGAGCGGTAAACGGGCTGATTGACAGAAAGCTCTGTTAAGTCAAGGGCTTCTTTGACGCGAAGCCCGTCAAATTCAATCCATACATATTCCCAGGGCAGATTTTGATCGGCATAATAGGTCGTTATCTGTCCCGGAAAAATCATAAATCCCTGTCCGCTCTTAATAGAATAGGTCTGTGTCTCTCCTTTTGCATTATCTGCCATAAGTGTTCCGGTACCGGAAAGGATATAGTGAAACAGATAGTGATTCCGCGCAATGGGTCCAAAAGAATGACCGGGCGTACACTGCTCGTAACCGTATTGGTACATTCCTAAATCAATAAAATTTTCACTGGGAAATATGTTAAAAAATACATTGCTCATTCCATGCTCCTCCTGATGGTTTATACCAAAATGCGTTATCATATGTTATTATAGCACAAAATAAAGTATTTTGGTATAAAAATAGGAAAATGGCGGTATTTATAGATAGCATATTGGTATGTTATAATTTATGATAACAAAAGCAGAAAACGAAATTCAGTGAAAAGGAGAGAAAATATGGCAAAAAGAAGGATTGTGAAAGGAATACCGGCAGCAGTTGGGATTGCGTTGGCTTTGGCGTGTCTTACCGGTTGTGATCAGAACTTGGCAAGCGGCAAGACAGAGGTGGAACTAGTTTCCTACAAACCGGAGGCAGTAGAAGCCTTTGAGGAAATAGAGGAGCGCTTTAATGCAACCCATGATGATATCCATCTGACGATTGATTCCCCGAATGAAGCCATGACCATTCTGAAAACAAGATTTATCCGGGAGGATTATCCTGACATTGTTGGAATCGGCGGAGATATCAATTATTCTAATTTTCTTGATGCGGATTTATTTATGGACATTTCAGACCTGGAGGAAACAGGAATGGTGAAACAGTCCTATCTGGACATGGATAAGGAATTGGAATTTATTCCACAGGAGGGGATTTACGCATTGCCTTACGCTGCCAATGCGGCAGGTATTCTTTTCAACCGGGATATGTTTGAGGAGCATGGCTGGGAGACAGCGGAAACCTGGGAGGAATTTACCGCTTTATGTGAAGAAATTGATGCCAGCGGAATACAGCCAATCTATTTGGGGTATAAGGATACCTGGACATGTCTCGCACCCTGGAATGCCCTGGCAGTGGGCTTGACCGATTCTGATACCTGCAGCCAGGTAAATATGGGAAATACTACCTTTTCGGAAACCTATCGGGAGACGGCAGAAAAAATGAAAGACCTGCTTGAATATGCCGAGCCTAATCCCTATGCCTACGGCTACAATGATGCCTGTACTGCCTTTGCCAGGGGACAGTCGGCGATGTACCCCATCGGGAGTTATGCAATCCCTCAGATTAAGTCGGTGAATCCGGACATGAATATCGGCTCGTTTCCGTTTCCGGCAAATGAGAAGGAAGAGGATAATGTTTTAAATTCCGGGATTGATTTACAGTTTTGTGTGATGAAGAACAGCAAAAACAAAGAGGCGGTATATGAGGTGCTCCGCTTTTTATATGAAGATGAAACCATTCAGATTTATCTTGACAATCAGGGCGGCATTAGCTGCAAAAAGGGAGATTTTGAACTTTCAAAGGAACTGGAAGGCATGAAGGATTATATTGAAAATGACAGAATGGCAGATTACCAGGACCACCATTATCCAAGCGAAATGAGTGTGGATGCCATGATACAGACGTTTTTGCTGGATGACAGCGAAGATGCAGTGGATACCTTTTTACAGCGGTTTGATACGGATTGGAAGCGCTATAACAGGGATTTAATTAGAAAAGTACAGCAGTATCAGCAGGAAGAGGAGGAAGTTCAATGAAAAGGAAGATGGCAAACAGGGAGAAAACGTTCTGGGCAGTGACGATACCGGTATTGATTTTGTTTTTTACCTTCAACACGCTGCCTATGATAAAAGGCGTCATTTACAGTTTTACAAACTACAGGGGCTACGGCACCTATGACTATGTGGGCTTCAGAAACTATATGGACCTCTTTACGGATGCCAGGGTAGGAAAAAGTTATCTTTTCACCTTTAAATATGCGCTGGCGGGAACCGTTCTGGTAAATGTCATCAGTTTAATCATGGCGCTTGGATTAAACAGTCAGATACGTTTTAAGAGCGCGCTGAGGGGAATTTATTTTGTACCCAATATTTTGGGCGGACTGGTGATTGGCTATATTTTCAGCTTTATTTTTACCTATATCCTTCCGGCGGTGGGAAACATGTTTGATATTGGATTTTTACAGAACAGTATTCTTGCAAGTGAAAAATATGCGTGGATTGGAGTGCTGATTGTAGGTGTGTGGCAGGCGGTAGCAATGAATACCATTATTTATATTTCAGGACTTCAAACCGTTCCACAGGATGTATATGAGGCGAGTATGCTGGATGGAGCAAGTAAATGGAAAGAATTTTGGAAAGTGACGCTGCCCTTAGTGCTTCCCTTTGTAACCATCAATCTGGTACTCAGCACCAAAAATTTCCTGATGGTATTCGACCAGATTGTTTCATTGACCAAAGGAGGACCGGCGCAGAGTACGGAATCTATTTCCTACCTCATATATAAAAACGGAATGGACGGAGGACAATTTGGTTTCCAAAGCGCCAATGCAGTCATTTTCTTTTTGGTGATTGTGGCAATTTCCATTTTCCAGATGACAGTCATGAATAAAAAGGAGGAACAGCTATAATGAAGGAGAAGAAAAAAACAAACTGGGTATTGACGATAGTATTGATATTGGGAACCGTTACTGTTTTTTTCCCGCTGTATATGGCAGTTATCATTGCTTTTAAGCAGCCAAGTGAAATGACCAATGATGTGGCAGGTGCACTGGCGTTTCCGGCGAAATGGAGCCTTGATAACTTCCGGCAGGCGATGGAGGTGACGGATTTCTGGAGGTCTCTGGGAAACAGCCTTCTCATTACACTTACAACAATTCTATTGGCAGTGTTGATTCATTCCCTTGCAGGTTATGTAATCGGCAGAGGAATGGCAAAGAAAAAGAGCTTTCGCTTTATTTACCTGTATATTGTCAGCGGTATGTTTGTTCCATTTTCTATTCTTATGATGCCGTTGGTAAAACAGACAGCGCAGATGGGCTTAGGCAACCGAGCGGGGGTAATTCTTTTGTATCTGGTATTTTATATGCCGATGAATGTACTGCTTTATACAGGATACATGAAAAACATTCCCATGGCGTTAGAAGAAGCTGCGGATATTGACGGAGCCAGCACATGGAAAACCTTCTGGAAGGTTGTATTTCCCATGATGTCGCCTATGCACGCCACCGTGGCAATCCTTACAGCTCTTGGAACCTGGAATGATGTCATGACGCCTCTGGTGATTATGTCGGGAACCGGACAAAATACATTGCCTCTGGCACAGCTGAATTTCCAGACACAGTTTGGTACAAATTATAATCTGGCGTTTGCATCGTATATTCTGGCATTGATTCCGATTCTCATATTTTATATCATTTGCCAGAAACAGATATTAAACGGTGTCGCAAACGGTGCAGTGAAAGGATAGAGGAAAAAGAGATGGCAATTATTTATAATCCCAACAAAAAAATCTTCAGTTTACATACCAGAAATACAACGTATCAGATGATGGCAGACCGCTACGGATATTTACTGCATTTATACTACGGTTCTGCTAATAAGGGGCTGATGGATTATACGCTGGCCTATGCCGACAGAGGCTATTCGGGGCAGCCCTATGAGGCGGGAAATGACAGAACCTATTCCCTGGATACGCTGCCTCAGGAATACCCTACCCTTGGAACCGGTGATTACAGGAACTATGCCCTCAACATAGAAAATGCGGACGGCTCCGAGTGTTGCAGTCTTAAATTTTCCCGCTATGAAATAAAAAAGGGAAAGTATCGTTTAAAGGGGCTTCCGGCAGTATGGGCGGATGAGAAGGAAGCGGAGACGTTAGAAATTGTGTTAAAAGACAGCGTCAGCGGGATAGAGGTAAGTCTTTTATACGGCGTCTTAGCGGAGGAAGATATCATCACAAGAAGCGCTGTTATTCGAAATACCGGGGAAGAGAGGGTTACGGTTAGGAAAGCCGCAGCCGCCTGTCTGGATTTTGTCTCAGGTGATTTTGACGTAGTAAAATTTTACGGAAAACACGCAATGGAAAGAAATGTGGAGCGCACCCGGGTGGGACATGGGACGGCATCCTTTGGCAGCAGGAGGGGAACTTCCAGCCACCAGTACAATCCCTCTGTTATTTTAGCGGGCAGGGATACCACGGAGGATTTTGGAGGCTGTTATGGAATGTTGTTCGTATACAGCGGAAATTTCCTATGTGAAGTGGAAAAGGACCAGATAAATCAGACCAGACTGCTGATGGGGCTGAGTGATGAGCTGTTTTCGTATCCTTTGGAGGCGGGGGAGGAATTTACCGTGCCGGAGGTTATCCTGTCCTATTCCGCCAATGGTTTTGCCGAACTGTCACACAGATACCATTCCTGTATCCGCAGCCATGTATGCAGAGGGAAATATGTGAATACCGAAAGGCCGGTATTGATTAACAGTTGGGAAGCCGCTTATTTTGATTTCAACGGCGCCACCATCATCAGTCTGGCGAAGGAGGCGGCTGCGCTTGGAATTGACATGGTCGTCATGGATGACGGGTGGTTTGGCAGACGCAATGATGATAATTCATCACTGGGGGATTGGTATGTGAATGAAGAGAAGCTGGGCTGTACGTTGGCAGAGCTGATTTGCAGCATTAACAGTCTGGGGGTTAAATTCGGAATCTGGATTGAGCCTGAGATGGTAAACGAGGACAGCGATTTGTACAGACAGCATCCCGACTGGGCGATAAAAACGAAAAATAGAGCGCCTGTCAGGTCACGTAACCAGCTGCTTCTTGATTTTTCACGAAAAGAAGTAAGAGATTATGTTTTCGGACAGATCTGCGCAGTCTTAGACCAGGGAAATATCGAATACATTAAGTGGGATATGAATCGGAGCATGTCAGATGTCTATGCAGGGAATTTGACCTATGATTACGTGCTGGGTGTATATGATTTCTTAGAGAAGCTAACCTCAAAATACCCGGATATCCTGCTGGAGGGCTGCTGCGGCGGTGGCGGAAGATTTGACGCAGGAATGATGTACTATACGCCGCAGATTTGGTGCAGTGATAATACGGATGCGATAAACAGGACAAAAATCCAGTATGGCTCCTCTTTCTTTTATCCCGTTTCGGCAGTCGGCTCCCATGTGTCTGCCGTTCCAAACCACCAGACCGGGAGAAACACCAGCCTGAATACCAGAGGAATTACAGCGATGGCAGGGACCTTTGGATATGAGATGAATCCGGCGCTTTTAAGCGAAGAGGACAAATCGGTAATCAGAGAGCAGATGAAAAGATATAAGAAGTATGAAACGTTGATATGCCAAGGGGATTATTACCGGCTTTCCAATCCGTTTGCGGACGAATATTCTTCCTGGATGTTTGTCTCGGAGGACAAAAGGCAGGCTCTTGTGAATGTGGTGAGACTTGAGGTACAGGGGAACATGGCAGCCACCTATGTGAAACTGAAAGGTCTTAAGAAAGAGGCTGAGTATCTGGACCATTCTACGGGGCGCCTGTATACCGGAGTTGCATTGATGGAAACAGGAATCCTCCTTCCCTTTCCGAAAAAGGAATATGAGGCATATCAGATAGAGCTGACGGAGTTTGAAAAAATATCTGGGATTAGACAATGATAAACGGAGGCTGTTTCGTAATACAGCAGAATGCCATTGTGAAAAAACATTTTTGGGTGTGTTTTACGCTGGATTATCTGTTTCACCGTTCCTCTTGGAAAATATTTTCACTGTGGTGCCGAAGTGGACCTTTTGGGAAAAAGCTACGTTCCTGCACCATGAGGCCGATAGGTCGGAATATCTGGAAATGCCACAGCGTTAGAGGCGGATTACGATGCCATGAAGGATATTTTGTATCAATTTTTATACAGACAAATCGAAAGCGCTGCGTCTTTGACGGATCAGGCGCACGAAAGGAGGCATACATCATGAATGACATAATGGAATTTGCCAACAGAGAAGAATTTCGCGAATGGCTCCGTGAGCATTGTTTATCAAATGATGGTATCTGGCTTTTGTTCGGTAAGGCTGGCGGCCAAAAAACTATAAAAGCGTGAGAGGCCCTTGAAGAAGCTCTCTGTTTTGGCTGGATTGACGGGCAGATGGAAAAGATTGATGATAAGACTTATAAGAAGTAATTACGGAGGAACAGGTTGCCTGCCTATCCGCATTGTTGAAGGGGTATGAACCTGCCTACACAAATTTTCAAGCCATGTCTCCATCCGTAAAGAAAACTTATACACGGGCATACCTTGATGCAAAGACAGATGCCGGACGGGAAAAGCGAATTGCCTAGATGATAGACAGGCTTAATAAAAATTTAAAACCCATGTAAACAGATAAAAAATCTTAAAAAAGCTACAACAAGCGGTATCAGGCAAGCCTTATGGAAAACAGCGAATTTGTCCGTCAAGAAGGATGTCGTGTTGATGGGATTAAAACTGTATACTGTTACATCATCTTTCCACAGAGTATTTCGGTACAGACATTTCTTTTTTTCTTTCATAAAATCATGAAGACAGGGCTGCAATGCGCAAATAAGGTATTGGGCAAACTTACAAATTAACAATCAAAAGTACAGCAATCAGCACTATCAGCAAAATGGTACAGAGAACTGCCAGACATAAAAGAATCTTGCAGGTCTTTTCACCGAATATTTTTTGCAGAAGCCCAAAGATAAGAATGCCAATCAGCCCGCCCAGCGTATTGTTAATCAAATCTGTAATGTCAGAAGCTCCGATGGCAAGTACAAACTGCATGACTTCATAAATAAAACTGATCCCAAGGGCAGGCAGCAGCTTTTTTGCAAAGGACCAGCGGGGCTTTAACATAGAAACATAAACGCCGATGGGAACAAAGGCAAGAATGTTAGAAAAAATTTCGTCAAAATCCAGTTTCCCATTGGTAAAAACGCAGGCTCCATAAGGAATGAGGTTGACGCTGCGTATCCGGCTCAGCCCGGAGACGGAAAAATTCATTTTAAACAAAATAATCCATGTCAGCAGAGTGACATAAAGCAGAAACAGTGATAATGTGATAGAATATTCTCTTTTCATATGAAACCTCCTTCTGAAAAAAGTGTACCAGAACAGAGTACTTTGTTTCTGTGGTTTTTCTTCGGAAAACCTTACGATTTTATGACGAAAACCGCAGGATTTTCTTAGGAGGCTTCCATGGGAAATCTTACCGTAAACAGGATACTTTCTTTTTCGCTTTCCGCCTCAATGCTGCCGCCGTGGAGGGTGACGATTTCCTTTGCGATGGCAAGTCCGAGCCCGGCGCCCCCGGTGGCGGAAGATCGGGAGGAATCGAGACGGTAAAACTGTTCAAAGATATGCTCTAATTTTTCCGGCGGAATGGTCTTCCCATGGTTTCTGATGCAGATTTCCGCTATAGATCCAACTTGCTTTAAGGAAAGAAAAACCGTGCTTTTCGGGTAACTGTAATTGACGGCGTTCCGAATCAGGTTGTCAAAAACACGTTCCGCCATGCCGGGGTCTAACAGCAGCGATATATCCCGTGCAAGGTCTAATTCCCAGGTCAGCTCCTTTTCCGAGAGGATAGGCAGAAATTCATCGGCGATTTGCTCTAACATCCGGCTGATATTGGTGCGCTCTAATTCCAGGGTCAGAGTGGTGAGGCTGAAGCGGGTAATATCAAAAAATTCGTTGATTAAATCCTCTAACCGTTCCGCTTTCTCTAAGGCAATCCCTGTATACCTGCTGCGAAGCTCCGGAGAGAGACTGGATTCATCCCTCAGCAGGGTTAAATAGCCTATCACGCTGGTGAGAGGGGTTTTTAAATCATGGGCGAGATAGACAATCAAATCGTTTTTCCGTTGTTCCGCAAGAAGCGCCTCCTGTTTCCGCCGGGAAAGGTTGTGTTTGATGGAATTGATTTTCCGTTCCGTGGCATTAAGCTCCGGAGAGAGGGAAACATCCTCCGTCCCCTCTGTAATCAGCGCATCAATTCCCCGGTTTATCTCGTTAAAATACCGGGTAAAAAATTTAAGGTAAATATGCAGCACAATGCCAAAAATTATGATGATGGCAATCAGCAAATAAAGGGTAATATAGTTGCGGAACACCCGCTGATAAATACTCAGAGAGAGGTCGTAATCCCCGTTAAAAAACTGTAAAAATGCCACAACACTGTCAGCAAAGCGTCCGAAGATAACAAAGTCATAAAGGAAAAATACAGCCAGAAAAGAAGCCGCTAACAGGGCAAAGGTGTTAAAAAATAATTTGGTTTTTAATTGTTTGTAATCGTCATTTTTATGCTTATTTTTATTCAATGGTATATCCCACTCCCCAGACGGTTTTGATAAATTTCGGCTTACGGGGCGGTTCCCCCATTTTTTCCCGAAGCCTTGCGATATGCGCCATGACGGTATTATTGTTGTCCATGTATTTTTCACCCCACACCTCCTCGAACAATTCCTCCGATGAGACGACGCAGTTCTTATGTTCACAGAGATACCAGAGAATGTCAAATTCAATGGGAGTTAAAGAAAGCTCTTTCCCGTTCAGGGAACATTTGTGGCTGCTGCGGGAGATGGAAAGCCCCCGGAGGGCAAATTCGTCCGCTTCTGCCGGGGAATCTTCCGCCCGATTGTAGCAGGTATAACGGCGCAGCTGGGTTTTGACTCTTGCCATAACCTCTAAGGGATTAAAAGGCTTTGTGATATAATCGTCCGCCCCTAAGGTCAACCCTGTAATCTTGTCCATGTCCTCTGCCTTGGCAGTCAGGAGAATGATGGGGTAAAAATGTTCCTTTCTGATTTCCCGACAGAGGGTAAAGCCGTCCATGTCCGGCAGCATGACGTCTAAGAGGGCGAGGCTTAAGGTTTCCGTCCGGATACAGTCTAGAGCGTCTCTGGCGTTGTAAAATTTGAAAACGCGGTAGCCCTCATTTTGTAAATATACTTCCATCAAGTCGGCGATTTCTTTTTCGTCGTCCACAATTAAAATCTGTTCTGTCATGTGATTGCTTCTTTCTTGTTGCTTGTCAAACGTTATGCTGTGAGCGCTGTTAAGGGGGAATTTTGTTCTGATATTCTACCCTGTAATTTTTTGTATCATAACATGCGGAAAAATGCAATTCAATCCTGAATTTATCAAAATCCTTATAAAATCCTTAGAATTGCTTGCTATAGTATTTTTGGAAGAAGGAAAAAAGTGGGCAGTGCCCGCATTTTCCTTTGGAAAACAGGAAAGAAAGGGAAAGATTTTATGAGTGATTTTATTTTAGAAACAAGGCATCTGTCGAAAACCTTCCGGCGGCAGCAGGCGGTAAAAAACGTATCGCTGGCAATTCCGGAAAACTGCGTTTACGGCTTGCTGGGGGCCAAAGGTGCATGAATTTATAGACAACTTTGCCTAAAGATTTGATACCAACACGCCGCTAATCGTTACACGGCGTTGTTGGCTTTTATCAGTTCAAGGTTATGTTGATTGTTTTCGATAAACTCAACAATACGCTTGTGTTGGTCGGCAAAGTTAAATTGAATTGTAATCTCGTTGTTTTCGTGGACGTATATAGTATCAATCAATTCTACCAAAAGCCCACGGTCAAGGCTTTTCACATTCTTATGTTTCAAGAATGTTGTCAGATAAGGGTTGTCGTTTCCTACGCCCTTTTCTGATAGCTGAATTTCCGTTTGCAGGTTGGCGATTATGCCTTTTACCTGCTCTGCCTGCTGTTCAAACTTGGCTTTCATTCTCGTATATTCAGCACGGGTTATGTCCCCACATTTCCAGTCCATATAAAGGTTATCTGTAACGCAGGTAAGTTTTTCAAGCTCCTTGCTGCGGTCTTTCAAAAGCTGCTGTAACCGCTTTGATTGGGTGCAGACGGTAGAAGTGTTGTTGATCTCCTTTACTACCTCTGCCATATCCCCCACAAGGGAGATTTGCGCTTGTACGGCTTTCAATACTGCTTCGTGTAAGACTTCTTCCTTTATGACGTGCCGGGTGCATTTGTCCTTTGACTTAAAGACGTATGTACTGCAAACGTAATAAACATAGGTCTTGTTTGGCTTGTTGCACGTCTTTCTTGTCATGGAGCGTTGGCAGTCCGCACACCTTAGCAAGCCGGAGAAAAGATAAAGCTGTTTCCTGCCCGGTGCTGTGCGGGTGTCCCGTTCCTGTAACCGCTGTGCCTTGTCGAATGTTTCCCGGTCAATGATTGCTTCGTGGGTGTTCTCCACAATGAACCATTCTTCTTTAGGCGGTGCAATCTTCTCATGCACTTTGTAGCTGATTACCCGCTGTTTCCCCTGTACCATGTTCCCGATATACATTTCATTTTTAAGGATAGTACAGACGGTGGTAATTCCCCACATACCGTCATTTTTGCTTATCCTCGGTGTCTGCAAATTCAAACCCTTGCTGTGCTTGTATGCTGTGGGTGTGGGTATTCCCATTTCGGTCAGCTTTTTGGTAATGCCTAACTTGCTCATGCCCTCGTCAACGAACCAGTGAAAAATATTCCTCACTACCTCGGCGGCTTCTTCATCAACCACAAATGCGTTTTTGTCCTCCGGGTCTTTCATGTACCCGTAGGGGGCAAATGCGCCGATAAATTCGCCTTTCCTGCGCTTGGTGTTGAACGTCCGGCGTATGTCGTTGGAAGTCCTTGCGGCGTAGCGGTCATTCATCAGCCCGGTAATGGGTACTTCCATTCCCTGTACTGCGTCCGGGTTCTTGAATGTGTCAAGTGACGGGTCGCCAATGCTGATAAAGCGTACCCCGTATAAGGGGAATACCTTTTCCAAAAAATAACCTTGATCGGAGTAGTTGCGGAAAGCCCTTGATAATGTCTTGCAGATGATACAGTTGACAGTCCCGGCTTCCACGTCATGTATCAGCCGTTGAAATTCGGGGCGTTCGTAGTCCGTCCCGGTCAGCCCGTCGTCTGCGTAAACATCAACAATGATATACTCGCCCTCGAAAAATTCCTCGATATACTCCGTGATGATTTTTCTTTGGTTGGTTACGCTCAAACTTTCGTCGTTCCCGTCGTCTTTGGATAGTCTTATGTAGACAGCAATCCTCCATACAATACGGCTTATAGTGGGTTGGTTCTGTGTTTTTCTAATGCGTGGCATTTGTCCTCCAATCCCCCTATAACCACACGTCTATTATACCATAGAACGGAGATTATTTCAGCATTTTTCAACATATTTTTCAACCTTTTTTCAGACCGCCGAAAAAGCTGATTAAGTGGGAATTGAGGTCATTTCCCGCAGGCGCAAAGGACAGACGGACGACTGTTTCCCCGCAGCGGAAACAATACGGGTTCTTTATCTGTTCAAGGTACGCTTTCATGCGTTCCGTGGCAGAAAGCCCCGTGTCAATGGAAACATGGTTTATGTCCGTCAGTTGTGAGGGGTCGGTCGTATCTGTCCCCTGCCTGCTCATAAAGTCCAGTTGTTCACTATTTATCATTGGCAGCCCTCCTTTCAAATATCTTTGGATTGCTGTTGTTGGTTTTATTGAATGGGCGAAACGGACGGCTTGGCAGCTCCACGGGACTTGCACCCCTCTCATTCCTATGAGTAGCCGTGTCATACGGGTGTATCATTATGCCAATGTGCGGGTCATGGCGGCGGCAGTTTCCACTTTGCCGCCTGCGGTTCACTGATAATAAGTCGCTCGCCCCTTGTCGGGGGTCTTGGCGTATCAGCCCGCAGGCTCGCCGCACATTGAACGTGTCCGTTTGCCCTATGCTGCGCCGTGCGCTTTCTTTGTCAAAGTTCCGGGGCTTGTCAGCCCGCAAAGGCACACCATGTAGATATGCTTTTGCGGAATGGCAGGAAACAGCGGGCGGTCAGCCCGCCCGTGCTTTTGGCTCTCTTTTGTTCTTTCCTTTAAGCAACCTTAAAGGTCATTACCGTAATAATCAGCTTGGTTTCCAGTCTGCGCCGCAGTTCCATATCAAGCCACGGGTGGGGGCAGCCCGTTTCGTCATACATGGTTCGTGTTGACAGTGTGTTGATGTAGCCCTCGTAATATTTCAACACGGTATTCATTGCGTCCACGTCCCCGGAAACAGCCGACACAATCACGGGGTAAGGGAGTAAACCTTTGCCGCCCTGCAAGTGCGGCGTGTTGGCAGTCGTTTCATTCATCAGCATTTCCCTCCATGAATTTTTTTAGTTCCTGCAAAGAGCTTGTACGGCGGTAGGCTACCGTCCGGCGCAAGAGGTTCAAGTGCGCTGCGATCTCCGGGTCGTTCATTCCCAAAAAGTAATAGAGCAGAATGATTTCAAGCCTGTCCTTTGGCAAGGTCTTTAGTGCTTCGGCTAAAAGCCCGTCCGCAATGAAAATCTCAAATCCCCTTGCTTCAAAGCGGTATGTATCTTTGAAATACTCGTCCCATACGGCTAACTGTGCAAGCGTCCCCTGCGGGAGCATGGAAAAGGGTATCTCATACTGCCTAAGTACATTCATGCGCCTGTGGTAGTCGCTGCTTTCGTTCTTCAAAATGCGTTTGCAGTATGCGTCAAAGCTGTGCTGCTTGTGCTTTTCTTTCGGGTCTGGCTTCATGCTGCCACCTCCCCACGCCTGCGGAAAAAGTCTGTGTTTTTTTCCCGTGCTGTTATTACTACGCACTGGAAGCCAAAAATGGCAAACTTTTTCAAAAAAATTTTCAAAAACTTTTCGACAAAGCATAAAAAAGCCCGGCTGCAAATGTTTATCAGTCGGGTGTGTTGAGAGGGTTGTTGTCGTTGGTAAATCGGCGTTTCCCGTGCAAAATGCGGGGCGTTTTTTCGGGTGTAGCTGCCACTAAGAATTTTTTTATGGATAGGCTGCACCTCCTTGATTTTTTGGGAAAGGGCTTGTGCCGCTTTCCAGTAAAAAATGTTACAGCGGCAATATCACGTTTCTATCATGTTTCTATCGGGATTGTATCAAGCCTTTCTGCAAAGCATGACATTTTTCCACATGGGGGAAAGCGTAAAAATGCCACCGTAGGGAAGCCCTGCGGCGGCAGAAATAAAGGGATTGGGGCAAGAAAAAACAGCCGGAGCTTTCCCGGCTGCCCGTGTAATTTTTTGTCGCCCATTTCAGAAATGGTTATCATCTTCGATATGCTCCATTATATCCTCGACATTGCAATGCAGGATATTACATAGCCTGTCTATCGTGTTGGTCTGTACGTTCTTATTCTTCCGTAATCTATCCAGTTGGGAACGGTTTACATTGTGGTATGTGTAAAGGTCATACTGTGTTACGCCCTTTTCCCGCATGGTTTCCCAAAGTCGGTCATATTTTATCATTTTTTCGCCTGCCTTTTTTCAGTTTGGTACTTGTATAAAGTCAATTATCCATGTAAAATTAGCTTTATGATAGTGTTCGTGCAATGACACTATACAATTCACGAAAGGAGATAAAAAATGTCACTTAACGATTTTAAGGACTGGCTGTTTAACTTACTGAATGAGGTGGACGCTGATACACTTTCAGACATTGAAACAAAAGATAAACTGAATACATTTCAGTTAAGCATGGCAGACGGCGGCGTGTTTGAAATTGAGTGCCGGGAAGTATAGGGGGCATATGGAAAAAGGCAGCAGAAAACTAACCGTGTACGGAAAGACAAAGCAATTCAATCAGACTGTCCCGCAGATCAGATTTGAGGGGCAATGGCTAAAGGCTCTCGGCTTTTCAGAGGGGGACAAGATAAAACTGGATTGTGAGGAAAACAGAATAACAATCACGAAGCTATCAGAGGAAAACGGGTAACGGTTAAGGGGGAAAGCCATAGATAAAGCAGGCTGTCCCTCTTTTCTTTTTGTGAAAATTTCAAAAACTTTTCTCATAGTTTGCCATTTGGGGCTTCCAGTGCGTAGTAATTACAGGGGGAAGAATAGCAAGCATAGGGATTGAGTACCCAATCCCGTATTTTTCCGCTTCCGGCGTACCGTCCGGGCGTGAAAAATGCTTGTTGGGAAGTGTCCCAAACCCTCTGAAAAATCTAAGGAATGGAAAGGAAGCGGAGCTATGGCAGAGAGAAAACGGGCTATCCAGTTAAAATTTTATGTGACGGAGCAGGAGCGCACATTGATTGAGGAAAAAATGAAGCTGCTGCAAACGGACAACTTGGGGGCGTACTTACGGAAAATGGCGATTGACGGCTACATTATCCAGTTGGACTATACGGCGGTCAAGGAGCAGACGGCAGAGATACAGAAAGTCGGCGTAAACGTCAATCAGATAGCAAAGCGGGTCAACTCCACCGGGAACGCCTACAAAGAGGACTTAGAGGAAATAAAGGGGGCATTGGATAAGATATGGCAGTTACAAAGATACACCCTATCAAAACTACGCTGAATAAGGCGATTGATTATATCTGCAATCCCGACAAGACGGACAATCAGATTTTGATTTCTTCCTATGGCTGCTCGTATCAGACGGCAGATATTGAGTTCGGCTTTACGCTGTCAAAGGCACGGGACAAGGGGGACAACCTCGGACACCATTTAATTCAGTCTTTTGCGCCCGGAGAGGTCAGCTATGAGGAAGCCCACCGCATAGGAAAAGAGCTTGCGGACAAGGTTCTCGGCGGCAAATATGAGTATGTGCTTACTACCCACATAGACAAGGGGCATATCCATAACCACATCATATTTTGTGCGGTCGATTTTGCGACACACCGCAAGTACGTTTCCAACAAGAAAAGCTATTATCAGATACGCAATGAGAGTGACAGGCTGTGTAAAGAGCATGGATTGTCAGTCGTCACGCCGGGGCAGGACAAAGGAAAGAAATATGCGGAATGGGACGCTGAACGGAAAGGCACAAGTTGGAAAGCGAAGCTGAAAGCCGTAATTGATGATACAATTCCCAAAGCGAAAGATTTTGAAGATTTCCTGCGGCTCATGGCAGCGGCAGGCTATGAGATCAAGCGGGGGAAGTATGTTTCATTCCGTGCGCCGGGGCAGGAACGCTTCACACGTTCTAAGACGCTAGGAGAAGCCTATACAGAGGAAGCCATAACGGAGAGGATTGCCGGAATATACCGGGCGAAGCCGAAACCGTTAAGGCAGGAAAAAGCGGGTATCTCCATGCTGATTGACATTCAGAACAGTATCAAGGCGGCAGAAAGTAAGGGCTACGAACAGTGGGCGAAGATACACAATCTGAAACAGGCGGCAAAGACTTTGAATTTCTTAACGGAGCATGACATTTCAGAGTATGAACAGTTGCAGGCGGTTCTTGATGAAGTGCATACGGAAAGCGAAGATACCGCCGCCACGCTGAAAGGCTTGGAAAAGAGATTGTCCGACATATCCCTCTTGATGAAAAACATATCCGCATACCAACAGACAAAGGCGGTCTATATGCAGTACAAAAAGGCAAAGGACAAAGAAAAGTTCCTGCGGGGCAATGAGAGCAGCATTATCATTCACGAAGCAGCCGCTAAGACATTGCAGGCAGCAAAGAACGGCGGGAAGCTGCCCGACTTTAAGAAGCTGCACATGGAGTACAAGGAGCTGACAGAGAAAAAGGATAAGCTGTATCAAGAGTACGGGAAGCTGAAAAAGAAAGTGAAACAGTATGATATGATTAAGCAGAACGTAGACAGCATTTTGCGGCAGGCGAAGCAGCCGGAACGGGACAGGCAGACAGAGAGGTAATGCGGACAGTTAGGACG
>JAETQH010000193.1 GCA_021770785.1 Lachnospiraceae bacterium
ATCACATCTTCCCCATGCAGACGCTGATAGGATTTGTTAATCGTGACTGTTTCCTTATCAAAATTGAAATCAGCAGCGGTCAAAGCTAATAATTCACCCTCTCGGATTCCGCACCAATAGAGCATTTCAAAGGCGTAAAAGGAAACTGGCTTGTCCATCATTTCATCCGCAAACCTCTTATATTCCTCTTTTGTCCAGAACAGCATTTCCTTGTGTTCCTCACTCCCCATATTCCCCGCCTTTGCCGCAGGATTGGAGCGGAGGTCATAATACCGTACTGCATGGTTGAAGATAGCGGAAAGCTGGTTATGGACGGTTTTCAGATACGTCTGAGAATAGGGATTACGTTTTTCATCACGGTAGGCAAGCAGCTCATTCTGCCATGCGATGATTTCCTTTGTGCCAATCCCGCTAATCTTCATCTTACCAAAGTACGGAAGAATCTTCGTCCGAATGATATGCTCCTTTGTCAGCCAAGTGTTTTCTTTCAGTCGGTTCTTGATATCATTCGCATAAAGCTCCGTAAAGGCTTCAAAGTCCATGTCAAGGTCAGCAGAATTTTGTAACTGGAACTTCCGCTCCCACTCCTGCGCTTCACGCTTTGTGACAAACCCACGCTTGCACTTCTGTTTCCGCTCCCCTTTCCAGTTCACATACCGAGCCATCACATACCATGTGCCGTTACCCTCGTTCTTAAATACTGGCATTTAATCCATCTCCTTTCCCTGTTTTTCTCCTGCCCCGTAAAACCTTTCTTGAAAATACTGGCGGTTTACTCTCCCTGCAATCGTGATAAACCCCTGCTCCTTCAGCTCGTCATTTAATTTCTTGATGAGTTTATAGGCATAAGGCTTTGATACGGAAAGCTCCTGCGCCACCTCATCCACACGGATAAATTTGTTGTCCATACAACCTCTCCTTTCTCTTTCTAAGCGTTTTTGCTTAATTCATGATACTAAACATTTTTGCTACTGTCAATAGGTTTGTAAGAAAATATTAAACTTTTTTGTTTCGCTTATTCTTGACTTTTTCTAAGCATATATGCTATACTCCTTATAAACATACGAACAAGGAGTGAAACATTATGGCGATTGGCGAAAGAATACATTTTTTCCGCATCATGCGGGGCATGACACAGAAATACCTCGGTATGCTTGTCGGTTTTCCCGAACGGAGCGCAGACGTGCGTCTGGCACAGTACGAAACAGGCTCTCGTAAGCCAAAAGCAGAGCTTACTGCTGCACTGGCACAGGCTTTGGACGTTGCACCGCAAGCACTGGACATACCCGACATTGACAGCTACATCGGGCTTATGCACACCTTATTTACCCTAGAGGACATTTACGGTCTTACCGTCAGTGAATCAGACGGTGAAATCTGCTTAAAAGTCAACAAAAACAAAAATAAGGATGCCGCCGAACTGCTGAAAATGCTCTCTGCTTGGAAAGAACAAGCAGACAAGCTCTCTGATGAGGAAATCAGCAGGGAAGATTACGACCAGTGGCGGTACAATTATCCGAAGTTTGACACCACGCAGCATTGGGCGGAAATCCCCTCTAAGGAATTGAGCAATGCCTTAGTCGAAGCGTTCAAAGACCAGTTAAAAGATTAATACATGGAGGTATGCAAATGAGCCAAACATACAACTTCATAAAAGAATGTGGTACATTTTTCGTATTAACCTTTAATAATGATTTTCCAGCAGGCAGACCGTTTGGCGCAATTATGGAATACAATAACAACCTATACATTTCTACCTCAGACACAAAATCAGTGTATAAACAGCTTGCCAAACATAACAAAATTCAGATAGTCGCACTGAAAAACGGTACACGGGACTGGGTAAGGGTAAGCGGCATAGCAACCGAATGTGTTGACCCAACCATCAAGCAAAGGATGTTAGAGGAATGTCCTGTATTAACAAAACACTTTTCTTCGGCAGATGCTCCCCATTACAGCCTCTTTCAAA
>JAETQH010000194.1 GCA_021770785.1 Lachnospiraceae bacterium
GCCATCTTGGCAGACGGCCCGTCTACAGACCATGGTGAGTTGGCGTTGGGACGTAATGTGCTGATTGCTTTTATGAACTGGGAAGGTTATAACTACGAGGATGCTGTTTTATTAAGCGAAAAACTGGTAAAAGAAGATTATTATACATCAATTCATATTGAAGAATATGAATGCGATGCCCGTGATACAAAGTTGGGGCCGGAAGAAATCACACGCGATATCCCGAATGTAGGGGAAGAAGTTTTGAAAAATCTAGATGAACGGGGTATTATCCGTGTTGGTGCAGAAGTGCGACCAGGGGATATTCTGGTCGGCAAAGTAACTCCAAAAGGAGAAACAGAACTGACAGCGGAGGAACGCCTGCTGCGTGCTATTTTTGGAGAAAAGGCCCGTGAAGTGCGTGATACTTCTCTGCGTGTGCCTCATGGGGAGCAGGGTATTATTGTTGATGTAAAAATATTTACAGCGGAGAATGGCGACGATCTTTCTCCAGGTGTAAATCAGGTAGTACGTTGTTATATTGCACAGAAGAGAAAAATTTCTCAAGGGGACAAAATGGCAGGCCGTCATGGAAATAAAGGTGTCGTGTCCCGTATCTTGCCTGAGTGTGATATGCCATTTTTGGAAGATGGAACACCGGTTGAAATTGTGTTAAATCCATTAGGGGTGCCATCCCGTATGAATATCGGTCAGGTATTGGAAGTCCATTTGGGTATGGCTGCCAAAGCACTGGGACTACACTTGGCAACGCCAGTCTTTGATGGTGCATCGGAACAAGACATCTTGGATATGCTGCAGCGCGCTGACGAAGCAAGTGAGATGAAATATCCGCTATCCGGTAAATTTACAGTACGTGATGGCCGTACTGGGTTGCCCTTCGATAATCCGGTAACGGTTGGTTATATGTATTATTTGAAATTGGCACATTTGGTTGATGATAAAATTCATGCTCGTTCTACAGGTCCGTATTCTTTAGTTACTCAACAGCCATTAGGCGGTAAGGCACAGTTCGGTGGTCAGCGCTTTGGTGAAATGGAAGTGTGGGCGCTGGAAGCTTATGGTGCTGCGTATACTCTGCAGGAAATCCTAACAGTAAAATCTGATGATATCGTGGGCCGTGTGAAAACATACGAAGCTATCGTAAAAGGTGAAAATGTGCCGGAGCCTGGTGTGCCGGAATCTTTCAAGGTATTAATAAAAGAGCTGCAGAGTCTGTGTCTTGATGTTAAGATTCTAAATGAAAACGACGAAGAAATTGAAATCGGCGAAGATGATGATGATATTGCAGAAACTGCAAAAGAACTAGGCATTGAATTGCCAGCAGAAAAGGGTAAGGAAAATGCCGAAGAGCCAGGAGCTTTCAACAACTTCTTGATTGAAAATGCTGATGGTGAGTTGGAAGAAGACGCCGAACCAGATGAAGATCTGTTAGAGGAAGATATGAATTTGGATCTGGATTTTGATGTAACAGATGATTTGGAAGACGTCGGAGATTTCATTTTAGATGATGAATTCTAATAGAAACAGATTATAGGAAGGGAGAGAGCCCTTTGTTAGATGTTAATAATTTTGACCGAATGAGGATTGGTTTGGCTTCGCCGGAGCAGATTAGAGAATGGTCCAGTGGTGAAGTAAAAAAACCGGAAACGATTAACTATCGTACATTAAAACCGGAACGGGACGGTTTGTTTTGTGAGCGCATTTTCGGGCCGACTAAGGACTGGGAATGTAACTGCGGAAAATATAAGCGGATTCGCTATAAAGGTGTTGTATGCGACCGCTGTGGTGTAGAAGTTACACGTTCCAAGGTAAGAAGAGAACGCTTGGGGCATATTGAATTAGCGGCACCATGTTCTCATATCTGGTATTTTAAAGGAATTCCCAGCAGAATGGGTCTATTATTAAATATTTCTCCGCGTCAGCTGGAAAAAGTAATTTATTTTGTGTCCTACATTGTATTAGA
>JAETQH010000082.1 GCA_021770785.1 Lachnospiraceae bacterium
TCAAGCCATTCGTCAAAGGATTTTCTGGAGATTCTCAGCTTTTTGCCAATACGAACCGTTTTGAATGCATTTGCAGAACACAGTTTGTAAATGGAACGTTTGCTTACGCCGAGAATCTCTGCCGCTTCCGCAACAGAATAACTCCTTTTTTCCGAATCGGCATTTGGAATAGCGTTTCTATGTTCAGCCACTGCAACAAAAAATAAAAACAACACGTTCTAATTCTAAAAAAATCAGTTTTTGTTTCCGCATGACACTCTGGACCACTTCCTGCGCCGGAGTTCCCACCGCGTATTTCCAGACCGTGCTGTGCAGCGACCTGAAAAAATTAAAATAAATTTTATGGAGTCCCCTGCGATGTTTGACAAATGTGTAAAGGAAGTCCTGCAGGTGCTCCTTCGGTTCGCCTGCTGTCTGATCTGCGAATGGCTGGAGGAATGCAACACCCTTTTGGAATGCGGCGCGAAAAGGCGTGGACGCTGGCATGTGAAAGACCATGCCCGGAAAAGTATCCTCATGCCTATAGGCAGCATCACATTTACCCGAACCCGCTTTATCCATAAAGAGACAAAAGAGACTGTATACCATTGCATCCCCCAAGTAAAGTTACACTATCTGCTCCCTTTTCGGAATTGTACACCTATTAAAAACGTGTTATAATTTTATTTACAAATCGAAATTTGGAGGATTACTAATATGAAAAACGATGGATTGCTCAAATTCCTGGGAAATTGTATTATTGCTTTGGCAATTGTATTGCCAGTTGCATAATTGCTTTTCATTTTACTGACACGATAAAGGTTCCGTCTACTTTGAACGTCAGTACACAAAATGATTAAGCTCAATATGGAGATTACCTGTCCCGTTATGATGTAGCCGGATATTTAGGGATTAGTTCAGATGAAGCTGATAATCTAATTGATTCAGGTGCCATAGATTCCGCTATATAAAATCGGTGAAACATACATTAACAGCAAATCAGCTTTACAAAAGTGCGTTAAGCTTGGGTTGTCCAACTAATAACTTTTAACTTCCAGCTTATAAAGTAGTTGATATAGGAACACTTTTCCGAAAAGTCTGCAAATAAAAAGTCAAGCAGAAATTTGTGAAATTTGAAAATTTTATACAGGTTGAAAAATAAGTACCACAAACAGACCACCGCAGCACGCTGGTCTGATGAAAAGCAAGGACGTTTGTTTAGATATTTTCGGCTTCCGCCAGTGCGGAAAGATATTCCCTTACCCGCCCGTAATAGATGCGGAGGAACTTGTTTGCCCCGGCGGTCATGTAGAGGTAATAAGGCTTGCCCTGTGCCCGCTTCTTGTCCATGAAAGCATAAACGGGATCATTCACGGGGGAACGCTTGATAAGGCCGTTTATTATCTGGAGGAGGGTCTTGCGCAGATAGGGAGAGCCTTTCTTTGTGGTAGGCACACTTTTACGGACGTGCTGTCCGGATTCATCTTTTCCGGGGGCAACACCGGCAAAGGCGGTCAGCGCCCTGCGGTGCGTGAAACGTGTTTCAACCTGCGTAAAACGAATGCTGCGAATGAGGGCTGGTTGGCGGACTTTTCGGCCAGACCTATTGCCTTACTCATTCTAACAGCTTAAGCAACGAGATGGATAATTCCTTACTGGCTGTAAGGGGTATTAACCATAAATACATTGTAGTAGAAAGGAAGAAAAACCATGGCATATAATATTATCTTTTACTTTACGGATCAACAGCGCTGGGACACCTGCGGCTGCTTTGGGCAGCCCCTTGACATTACGCCCAATCTGGATCGTCTGGCCAGGGAGGGGGTCAAGTTTGATAATGCGTTTACGCCCCAGCCGGTGTGCGGCCCCTGCAGGGCACTGTTCCAGACAGGCAGATATCCCACGGAGACAGGATGCTTCCGCAACAATGTGATGCTGCCTGAGGGGGTAAAGACGTTAGCCGATTATATTGAGGAGGCCGGTTATGAGACGGCCTATATCGGGAAATGGCATCTGGCGAGCGACGGTGAGGCGTATCAGGCTCCGGTCATAGACCACACGGTCACGGCCATCCCGCGGGAGCTGCGCGGCGGATACACCGGTTACTGGCGCGCAGCCGATGTGTTGGAGTTTACGTCTCACGGCTATGACGGGTATGTATTTGACGAAAATGACCGGCGGGTAGACTTTAAGGGGTATCGCGCGGACTGTATCAATGATATGGCTTTAGAGTTTCTGGATGGGTACGACGGGAAGAAGCCGTTTTTCATGACCATATCCCAGATCGAACCGCATCACCAGAATGACCATAAACACTATGAGGGGCCGGAAGGCTCGAAGGAGAAATATAAGGACTTTGTTCTGCCCGGAGATCTGGCGGCGCTTGGCGGCAATGCTGCGCAGGAGTATCCGGATTATCTGGGGCAGTGCGCGAGCCTGGACGAGAATCTGGGGCGGCTGGTGGATAAATTGAAGGAGAAAGGGCTATATGAAAATACGGTTATCCTCTTTGCCTCCGACCATGGATCCCATTTCAAAACCCGGAATAACGACGCGCACTTAAACGGCGGGGACGATTACAAGCGATCCTGTCATGACGGCTGTCTCCATGTACCGCTTGTCATCGCCGGAGGCCATTACAAGGGCGGAATTGCCGTGCAGGAACTGGTGAGCACCGCAAGCCTGCCAAAGACCATCCTTGCGCTGGCCGGCGTGGACGTGGGGGACGCGATGATCGGGGAGAATCTTCTGGATGTGGTGGAAAAAAGGAATCCTGACAGGGTTAATGAGGTTTTTGCCCAGATTTCCGAAAGCCGGGTAGGGCGGTGTATCCGTACGGAAAGGTATACCTACTCGGTATATGCGCCCGGCCTTAATGGTTTTGAGGCGTCGGCGGCGCAGGAATATGCGGATGATTTTCTATATGATCTGGAAAAAGATCCTTATCAGCTAAACAATGTGGTGTCCGATCCTGTGTATGTGGACATCAAAACAAAACTGCGCCAACGCCTGCTTGACTGGATCCGGCAGGCGGAAGGAGAGCGGCCTTCCATCGTGGATTAGATCAGGGACTCCGGTTTTGCCGGCGGTACTCTCCGGGGCTGATCCCTTCCGCCCGCCGGAAGCACTGGGAAAAGTAGCTGAGGGATGAAAAACCAAGTATTTCGGTGATCGTGGAAAGGCTGTGGTTGGTCTCGCACAGGAGGAAACGGCTCTCATCAATGCGTCTGGAGATCAGATAGTTGATGGGGGAGGTGCCGAACTCTTTTTTAAAAGTATGAACAAGGTAATATTTATTCATATGCGCCAGTTCCGCCAGTTGTTCCAGCGAGATGTTTTCCTTGAAATGGTTGTCAATGTAGCGTCGGATCAGGTCGCAGTCGCGGCTGGAACGGGAAGGCGTTTCATCCGAAAAAGAGAGCGTTATCTGGCGCTTTAGGCGCAGCAACACCACCTGCAGCAAGTGCTGGCAGGCTTCTTCATAGCCGGGATGGGAATCATAGGACTCCTGGAGCATCAGATGCAGACACTGCATTAATTCCTTCCAGCCGTTGTGGAGATGGAGCATAAAGTAGCCTTCCGCACCGGTCATGGCTTCCAGGTTCTCTACACCCAGGACGATGTATTTGAGGGGATTGTCGTCCTGGCTTAGCTCTGTGTGCGGAACATTGGCGTTAATGATAATCAGGTCATAGATGGCGACGGGGAATTCCTCATGTTGCGTGCGGAAGTGTCCGTGTCCGTCCGTGATGAAAAAGAATTCGGCACAGGTGTGGGTGTGGAGATTCGCTTCCCATTTGGTGGAATATTGATCGCTGGTAATATAGTTTAACCGCGGAACTACCTGGTCGGACGGTTCAGATGCCGTCCTGGGGAAAATGTGTCTGTAGCTGTTCATAATAATCCTCCCGTACAGCGCAATTTTACAAAAATATTTTTTTTGGAATTTTAACAGCATTATAAGCTTTTTCGGGCTGTTTTGCAACCATGCATGATCTTCTGGCCCGATTTTGGCACTTTGTTGGAAATATTGACTAATGCCGAATGCGTGAAAAAGAGAAAAATTTTGCTCTTTCCGAAGAAAAAAGGAAGCTTTTTGAGCAATTTGACAAAAATCAAAAAAACAATATCTATAAAGAAAAGAGCAATAAAGGGATTGTTTTATGTTATAAATTTTTATATAATTAAAATGTAAAGTTCAGGAAAATCGGACTGAAGAGGGAAGCTGCCCCAAATGGCAGCGATGAAAAGAAAGGGAGGAATAAAAATGAAAATGAAAAAAATTATCAGTTTGCTGATGGTTTCCGCCTTAAGCCTGTCCATATTTGCGGGCTGTGGAAGCACTCCGGCAGACAACACACAGGCTGATAACAGTTCCCAGTCAACCGCGAGCCAGACGGAAGAAACTGCAAAGACAGAGGAACCCGCAAAAGAAGAAACTACTAAGGGAGAAGAAGCTGCAACCGATGGAAAATCGTATGAAGGCGTAGAGCTGACGATGTGGTCCATGTGGACATCCAGCGAACCGCAGGCACAGGTAGTTCAGGAAGCGGCTGACGCTTTTGGCGAGCAGACCGGCGCCAAGATTACCATCGAATGGAAGGGGCGTGACATCAACCAGGTTCTGTCCGCATCCCTGGAGGCCGGCGACAAGTTTGATATCTTCGAAGACGATTATCAGCGTATTGCCAATGTTTACGGAGATTATACTTATGACCTGACAGATATGGCAAAGGCTGTGGACTATGACAGCTTCAGCTATCCCTGCCTGAATAATCAGGTAATTGCGTGGAAAGGCAATCTGAACTCTATCGTAGAGCAGCCCCAGGTAGGTGGTATCTTCTATGATAAAGATGCTTTTGAGACGGCAGGCGTTACTGCAGAACCCAAGACTTGGGCGGAGTTTTTGGATGTATGCCAGAAACTGAAAGATTCCGGCGTAGGCCCGATCGCACAGGATACCGCATACTGCGATTTCGCTTTCTATCATCAGTTGGTACGTCATCTGGGTGAAGAAAAGATTGAGGAGATAGCTACAAACGGCGGCTGGACCGGTTCTGATGCCGAGGTGGCTGCACAGGAGATTATCGACCTGATCGATGCGGGCTATTTTGTAGACGGCGCTCCGGATGAGTTCCCCAGCAGCGAGAACAAGATCGGCCTTGGCCTTGCGACGATGATCGTATGTGCAAACTATGTTACCGCCGAAGTAAATAACAATACCGGCACGGAAGTAAACTGGGGTCTGTTTAATTACCCTGCGGTAGAGAACGGTGCGGATGATACTTCTGCATATGCGGGAGCGAACTCTCTGGCGGTTACTTCCTACAGCGAGAATCCCCAGGCGGCATTTGACTTTATTATCTTCCTGACGACAGGTGAATTTGACCAGAAGATGGCGGATACCGCACAGCAGATTCCTGCGGACAACCGCAATACGGCTCCGGCTGCTCTGACAGGTACGATTGAAACCCTGTTGTCCGCGGAAGCGCCGATGACATGGTGCAACGCCCTTAACAAGAATGAGGACAAGAAGACAAGTTTCAAGTCCATCATCACTGAACTGTTTGAAGGAAAGTATGCTACCGGCGCAGAATTCTGCGAAGCTATGGATGCTCTGTATTAAGAAATGAAAGGAAAGCAGGCGGAGCCTCATGCACTGCCTGCTTTTATTATACCTATTAAGGCGTCAAAAGACACATTAATAAATATATGATTTTGTTTGCACCTTGAAAGTTTAACACGAATTAAGTAAGGCTCTGCTTATGCATTTGACACATCGTGTTAAGTTTTCAAGGTACAAATATATCAAAGGCCAAGAGTCTTTTGGCACCCTTATCCTTATGTGAAATTGCGATAGAATTGCGATAGGAAGGAGAGTAACATGAAAAAAAACAAAGCGATGATTTTCTGGTTTAGCCTGCCTGCGGTGCTGTGTCTGCTTATCATGTTTGTCTATCCCGTGTGCCGCACGGTATTGATGAGTTTCTTTCAGGTGGAGAGTCTTACTGCAAGTCTGTCCGACTGGGGATTCTACGGTCTGGGTAATTATAGCAAGATATTTGGCAGTCAGAGCTTCCGCGTTTCTATGACAAATATGTTATTGATTTGGCTGGTCGGGGGCCTGCTCACGCTGGTGTTGGCAATGTTGATGGCAGTGATTGTAACCAGCGGGATCCGTGGAAAGAAATTTTTCCGCGCCGCGATCTATATGCCCAATATCATCAGTGCGGTAGCGCTGGCGACCATGTGGATTCAGTACATATTCAATTATGATTACGGTCTGTTAAATGAAATGGCTAAAGTATTCGGGGGAGATAAAGTCAAATGGCTTGGGAGCGATATGAAGTTCTGGTCTATGGTGATATCGTTTGTTTTCGGCAGCGTAGGCTATTATATGCTGATTTATATCAGCGGCATTGAAGGAATCCCGCAGGATTATTTTGAGGCGGCAACCCTGGACGGCGCGAACAAGCCCAGACAGTTTCTGCATATTACGCTTCCTCTTTTGAAGGGCGTTATCAAGACATCGCTTACCTTCTGGAGTATCAATGCTACCACATTCTTCCTGTGGACGAAGATGTTTTCTCCGATCGACACGGAAGAATCGACAATCGTACCGGTTGTCTATCTGTATGACACCGTGTTTGGCGGCAAGGGCGTCGTTACCCGGGACGCCGGGGCGGGCGCGGCGGTAGGCGTGGTGCTTACCGCGATTATTATCGTCGTATATGTCATTACCGAGAAGCTGTTCAAGGGCGGCGACCTGGAATATTAGGAAGGGAGGAACTACCATGAAACATTTTAACTGGAAGAAGGAACTCAAGTTATTGCCGGGTTATATTGTTGTCGTCTTATGGGTACTCTTTACGGCAGTCATGCTGGGGTGGATTCTGGGAGCGAGCTTTTCGACATCCAGGGAAATTTTTACCGGCAGCATTTTTAAATTTGAATCAGGTTTTCACCTGGAGAATTATGTCACGGCCTGGCAGGTACAGAATGTATCGGTATTCTTCGGGAACTCCCTGCTTTATTCTGTGGTTTCCTGCTTTGGCGTGCTGGCAATTTCGGCTCCCGCGGCTTATGTGCTTTCCCGCTGGAAATTCACAGGCGGTACGGCTCTGCGCATCGGCCTGGTCATTGCCATGAGCGTGCCTGCCATTATGATTATCATGCCTCTTTATTCCCTCGTTGTGAAATTGGGAATCAAGGGAAGAATACTGTTAATCCTGCTGTACATTATGATGCGGGTACCCTATACAACGATTTATCTGCTGGACTTTTTTGCTACTTTGTCCAGAAGTTATGAGGAGGCTGCCTATCTGGACGGCTGCAGCGCTCCCAAGACATTTTTGAAGATTATGCTGCCATTGGTTCAGCCGGCGGTCGTGACCGTGACAATCTTTAATTTCATGTCCGTCTGGAACGAGTTCTTTATGGCGCTGATCTTTACCTCCAGTGAGAGTATGACTCCTGTAGGCGTAGGCTTGCTGAACATTGTTAATTCCATGAAGTATACCGGCAATTATGGCGGAATGTTTGCGGCAGTCATTATCGTATTCCTGCCCACGTTCTTATTGTACATCTTTATGTCCGAGAAGATTATCGCGGGCGTTACCGGCGGCGGTGTGAAGGGTTAACTGATAGGAGGATTATTTTATGTGTAAGGAACAGAAAACCGGTCGGGTGACCATTCCCACTGATGTGGATGTGGTACCAGAGACCCTGGAACTTTTAAAACGGTGGGGAGCCGACGCGATCAGGGACTGCGACGGTACGGACTACCCGGAAGAACTGAGGCAGGTGGACGCGAAAGTTTACTCCACCTACTATACCACCCGTAAGGACAACGCATGGGCGAAAGCCAATCCGGATGAGGTTCAGCAGTGCTATATCATGACCGGATTTCATACCGCCCTGGACGGTCCGTTGTCCATACCGTTAATGAAGGGGATCAGCCCTGATCTGCTGAAGGCGAACGACCATGATGATATCAGGCGCTGGTGGGAAGTGATGGACCGCACGATCGGAGAGCCTGTCTCCGCGGATTCCTGGCGTTACGAGAAAGAGACAGGCTGCGTGGTCATTGACGCGCCGCAGGCTTTTCATGACTATACGGTGAGTTTTCTGGCTTATCTGATCTGGGACCCTGTGCATATGTACAATGCGGTTACCAACGACTGGAAAGACTTCGAGCGCCAGATCACTTTTGACGTGCGTCAGCCTAAGACCCGGAAGTATACGATGGAGCGTCTCCGCAGGTTTATTGAAGAGCATCCTTATGTGAATGTGATCAGATATACGACTTTTTTCCATCAGTTTACGCTGGTATTTGACGAGCTGAAACGGGAAAAATATGTGGACTGGTACGGTTATTCCGCGTCTGTCTCCCCCTACATTCTGGAGCAGTTTGAACGGGAGGCCGGGTATCCTTTCCGTCCGGAGTATATTATTGACCAGGGGTATTACAATAACCAGTATCGGATTCCGTCTAAGGAGTATAAAGATTTTATGGCCTTCCAGTGCCGGGAAGTGGCGAAGCTGGTGAAGGAGATGGTGGAGATTACCCATGAAATGGGAAAAGAAGCCATGATGTTTCTGGGCGATCACTGGATCGGCACGGAGCCGTATCTGGATGAGTTTCAATCAATCGGCCTGGATGCGGTGGTTGGTTCCGTAGGGAACGGTTCTACCCTGCGCCTCATCTCTGACATTTCCGGGATAAAATATACGGAGGGACGTTTTCTGCCCTACTTTTTCCCCGACACATTCCATGAGGGGGGAGATCCCGTACGGGAGGCGAAGGAGAACTGGGTTACCGCAAGACGCGCTATTTTGAGAAAACCGATCGACCGGATCGGCTATGGCGGTTATCTGAAACTGGCCTGCCAGTTTCCGGAGTTTATTGACTATGTGGAGGATGTCTGCAACGAGTTCAGGGAACTCTATGCGAACATCAAAGGGACGACTCCCTATTGTGTCAAGACGGTGGCTGTCCTTAATAGCTGGGGCAGAGCCAGGTCCTGGGGCTGCCATATGGTGCACCACGCGTTGTACCAGAAGCAGAACTACTCCTATGCCGGGATAATTGAGGCTCTGTCCGGCGCCCCTTACGAAGTGCGGTTTATAAGCTTTGACGATATCAAAGCCGATCCGGGCATACTGGACGACATAGATGTCCTGATCAACGTGGGCGACGGGGATACGGCGCATACAGGCGGGGCAGTCTGGGAGGATGCGGAAATCTCCTCCGCGGTGAAGAAATTCGTCTGGAACGGCGGCGGCCTGATCGGTGTCGGCGAGCCTTCCGGCCATCAGTATCAGGGACGTTATCTTCAAATGTCCGCAGTGCTTGGCGTGGAGAAAGAAACTGGCTTTACGCTGGGTTATGATAAATATAACTGGGAGGAACACCCGGATCACTTTATCATGGGAGACTGCACGGGAGAAGTGGACTTTGGCGAGGGAAAGAAAGGGATTTATGCCCTGGAAGGAGCCCGGGTGCTGGTACAGCGGGAAAAAGAGGTTCAGTTGGCGGTGAACGAATACGGAGCCGGGCGCGCGGTGTATTTTTCAGGGCTGCCCTACTCTTTTGAGAACAGCCGCCTGCTCCACAGGGCAGTGCTCTGGTCGGCCCACAGCGAGGAGGAGCTGAACCGGTGGATATCGTCAAACTATAACGTGGATGTCCATGCCTATGTGAAGAACGGTAAATTCTGCGTGGTCAATAATACGTATGTGCCACAGGCTACAGTCGTTTACCGGGGCGATGGAAGCAGTTTCGAACTGGATCTGGAGGCGAACGAGATTCGGTGGTATGAAATTTAGCAAGTTTTATTTTACTGCAATTTACTGATGGAATGAGAACCAGCAGCTATTACCGGATGAGGTTTTTCCGGCGATAGCTGTTGGTTTTAACAAGGAGGAAACTGATGAAGCCGAAACTTGAATTTGCGAAAAAGAAGATTCGCATGGCAGTCCTGGGTGAAGAAAGCAGCGTCCCTGATCTGCTGGGTGAACGTATTTTGCAAAATGAACTGGAATTTTGTCTCGAAGAGGATGATGAAATATATGAGGGTTATGGACGAAAGAGCAGCGCCTATCCCTACAGGCAGTATAATGACTATACGCGGGAACTCTCCGAGCGGGAGATACGGACGGCCGTATTGGAAAACGATTGCTTAAAGGCTGTATTTCTGCCTGAATATGGCGGAAGGCTCTGGGAATTGTGGGATAAAAAACAAGGCAGAAACCTTCTTTATACCAACGACGTGCTCCGGTTTTCCAACCTTGCGGTGCGTAACGCATGGTTTTCCGGCGGCGTGGAATGGAATATCGGTATCATCGGACACTCGCCGCTCACGACAGAGCCGCTGTATACCGCGGAAACGGAACTGGAAAATGGGATTCCCGTGCTGCGGATGTATGAGTACGAACGGATCAGGGGCGTTCCGTATCAGATGGATTTCTGGCTGGAGCCGGACAGCCCGTTTTTAAATTGCAGGATGCGTATCGTAAACGAGAGAAGTGAAGTGGTTCCGATGTACTGGTGGAGCAACATGGCGGTCTGCGAATATGAGGGCGGCAGGATCATCGTTCCGGCAGAAAAAGCGTTCACGTTCGGGGATGGGGCGGTGTACAAAACATCTCTGCCTTTCGTAAAAGGCATTGATATAACGGATTACAAAAAGATTCCTAAATCGACGGATTACTTTTTCGATATACCGGAAAAAAGTCCGAAATATATTGCCAATGTGGATCGGACGGGCTATGGTCTGTTACAGGTTTCCACCGCGCGTTTGAGAGCCCGCAAGCTGTTTTCCTGGGGGAACGGCGACGCTTCGGACCGCTGGCAGGAATTTCTCACAGATCAGGCCGGCAGATACGTTGAAATACAGGCGGGGATCGGAAAAACCCAGTACGGCTGCGTCCCGATGGCGCCCCATACGGCATGGGAATGGATGGAGCAGTACGGTCCTGTGAAAATTTCGCCGGAAACGTTAAGCCTTGGACATCCGGAACGGACCGCATGGTTTGCGGAGGAGCAGGGCATTTTGTCCGTCTGGGAAAATATGGAGAAAAAACTGGCGGAAACAAAGCCCATGGCTCGGAACCGAGCGGCGGTGGTTTTCCCGGGAAGCGGTTATGGCGCACTGAAAAAGCAGGGAAAGCTTTCAAAACATCTGGAATTTACGGTAAAAGAGGAGTCTTTGGAAAAGTGGCGGACATTTTTTGAAACGTCCAAACTGCATTGCCCGCCGCCGTCGTTAAGGCCGGACGAATTTCTGATCGACGGGGATAATCTGGACTTTTTCAAGAAAAGCCTGAAAAGGGAGAATGACAAAAACTGGTATGCCCATTATCATATGGGGATCGGTTATTTTACGGAAGGAAAGTACAAAAAAGCCGGAAAAGAACTGGAGAGATCGCTCTCGCTGACGGAAAACCCGTGGGCATTCCATGCGTTAAGCTGCGTCTGCTTTGTTCAGGGAAAAACTCGGCGTGCTTCGGAGTATATGATAAAGGGGATGGAGATGCGGCGCGCTGACCATTCTTATCTGAAAGAGGGATTTAAGGTGCTTTCCCTGTGCGGTTCGGATCAGGCCATCTGTGATTTTTATGAGACATTGGATGCGGAGGAGCGCAAGATTTCCAAACTGCGCTTTTATCTGATCCGCGCCCTGTATCATCTTGGAAAAGACAAAGAAGCATATGAACTGCTGGAACAAAACGGCGGACTTGAAATGGAAGATATCCGCGAGGGCGAAGATTCCCTCGCACAGTTATGGAGCGGACTATATCAAAACCTGTACGGTGAGAAAAAAGAAATTCCGCACAAATATAATTTTAAAGCGTATTGATCATTCATGCAGAGCAGTTTGCTGCAATCTGATCTGTGGGATGCGGACGGAAAGGCGGACAGATTATGCCCAACATCAGCGTGTTATTAAAGCCGGCTTCAGGAATGTGCAATTTGCGATGTCATTATTGTTTTTACCATGATGAGGTGAAAAACAGGGAAGTGGAATCATATGGTTTTATGTCGGAAGAGACGTTGGAAAACGTGATCCAAAAAGCCCTGGATTACTCGGATACGGCCTGTTCCTTTACCTATCAGGGCGGGGAACCTTTTTTGCGCGGGCTTGATTTTTACCGGAAAGCAGTCGTGCTGCAGAAAAAATATAATACAAAGGGCCTGCATATCTCCAATGCGATTCAGACCAACGGAACCTGTCTGGACGAGAAATGGGCGGAGTTTTTGAAAGAAAATAATTTTCTGGTCGGAATTTCGCTGGACGGAACCGGATTTATCCATGACCGCTTCCGGGTTGACGGACAGGGAGAAGGAAGCTTTGTGCGGGTCATGGAAGGCATCGGGCTTTTGAAAAAATATGGTGTGGATTTTAATATCCTCACGGTAGTTCATGCGATGACAGCCAAAAAGATTACGCAGATTTATGATTTTTATAAACAGAACGGTTTTACTCATCTGCAGTTCATCCCCTGCCTGAATCCGATCGCGAGGGAACAGGAGCGGTTTGCGTATACGCTTACGCCAAAAGCCTATGGGCATTTTCTGAAAACGCTTTTCGACCTGTGGTATAACGATCTGAAAAGCGGGGTTATCGTACACATACAGCAGTTTGAGGAATATGTTAAGATGCTCCTGCTGATGCCGGCGGACGTCTGCGGTATGAACGGCGTATGCTCCTGCCAGCATGTGGTGGAGGCGGACGGGGGAGTCTACCCCTGCGATTTTTATGTGCTGGACGGATACAGGCTTGGCAGTCTGAACGAAGTCTCTTTTGACAGGATTAATGAAAAAAGAAAAGAAATCCGCTTTATCGAGGAATCTGCCAGGATGCATGAAGACTGCCGGAATTGTAAATACGCACCCATCTGCAGGGGCGGGTGCAGGCGGCATCGGATGCCGAAAAACTGTTTCTGCATGTCCTATTATGAATTTTTTGATTATGCCATACACAGGCTTGAGGAGGCCGCGGCTCTGTTTCAAAATGCATGCGGAGTATAGAATTAATTTTACCGAAACGGAGTGATAATACATGATTACAGGGTTCGCGAAACGGTTCCTGTAATATGCCTAAAGATGAATGACAGGACATTGATATAGAATAAATTTTGAGGTAGGAGGAACAGGGTATGAATGATGTATGGGTAAAAATGGCTGAGTTTTTGGGAAGATTGAACGGGGAGAGCGTCAGTAGGGAGAGCTATGTACGCACGCCTGAATATGGGAAGGCATTGGAGGCATAGAAAGAAAAAGAACAGGAATGGAAGGTCTATCTGGAAACTCTATCAGTAGGACAGAGAGAAAAGCTGGAAGAAATAAAGGAATGTCAGGAGGATTTTACTTCTGTCCTCAAAGCATTTATTGAGTAAGATATTGATTTCCTAAATAAAAATCTGATATGATGGAGATGCAATAAATGAAGGGGGAAAACCAAATGGAACTTCGTGTTTTACAATACTTTCTGGCTGCTGCAAAGGAAGAAAATATCACGAAAGCAGCAGCTCTTTTACATATTACACAGCCAACCCTGTCCCGCCAACTGATGCAGATGGAAGATGAGCTTGGCGTGAAGTTATTTCGCAGGGGAAAGCATAATATCCTGCTGACAGAGGAGGGTATGCTGCTTCGCAGACGCGCGCAGGAAATTGTCAATCTTGCTGAAAAGACAGCAAAAGAATTAAAGCATGGGGAAGAGACGGTTTCAGGGGAAATTTCTATTGGTTGTGGTGAAACACGGAATATGAAGCCCCTTTCTGAAATGATAGCCTCTTTTCAACAAAAATATCCGAATGTAAATTTTAATATTTATACAGCGATTGCAGATGATGTAAAAGAACGGCTGGAAAACGGACTTTTGGATATGGGGCTTTTACTGGAACCGGTCGAGATCAGCAGATATCATTATATGAGGATGCCATTAAAAGAAAAATGGCATGTACTTATGCGCAGGGATTCGCCGCTGGCAGGGAAACAAAAAATCATGCCGGATGATCTGGTAGACGTTCCCTTGATTATAGCAAGACGCCAGTCAGTACGGAACGAACTGGAAAATTGGTTTGGATATGACAAAGAAAGACTTCATGTTGTTTCAACCTGTAACCTTTCCCATCATAACCAGTCTATCATGGTGGAAAGCGGTATCGGCGTGGCGTTAGTGATGGAATTTTCCTGCAATCAGGATACACTGTGTCTGCGACCGCTGGAGCCAGCGTTGGAGAGCGGATGTGTCCTTGTCTGGAAAAAAAATCAGGCACTTTCTCCGGCTATGCTGCGGTTTATCGAACATGTGAAAGAATATCTGGAGAAAATAACGCAGGACAGATAATCTCAATTATGGTCAGATAGTCCGGAAATGCCTTCATCAAGTAATTTCCCTGTCAATTCGATCACTTCTTCCAAAGGAAGTTTTTTGCCGTCAGCTATCCACTGTCTGTAAAGCTCAAGCGAGCTGACTACCAGAAATGTATTGATCATTCCTTGTATTTCAGGACCGAAATCTGCATAAGGATTATGCCGGTTCAGATTGTGCTGTAATGTAGCGGCATGGAGTTTATTGCAAAAAGACCGGTAACTCGGTTCGCAGATCAGCCGCTCTACAAATTTGTCCTGTTTCGCGTAATAGGTAAAGAAAATGCGGTTGACCTCCCTTAAAGAATCAAATGCGCTTCTGGCGTCATGGAGTGTTCCTCCCTGGGCATATTCGGCTTCAGAGATCGCGGCATCTGTTTCGGCGGTTTCCAGCATGGATTCATATGTTTCCATGCTCATGACAACAAGGTTCCCATATCCGTTTTTGGTGATGAAGACAGGCTCTTTTTTTGCATGACAGATCTCGGAAATTTCATTCATGTTCCGTAGGTCTGTAATTGGTCTGATCTGTGGCATCTTAAAGACCTCTTTTCAGTTTTGTATATAATTTTAGGCGTTTGCAAAACGCCAAACTCCACATAAATACGGCAAATTTTTTTCTACAAAATAAAACACCTCCTCACTAATTTATTGTAAAATAGAGTTGCAACCACCATTAACCAATCCACCAGTAAGGAGATGTACTTATATGATAACACATAACCAGCTCTCTTTGGCAGATATTTTTTCAGATTGCCAAAATATTTTT
>JAETQH010000195.1 GCA_021770785.1 Lachnospiraceae bacterium
AATGTAGTAAATTTCTATCTCCTATCCATGGAGTGGAGTAAAAAGCTATTTACTATCATCATTATGAGCTTGAAATAGGCAAATGTCTATCTACCCAAGAATTGAGCGCTTACGATATTTCTGATGTTCAGGTGGCATATGCTCCGGTTTTTTGACAGGATCCTGCTGTGCTTTCAGAAGGCGGGCATGGGATGCCACTCGGCTCCCATGGAAGAATACTTCCACTGTTTCATTGGTTGTCCGTATGTCCACGTGTTCACCGATCAGGTCAAACGGAACAGAGTATTTATTGATCCCGTCATTTATGAGATAATCGTTCTGAACCTTTGCAGTGGACCAGACTGCCAGTTCATATGAGGTCGTAGGGAGCGGCTGCATAAATGCTTTTTCTTCATTCTCATAAGCGAGGCGGCGGTTGCCTATCCTTTTCTGAAAAGGACGGGAATTAAGCTCTTCAAGCTTCTCAGAAACTGCTGATCTTGCTTCATCGAGAGAGAAAAAGTGATAATTACGCAGCGCTGCGATGATCCATGTGGTAGCAAACTTCACAGATCCCTCGGCATTCGGCTTATCATCAGGGTGCCGTACCCTGGCAGGCACAATGGCTGTATTGTAATGGTCTGACATTTCCCTGTAAGTACGGGGGATAATTGTCTCATAACGGGTATTTTTTGTGATCCCGGTTTTGAGATTATCAGGAATCAGAACAATACACTTTTCTAATCTTTCCATTGACTATGCAATCATACTCGCTCCAATCGAACTGTGCCTGGTCACCAGGCGGAGATTCATGTCTTGTAGTTGCCTTGCTGTGAATCCGGTCACCCACATCCTCATCCAACTTTTGAAGAAATCGATATACTGGTCCGATACTGCCATCGTAACCTCTGGCCTTTAATTCCCGGAATATCCGAGTACCATTGAAACAATAAGGTTCACATCGCCAGTTATAAATCTGTTCTTTGTAAGGATCCAACTTTGAGTTGTATTCCGTACGCTGATAGACGGGAGCCTGCGTTTGTTTTAGCAGTTTTTTGACTGTATTCCTGGAGATACCCAGAATCTTAGCAGTAGCGCGTTTGAACTTGGTAGTCTTGTATACTTTTTGCACAGCCGCCCAATCTTCCAAATCTTTCACCTCTTTTTCCTCCTTCCTGTATGGCATTTCCATACGGAAGGATATTTTATTTCTTTTCAAGAGGTGGGTCAAATCTAATTGTTAAATTTGCAAGGTACAGTGTATATCAAACTGGTTTTAACACCGTGATTCACCTTGTTGGGTGGGTCAATTCTAAGCGTTAAACCTGGGTCAATTTTAATTGTAAATCAATACTCCCGGATGAGGTATACCGCAGGTACAGCTTTACCCCGGCAAAGATTGAGGTGGAAGAACACCATGTAAAAGTGTACGCCGGGAAGGAAACGGAAGAGGTCGTCAAGGCACCGCATCCGCAGACTTTATTAAGGGGAAGCCTTGTGTCCCCGTCTCTTGAGGCGGCAGTGATGAACGCAAAGTATGTCAATGCTGTCCCTCTTTACCGCCAGGAGCAGGAATTTGAGCGTTATGGTCTGCATATCTCCCGGCAGAACATGGCAAACTGGACAATCCAATGTGCAGACAGATACCTCGCTGTCCTCTATGATTACCTGCATGAAAAACTGTACAGTTATCATGTACTGCAGGCAGACGAAACACCTGTGCTGGGTAAGCGCTTAATTTTCAGCCGTTGATAGAAAAATACCCGGCTACTTTTCAGCAGCCGGAGCACTTTGACGATTCACATATGGTTAATTCCCGTCGCTTGCACCGCATTTGATTTCAGCTTTCACGTTTTCATTCCATGGTGCCAGAAGTTCTAACTCTTCATCGCTCATCCTATCATTTGGAAGTTTCTCAAGTAGATAAG
>JAETQH010000014.1 GCA_021770785.1 Lachnospiraceae bacterium
CCACACTGTAGCTTTGATACCTCTATTATACAACAAGTAAACCATTTAGGCTTGTATTTACTACAAAATATATGAACTTTTCAAGGTACTATAGAGGGGCTTTTGACCCCAACATCATGATATGCTATAATTTTTTTCCGATATGTTGAGTCACGCATCATTTTTGATTCGATACCAAATAACAATGTCTGAAATAATAAATCCTTATGCCCTGTCAATTGTAATAACTGTTTTTCGGTAACAAACTCCCGAACTTCATTCTCACGTAAAAGAATGCGAATAATATCCATATGGCGTGTTATTACCCCGGTAATATTTTCATAATAGCTTTCCAGCACTTCTTCTAACGGCATTGTCAAATAAACATCAATTCTATTCTTTTGCGTCAGTTCTGTAAGAATCTGTTTAACATTTTCTTCCACAATTACTTGAAAGATTTCTTTTTTTCCGCCAGGAAAATAATGGTACAACAATCCATCTGCTAAATTTACACTGCGATTGATTTCTCGTACTGATGTCCCTTTATATCCTTTTTCAGCCAACAGACTTTGTGCAGAAACAACAAATTTCATTCTTGTTTCTGCTGCCTGTGCTTCTCTCATATTCATTTCTCTTTTTTACAAATTGTTTCAGTAACCGCCTTTTGTGTCATTCCACACTGTTTTGTCTGTTCGTTAAAAACTTTACAGAAAATGATGTACTGATTGATAATATCATCTGTATCACTTTCATAGATAACCTTTGCTTTTACTTCAATGTCAATATCCGCACCCTCAAAAAATTCTTTTGACAAAAATATTTTATCAGGTTTACACCCTTTGTTTCCTATAAAAATCACATAGAGTTCTGGCTTCGGCATTTGTGGATCCGCTCAACCCTCCGTTTTCATAAGGTGATTATACTATAAATACCTCAAATAAAAAATTAAATTTCGTCACTTTTCACAATCGTTAAACAGGGGGGAGCAACCGAAAAAGATGAGTTATTTCATTGTCTCCGCATGATTCAGCACCAACGTACTGTACAAAAACAATACATCCTGATTACCAAACTCAATATACCGTCCCAGCATATCCGGGTGCAGATAGCGAATATCAACCAGCGTAATTTTGCTATAGCCTTCTGCCAGAAGCGGTGCAATGCTGCTGCCAAACGAATCTCTGAATAACAGTAATTCCTTATCCGTGTCAGCCTTTGGGTTTTCAATTGTAATCAGAGATAAACTGCCTGACAGAAACAGTTCATACGGGTCTTTCCCATGTGCCTTTTTCAAATCATATATCCCGATTTCTCTGTCATTCTGGTAATCATAAACCTTGCATTCCGAAAGCACACCCGAAGTCAGATATTTGATTTCCTCTGCCGGAAGCGGCAATGCCGCCTGCCCATAATACACACCGTAAAACGGCTTGTCTAACACATGTTCCTCATATACACCGGCAACCTCTGCACCCATTCTACTTCCGAGCGCCTCCGCCACATCCGCAATACATTCCTGCCGCCAGTGGGTATCTGTTTTATAGTAATCCTCCAATGAAAGTATTCCCGTAATATCAATATACTCCGCGAACTCCATCTCACTTAAAAGTGTCTCTGTAAGGGCAGTATAATCCAGTGCCAAATGTCCGCTCTCTTCTGCCATGAAATAGTTTTTATCCGGCACGATACTCACATAAACCTTTGTCTCCGCTCCTGCCAGATATTTCTCATAGACATGTGTAAAACGTTCTGCTGCATGCTGAATAGAAGCTGCATTCAACGGATATTCCATCCGGGTTACGTAACCGTCCTCCACATAAATTCCGTTATTATCACTCTGATTCATCAGATAAGAAACTGTGACTGCTTTGATATTACGAAATTCGTCCCGAAACGGAAACTGGTCTAAGGTATAATCCTCGAAATCAGTCATAAACGTTCCTGACAAGATACTCTCTACCGAAACCTGGGGAAACTGCTCTAATGTTCTTCTTTCACTGTCTGAAAACACCTCCGTGGGCTTTATCCAGCAGCAAAGGGCAAGTCCGGCAAAATAGGCAATCAGCACAGCTGTAACAACTTTATTTTTCACTTCTGTGTTCATAACCTGCCCTCCCTAAAATCTAAAATATAAAAACGGATGAAACGAGCCGTCCACCAGATACGCTGTCATTACCATAAGAAATGCCACAAGCGCGATTGGTTCAAGCACATTTACCACTTTACGCTTGTTTTGTTTTTCCAGACATCCGTTTATCGCATTTTTTACAAAGGGGGTGGCTCCGATTACCGCCAGCACCAGTGTCACACTATAGCTTTTCAGATAATATACAAATTCCGGCGACGAAACCGGTATTCCTCCCGCACCAAACATTCCGCCGATATAAGAAAATGCCTCTTTCATATCTGCCGCATTAAATATGACAAATGCAATCAGCACAATTACCACGACATAAACGTGGTTCCAGACCTTCGCTTTTTCTAGCCACTTTAACAGCCATAATTTCTCAATCACTAAAAATACTGCAAAAACCAGTCCCCAGACCACAAAATTCCATGCCGCACCATGCCAGAAACCTGTCAGCATCCACACCACGAAAATATTAAAAAACCACCGTGGCTTCGATACTCTGTTTCCGCCTAACGGAATGTATACATAATCTCTGAACCACGAACCGAGGGATATGTGCCACCGCCGCCAAAACTCCGTAATGCTCTTTGAAATATACGGATAATTAAAGTTTTCCAAAAACGTAAAGCCAAATATTCTGCCCAGACCAATCGCCATGTCACTGTAACCCGAAAAGTCGAAATAAATGTGAAGCCCGAATGCCACCGCGTACAGCCAGTAAAACAAAACCGCTTTTTCATCGGAAGCCCTGAAGATATCACAAAGCTCTCCCAGCGTATTCGCAATCAGAATCTTCTTCACCAGACCGACGATAAATCTTCTTGCCCCCAGTGCAAAATTCCCGATGCTGTGTGTTCTGTTTTCCAATTCCTTTGCAATATCCACATACCGCACAATCGGTCCCGCAATCAACTGTGGAAACATTGCCACATAGGCTGCCAGATGAACAATATTTTTCTGTGCTGCCGTCTCCCCTCTGTATACGTCCACAATATAACTTAAAATCTGAAACATATAAAAGCTGATTCCGATTGGCAGTGCGATTTTAGATATCGAAACTGTGATACCCGTTATAGCAGCAAAATTTTCCAAAAAAAACTCCGCATACTTAAAATATGCCAGCAGTCCTAAACACACTGTTAAGGAAAGTACAAGGCACACTTTTTTCCATTTTGGGTTATGAAAAGCCTCAATCAAGAGACCGGACACATACCCGATAACGATTGAGGCTATCATCAGAATCACATATTTGGGCTCTCCCCATGCATAAAAAACAAGACTGGCCAGCAAAAGCACACCGTTTTTCAAACATTTCGGCACGGCAAAATAAAGCAGCATTACGATTGGAAGAAAATAATATAAAAATAGTATGCTTGAAAATAACATATTTTACCTCGCTTTATCTTTTATATTTCCAATCTTTTTCCTAACTATTCAATGAGCTCTTCTGCAAGAACGACTGCCGCATCTCCGTAAACATCTGTTACTTTGCTCTTGAAAAGTTCCATCATATCGCCATTACCAAAGGCAGAAATAACATAATTCTCATTTACAGAAATAATAACTAACTTTTCCGGGAAACCACACATCCAATGTGTGGTTAAAACACTTTCCTTAACAGATGCAGCAAAAGCTTCTACATTTGCTGCATCTGTCACATGGAATACAGAGCTTGTAAAGGTATTTGCATTCATTGCATGAATCGCAGATGCTGCATCATCCGTCATTGCAACTGCGTCTGCTGTAATATGAAAATAAGAATTAATTCCGTCTAAATCTTCGATATTATATGCACCCGGTGCTCCGTCAACCACATTTTCAGCGTTACCGCCCATTACGGATGGCTTCTCGTCTTCACCGTAAGCCATCCATACATTTTCCAAAACTGCTACTGCCGATGAAACATCTGCTGCGCTATTATTTGTGCCGCTTTCTGTACTTGTTACGCTATTATCTTCTCTATTGATTTCTGTATTGTTTTCTGTACCGGTTGAGTTATCTGCGGTATCATTTTTACCACATGCCATCATACCCATTGTTAATACTGCTGCCGCCATTAATAATACAATTCTCTTTTTCACTTTCTTTTCCTCTTCTTCCTGAAACTACTAAAAAAATTACCTATGCTCCATCTGTTTCCTCACACCTTAGATAAATAGTACTTTCCTTTTTACCCGATATATATTCATAGGGATTTCAGTAAAAAATCCTTATGGGAAAGTTGAGTTAAGAATTCTATCAGTCACTCTCCGTTTTTTTCTTTTTGATATATACAACACTATGGATTCCATCCTTTGCAGTCTCAACATTTAATTCAAACTTATCCTGATGGCCCTTGATAAACCGTGTCATATTCTTATACCCATAATTTCTCGAATCAAATCCTGATATTTGCTTATTCAGGGTTACTCCAACCCCGGCTAAATTTTCCCAATCATCATCCAAAATATTTAAAATACTATCCACAATCTCTTCTTCTGTTGGAATATTAATAGTTTTCGTCTCATCCGCCTCCGCTTCTTCCTCCATGACGTCTGATGTACTAGATTCTATTGTATCAGTCAAATTTATTTCACCTTTTTCCTCATTTTCCTGAACAGAATAAATTAAATCAAGCACCTTAAACTCATCACAGGCCTTTGCAAATGCCTCATTTGTTTTTTGTTCTCCCATCCCAACGATTTCTTTCCCCGATTCTTTTATTCGATATGCCAGCTTTGTAAAATCACAGTCACTTGTAACAAGACAAATAATGTCAACTTCTCCGGCATATAAAATATCCATCGTGTCAATGGTTAATGCCTGATCTGCGATACTTTTACCTAAAATATAATCTAATTGCAGCATAGGCATAATTCCATATTGAGGCATTACTTTATACCACGCCCTCACACTTGAAGAACTAATAGATCCGTAGAGTCTAAGTATTTTTATCCTCCCAAGCCGTGCCGCTTCCTCTCTGATAAATTCTGCATATTTAGGAGATATGTTATCCCCATCAATTAATACCGCTACCTGTTTCTCTTGCATCCTGCAACCTCCCTTATTATTTTTATAAATCAATCTGTAATTTTCTCTCCGCCGTTTAAAGAATCCTTAAGCCCTCCCCCCCGGCAGTTCCCCCGGGTGCGCAGCAGAAGAAAAGCGATTATGCACACCAGCACCGACAGCAGCGAACCTCCCGGCGCAGCAAGCCCCATAGGATAAAGCGTATCCGTAAAATATTTTGATGCCAGAAACGCACCGGGAATGCGCATCAATATAATTGACAATACATTATGAAAAAACGAAATTCCCGACAAGCCATAAGCACAAAAATATCCGCTGAAGCAGAAATGTATGCCCGCAAACATACAATCCCAGATATACGCCCGCAGGTACTGGTCGCCCAATATAATAACTTTCGTTTCATCCGTAAACATTCCCACCACGCCGTACCCTGCAAACTGAATGGCAACAGACACTGCCAGTCCAAATCCCGCCGCCATTAAAACCGCATAGCACAGTGTGGCCGCTGCCCTGTCATGTTTCCCTGCCCCGATATTTTGTGCAGAAAGGGCAGAAACCGTAGAAAGCATGGTAGATGGCACAAGGAATACCATACCTATGATTTTCTCCACGATTCCCACCGCAGCGGCATCATTGAGCCCCCTGCGGTTTGCAATGACGGTAATCACAATAAACGCAATCTGAATAAATCCATCCTGCAGGGCAACCGGAATCCCAATTTTCAATATTTGTCCCATTGGCTCCGCCTGCGGCTTAAAATCCTCCTTTTTCAGGATAATTCCCGTTTTTCGTTTGAAAATCACAGCCAATGCCACAATGACGCTGATTGTCTGGGACAACGTAGTGCCTAACGCAGCTCCTGCTGCCCCTAAGCGGAACACTCCGATCAACAAATAGTCCAACACAATATTGGCAGCACAGGCTACCGCAATAAAATACATGGGACTTTTGGAATCCCCTAAGCCCCTGAAAATCGAACTGATCATATTATACGCCGTAATAAACGGAATGCCAACAAAACAAATGGTCAGATAAATGACTGTTTCAAAAACTGCCTCCGCCGGAGTGGACATCACTGATACAATGGGCTTCACCAGCACAAGTAAAAGCACCATAACAGCAGCGGATACTCCCATAAACAAGGTAATGGTATTCCCCACCGTAAGCGCCGCCTGCCTGGACTGTTTTGCCCCAACCGCTTTGCCTATGGTTACCGTTGCCCCCATTGCCAGCCCCACAATCATGACCGTCAGCATGTGCATGACCTGACTGCCTACAGAAACTGCCGTAATGCTGTCAACACCGTTGAACTGTCCAATGATAAACAAATCTGCCATTCCATACAGTGTCTGTAAAAAATAGGATAACAGATATGGCAATGAGAAAAATACAATATTTTTAAATACACTGCCCGTCGTTAAATCTTTTTCCATACATTTTTCTCCTTTCTCTCTATTGCAGCCTCCGCGCCTGCACCTTCCTCCTTGAGAAAAGAAGCATAACGATAAAATCAAGAAGCAGCGGCATTGGCAAAAGTCAGCGTATACTGTCCTCTGCCAATGCCGTCAGCCTTTCTGTATCAAGCAGTTCTATTTTTCCCCGGGACATCCCTATCAGCTGTTCTTTCTGGAAATGGCGCAGCATCCGGGTGATAACCTCCCTGGGGCTGCCTAAATGATTTCCCAGCTGCTCGTGGGTCACGGTAAGCACCTCGCTCTCCGCAAGGGAGCTCTCTTCTAACAAAAGCGCCGCCAGCCTGCTGTCTAACCTCTTATTTAAAATCTGGTCCAACAGCCACATCACATCAGAAAACCGGCTTGCCATCACCTCACTGGTATAGTTGGAAATGGCAAGAGACTGCTCCCGCAGCTGTTTGTATACCTCCGGCGGAATGCGGTATACCTCCGTTTCCTCCATGGCTTCAATCATGACGTCAAAGGTAAGGCCGTTCATGGTACAAGAGGCGGAAAACAGACAGAAATCCCGTTCTAACAGCCGAAACAGCGTAATCTCCTTCCCCTCCTCCGACAATACAAAAACCCTGAGCTGTCCCTTAGTCACCACCAGAATCCCGGTGCACTCCCGATGCTCCCCCGCCACCAGAGTACCCTTTTTAAAGGTCTGTTTTTTGGCACAGCCCTCTAACTTTTCCTGCTCCGCTTTCCCTAGTTTTTCCCAAAAGGGAAGATAATCTCCTATCATCCTTGCACCTCATTTACCAGAAATAAACATAAACCATGGACAGTGCCACCGTCACCATCCCTGCCACAGCGATGGATAATCCGCTCATGGCACCTTCCACCTCTCCCATCTCCATTGCCCTTGAAGTGCCGATGGCATGGGCGGCGGAACCGATGGCGATTCCCTTGGCAATAGGGTCTTTGATATGGAACATGCGGCAGACATGTTCCGCAATGATGTTTCCTAACACCCCGGTAATGACAATCACCGCCACCGTTATAGTAACAATGCCGCCCAATTCCTCGGAAACCCCCATGCCGATTGCCGTGGTAATGGATTTCGGCAGCAGTGTGACATACTCTTCATGATTTAACCCAAATGCCATGGACAAAAGCAACACGCAGGTAACGCTAGCAATTGCCCCTGACAATATCCCAACCAAAATCGCCGTCACATTTTTCTTTAACAGTTCCACCTGTTCGTAAAGGGGCACGGCAAGACAAATGGTTGCCGGAGTCAACAGGTAGCTTAAATATTTTGCGCCCTCATTGTAGGTGTCATAGTCCACCTGAAAGACCAGCAGCACCGCCATCACCGCCAGAATCGATATCAACAGCGGATTAAAAACTGCCAACTTCCATTTCCGTTTTATCCACAATCCTAATTCATATGTCAAAAGACTGATGACAACGCCGAAAAACAGCGCATTTCCCAATAAGTCTTTCATTCTTCTGTCCCTTCTTTCCGCTTTTTCCTTCCAATATTAAGCATTCCCTCTGTTGCCTTTCCTGCCGCCGCCATCACCACTACGGTGGAGACAATAGTAATCACTACAACCGGAACCAGCATTTTCTGCAATGCCTCCCAGGAGGTTAAAAGCCCTACCCCCGCCGGAATAAACATGACAGGCATAATCTCCACAAGAAATTTTGCCGTTTCTTTCACGCTTTCTAACTTTATAATATGGAACTGCAACGCCAAAAACAGCAGAAGCAGCCCGTAAATGCTTGCCGGAATCGGCAACGGAATCAGGTACTTAATCAATTCCCCCACAAAGGAAAAAAGTAATATTATTAAAAACTGTCTTACGTATTTCATTTGTAACTCTATCTCCTACTTTTTCTTCCGCAAAATACGGATAATTTTCCATTCATAATAAACTGCCACAAGGACCACCAGCACCACCACAATAATGCTGTAACCGCTGTTTATCTCATGACCCATCACATCACAAATGCTGGCAAACAACAGCCCTGTCACAAAGATAAGTTTTATCAGCCTCACCATGTGGATGGTATATCTGCGGACTTGTCCGCTGCAGGTCTCCTTTGTGAGTCCGTTGACCCGCTCCGGGTAAACCGTCAGCATAGTCAGACCCAGATACACCAGTACCAGTACCGCCCCGTTCATTAGGACAGTGACCAGATTTGCCCCATAGGAAATCCCGTAGTAAATCTGAAGCCCTAAATACAGCAGCGTGGATACAATGCCCACCGCCTCCAGCAATAAATCTATTGTTGTCATATCCTCTTTTTTCACCCTATGAATCTGCTCCTTTCTCGCCCGTCCTAATAAATTTTTTTCCAGCCGTCTCTCTGTCAGAAAGGTCTGCCTGAATATCAACAGGTCATCACACCAAACCGCCCCCTAACGCCTCTCCCCATGCCGCCAGCAGCTTTTCTAAATTCCACGCTGCGTTGGCGGGGCTGGTGGAGGGGAGCTTTTTTACCGGAGGCTGTCCCTCTTTTTTACAGTATTTCAAATACAGCTGGTATGCCTTGTCCCCATTGAGAAAAATTCCTTCAATAGCTGCCGCCTTTAAAATCACATCCATATCATTTGGCACTACATTGCGGATAGAACTGTCGGAGGAGCCCATAATATCACAGGATTCAATCACGTCCCACAGGGCAATCTGATGTTTCAGCAAAAATTCTTTTTTCGCTTCTATCGTCTCCGGCTTTTCCTCACCCCAGAGCGCCGCCGCCACTTTCCAGAAACGGTTCTGCGGGTGCCCGTAATAAAACTGCTGCTCTCTGGATTTTACCGAGGGAAAGGAACCTAAAATTAAGATACGTGAATTTTCGTCATAGACTGGTCCAAAGGTATGTGTCACATGGGTTAATTCCATAAAATCCATCTCTCTTCCTATCATTTTTCCATTTTCCGTCGAAAAATTCTCGGCCTATCTCCTAGAATACTACAATTTCCCTCCGGATAAAAGTGTATTTTTAAAATTGAGTAGAAGAAGATTTATCTTCTTCTACTCGCTGCGCCGGGTGCGGGCAGCTCTTGCTGCTTCCTTCCGCTCCGCACCCGTGTGCATAAAAAAGGCGGCTGATTCTCTCAACCGCCTTTTTCCTCCGCTCTTTCCGAAAAATTATTGATAATCTTTTACATTAGAGCTGTCCACTTTTTCAAAAGGAACCCAGACATACAAGCCGTCCTCTGTGACTCCCTCCAGCCCGGAAACACTGCCTCCGGTAGCAAGGGTAATGGCTGTTTTTACTGCGGCTTCCCCCTGTCCTACCGCTGACTGGTATACGGTAAAATCCATATCTCCCGCCTCAATGGCTGCACAGCCGTCCGCCGTAGCATCCACACCGAGAATTAAAATATCCTCTCTTCCCGCCTTTTTGCAGGCATCAATCACGCCTAACGCCATGGAATCGTTATTACATGCCACCACATCGCAGGGCTGCCCTGTCTTTAAAAAAACATTAAAATATTCTTCCGCAGTTTCCTGGTCCCAGTTTCCAAAATCTTCAAACACATAGTTGATGGTCTTTCCCGACTCCCGCAATGCCGCTTTCAGTCCGTCGGTTCTTCCCTTGGTTGCGGAATGATTTTTCTCTCCCTCAAGAATTGCAATATTGATTTCCTGGCTTGAAGCAAATTTTTCCAAAATATACTCCGCCTGAAAGCTTCCTGCAACTCCCTCGCTAGAGCCTACGTACATATATTTCTCTGACCGAAGTGCGCTTTCCCCCGGGCAACTGTTGAAAAATACCACCGGAATATCCCCTGCTAATGCCGTAATCTCCTTTGCTGTGTCCGCATTCACCGATCCGCACATAATCACATCATAATTTTCCGACACCGCCTTTTTGATATGCTCTACCTGGTTTTCCAAATCCCCTTCCGCATCAAAAATGTCCAGCGTCCCCCCGTTTTCCTCCGCTGTCTTCTGTGCTTGATTTACCAAAACGTTACGGAAAGTGTCTGCGGAGGATAAGGTCAGTAAAATCCGCACTCCCTTTCCATTCACGCTGTCTGCGGTCTGGCTGCCGCCGCATCCTCCGAGGCAGCAAATCCCTAAGACTATCGCTAACAATATGCTTACCATTTTCTTCATCGTCTCATCCTCCTAAATCTGGAACTGCTGTACCTGTCCCGCCAGGTTCTCAGAGGACGCCGCTAAGTTCTTCGCCTCTTCCGCAACCTGTTCGCTGTTCTCGGTAATGCCCTTTGCCTGCTGTAGCATGGATTCTGAGGTGGCAAGGATTTCATCGGAGCTTGCCGCCTGTTCCTCGGAGATTGCCGCCACGTTAGTTGCCACCTGGTCAACCTGATTAATCTTATCCACCACACCCTCAATGAGGTTGCTGGTATCCTGTACATTCTGGAAGATAATGTCAAAGGTATCCACCGCCGTATGGATGAGTTCGGCACTGTTTCCGATTTCTCCTGCACTGGCTGCCGCCTGGCGTACCGCATCCTCCACCAGTATATTAATCTGCTGAATCAGGCGGGTAATATTTTCAACGGACTCCGTACTGTTCTGTGCCAATTTTCCGATTTCCGTTGCCACCACGGCAAAGCCTTTTCCTGCCTCCCCGGCACGCGCCGCCTCAATAGAGGCATTTAAGGAAAGCATGTTGGTTTCATCTGCAATATTTCCGATAAACTGCACAATCTGGACAATCTCGCCGGAGGCTGTCCCCACCTTGTTGACCGCCGTCTCCAAATTCTGCACGGAAAGCCGGATGCTTTCTAAGGCTTCGCCCACGCGTTCCATGTCCTTTCTTCCTTTTTCGGAAACCTCCACCGTCTCCCGCATTTTATGTTCCACCGCATCGCTGTCCGCCTTGGTATCTGCCACATAGCCTGCTAACATGGTGGCATTTTCCGCAATTTCATTGACGGAAACAGAAAGCTGGTCCACCGTCATATTCAGTTCTCCCATGGACTGCGCCTGGATATTTGCCGCGTCATTCATATTGTGGGAAACATCATCACAGGAAAGCGCCTGCCCCTTTAGCCTGCCGGAAATATCCCCCATGGAGGAAATCATGTCCCGCATGGAATCGATAAATCTCTCCACACTCCGGCTCATCACTGCAATCTCGTCATTGCCCTTTGTCTGGACAGATACCGTAAAATCACCGGAGGTCATTGCCGTAATGGTGTCGGTCAGTTTCTTCACCGGTTTAATTACCATATGGGTCACCCGTTCTACAATCAGGCAGAGCAGTAAAATCGAAACAATACTGATGATAATCATAATCGTCCGCAGCTTTGCTAAATCGGCAAGGACAATTTCTGTCGGTATGTAGGAAACTAACAGCCAGTTGGTTCCCGTTACTTCTTTAAATACGGTCATATTCCCATCTAAGGTACAGAAACTATAATCCACCGCAGCCACTTTTTCTGCCACCTTTTCATAAAAAGCTCCCTGTTCCTTGGCACCTAATTTCTGGGAAATCATTTCAGAATCACGGTGCGCTAAAATTTTTCCGTCATTGATGTCTACCAGAAATGCCTCCGCACCATCCATCTCAATAAAGGAATTTACAATGATGGTAACACGGTCTAAGGTCATGTCCGCAGAAATCACCCTCAAATTGTCTGTTCCATCGTTTAAGATACCGGAAGCGCTGATAACATTAACGCCATCCGCATTCTGGTAAGCAGAACCGTATGCCATATTTACTCTGGTAAGTCCCTCTTTGTACCAGGTGCTGTTTAAAACATCGCCTTCCTGCTTTGTGGATTCAGATGCTTTCATCAACTTTCCCGTGCTGTCTGCCACATAAAGCCCCTCCGGATAATTGGAACTATAGTTGTAATAGGAGTCCAGCATTTTCTGTACCTCTTCCTCCTTAGGCTGTACCTGCTCTAAGGTCTCCTTGACAATCTGGAATGCGGCGAGGTTCTCGTTCAGCCATGCCTCAATCCGCGATGCCTGGTTTGACACAGACGACTGAAGAAGATTTCTGGAATAATTTTCAATGATACCCGCAGAAACATTATATGCCACCAATAAAAGTATTACCATTAAAGCCACAACCACCGGAATCATCGTCCCCAACAGTTTCGCTTTAATGGACACCAATCTCTTTCCCGCTTGCTGTTTCATATTTCCTCCTTTGTTATTTTTTATAAAATATTTATAATTTATTATACAATTTTCTCAACCTATCTTCAATATTTTATTATAATTCCCAATAATCTTTTATTTTTTCGCCTTTTTTGCCATTTCCACCGTGATGTGTATACATGTATTTTTTAGGAAAAACATCATCCTTTTCTTGAAAATGAAATATCCTGTGCTATAATAGATAAGGCTATATTTAGGAGGAAAACCACGCATGGACAAATTTATTATCCCAAAAGATTATCATTCGGAACTAAACCTGCATGATACACAGATTGCAATTAAAACGGTCAAGGACTTTTTTCAAAATCTGATTGCCGAGCGTCTTCATTTATCCCGTGTGTCCGCACCGCTTTTCGTAGACCCGCTTTCCGGCTTAAACGACAACTTAAACGGCACGGAACGTCCGGTAACCTTTGATATTTTAGACCAGGAAGGACGTAATGCGGAAGTCGTACAGTCTCTGGCAAAATGGAAACGCTACGCCCTGAAAAAATACGGTTTTTCCGTAGGGGAAGGCATTTACGCCGACATGAACGCTATCCGCCGGGACGAAACCACCGACAACATCCACTCCATTTTTGTGGATCAGTGGGATTGGGAGAAGGTCATCCGCAAAGAGGACCGTAATCTTGAGACTTTAAAGGACACCGTCCGCACCGTATATAAGTGCCTGCGGAAAACCGAGAAATACATGGCAATCCAGTATGATTACATAGAAGAAATTCTTCCGCATGACATTTTCTTTATCACCACTCAGGAACTAGAGGAAATGTTTCCGGATTACACTCCGAAGGAGCGGGAATTTTATATTACCAAAACAAAAGGCGCTGTCTGCATTATGAAAATCGGTGATACCTTAGCAGACGGCAAACCTCACGACGGTCGTGCCCCGGATTATGATGACTGGGAATTAAATGCAGATATCGTGGTTTACTACCCCGTGTTAGACATTGCCCTTGAGATTTCCTCCATGGGTATCCGTGTGGATAAAACGGCTCTGCTCTCCCAGCTGAAAAAGGCGGGCTGTGAAGAACGTGCCGAGCTTCCTTTCCAGAAGTCCATCTTAAGCGAGGAGCTTCCCTTTACCATTGGCGGCGGTATCGGCCAGTCCCGTATCTGTATGTTTTTCCTGCGGAAGGCCCACATCGGAGAGGTTCAGTGTTCTCTGTGGCCGGAGGATATGGCTGCAGAATGTGAGAAAAACGGCATTCCGCTGTTATAACTATGGAAGGAAATGCGCCTTACCATTTCTAAAAAACAATAGAAAGTGCTCTCTGGGAACTTTCTGTCATTACATAAAAAAGGAAGTGCCACAAACCGGATTCTCCGGTTGCGGCACTTCCTTTTTCTCTACCGTCTCTGTCAGCTCCTGTTTCCCGCAAGCAATCTAGCCCCAGCTTTGAACTAGGGCAATCTCCCTCGCATAGCCCTCATCATCATTGGGCGTCTCCAGAATAAAGGGCTTTCCCGCAAGCAGCGGGTGGGTTGCCACACGCTGCATTGCAGCAAGTCCGATACATCCCTCCCCGATTCTGGCATGACGGTCCTTATGGGCGCCGCACTCATTCATGCTGTCATTGAAATGCACGGCATAAAGCCTGTCCAGCCCAATTACCCGATCAAATTCTTCTAACACCTCGTCGAAATGGTTCACAATATCGTAACCGCCGTCCCAGACATGGCAGGTATCAAAGCAGACCCCCATTTTCTCCTGCAGCTTAACTTTATCTAAAATCCGGCGCAGTTCCTCAAAATTTCTTCCTATTTCACTGCCCTTACCCGCCATGGTTTCTAGCAGTACGATGGTGGTCTGCTGCGGTGTCAGTACTTCGTTTAACACTTCCGCAATGAGGTCAATCCCTGCCTCCGCCCCCTGTCCCACATGGGAGCCGGGGTGAAAATTATAATAATTTCCCGGCGTGTACTCCATCCGTTTTAAATCGTCCGCAATCATTTCCTTAGAAAAATTCCGCACGTCCTCCTTTGCGGCACAGAGATTCATGGTGTAGGGCGCATGTACCACCAGTTTTCCAAAAGAATGCTCCTTTGCAAATTCCAAAAAACGTTCCACGTCCTCCGTGTCAATCTCCTTTGCCTTTCCTCCCCGGGGATTTCTGGTGAAAAAAGCGAAGGTATTGGCTCCTAACGAAACTGCCATTTTCCCCATGGCAAAGTAACCTTTCGATGAAGAAAGATGATTTCCTATTAACATAAAAAACAGCCTCTCTTTTCAAAAATTATTATTTGCCTGTTCGTCTCCCTCTACAATAGTTCCTGCACGGTAAGCCTGAAGCAGCGCCTCTAAATCTCTTATGGTTTCCTTTAACGCCCGTCCGTTGTCCGTGTCCGCCACTGTTTTCCGCTTTACCACATGCTCCACAAGAACGGTGTGGGACACGATATCACTGCCCTCCTGCACCGCCTTTTCCACCGATTCAAAGGGCTCATGGGCGGCAAGCACCAGACCAAAGGAATTGTAAATCAGGGTATAACCTGCAATACCTGTTTTCGACTGATACGCCTTGGAAAATCCGCCGTCGATAATCAGCAGCTTTCCGTTGCACCGCACCGGGGATTCTCCTTTTTTGGCCTCCACCGGAATATGACCGTTGATAATATGTGCCTCGGAACCCTCTAACCCAAACTCCGCCAGAATCCGGTTTACCACTTCCTCTTTTTCTAACAGCCGGTAATAAGGGTTTTTTATTTCCTCATGGGTCTTTTTGTCCGCAATGAAATACCGCTCAAAGGTGGTCATTTTTGCTTTGCCAAATACCGGGGAATTCTGGTTTTCCCAGATAAACCACAAAATATCCTGCCCTTTTTTCTTTTCCTTAGGGTCAATGGAATAATATCCCTTCCTGGCATAACTCTCTAACACGTCATACAGCTCTTTTCCGGCATATTCCTTCCCATAGACATTGACCTTTGTAAAACTGCCGTCCTCATTCATGGGCACGCAGCCGTGATAGAGCAGATTCCCGTTGTATACTTTATACAGGCTGCCCTTGGCAAAGAGGAAACGCACATGCTTCTGGAGTTTCTCACAGTTAAGAAACGCCATGGTGAGCCGCTCCATCACATCCACCTCGTCCGGTGACAGCGCATAAGGGTCCTCCCAGTCAATCGTCGGGAAATATGTGTCCTTCAGCGGATATTCCTCCCCCTCCACTTTGACCGTTCCCTTTTCAATATCAATTTTATCCAAAAGCAGACGGTGCTCCATCTGAAATTCCGGGTGGTTTTTGATAATCTGCCCCTCCAGCTTAAACTGAATAATAGTGATTGCCTTGTGCATTTTCTCATCTAAAAAGGCATCCCTCACATCATATTCCTCTTCCCGGTAATCCAGCTTAAAACAGCTACAGGCATCTTTGTCGTACTGCTTCATGGCAAACCGTGCTAAGGGCACCAGATTAATTCCGTAACCGTCTTCTAACAAATCCAGATTGCCGTATTTTGCAGAAATCCGAATCACATTGCAGATACATGCCGGATTTCCTGCTGCCGCTCCCATCCAGTACACATCATGGTTTCCCCACTGGATATCCACAGAATGATGTGCCATCAGCGTGTCCATCACAAGGTTCGGGTAGGGCCCTCTGTCAAAAATATCCCCAACCACGTGAAGGTGGTCTACCACCAGACGGCGAATCAGATTACAGAAAGCAATGACAAGCTCCGTTGCCCTTCCGGTGCGGATAACAGAATTTATGATTTCATTATAATATGCCTCCTGGTCGGAAATCTCCTGCCGTCCCGTCAAAAGCTCCTCTATCACATAGGCAAAATCCTTTGGCAGCGCCTTTCTCACCTTAGAACGGGTATATTTTGAGGATGCACTCTTGCAGATGCGGATTAGACGGTACAGAGTGACCTTGTACCAGTCCTCCATATTTTCCTCTGTTTTCAAAACCTGCTCCATCATCTGTTCCGGATAATAAATCAGGGTGGCGATTGCCTTTTTCTCCGCTGCACTGATGGCGTTGCCGAACTCGTCCTCGATTTTCCGTTTGATTGCACCGGAGCCGTTTTTTAACACGTGCTGGAACTGGTCGTATTCTCCGTGGATATCGGTGATGAAATGCTCCGTGCCTTTGGGAAGACTTAAGATTGCCTGCAGGTTGATGATTTCGGTTGCGGCGGCGGCAACGGTGGGGTATTGTCTGGACAGGCTTTTCAGGTAGCGTAAATCTGTTTTTTCCATTGGTTCCTCCAAAATGGTATCTGGTTCGCTGTTACTTATAGTTTGCTTACTTGCTATGAATTATCTTAACACATAGTACTTTTCTTTCGCAACTTAAGTTAATTTATTAACAAAAAAGACGCCCTAGTCTGACTGCACATGACTTTTGCGCAATGGACAATGATGGCTTTTATGACGTACACCTCTAATTTTACAATTTTTGCTCATTATAGTGTTTCATTCATGCTCCCTGTCCGGTACCCTTCTAAATCCATGGATACATAGGTGAAACCGTATTCTTTGAATTTCTCCACAATATCTTTCCGCACACCCGGCGGCATCAGATGCTCCATTTCCTCCGGAAGCACCTCAATGCGTGCCAGTTTCCCGTGAATCCTCACCCGGAACTGGCGGAAACCATATCCCGCTAAAAGCTGCTCCCCCTTGTCCACCATGGCAAGCTTTTTCTCTGTCAGTTCCTCGCCATAGACAAACCGGGAGGCAAGACAGGCAAACGAAGGCTTCTCCCAGGTAGGAAGGCGCATCTCTTTTGACAGTTCCCGGATTTCCGCTTTGGAAAGCCCTGCTTTCCGCAGGGGGCTTAAGACTTCCAGTTCCTCCACCGCCTTAAGCCCCGGTCTGTAGTCCCCCATATCGTCCATATTAGAGCCTTCCGCCACAGAAAAAATCCCCTGCTCCGCCGCCTTTTTCTTTATCTCCGTAAAAATATGTTTTTTGCAGAGATAACAGCGGTTTTTTGGGTTTTCCGGGATTCCTTCCACTTCTAACACCTTCACCGGACAGATGATCTGGGAAATGCCCCGGCTTTTGCAGAATGCCCTGGCTTCTTCTGCCTCCCTTACAGGAAAAAAGACGGATTCCACCGTAATAGCAACCGCCCGCTCCCCTAAGACCTCATGGGCAACCGCTAAAAGAAAAGCGGAATCCACACCGCCGGAGAAAGCTACGGCAATACTGCCGAGCTTTCTTAAGTATTCTTTTAACGCTTCTTTTTTCTGATAAATCGTCGTTTCCATAACCTACCTTCTATATTACAACTGCTCTCAAAGCAGCCATTTTCTTAACCTGCCTTCTATGTTACAGTTGTTATTTTCTTAACCTACTGTCTGTTTGCAATAGTTTCCTTAATTACATCACTCATATCATAAAATCCCGCCGGCTTGCCCGCCAAAAACTTCGCTGCCTCCACGGCACCTTTGCCGAATACGCTTCTGGAATATGCGGTATGCCGAAAGGTAATCACCTCATCAAGCCCTGCGAAAATCACATCATGCTCCCCTACGATATTGCCGCCCCGGACAGCAGAAATGCCAATCTCGTATTTTTCCCTCTTTTTCCGCTCCCTGCTCCTGTCATAGGTGTACTCATAGGCATTTTCCAGCGCTTCATTCATGGAATCCGCCAGTGCCAGCGCCGTGCCGCTGGGAGCGTCTAACTTCTGGTTATGGTGCTTCTCTACAATTTCCATATCAAACCCCGCCGGGGCAAGAATTGTGGCAGCCTGTTTTAACAGCTCCATCAGGGTGTTAATCCCCAGTGACATATTGGCAGATTTCAGCACCGCCGTTTTCTCCGCCGCCTTGTGGGCGTGGGCAATCTGCTCTTCGGAAAGCCCTGTGGTGCAGAGAACTACCGGAATCTGTTTGTCCTCGCTGTATACTAACAAATCGTCCACCGCCCCCGCATTAGAAAAATCAATAATCACATCTGCCTTTACATCGCAGAGGGAAATGTTAGGAAATACCGGATAATCATTTTTGATACCATCATATAAATCAATTCCTGCCACAATTTCAATTCCGTCATCCTCTTTGCAGATACCGGTAATCACCTGTCCCATTTTGCCGTTGCAGCCGTTCATAATTGCTTTTATCATGTTGTTGTCCTCTCTTTGCTTTCCTTCATTCTATTCATTCAGATACGAAAAGTGCCAAAAGGCTCCCGTTTTTAAACATTCCCTTTTGGCACCTGAACCCTTATGTAAAGATTCTATCTTTCCGTCTGATTTTTGTCAATACAGCTAAGCCTGCACCTTTAACCCGTAATTCTTCATAGCCTCTGATAACTTCGCCGCATTTGCCTCCGTCATCTCCGTCAATGGAGAGCGCAGGGAACCAACCTCCATACCCATGAGGTTTAACGCCTTCTTCACCGGAATCGGATTCACCTCGCTAAAGAGCGCATCCACTAACGGCTGTGCCTTTAACTGCATTTCCATCGCTTTTTTCGTATCGCCGTTAAAAAATGCCATACACATCTCATGGACATCCTTCGGCGCAATGTTAGACCACACGGAAATCACGCCCACTGCCCCGATTGCCATAAGGGGCACCACGATACTGTCCTCACCGGAGTAAAGGTCTAATTTTCCGTCCGTCAAATACATGGTTCTCGCCGCCTGCGCCACATTTCCTGTCGCCTCTTTGATTGCCACGATATTCTCCACATCATGGTAAAGCTTTGCAGCGGTCTCCGGCAGAATATTGCATCCGGTTCTGCCCGGTACGTTGTACATGATAACCGGCAGTTTTACAGAATTAGCAATCTGGGTGTAGTAATCAATGAGCCCGCCCTGAGTTGCTTTATTGTAATAAGGTGTCACCGCCAAAAGACCGTCCACCCCTGCGGCTTCCGCCTCTTTTGACAAATGCACTGCTTCTCTGGTACAGTTAGAACCTGTTCCTGCCACCACTGGGACACGATGCTTTGTAAATTCCACTGCCGCCTTAATTACCGCAGAATGTTCCTCCGTGGTCAGAGTAGAGCTTTCCCCTGTGGTTCCTGCAATAATGATACAGTCCGTTCCCTCTTTTATCTGGAACTCAATCAGCTCCCCTAATTTGTCATAATTGACTTCCTCATTGTTTTTCATCGGTGTAACAATCGCCACACCTGCACCCTTAAAAATAGACATTGCATTTCCTCCTAAAAATTGAATTGACCAAAGTGGACAAGCTCTCTGGCAACAGAAGTACGCTATGCAATCGGGTTGCCGCCCCATGACCCCTGCGCCACTTCCGCAGCATATGACCGATACACAGAACTGCACAAAAAAACCGACTCACGGTGAGCCGGCTTATTATTTGAATCATTCTGTAATAAACTCCGATAGCTCCCCACCTTGTAAAAGATGACAGTCATAAAGTTCTTCACTTTATGCCCAAGGCATCTGTCCACAGAAAACAAACCCTTTCGGCGTGCTCCCCTTTTGCTTTTCGTCCCCTGTGTCTGCCACATCAAAAAAGCGACTCATGAAGTACGCGACCTCTATCTAACTTATGTATCTCTTTTCTAAGAGAATAGCACTATCTATCCTTACTGTCAATCCAATTCCTCTAAAAAATCCACTTTACTGACGGATACTTCGTAAGCCACCCTCTTTTCTGTCTCTGTCTCGGAAATTTTCTTTACATATTCCCGGCTCTGGATTCTGCCCCAGACCTGCACATGGCCACCCACATCAAAGCTTGAGGCAAACCTTGCATTCCTGCCCCAACAGATGCAGGGGATATAGTCTGATTTCCCATAGGAGCGGTTCACTGCAATAAGCAAATCAGCAATCTCCCGTCCCAAAGGCGTTTTCCGGTAAATGGGCTCCTTACAGATATATCCGTCTAAGAAAATCTGGTTGCTCTTTATATCCTCCGGCATTTCCTCTAAAAATTCAATTTCCCGGACGAACACCGACAGCACCAGCCGGTTCTTCTTTTCTTCATGTCGGTTAAAGGAGCGGAACTGCCCCGTCACATAAATACTCTGTCCAATAAAGTTTCCGCTTACATCAATGAGGCGCTCGGAAATCATCAAAGGTATGTAGTCCATATAGTTGCTCAGGCGGTTCACTGCTACGTCCACCATATAGAAGCCCTCTCCGTATACCTCGTGACTGAAGCGGAAATCCGAAACGATTTCTCCTACTATTGATACCTGGTTGTTTTCAAAAATTTTATCTGCCATGAATTTTTCTCCCTTCCTCTGCCGCAAGATTATCTTTGTTTTTATTTTTCCTGTATTTTTGTTGCGGTCTTGCCTGACACAATAGTTTTACCATAAAAGAGTTGCTGGATTTTCGTGTAACGTGTCGATAACAAAATCATTATGTTGAAAGTTTTTGTCGTATTTTCTATTGCGTAATCTGTGAAATGTGATAAAATAGTTTCGGCGTTGCCGAACGCAGCTTAATGATATATTTCGCACAGGAAAGAGAGATTTTGTATATGAAAATGAAACGTGAAGACGTCCGCAATATTGCCATCATCGCCCATGTTGACCATGGCAAGACTACTTTGGTGGACGAACTGTTAAAACAAAGCGGGGTATTCCGTGAAAATCAGGAAGTCCAGGAGCGTGTCATGGACTCCAACGATATTGAGAGGGAGCGTGGAATCACCATTCTCTCCAAAAACACTGCCATCACCTATAACGGTGTGAAAATCAATGTCATCGACACTCCGGGCCATGCAGATTTCGGCGGCGAGGTAGAACGTGTCCTTAAGATGGTAAACGGCGTTATCCTTGTGGTAGATGCCTTTGAAGGCGTTATGCCTCAGACAAAATTCGTTTTGATGAAGGCATTAGAGCTTTCCCTGCCTGTTATCGTATGTTTAAATAAAGTAGACCGCCCGGAGGCACGCCCCAATGCTGTTGTAGACGAGGTGTTGGAATTATTCATGGATTTAGACGCTTCCGACGAGCAGTTAGACTGTCCGTTCCTCTTCGCTTCTGCAAGGGAGGGCTACGCCGTACGGGAAATCCATGACTTAGTCAACAACCGCAAAGATATGACGCCGCTGTTCGAGACAATTATTGATTACATTCCCGCACCGGAGGGCGACCCGGATGCAAATACCCAGGTTTTAATCAGTACCATCGACTACAACGAGTACGTGGGACGTATCGGTATCGGTAAAGTAGACAACGGTTTCTTAAAAGTAAATCAGGAAGCCGTGGTAGTCAACCACCACGAGCCGGACAAATGCCAGAAAGTCCGCATTACCAAGCTCTATGAGTTTGACGGTTTAAATAAAGTAGAAGTAAATGAAGCCAAAATAGGTTCCATCGTGGCAATCTCCGGTATTGCAGATATCCACATCGGAGATACCATCTGCGCTCTGGAAAATCCAGTGGCAATTCCTTTCCAGAAGATTTCCGAGCCTACCCTTTCCATGAATTTCATCGTAAACGACAGTCCTCTTGCGGGACAGGAAGGTAAATTCGTTACCTCACGCCATATCAGAGACCGTCTGTTTAAAGAGTTAAACACCGACGTTTCTCTCCGTGTGGAGGAGACCGACAGCCCGGATTCCTATAAAGTATCCGGTCGTGGAGAGCTTCATTTATCCGTTTTAATCGAAAATATGCGCCGTGAGGGTTATGAATTTGCTGTCAGCAAGGCAGAGGTACTCTACCATACCGACGAGAACGGCAAAAAATTAGAGCCGATGGAAATCGCCTATGTGGATGTCCCCGATGAATTTACCGGCTCTGTCATTGAAAAATTAAGCCAGAGAAAAGGGGAAATGACCAACATGAAGCCTCTCACCGGCGGCTACACCCGTCTGGAATTTAACATTCCTTCCCGTGGTCTAATCGGTTACCGTGGGGAATTCATGACAGACACCAAGGGAAACGGTATTATCAACACCATTTTCAACGGCTACGCTCCTTACCGTGGAGAAATCGCTTACCGTAAACTTGGCTCCCTCATCGCTTTTGAAAGCGGCGAGTCCGTCACCTACGGTCTGTTCTCCGCCCAGGACCGTGGTACTTTGTTCATCGGACCGGGGCAGAAGGTTTATGCCGGAATGGTCATCGGTTCCTGCTCAAGAGCCGAGGACATCGAGTTGAACGTATGTAAAAAGAAACATCTGACCAATACCCGTTCTTCCTCTGCGGACGAAGCCCTGACCTTAGTTCCGCCAAAGGTGCTCAGCTTAGAGCAGGCATTGGATTTCATTGATGTGGACGAGCTTTTAGAAGTTACACCCGAAAGCCTCCGTATCCGGAAACGTATCTTAGACCCCACCTTAAGAAAACGTGCGGGAATGAAAAAATAAACATAACAATTAAGAAGCTGTCGGGAAGGTCTTCCCGGCAGCTTCTTATTGTTTATGTGAAATATTTTACATTCCCTCCTGATAGAACGCCATACCGTTTTTCCCGGAATTTTTCACGGTATACATCGCCTTATCCACAGAGGAAATCAGCTCCGTACTATTGTACCCGTCTTGGGGATACATCGCCATTCCTATGCTAGAATGAAGATACTTCTCTCCCCCTGCAATCCGGTAAGGTTTTCGGAAAGTCTCCCGAATTGCTTTTGCATAATTTTCTACAATCTCCGGTCTGTCATCCACCACAATGGCAACAAATTCATCTCCTGCTAAACGGTAAACCTGCATTTTTTCATCCACAAGTTTCTTAGAACGCCCTGCTAATTCCCTTAACACCATATCCCCTTCATTGTGACCGTAGGTGTCGTTAATATGTTTGAAATTATCTAAATCATACATAATCAGACCGAATTTCTTGTGCTCAGCAATGTGCTGCTCCACATCCTCCATAAAGCTCCTGCGGTTCAAAAGAGTGGTCAGCACATCATAACGGGAGGTATACTGCAATTTCGCATTCGCCTTACTGATTGCTTCATTCATCTTCTTTTTGCGCCGGTTGTCCACCGTTAAGCCAACAATCAGAAACAGCAAAATGCAGACTGTTACCACAGAAACCTGCACCACAGATTTATGCTGCTCAAAAAATGCTTCCTTATGGTTAATAATCTCCATATCCCTCGGCAGATCGGCCGCCTTAATATTAAAACGCTTCATCACATTTTCATCAAAACAGAATGCTCTCGGCGAATCGGAACGCAGCGTAAGCTCCGCCGGATTGGTTCCATTGATGATCTGCTGCGCCATATCTGCCGCAATCGCCCCCATCTGCCTATGTGATACCATCTCGCCGCCTAATAATCCGTTTCCCATGCCAATGGAGATAACGGAAAAAGTGGGAATCTTCGCATTGCTGCTAATCATCTGCGCCGACTCCGCTGCGGTGTAAGTATTGCCATCACCGTCCTCGCTGCACATAATGTAAACCAAGATACTTTCTTTTCCAAGTTCCGAAACCTGATGTATCAATTCCTCCTTGGAAAGCTGTGAGGCATTGATTTCCTTAAATTCCAGCTCCGGAAACTGGCTACTGTACTTGTAAAATTCTATCCGTTCTCCGTCACCTGTCACCGTATTGTCTAAAATCCCCACTACCTGAGTTGCCTCCGGAAACAAATCCATTGCCAGCTGCAGCGTATTTTTATAGGAAAGGCTTTCGATTACACCGCAGATAAGCGGATCTTCGCTGGCTGTCTCCGCCGTCCCTGCGTTATTGATTCCCTCAAAAATAACGGGAATCTCAGGAAATAGTTCCTGACGATATTTCAATGCAAAATTTAATGCCGCATCATCTCCCACGATCACCACGTCATAGGCAGAAGACATCTGCAAAAAATACTTCAGCCTCTCATAAAACAGCCTCTCGCTTTCCTCGGTATTTACGTTTCTGGTATCCATAAATTGATAATCCACAACGACTTCGTGCCCCAGCGTCTGTCGGATTCCTTCCATCTGCTGGGGCACCGTCTCCCAGGCATAGGAATAAGAGCTGATAAATAATACCCTCCCCTCCTGCTGCTTTGCCGCTTCCACGCTGTATCTTCTTCCAAAAAATAGAACAAGGAAAAGTAATACAGTTATTACCCATTTCCTCTTTGTCATCTCCGTACCCTTTTAACTTTCTGCAATCTGCTTCATTTGCTTTAAATCTGCCAATAATTCTTTTGAATATTCCTCTGCCTCCCGGTATAACTGTTCTGCTTTGGTATAATCCTCATTCATTAATGCTTTTATTACATCTGCGCCATATCCGTGAAACTTTTTATGCTTCGCCGCTAACGGATCCCAAACGGGACGCAGTTCCGGTGTCTTTGGCGTCATGGCATTATAAAAATGCCCGAAGCCGCATTTTGACGAATCCAACTGTAACGGCAACACCATATGCTCCGATACCATGTTCTTTAACCCATCAAGCCAGTTCTGGTGGGCTGTAATCGCTTTTTCTATATACTTTGCAAATTCCGTACGCTCTAACCGGAAAAACGGGTCGTCCGTCATCTTACCTAAAACTTTCGCCGCTCCATCCAGTTCCTTTTCAATCTCCTCCACCGGAGTGATGGACTTTCGCAGTTCCTTGCTGATATCCCGCATTTCCCCTGCGTTTTCCTTCAACTGCTCACACTGCTGCCTAATCTGGAAGGTCTGACTCTCCATCTCCACCATGGAGCTGCTGATCTCCTCACTGACTGCCGCTAAGGAACTGACGGATTCATTGACCTTTGACACATGCTCCTGGTTCTCATGATTAAGCTCCCATACATTGCCGATACGCTCCGTAATATCCCCCAGTGCCCGGATGGTGTTTGCAGCGCTGTCCACGCTCTTCTGGGATGCCGTTTTGATTTCCGTTACAAACTGTCCCATATTTCCTGTCAGCTTCTGGGTTTCCTCCGCCAATCCGCGTATCTCATCCGCCACAACCGCAAAGCCCTTGCCCGCTTCTCCGGCCCGCGCCGCCTCAATGGACGCATTCAATGCCAGAAGGTTGGTCTGGGAGGAAATGGCGTTGATTCCCGCAATAACCTCGTTCATCCGCTGAATCACACCCTGCAGTACATCCATATCCTTGTGCATTTCCTCAGAAATGCTGATTGCCTGACCGGAAAGCTCCTTGATTGCCGTCAGTTCTCCCTGGCCCTCTTCTATTTTTTTGTAAACGGCATCCGTCTCACTGGAAGCCTCAATAATCGTCTTCGTCAAATCCTCATGCTGGGAATTTACCTGCTCTGCCGCCTCGGAAGTCTCTGCCGCCGCCTCAAAAATAATCTCACTGGAATCCGCCACGCCATGGGAGACAGAAAGCATTCCTTCTACATAGTGCCGCAGCGTCAAATCCAACGCACTTATCTGCATCACGGCGCTGATATCCTTTTCTAACGCCTCCTCAAACTGTTTTCTGCCGCCGGACAGCCTCCGGTAAATCTCACCCAACTCAGGCGCTGCAGAATAATCTGCTTCACGGAACTCTGAAACTGCTTTAATTAAATTATCTTTTTTCTTTCCTAATGTCATCATTTCATCACTCTTCTCTCGTATTTTTTCTCTATTAATATTTTCCGTCCTATCTATTAAAAAGTCAACTTCTTTTACATTTTTTGCTATTTTTTTTCGGTTTTTGTTTTTTCCTGCTTTTCCGGTCTGCTCTCTTTGTCCGATGCTGCCGTATCTTTCATATCGAGAGTCCGCTTCCATTCTTTCGTCCCCTCCACCTTCTTTACCTCCGACCGGTTTTTGTACAGAAATCGGGTCAGGTTATAACAGTCCACCCAAATTTCGTTCCCCTCAGCCCTTCTTTTTTCGTCAAAAATCAGTTCCAGCCCGTAGTGCAGATGTACTTGGTCGATATTGTTCACATTTTCCTTCGTACTGTATCCCGTATGTCCCATATAGCCGATAACCTGCCCTGCCGTCACGGTGCCACCCTCCTTCAATTCTTCGCAGTAGGGATAATTCTGGCGGAGATGGGCATAATAATAGTAGCGTTTTCCGTCAAAGCTGCGGATGCCGATGCGCCAGCCGCCATACTGGTTCCAGCCTAATGCCTCTACGGTGCCGGATTCTATGGCGATGATGGGTGTACCTACCTGCCCCATCATGTCATGCCCCAGATGCTGCCTTCTGTACCCATAGCTTCTCGACACCCCGAAATCGTCATAATCGCTGTAGGGAAACCCCTTTGCAATGGGAGAAAAGGCCTTCAGCCCATACTTTTTTACATATTTTCCCCCCTCCTTCTCCTGTATCTCATATTCCCCCACAAAGCCCCCAAGCACCGCCTGATACGCCTCATAATAATAAGGATAGTATTCTAACCCCTTCACTGCCTCCTCCATGGTAGTCTCTTTCTTTTCCAGCTTCTCCGCTATCTCTTTCATATCGGAAACGGCATTCACCCCAAACTCCCCGCCGTTTTTCGCCGCCACATAGGCAAGCAGCTCAATCCAGTCAAGGTGAACCTCTCTTCCGTAGGTTTCCACATCATATTCATAGGCCTTGCAGAGCGCCTCATAGGATACCTTAAAATCCACCCATTTAATAGCACCCTCCGCCGTAGTCTCCACCGTCTCCTTCTTCCAAAGCCCTGTATGGTCGAAAAAAATCATTCCCACCACCAGCAGAAGCACCCCCTCCAACATAATCGCAGCTTTTATCCTGTCACAACGTTTTTTTCTTCTATCCGATAATTCCTGCATGGTTTCCTGATTTCTAACATTTTTCTTTTCATTATATGAAAAAAGAGAAAAGACTATTAATCTTTTCCCTCTCTCTGCCTGCATTCCCCGCAGGTCCCATATAAAATAGAATTTTTACACTGAAGCAAAAAACCGTGGTCCCTGCGGATATGTTCTGCAATCTCTTCCATGAATGCGCATTCTAAATGAATGATCCTGCCGCATTCCATGCATTTTAAATGTAAATGCTCCTCGCAGCGGTGCCCTAATTCCACATACTGGTATCCCGCCTGGCTGCCTTTCTCCGCCACATATTTCATGACGGTTCCCTCTCTCTCAAGCTTATCTAAATAGCGGTAAATCGTTGTGATATTGACCTCGCTGTCCTGCTCCTTTAAATAAGCACTGATTTCCGCCGCCGTCACGGTCCGCTCGCTGCTCTGTTTTAAAAAATCCAGAATTTTTTTCCGGCTGACCGTAGCATAACCGTTTCCTGCCATCGTCTCACACCTTCTTTAAAAAGTTATTCCTATCCATTCTATCACAACACCCCAGAAAACGCCAATGCCGTAGAGAGCCGCAATAATACCGGCATTCTGTTTCCGGTCACGGTTTAACCGCAGCAGCACTAAAATTCCCACTCCCGCATTGACCAAAAGTCCTGACATCATCTCCCCTGCGCCGATAATTCCGTCTAAATATAGCTGCGTAATTACCACGGAGGAGGCACAGTTTGGTACCAGCCCCACCAGCGCCGCTACCAACTCGCCAACCACCGGAACACCGACAAAAAGGCTCTCTAAGGTGTCGTTGCCGATGATACCAATCATCAAATTCAATACCAGAGAAATCAGGAGAATATAAAACAGAATTTTTACCGTATGCTTTACCGCAGATTTTAAAATCCCGTCCTCACATCTGCAATGCTCTTCCTCACAGACCACATGGATATCCATCTCCTCTTCCTGGCGTTTTAGCAGCTTCACGTAAAAAAATTCTACCGCCATACCGGAGATTATGGCAATCACCGCCTTCGCCGCCAGGATTTTTGCCATCACAGGCAGCGGAACCGCCTCGGAAATCATAATCGGCAGCATCTCGTCGGAGGTGGAAAGAAAAACCGCCAGCAGCGTCCCCACCGTAATCACCCTGCCTGCATACAGGCTGGAGGCAGCGGTGGAAAAACCGCACTGGGGCATAATTCCTAAAAGTCCTCCCCACAGCGGGCCGAATTGCCCCGCATGGCGGATACGCTCCCTCGCCTTGTTGCCTGTGTTATGCTCTAAAAACTCCATCAAAAGGTAGGTGAAAAATAAAAAAGGTAAAATTTTTATGCTGTCTAAGACTGTATCTAAAAGAATATCTGCCATTGCCGTCCTCCATTTGCACATCGCTTGCATTTGCAACTTATTTGCAAATTGTATTATAGTAGTTTTTGGATTATTGTCAAGCATTTATCATTGATTTTTCACATTTTTTCTATATAATAACCCTTATATAACACTTAAGAAAAATTGAAAAGAGGAAAAAGATGAGAAAAAAATTACTCTGGGTTTTATTTGCCCTGACCCCCTTTACCCTGGCTGCCTGCGGTTCTTCTGACGGCGATGGCGCTGCCTATTCCGACGAAGCCTACGGAGCAGTCACCCTATGCGGCTACAAAAATCTGTCCGCCGAAAAAAGTATCTATACTGTCACCGACCAGGATGTTCAGTCAGAAATCGAGACGATGTTATACGACTATGCAGAATATAACGAATCCGACGGTCCCTCCGAAAACGGCGACAGCATTACCGCTGACTTAACCGCTGAAAAAGACGGCGAAACGCTCTTTTCCTATACCGGAGACGACAGCTACGAAATTTATCTCGGTTCCGAAGAGTTCGGCAGTGAATTTGACGAGAAATTAACGGGTGTCTCTGTAGGGGACGAGCTTTCCTTCCCTGTCACCTACGACGCGGATTTCTATCTCGCCGACCTTGCCGGCGGCGACGTTACTTACACCGTCACTGTCCTTGGCATTACCAAAGAGACGATACCGGAATTAACCGACGATTTTATCACAGATACCTTAGGCTATGAGTCAAAAGATGCCTTAGAAAAGGAAATTCGTGCTGATTTAGAGAGTGCTAACGAAGCCAGCAGCACCTATGAGCTTCGGGAGAACCTGTTACAGCAGGTCATTGACGGTTCTACCTTTGACAGCTATTCCCAGAATTTATATGACAGCTATGCCGCCGGAGTGGAAGCTAACTATGAGAGCTATGCGGAAATGTTCGGCTGCGAGAGTGTGGAGGAAGTCTATGATTTATTTGAAATAACCGAGGAAGATTTGGAAAAAGAAATTATCACTCAGGTGTACCGCACCATTATCGTCCACGCCATCTCGGACGCTGAAAAATTAGAGCTGTCCGACAAGGATTACCAGGAGGGCTTAGAACGCTACACGGAAGAAATCGGCTATGAGAGCACAGACCAGCTACTGGCAGACTATGACGAGGATTCTCTGCGGGAATGGATTTTAGAGGATATGGTTTTAGATTTCCTGGAGAAAAATGCTACCATTACCGAGACGGAAACTGTTCCTGAAACAGAAGGTGTGTTTGAGCCGGAGGTTCTTTTTAATACGGAGTCGGTTCCTGACGCAGAAACACTTCTTGATACGGAAACACTCTGATTCAATCGAGTAGCGAAGATTTATCTTCCCCTACTCGCACGCCGGGCATCCGTCAGCCTGCTGACACCTTTCATTGGATGCCCGTGTGCATATAACAGGGCCGGTGCAACTATTGCATCAGCCCTTTATTTCATCCTCAAACCCTGTAAATATCCTTTTTCCACATACACTTCCCTGATTTTCCGGTTCAATTCCTCCTGCTCTTCAAACTCCCCGCCAAAATGTACGCCATCTGAAAACTGTTCTGACGGATAAAATGCCATATTGGAAAAATATTCCGTAAAATAAGACTCAAGCCCCCACTGTTTTACGGACTGCTCTAAAAGCCATGCCTGGCTGCGGCGGTCTTCTTCCTCTGCAAACACGGTAGGCAGCAGATAAAATGATACTCCTGCCTTCTCACAAAGTGCTGCAATTTCCGGCAGATACTGCGCTGTTATTTCTGAAATTTTTCCGTTGGTTTCCTCCGCGCTTTTCACGGTTCCTGTATCTTTCAGATAATTTAAGTACAGCTTACGATTCACCGAAGAATCCCCCACCAGCCGGATAACCGGCTTCTGCACAAACAATACGCCGTAGAGTTCCTGCATCTGCTGCCTGGTCTCTTCCTTAAATTCCGGCAGCAATCCTGCATTTCCAAAAGGTATCATCACATACTGATAGCCGTATTCCACATCCAGCTCTGCCTGCAGCGCATCCATTCCCACAAACAGATATACCTCTTCTGTCTCCTCATGCTGTTCCAAAAATTCTTTGATAAGCACATACTCTCCCGCTATGGTAACGGCACGGTTATTTCCTGCAAAACAATACTCCGGATTTTCCCCTGATAGTCCGTCAAAAAGCTGCTTGCAGACACTGTCTCCTATTACCAGCTTTGTGGCAGCAGACTGCGCTTTTACTCTCTCAACCGCCTCATCCACCTCCATTTTCGCCACCGGGTAATCGCTGCTTTTCGTCACTGCCGCAAGCCAGCCCCGAAAAGGCGGCTTCGCAGACAAAATATCTAACAGCAGCAGCATCGTTAAAAACAGGCAGAGAAACAGCGCCATTTTTCTCACAAATTTTTTCATACCCTTAATTCACCCCTAAAACTGAAAATAGATAAAAGAAGCTGCCGCCCTTCCATAATTTTGTATTAGAAACAATACAAAAACCGTCAGTATCAAAAGATATCCGCTCCACCGCCAAACTACAGGAAACTTTTCCACCTGTTCCCGCAGCCGGTATCCACGCTCATGCAGCACATCCACTGCAATCAATACCAGTATCGCAATCACCAGTTCCAGCAACTGCATTCCCTCTAATCCCAAGGAAAAAATATTACGGTTCAGATAGGGATGAAACAGGTTTTCAAGTCCGTGCCTTACCATGAAAACTCCATAACCAAGGCTCGGAGCACGGAAGAACAGCCAGGCAAAGTCACAAAAAAGAAACGTCACTAAAATCCGTAAAAACCTGCTCACGGGATGGTTTCTTTCCAAAGAAATTTTTTCTCCCAGCCTCTCCCTAAAAGGTTTCGTCACACCGCCTGCTATCTGATAAGCACCGTGCAACGCCCCCCAGAACACATAATTCCAGCTTGCGCCGTGCCACAAGCCGCTGATTAGAAATGTAATCATCAAATTGCGGTAAGTAGCCGCTTTTCCTCTGCGGCTGCCTCCTAAAGGAATATAAAGGTAATCCCGGAACCACCCCGATAAGCTGATATGCCACCTTCGCCAAAATTCCCTGACGCTCTCCGCTAAATAGGGTTGTCTGAAATTATCCCTCAACCGGATACCCAATACCTGTGCTGCTCCGATGGCAATATGGCTGTAACCGCCGAAATCACAATAAATCTGTATTCCGAATAGAATTGTGGCAAAAACAATCATTCCCGCAGAATAGTTCTCATACTGCTCATAAACGGTATTTACCATGATTGCCGCCTGGTCCGCAATCCAGATTTTTTCAAAAAACCCCCACAGCATCAAAAGCAGCCCATTTTTTGCCATATCATAGTCAAAGGGCTTCGGCGTTTCCAGTTGCTTTAATAAATTACCGCTCCTCTCAATCGGTCCCGCCACCAACTGGGGGAAAAACGAAATAAAGAGAGCATACCGCAGAAAACTTTTCTCTGCTTTTGTTTCCCTGCGGTACACATCCACCAGATATCCCACTGCCTGAAAGGTATAAAAGGAAATTCCCACCGGAAGCAGCAGAGATACACCGCTCCACTCTAAACTGATTCCGGCAATTTTTAATATCCTGCTAATGCTTCCCATGGCAAAATCCAGATATTTAAATACAAACAGCAGCAGAAATACCACTGTCACACAAATACCAAGGCACCATGCCCGCTTCTTTCCCTGTTCCGGCACGTGCGTCTCGTCTAAAGCTCCTATCATTCTGCCTCCAAGGTAGCTTAAGAACGTCACTCCGAAAATCAGCAGGGCATACGCCGCATTCCAACTCATATAAAAATAATAGCTCGCCAAAAGCAGCCACATCTGTTTTACTTTTTGCGGCAGGAGAAAGTAAATGCCCACTACAATGGGAAAAAAAATTAAAAAAGGAATGGAATTAAAAAGCATGCTTCTCTCCTTAAAAGATACCGGAACTTAAAGCTTCTTAATACGCTCTAGCGCTGCCACGGTATTCTCATAGGTTCCGAATGCCGTCAGCCTGAAATACCCCTCTCCGTTTGGTCCGAATCCGGAGCCCGGCGTACCTACCACATTGGCATTTTCCAACAGATAGTCAAAAAACTCCCAGGAAGTCATTTTGTCCGGTGTCTTTAACCAGATATAAGGCGCATTGACACCTCCGAATACCGTATAGCCCGCCTCGTTTAAGCCCGCCTTGATGGTGGCTGCATTTTTCATGTAATAACCAACCTGCTCTTTTAACTGTGCCTTTCCGGCTTCAGAATAAACTGCCTCTCCGGCACGCTGTACAATGTATGGTGCACCGTTGAATTTTGTCCCGTGACGTCTTGCCCACATGCTGTTTAAGGAAACGTCACCACATTTTAACTCCTTGGGGACAACCGTATAGCCCAGACGCACCCCGGTAAATCCGGCATTTTTAGAAAAGCTCCTTAACTCGATGGCACAGGTTTTTGCTCCCTCGCATTCATAAATGGAATGCGCCACATCACTCTCAGAAATATATGCCTCATATGCCGCGTCATAGATAATGACTGCTCCCACCTTGTTGGCATAATCCACCCAGGTCTGTAACTGGGCTTTTGTAACGGTGGTTCCGGTAGGGTTATTCGGCAGGCATAAGTAAATGATGTCCGGTGTCTCCTTCGGAAACTCCGGCACGAAATTATTTTCCATGGTGCAGGGCATGTAAATCACATCGCTCCACATCTCCGTTGCCGCATCATAAGTTCCGGTTCTTCCCGCCATAACATTGGAATCCACATAAACCGGATAAACCGGATCACAGACAGCAATCTTATTGTCAACGCCGAAAATCTCCTGGATATTTGCAGAATCGCTCTTTGCCCCGTCGGAAACAAAAATCTCGTCTGTGGAAATATCGCAGCCCCTTGCCTCATAGTCGTTTTTCACAATGGCACTTCTCAGGAAATCATACCCTAAATCCGGTGCATAGCCGTGGAAGGTCTCCGCCTTTCCCATCTCATCCACTGCCTTGTGCATTGCCTCGATAATCGCCGGGGCGATGGGCTGGGTCACATCACCGATTCCCAAACGGATCATCTGCCTGTCAGGATTGGCTGTGGAATAGGCATTCACTTTTTTTGCAATGGTGCTGAAAAGATAGCTGCCCGGTAATTTCTGATAGTTTTCATTAATTTTAAACATGGCTTTCTCCTTACTATTCTGTATTCTTTCTAATCCACGCTGCTTTCGGGTTTTCCCTGTAGCAGCGCTATGGTTTTGATTTGTAATTCAGTATATCATTGCAGGAGCCGGGCTGCAAGTATTTTTTGTTTACCTGGAACCAAAATTTTTTTTCAATAAAAGCCGGTACCCATACAAAAACCCGGCTGCTAAGCAGCCGGGCTCTCCTTGTCATGTAAGCAAACTTAAAATCATCTGGGCGGTTTCCATCAGCCCCGTTCCATTATCCATGCTTCGTTTCTGCATATAGCGGTGCGCTTCCTCTTCTGTCAGGTTATTCCGTTCCATCAGGAGAAGCTTCGCCTCACGAATCAGCTCCATTTCCTCCTCGGAACGTTCCTTGGGTTTATTCTTTGCCTTCTTTCGCCTGCGGGTAATGGTATATTCCATCATCTCCACTGTCTGCAGTAGCTCATTTATCTTTAATGGCGTACTTAAACACACAAGATTCTCAATATCACGCTCCCCGCAGTTCATGGGAGAAGCCACTAACAGCATTTCAAACTGGGGCGGCAGATACTCATGCAGCTCGGTATACATCATATCCACAAAACGGCAGCCGCACACGATAATGCCCCCGCCTAACTCATTGGCACTTTGCAGGGCCTGCGCTCCGGTGGTACAGACCGCACATACGCAATGACCGTTCTGCATTAGTATCTTTTTTATGTTTTTTGCAGTTTCCTGTTTCGGAAACGCAACGATTAAGCCGGTCAAAATATTTTCCCTGTTTAAATTTTATAGAGATAATTGTCAATCTCCCAGCTTGTCACCTGGGAACGGTAATCTGCCCATTCTGCCCGCTTCGCCTCTATATATTTTTCCGTGATATGCTTACCTAACACTTCTTTTAAATATTCGTCCTGTTCAAAGGCATCTAACGCTTCTCCTAAATCCGCCGGGAGTTCTTCGATTCCAAGCTCATGCTTCTGGGACAGGCGCATTTCATAGACATTTTCCGTGATGGCTGCCGGAGGCTCAATCTGGTTGCGGATACCGTCTAAGCCTGCCTGCAGGCATACCGCTAAGGTCAGGTACGGATTTGCCGCAGAATCCGGGCTGCGCAGCTCCACACGGGTTCCCTCTCCCCTTGTCACCGGAATGCGGATTAAAGGACTTCTGTTTGTGAGGGACCATGCAATATAAATGGGCGCTTCATAGCCCGGAACCAGACGTTTATAAGAATTAATCAGCGGGTTGGTAATCACTGTCATTCCCTTCATATGCCGGATAATTCCACCGATGAACCAGAACGCCTCCCTGCTTAACCCCAGCTCTCCATTTGGGTCGTCAAAAATATTTTTGCCGTTCTTAGACAGGGACATATTTACGTGCATACCGGAGCCGTTGACCCCGGTTTTCGGCTTCGGCATAAAGCTGGCAAACATGCCGTGGCGCTTGGCAATCGTCTTTACCGCCAGTTTAAAGGTCATAATGTTATCCGCCGTCTTTACCGCCTCATCATAGCGAAAATCAATCTCGTGCTGTGCCGGAGCCACCTCGTGGTGGGAGGCCTCAATTTCAAAGCCCATATCCTCTAAGGTCAGCACCATATCCCGTCTGGCATTCTCCCCTAAATCAACCGGTCCTAAATCAAAATATCCCGCTCTCTCTTTACTGATGGTAGTGGGCTGTCCATCCTCATCCTGGTTGAACAGGAAAAATTCACATTCCGGCCCCACATCAAAACGGTAGCCCATCTCCGCCGCATTCGCCACCGCTTTCTTTAGCAGGTAACGGGGGTCGCCCTGGAAAGGCTTCCGCTCGGAGGTGTAAATATCGCAGATAATTCTTGCCACCTTTCCCTGCTGGGGTCTCCATGGGAAAATCACAAATGTGTCTAAATCGGGGTACAGATACATATCTGATTCCTCGATTCGCACAAAGCCCTCAATGGAGGAACCGTCAAACATACAGCTGTTGTCTAAGGCCTTCTCTAACTGGCTGGAAGTAATCGCCACATTTTTTAAAGTGCCGAACATATCCGTAAACTGCAGACGGATAAACTCAACATCCTCTTCCTCTACCATGCGAATAATATCCTGTTTTGTGTACTTGCTCATATTCTCTCATCACTCCTTATTGATATATTCTAGCACTTTTTCATAAGCCATGGAGCCGCCGAATAAATCCAAGGCGCTTCCGATGGTTACATGTAATCTGTTTTTCCCAAGGCGCTTTAACTGTTCTAAATCAGCAAAGCCTGCCACGCCTCCTGCATAGGTGATGGGGATTTTTCCCCAGTTTCCGAGGAAGCCCGCCAGCTCTGCCTCAATGCCGGAGACTTTCCCCTCCACGTCCACTGCATGGATTAAGAACTCATCACAGTATCCCGACAGTTCCTCTAACAGTTCTTCCCGGATAACTTCCTCCGTAAACTTCTGCCAGCGGTCTGTCACTATGTAGTAAGCCCCGTCTTTCTTCCGGCAGCTTAAATCCAGCACCAGATGTTCCTTCCCCACCGCCTGCTCTATCTTATGTAAATTTTCATAATCTATTCTTCCCTCCCGGAACACGTAGGAGGTGACAATCACATGGCTTGCTCCCGCCTCTAAAAACTCCGCCGCATTCTCAGCCGTAATGCCGCCGCCAATCTGCAGCCCTCTCGGATATGCCGCCAAAGCCTCTAACGCCTGCTGCTTTGTGGCAGCATAATACTCGCTTCCCACCGGATTCAGCAGAATGATATGACCACCCCGAATCCCTTCTTTTTGGTAGAGCTTTGCATAAAATGCCGCATCCTGCTCCGAAACGAAATTTTCTTTCGCAAGGCTGCCTGCATCTTTTAGCGTTCCCCCCACAATCTGTTTTACCTTGCCGTTATGAATATCTATACAGGGCCTAAATTCCATCTTTTTCCTCCTAAAAGGTATAAAATGGGCGACGTACCCCCTTGTCAGGACCCCGTCGCCCGCTGTCATCATAACACAAATTCTTTCATTTGTGAATATCCATTTTATAAGCTTTTTCGAATCCGTAACAGTTCAGCCTTCCCTGTGCCTTGGGGTCGGATAGCGGTTCTTCCGGTTCAGAACTCCAAGGCACAGGGAAGGCTGAACTATTACATTTTTTATCAATACAGACTTATAGCACATTGACATCCTTATTTTTTTTTGCTATCATACAGAAATTAACAACATTTTTACAAAATCAATAAATATAAGAAGAAAGTGAGGAAAAAACAAATGGGAACAATTATCGGTGAAGGAATTACTTTTGATGACGTATTACTGGTTCCCCAGTATTCGGAAGTAACTCCGAACATGATTAATTTAACGACACACCTTACCAAAAAGGTTGTCCTGAACATTCCTATGATGAGTGCTGCTATGGATACCGTTACAGAGCACAGAATGGCCATCGCCATGGCAAGACAAGGTGGTATCGGTATTATTCACAAAAATATGTCTATTCAAGCCCAGGCAGACGAGGTCGATAAGGTAAAGCGTTCAGAGAACGGTGTCATTACCGATCCATTTTTCCTTTCTCCAAACCATACATTACAAGACGCAGAAGATTTGATGCGCAAATTCCGTATCTCCGGTGTTCCAATTTGTGAAGGCGGAAAACTGGTAGGTATCATTACAAACCGTGATTTAAAATTCGAAACAGATTTCACAAAAAAAATCAGCGAAAGCATGACCTCCGAGAATCTTATTACTGCTCCCGAAGGCATTACCTTAGAAGAGGCAAAACAGATTCTTGCAAAAGCCAGAAAAGAAAAGCTTCCGATTGTGGACAGTGAGTTCCATTTAAAAGGTTTAATCACTATCAAGGACATTGAAAAACAGATTAAATACCCGCTTTCCGCAAAGGATTCCCAGGGACGTCTGCTCTGCGGCGCCGGTGTCGGCATTACCGGAAATATGATGGAGCGTGTGGAGGCTTTAGTGAAAGCCCACGTGGACGTTATCGTTGTGGACTCCGCCCACGGCCATTCCAAAAACATTTTAGACGCAGTGGCGAAAATCAAGGCTGCTTACCCGGATTTACAGGTGATTGCCGGAAACGTGGCAACCGGTGACGCTACCCGTGACTTAATCAAAGCAGGCGCTGACGCTGTAAAGGTCGGCATCGGACCCGGATCCATCTGTACCACCCGTGTGGTTGCAGGTATCGGTGTTCCCCAGATTACCGCTATCATGGACTGCTACAATGTGGCAAAGGAATTCGGCATTCCTGTTATCGCCGACGGCGGTATCAAGTACTCCGGAGATATGACAAAGGCATTGGCTGCCGGAGCTAACGTATGTATGATGGGAAGTATTTTCGCCGGATGTGATGAAGCTCCGGGAACCTTTGAATTATACCAGGGAAGAAAATACAAGGTATACCGCGGCATGGGCTCTCTTGCCGCCATGGAAAACGGCAGCAAGGACCGCTACTTCCAGGAGGGTGCTAAGAAATTAGTTCCGGAAGGCGTTGAGGGACGTGTGGCTTACAAGGGAACCGTAGAGGACACTGTATTCCAGTTAGTCGGCGGTATCCGTTCCGGTATGGGCTACTGCGGATGTCCTACCATCGAGGATTTAAAAACAAAGAGCAAATTCGTCAAGATTTCTGCTGCTGCTCTCCGTGAAAGTCATCCCCATGACATTCATATTACAAAAGAGGCTCCAAACTATAGTATTGACGAATAATCATTTTTCCTATATAATAATAAGCAATTTAGCATTCCGGCACTGTTACAGTGCCGGAAAATATTATATTTAGTTGAGGTGAACATATTTGGACGCAGGTGCCATATCCCAGATTATCTTTTTGATAGTCTTAATTTTTCTTTCTGCATTTTTCTCTTCTGCAGAAACAGCTCTGACCACAGTAAACAAAATTCGTATCCGGACCCTTGCCGAAGACGGCGATAAACGGGCAGAACGGGTACTCCGCATTACGGATGATTCCGGTAAAATGCTCAGTGCCATTTTGATTGGAAATAACATCGTCAATCTTTCTGCTTCTTCCATCGCAACCTCCCTGGCAATTAAATTGTGGGGCAGCGTAGGGGCAGGAATTGCAACAGGAGTTTTGACGGTTCTAATTTTAATTTTCGGCGAAATTTCCCCTAAGACATTAGCAACAATCCATTCAGAAAAACTTGCTCTGCACTACTCCGGCATCATTGCATTTCTAATGAAAATTCTTACTCCGGTTATCTTTTTGATTAACAACCTGTCCTTAGGTTTCCTGCGTTTGCTGCGGGTGAACCCGGGCGACGGCAATCAGCAGATGACAGAGGAAGAACTCCGTACTATTGTGGATGTCAGCAAGGAAAGCGGCGTTATCGAATCCGACGAGCATGAAATGATTAACAATCTTTTTGATTTCGGCGATTCTCAGGCAAAGGAAGTCATGATTCCCCGAATCGATATGACCTTTGTCCAGGTGGACAGCACTTATGACGAACTAATCGAGCTTTATAAAAAAGACAAGTTTACAAGACTTCCTGTGTACGAGGAATCCATTGATGATGTCATCGGTATTGTAAATATGAAAGACTTACTCCTGTGCACGGACAAAGAGCATTTTTCCGTTCGGGATATCATGCGGGAGCCCTATTTTACCTATGAGCACAAAAATACTGCCGAACTGTTGATTGAGCTGAGGAAATCTTCCATTTCCCTTGCCATCGTCCTTGACGAATACGGCGTTACCGCCGGTCTTATCACCCTCGAAGATTTGTTAGAGGAAATCGTAGGCGAAATCCGGGACGAATACGACGAGGACGAGGAAGACCCTGTCGTACAGTTAAATGAGCGGGAATTTATTGTGCAGGGTTCCGCTAACTTAAACGATATCTGCGAGGATTTGGACTTAGACTTCACCTCCGAGGATTATGACACCATCGGCGGTTATCTCATCGGGCTGTTAGACCATCTTCCCGAAAAAAATGAGGTCATCATTACCGATGATAATGTATTGCTTCGTGTGGAACAGATGGACAAGAACCGGATTGAAAAAATCTACATAAAAAAACCGGAGATTCCCAGGGAGACTGGTGGTTCTGAAGAATAAAGAGCTGGCAACAGCTCTTTTTTCTTTTCAGAAAATTCCGTTATCTCCAGGCTGCGTAATACACAATATCCTGCTGCACCGGCACGGAAAAATCCGCCATGTAATCGCTGCTGTCCCTCCAGCCGTCAAATGACGCTCCCTGTTTTACCGGGTCCGCCGGAGCCGGTACCGTGTCTCCCTCGTACAGAAAGCAGCATTTATAACAAGCTCCTCCGTTTTCCATAGCTTCCTTTGACATATAAAATGTTACAGTCACTTCTTTTATCTCCGGCACTTCTAACTGATTTAAAATAACAACACGTTCCTCCTGCACCGTTCCTGTTTTTCCGTTGGGATGCTTCCATAGTTCTGTCACCTTCATTGCCAGAAGCCCCTGTTCCACATCCGTTTTTTCCATCTCCACGGTAATATCCGCCATCGCATCCATCCTTTCTGTAAGCTGTTTTATCACTTCCGCCTCCAATCTTTGCCTGCTGTCATACTCCGGGCTGCTCCCCATACGCTCTGCGGTTTCCTCTGCAACAGAGGACAAATTACTTTTCAGCTCCATGCTCCGGTTCATTCTTCCTGTTATCGTCAATAAAATCAACAGCAAAAGAACCCCTAAAGACACATTTACCATCATTGTCACTACGTTTTTCACCCCGTCACCCCGCTTAAATCACCGGCAGCTTTATCTGCACTGTAGTTTTTCTGTTTCCGTCATCCCTGCCGGAAACCTCCACCACATAGATACCGCTCTCTTCAAAAATAATCTCTCCGGAAGCTGACAGGGATGCCGTAATATCCCTGCCGGAAGGATTTTCCACACGAAGGATTCGAACGGGCAGATTTCTCCCGTCATAAGCCTCCGCTCTGATATAATCGGTGAGCACAACGCTCCCCGCAGAAAACCCTGTCCTTCCCTCTAAGAAAATCCGAGGCGCTGCCTTTCCGTTTTCTGTTTCTAATGTTCCAAAGCCCCCATCCTGCTGTACCACCTCCTGTCCCGTATCCAAATGGGCCCCTGCAATCTGAAATACGCCGCGATTCCCCTCTTCGTCCGCAATTCCAACAAACAGAATAACCAGCAACGCCGCCACCACTGCTGCACTAAGCAGAAATTTTCCATAAATATTTATCATTCTCTGCATATGTTCCTTCCCCCTTCCACATTAACCGCAGATACTTTGCAAAAATAGCAACACCAGCTCATAAATGATTCCTCCGCTTTTTATCCAGCTTGCAACTACCAGAAAAAGCATAACTCCCGCCGCACCGCTTAAAATGCCTGTCCCAAAATGTTCTAAGATTTCCTCCATCATTTCTCTCCTTATTTTCCTGCCTTAAAATGACGCTGCATAGTCCAACAGTTTTGCAAACATTAAAATCACACTGCCGCCCGCTAACAGCTCCAATAACGCTTCTCCCGCCTCCGCAATCACCGTCTCCATATTCTCCACCTGCCTTCCTGCTTTACAATTCCACAAGCTCTTCCCCGGATTTCAAACTTGTCATCCCATGCTTACCTGTCCTTTCTATCTCGCAATTCCTCGGGTTGTTTTTCTCTGGGAAATCCCCAGCACCGGAAACTTGTAGGAATACGATAAAATTACTTCCGCCGTCTGCACTTCGTGATTGACATCTGCCGCATTTCTTACCTCAAGCTCATAGCCTGCGTCAGTAGCCTGCCGGATACAGGCGGCTATGACATTGGGGTTAAAATTACTGTTTTCAATCTCCGAAATCACATCTGCCTTATATTCCTTTGCCGCCGCCACCTGACTGCCGACCGTAACCGCCCCAATACAGATACCTATATTTATCAACAGCACTAGCAATGTGCCGAATGCACTTACAATATGCTTCATAGCGCACCTCCCATACCGCCTAACATCCGGAACATATAGAGCATTCCCACCGTCAGATCAATCAGTAATTTTACAGTGGCTGCAATCACCGGGTAGGCAAAAATCATTTTCATCTGAAAGGAAATATTTCTGTTCCTGATTTCATCTGCCTTTGCCTGCATTTCACTGACCCGCTTCATCAGTTCGTGAATCTGTATTTGGGCATTCCCGGTTCCCGACTCGGAAATGGCATGAAGCATTTTCATGCAGCTTGATGCCTCGGGAATATCAAATTCTTTACAGAAATCCGTATAGGACCCCAGTCGCTCCGGTTCTGCCTGTAGGCGCTCCATCAACTTTTCCAGCTCCGGCTTTAAAACCTTTGGGGCAGACGGAATAGATTTTCCGATGGAAACCTGCACATTATTGCCCTGAAGCAGCAGCGCAATCTCCATCAGCCATTGGGGAAAGGCAAGATAAAGCGCTTCTGTCACATCCTTTTTCGCCAATCCATAGCCCGTCTTATGCTGCAACAGTAAAAAACAGCCGATTCCCACGAATAAAATTCCAAGCCATTCTTTGTGAAAAAAGAAACATACTGCCGCTCCTGTTAAAAAAGGCGCGGCCCAGAGCAGGCTTTTCCGTTTTTCCCGCCGCCCGTCATATTCCATAATCATCCGGTAGCTTTCCATGATATATTTTTCTTCTTTTCCCCCCTCTTCCCTCAGCCAGTTCCGGTTAAGGCTTCTCGTACTTTTGGCAAAAACAAACAGGGAAAACAGAATAAAGAAAAGAGAAGAATATTGAATAACAGGCACCCGGAATATCTCAAAGGGAGCTGCCGCTGTCACAAATAGACCTTTCATGGCGTCTAACACATACAACGCCACTGCACAGAGCATCGTTGCCACCACGATAGATATGATATTATCCCTGTAGCTGGTTTTCTTATCCCTCTGCAGCTGATACCCCCGCCGTTTCCAGAGTTCTAAATCTTCCAACAGAAGCAGAACAGACTGCTCCGTCTCCCCGCCATAGGTTTCTGCGCTGACCAGCAATTCATGTACCATCCTGATCTTTGTACAGCTATAGGCATGTTCAATGATACACAGCGCCTCCTTTAAAATGCCTCCCTCCCTATTCGTCTCTCCTCTCTCTATGTACCGGACAGCTTCCTGTATCACCTGCCTCATCTGTCCGTCCTCAAACAGCTCTCTAGTCTCCTTTAATGCAATGAGAATCTTTTCTGACTTTTGGAAGGAATACAGCATTTGCTCCATATAGGTTGCCGCATCGGAAAAACGCTTCTGCTCGAACATCTTTAAAAACACATCCAGTACCAGCACCGGAAGCAGAAAAACCATGGCTGCCATAATCACTGCCAAAAAGCCCGCCTGAAGCTGAAAGACAAATCCCACAATCCCCATGCCAAGAAGTGCTCCGACGGTAAGGGCCGCCTGGGATTTCCAGGTCCAGTGGTATCCGTAACGGTGCACCTCCTTCTCCAGATTTTTAGGATTTAACAGCTTTAGCTTTTCTTTCACTTACTTTCCCTCCTCCCGATAACGCTGCAGATTGGAGCTGTCAAAGGGCTTTTTCATCCCTGCGTCCCGCAGTTTTCGCAAAATATCCTCCGGCAGCTCCTCTGATACCAGCTCTCCGTCCTTCATCAGCATATAAATTTTATTCTCTTCTCCCTCCCTTGCATAGAAACACAGCTGGTCCATATACCGTCCTATGGTGCCGTCCGGCAATTTTCTCCGCCGTACCAGAATCCCCACATTGACATAGCGGTAAATCCTGTTTTCCATGCGGTCTGCATCCTTTACATTTCCCATCATATTTTGTATCCGGTCCGGCAGTTTCCTCAAATCATCTAAATGTATGGTGGTAAAGCCGTTCACCCCGGTACTCCACTGTTCTAGCAGGGACGTCACCTCCACGGAGCGTGCCTCCGACAACATTAACCACTTGGGATTCTGCCGCAGGCACGCCTTGATGGCATCCGTATAGGTAAATCCCGGCGAAATGCGAAGCTCCACCGCATCTGCTCCCGGATTGATATCTGCATAATGGATTTCTAAGGAATCCTCGATGGTAATCACCCGCTCCTCCTTTGGAATAAACTGCATGAAAAACTTTGCACACTCGGTTTTTCCTGCTCCCGGCTCTCCCCCGAACACAAAATTCATTTTCGCCTGCACACAGTTCACCAGCAGGCAGAGCACCTTTTCCGGGCAGAAACCACCTGTAATCATGCTGTCTATGGTATTGCGAATAATCGCCGGAGACTTCCTGATACAGACAGAAATCCCCGTCATCGCCACAGAATCGTGAAGAATACTGATACGCAGCTCTTTAGTATCCGCCTCTAAAATCTTATTGGCATTATTAAACTGCTTATTGATACAATTCGAAATGTTATGGGTAAAGGCAGAAAGAAAGCTCTCTGTTACTTCCTCCTTTGCCCGGTATCTCCCCTTTTTCAGATGGGTAATCCACAGTTCCTTTCCGTTGTAATCCACATCTGTCACTTCCGGTATCTGCAAATAGTTCCAGAAAACACCAAACTGCTCTTCGCTTGGCGTAAACATCAAATCTTCCATTTTCCCTCCTAATACACATCTCCCCCGGCTTACCGGGACTGTTGTTCCGGTGTCCTGCCCGGTTGCTGACGGGCAGGACACCGGCTTCTAATAACCGGGCTTATCTACGGTGTCGGCGCCCCGCCGCCTAAGCTGCTCATATTTCCGAAAAATCCCGTCAGTGCGTTTTTAAACTCTCCTGCCACATATCCGTCTGAGGACAATGCCGCCACGATAATTGCACCTAACGCCAGCAGTACAATCACTGCCAGAATCGCATTTCCATAATGTTTCATTACCTGTTCCATAAATGATTACCTCCCGTATTCTGATGATTTTCTTTGGTTTCCAGCTTTTTTTGAAGCAGAAATGAGCTGTGCTCTAACTCTTCAAAAAAGCAGCGGTTATGTTCTGCCCCTTCTCCCCGGTAATATCTCTGTATAAACCGCGCTGCCTTTCCCCGTTCAAAGGCATAGGCATACTCATTGTTATAGGGAATCCAACCCATGTTTTCTTCTTCGATGCGATAAAAATTCCTCAGGCAGGACTTTATCTTTGTCTTTTCCCCGTGGTAATTTCCCACCAGAAAAAAGGGGCTCTCCCCTCCCGGCGTTTTCCAGAGAAGATACTGTTCTAAATCCTTCTGTTCCGGGTTGATATGAAGCACCCGGATATCCGCCTCCTGCCAATATTTTTTTGCCCGTCTGGTCTTTCCTTCCCCGCAGTCAAGAAATAAAAGCTGCTGGTCAGAACTTCCCCTCCAGAGGATGTAACGTTTCTCCCGCCGCTCTGCAAGCACCGCCCACACAGGCTTTTGCAACGCTGCCATCCATGCCAGGGAAAACATATTTGCGGTATTTCCTTCTATTTCCCCGCAAAATGCAATTTTTATAGACATACCGCCTCCTTCTCTTATCAGAGCCGGTTTTGCGCACACCAAAAAGACCTTTGGTTTCCTTATGCTGTTTTGTTCTGGTGATTATTTTGAATCATAGAATTGCCAGGAACGCTCTGTCCCTATATGCACCAAACCTAAACTCTGTTTCCTACAACCAATCAAAGCTTTCTGTCTGGTTCACAAATTTGATAAAAAAGATATTAGTATAATACATCAGTTTCCTAATCTTGTAAATACCCATTTTTAACTTTTCTTTTTCTCCTATATCATATATAATAAATTTGTCCAAATAAACAACTTTTCTATTCCAATAGATTTTTAAAATAGGAGGATTTATGCGTAATTTTATTATTACTACCGATTCTACCGCTGATTTATCTCCGGAGTATGTGGAAAAACATCAGCTTCGCATTATGTCACTGCCCTATACCATTGACGGCACTACCTATACCTGGGAAAATCCTATGCCGGTCAAAGAATTTTACGATAAAATGCGGAATGGCTCCCTGCCCACCACTTCTCAGGTAAATCCGCAGGAGGCATCTGCTTTATTCGACGATATTTTAAAGGAACAGGATGTGGATATTCTCCATATTGCCTTTTCCTCCGGTATGAGCGGCAGCTGCAGCAACTGCCATCTTGCCGCAGCCGAAATGGAAGAAAAATACCCGGGACGCCGTGTGGTTATCGTGGATTCCTTAGCTGCCACCTTAGGGGAGGGGCTTTTCGTACACAAGGCAGTCACTATGAAAGAAGCGGGAAAATCCTTTGATGAGACTGTCTCCTGGTTGGAGGAAAACAAGCTGCATTTAGTCCACAATTTCACGGTGGACGACCTTTTCCATCTCCACCGGGGCGGGCGTCTGTCAAAAACGGCTGCCGTTCTGGGTACTATGATTAACTTAAAGCCTGTACTGCACGTAGATGACGAGGGACATCTGGTTATGCTGAGCAAAGTCCGGGGACGAAAGAAATCTTTAATCGGTCTTGTGGACTGTATGGAAAAACAGATTGGTTCCTGGAAAGACAAAAATGACGTGGTCTTCATCAGCCATGGCGACTGCGAACAGGATGCCCGGTTTGTGGCGGATTTGATTAAAGAGCGGTTAGGTCTTGAAAGTTTCGTCATTGACTATATCGGACCCACCATCGGCGCCCATTCGGGCCCCGGTACGGTGGCACTGTTCTACATGGGTGATTACCGCTAAGCCCGCCTTGAACACAGAGTGGAAAAGCCCGTTTCCACTCTATAAAATAAAACCGGAAAGATTTCCGCTCTGTCTCAATACAGAATTGGAAATCTTTCCGGTTTTTTATTATCTATACATTAATTTCAGCTTTCACACCCAGAATATCCTTATTTGCCTCCAAAATCGGATTTACAACCTCCGCTAAGAACTTATCCACCTGAATGGGTGCACGTCCCACATACTTCGAAGGCTCCATAGTTGCCTGCAATTCCTCTAAGGTAAGGTTAAATTCTTTATCTGCCGCAATCAGCTCCAACAGATTATTGTCTTTTCCCTCTTCCTTTACCGTCTTTCCCGCCTGCATGGACAGGGTACGGATTTTCTCATGGAGCTCCTGACGGTTTCCACCGTTCTTTACCGCATCCATCATGATATTTTCTGTCGCCATAAACGGAAGCTCCGCCATCATATGCTTTGTAATAACCTTATCATATACCACAAGACCGTCTACCACGTTTAAGCAAAGGTCTAAGATACCGTCAACGGCAAGGAACCCTTCCGGAATGGAAAGCCTCTTATTTGCCGAGTCATCTAAGGTTCTCTCAAACCACTGGGTAGCAGAGGTAATCGCCGGATTTAAGGCATCAATCATCACGTAGCGGGATAAGGACGCAATACGCTCGGAACGCATGGGATTTCTCTTATATGCCATGGCAGAGGAACCAATCTGATTTTTCTCAAAGGGCTCTTCCACCTCTTTTAAATGCTGCAGCAAACGGATATCGTTGGACATCTTGTGGGCGCTGGCTGCAATTCCCGCTAAAATATTGGCAACTCTGGTATCCACTTTTCTGGAATAGGTCTGTCCGGAAACGGCGTAACACTGCTCAAAGCCCATTTTCTCCGCAATCATCGGGTCAATCCTGTCAATGGTCTCCTGGTCGCCGTTAAACAGCTCCAAAAAGCTCGCCTGGGTTCCCGTGGTTCCTTTAGAGCCTAATAATTTCAGGCTGCCCATCACATAGTCTAAATCCTCTAAATCCATGATAAATTCCTGTGCCCAGAGGGTTGCCCTCTTACCGACAGTAGTAGGCTGCGCCGGCTGGAAATGGGTAAATGCCAGAGTCGGCAGATTTTTGTAGGTATCTGCAAATTTTGCCAGCTCCCCAATGACATTCACTAATTTCGTGCGCACCAGCTTTAACGCCTCACGCATAACGATAATATCTGTATTATCCCCCACATAGCAGGAGGTTGCCCCAAGATGGATAATGCCTGCCGCCTTCGGACACTGCTGTCCGTAAGCATATACATGGCTCATCACATCATGGCGCACCAGCTTCTCCCGCTCTCTTGCCACCTCGTAATTGATGTCCTCAGCATGAGCCTTTAACTCGTCAATCTGCTCCTGGGAAATGACAGGCTTTCCGTTCTCAGAAAGCCCTAACTCCATCTCTACCTCAGCTAAGGCAATCCACAGCTTTCTCCAGGTCTTAAACTTCATATTCTGGGAAAAAATGTACTGCATTTCCTTGCTGGCATACCGCTCTGACAGCGGGCTTGTATATCTATCTGTACTCATATCGTTCTCCTTTTATTTAGCAGCCTGCGTGCAGCGGACAGTTCGAAATCGCAGATTTCTCACTGTTCGTTGCACCTTCAAATGCCCTTGTTCAGAAAACTTTTCATGCAAGCATGAAGTTTTCTGCTCAAGTGCATTCTCAGTCTGCTTATCGTTCAAAATCTCCGCGGATATCTTCCTTCGGCGGCTCCATGGGATAGGTTCCGGTAAAGCATCCTTTACAGATGTTCAGCCCTCCCACCATTTCCTCTAGGCGGTCAATTCCAAGATATCCTAAGGAATCCGCTCCGATAATATCCCGAATCTCATCAATGGAATGCTTATAGGCAATCAGCTGCTCCCGCTCCGGAATATCCGTTCCGAAATAGCAGGGCCATAAGAACGGCGGAGAGCTGATACGGACATGCACCTCCGTTGCTCCTGCATCACGAAGCAGTTTGATAGTAGGATTAGAAGTAGTTCCCCGGACAATGGAGTCATCAATCATAATGACACGCTTACCCCACACTGCCTCCTTTAAAACATTCAGCTTCACCCGGACACCAGACTCCCTGCTGCTCTGCTTTGGTTTAATAAAGGTTCTTCCCACATAGCTGTTTTTCACAAAGGCTGTTCCGTAAGGAATCCCGGACTGTAAGGAATATCCTAAGGCTGCTGCATTGCCGGACTCCGGCACGCCCACTACCAAATCCGCCTCCACCGGAGAGTCCATGGCCAAAAACCTTCCCGCCTGGATTCTTGACGCATAGACGCTGACATTGTCAATGTGGCTGTCCGGTCTTGCAAAATAAATATATTCAAAAATACATCTTGCCTCCTGCTGTTTCGGAAGCGCCATGGATAAATCGGACCAAATCCCGCCCTCCGGCGTAATGGTGACAATCTCCCCCGGAAGCACGTCTCTGACAAACTCCGCCCCCACCGTGTCAAGGGCACATGTTTCCGAGGCAATGATATAGGCATTGTCTCTTTTTCCGATACAAAGAGGTTTAAAACCGAAGGGATCCCTTGCACCGATTAATTTCCGCGGGCTCATAACCACTAAAGAATATGCCCCCTTAATCTTTTTACACGCTCTGCTGACCGCCTCTTCTACCGTTTTGGAATTTAAACGCTCCCTTGCAATGTGGTAAGCAATCACCTCGGAGTCAATGGTGGTCTGGAAAATCGCTCCGGTGTACTCTAAATCCTTCCGCAGCTCCGTGGCATTAATCAGGTTTCCGTTGTGGGCAAGGGCTAAGGTTCCTTTGACATAGTTTAATACCAAAGGCTGTGCGTTTTCACGGGTGGAGGCCCCTGCGGTGGAATACCGCACATGTCCCACGCCAATGTCTCCGTGCATGGGTTCTAAATTTTCCTGGGTAAACACCTCATTCACCAGTCCCATTCCCTTATAGGAAGTTACTTTTCCTTTGGGCCCGTTGGTTTCGCTGACTGCAATACCGCAGCTCTCCTGTCCCCGGTGCTGCAGGGCAAACAGTCCGTAATAAATCGTGGATGCAACATCTTTTCCGTCAAAATCATACATTCCAAAAACGCCGCATTCCTCATGCAGTTCATCCGCATGTATTCCGTTTTCACGGAAATCCGCATCCCCGAAGAATGCAGGTTCTTTCCATTCCTTGTTATTCATAAATGCAGGTTCTCCCTATGCAAATTTCTTGCCTGTCAAAAGTGCAAATGCTTCTTCGTATTTCTCTACCGTCTTTGTAATAACTTCTTCCGGAAGTAAGTAATCGCTGTCCGGATTTGCCTTTAACCAGTCTCTTACAAACTGCTTATCGAAGGAAGGCTGGGATTTTCCTGCCTCATATCCTTCTAACGGCCAGAATCTGGAGCTGTCCGGTGTCAGCATTTCATCACCTAACACTACGTTTCCGTTTTCATCTAAACCGAACTCAAACTTGGTGTCTGCGATAATAATGCCTTTGCTCAACGCATATTCTGCACATTTCTTATATAATGCAACGGTATATTCTTTAATCTTCTCCGCGTACTCTGTTCCTTTGCCCGGATAAATCTTCTCTAAGATTTCCACGCTTCTCTCAAAGGAAATATTCTCATCATGTAATCCGATTTCAGCTTTCGTACTTGGTGTGTAAATCGGCTCCGGCAATTTATCGGACTCTACTAATCCCTCCGGAAGTTTAATACCACAGACGGTACCGTTTTCCTTGTAACTCTCCCAGCCGCTTCCGGTGATATAACCGCGGACGATACACTCAATAGGGAGCATCTCTAATTTTTTACACATCATGCTGTTTCCGTCAAATCTCTCCTGTCGGAAAAACTCCGGCATGTCCTTTACATCTACGGAAATCATGTGGTTTGGTACAATATCTTTTGTGAAATCAAACCAGAATTTAGACATCTGAGTCAAAATCGCACCCTTTTTGGTAATCTTATTTTTCAAAATATGGTCAAAAGCAGAAATTCTGTCTGTCGCAACAATAATCATGCTCTGCCCATTATCGTATACTTCACGTACTTTGCCTTCTTTTACCGGCGAAAATGCTTGTGTTCCCATGCTTTTTTATCCTCTTTTCCGGTGTAAACACACCAATTTGTCTAATTCTACTGTTACTTCAAAATTATAATACAGCGGCTTTTAGAAAGTCAATGTTTTTACCCGTTTCGCCGCAAAATGACCTATAGAAAAATAAGTTTTTTTTATTAGTATTTTTGTACATTTTATTTATCTCATTAGTTTTACTTATAAAATCATTTAAGCTTTCTAATTCAAAAAATTTCCATTTAGGATACAACGTACTTTAGTACCAGAGTATAATGACAGACCAAAAAAAGCAGTATGTGCCTTTTTTACACATACTGCCTTTTTACTTTATGTCTATTTCTTAATTAACAAGGATTTTCCGGTCATCTCTTTGGGCTGCTCCATTCCCATCAGCTCAATCATGGTAGGAATAATATCCGCAAGGCATCCGTCCTCTTTCAAACCGTATGCCGGATCTGCATTGATTAAGATAAACGGCACCGGATTTGTGGTATGGGCGGTAAACGGGTCGCCTGTCTCATAGTCCACTAACTGCTCTGCGTTTCCGTGGTCTGCACATAAGAACATCTGACCGTCCACTTCCTTTAACGCTGCAACCGCTTTTCCCACACAGGTATCCACCGTCTCAACGGCTTTCTTTGCCGCCTCTAAGATACCGGTATGTCCCACCATATCCGGGTTTGCAAAGTTAATGATAATCACATCATATTTCCGGGAACGAATCGCCTCGCAAAGCTTGTCGCAAACCTCCGGCGCACTCATTTCCGGCTGTAAATCATAGGTAGCAACCTTCGGGGATTTTACTAAGATACGGTCCTCTCCCTCGTTTGGCTCTTCCACACCGCCGTTGAAGAAGAAAGTAACATGGGCATATTTCTCCGTCTCAGCAATTCTCGCCTGGGTCTTTCCGTGGGCTGCCAAATATTCACCGAAGGTATTTTTCAGTTCTACCTTCTTGAAGGCAATCTCTTTATTCGGAATGGTCACATCATACTCGGTAAAGCAGATATAGGTCACATCTTTTCTTTCCCCTCTGTCAAATCCGTCAAACTCATCTGCACAAAATGCTCTGGTAATCTCACGGGCACGGTCCGGGCGGAAGTTAAAGAAGATAACGGTATCTTTATCTTTAATGGTGGCAATTGGCGCACCGTTCTCTGTAATTGCAGTCGGAACAAAGAACTCGTCTGTCACGTCCTTTGCGTAGGAGGCATCCATGGCTGCCACTGCACTCTCAGCGGTCTCGCCCTCACCCTTGGTCAGGACATTGTAAGCTTTCTCCACACGGTCCCAGCGGTTGTCACGGTCCATTACATAGTAACGGCCTGAGATAGAAGCGATTTTACCGACGCCGATTTCTTTCATTTTTGCCTCTAGTTCCTCCACAAAGCCTTTTCCGGAGGTAGGTGCGGTGTCACGCCCGTCTAAGAAACAGTGCACGTAAACATTCTCAATACCCTCTCTTTTTGCCAACTCTAATAAGCCGTAGAGATGGGTGTTGTGGCTGTGCACGCCTCCGTTCGAGAGCAGTCCGTAAAAATGTAAGTCAGAATTGTTTTTCTTTACATTTTCAATACCTGCTAACAGCGCTTCATTTTTAAAGAAATCGCCATCGTCGATTTCCTTGGTGATTCTGGTAAGCTCCTGGTAAACAATTCTTCCTGCACCCATGTTTAAGTGGCCTACCTCAGAGTTTCCCATCTGTCCGTCCGGCAGACCCACGGCAAGACCGCTGGCATATCCCTTTACATAAGGATAATCCTTCATTAAGCCGTCAATGTTGGGGGTGTTTGCCTGTGCTACGGCATTCCCCTCTGTTTTCTCATTCAATCCGAATCCGTCTAAAATCATTAATACGGTAGGTTTTTTACTCATTTCTTCCTCACTTTCCGCCGTTTTCACGGTCTTTTCCTTAAATTTCCAACAATATCAATGGCATTCCCTTCATTATCCATATAGCCTCTCAGCTCTGTCGTGCAGATATCCGCATCTAACATCAACTGCACATCTTCCTCTGTTTCGGCGTATTTATCATAAACATTACCCTCCGGGTCTATCCACACATCGGAGGATATCGCCGCTAGATAACGGTTAAATTCTTCTTTTTCCGCCTCATCCGTAATCAGGCTTGTGGTTAAATCTTTCTGTATACAGGGCTGGTACCTAAGCCGCAGGGAACCGTCCTCTCCAATGATAACCTGCGCCACCGTGGTATAGAGCACCGAATCGGAAAACCAGAAATTTCCAAGGCTGTAGGCTACCGGAACGCCTTTCACGTAACCTGCCCCCTGAAGCCTGTGGGGGTGTCCGCCGATAATCACATCTGCTCCCGCCTCCGCAAATTTTTCTGCCAGATATCTCTGGGAAGTGTCCGGGTAAAGGGCTCCCTCCGTCCCCCAGTGTACCACGGCGATCACATAATCACTGTGCTCCTTTGCCTCCTGAATCACAGAGACAAACCGCCGGGGATTTAAGGTCTTTAAGACACCGTTCCGGGTATCCGACGCCTCCCTGGTATACTGGATAGAACGCTCGATTTCCGTAGCGCTGACTAAGGCGATTTTTCTCCCGTTTGCCACAAAATAAAGGATTTTACAAGCCTCTTCTATGTTTTCTCCTGCCCCGGAATAAGGAATCCTATTTTCCCTTAAATGTGCCAGCGTATCGGAAAGACCTTTTTCCCCGTAATCAAACACATGGTTATTCGCCAGCGTCACCGCATCCGCCCCAAATACAGAAAGCAGCTTTGCCATTTCCGGCCGGGCACGGAACACATAGTCCTTGCCCCAGAGCGCCTCCCTGCTTTCGGTATAGGTAAACTCATTGTTCATCACCATGATGTCTGACTGGTTCATAAGTTCTAACAGCTCTTCGGAAAAACAGCCGTAAATCCCATCCGGCTGCGCCTTCATATATTCCGTGGTGCACCAGTCCTCCGCAAAATTAAAATCTCCGGTAAAACTGATGACCGTCTCTTGTTCTGCTGCACATTCCTTCCAGTAAACATTTTCCAACTGATAACTGTAAAAGCCTGTATCCCGGCAAAACTTCAGCCAGAGCACATGGATGGTTTCCCCTGTCGCCTCATACCAGCCTTCGGCAGCTAACTCTCCGTCTAACACCCTGCCTGCCAACGCAAAGATAGTTTCCTCGCCATAATTAGCCCCAAGCCACATCAGAAACGCCTCATCCAACACATATCCCGCTATAAATTCCTTTGTTGCACCTCTTAAAATAACATCAAATGCCTCTGATAAATCCGTAAATTCTGCCGCTTCTTCCCTCATTTGTGTCTGTGCTGCCTCCACCTGTTGTCCCATTTCCGGACACCCCAAAAAAACAAGCAGCATGAGTGCACCCATTCTGCACTTTTTGTTCATAAAATCCTCTCAGTGGAAAAAGGGAACCCTCTAAAAGGTTCCCTTCGGATGCTTATTTGTAGTTGACGATTTTTCCAAAATCTGCTTTTAATGAAGCCCCGCCAACAAGACCGCCGTCGATATCCGGCTGTGCGAATAATTCTGCTGCATTTCCTGCATTTACAGAACCGCCGTACTGGATACGAACCTTCTCTGCGGTATCAGCGCCGTAAACCTCTGCAATACAGTCACGGATTGCTTTACAAACCTCCTGTGCCTGCTCTGTGGTAGCGGTTTTTCCTGTTCCAATTGCCCAGATTGGCTCGTAAGCGATTACCATAGAAGCTACCTGCTCTGCGGTAATGTCTTTTAAGTCGGATTTAATCTGTAAACGAATCCAGTCAAGGGTAATTCCCATCTCTCTCTGCTCTAAAGACTCTCCACAGCAAAGGATTGGTACTAAGTTATGCTCGAAGGCTTTTTTCACTTTCTTGTTGAGCATACAGTCGCACTCTTTGAAGTAGTCACGTCTCTCGGAATGACCGATGATAACGTATTTAACACCTGCGTCTACTAACATTTCAGGAGAAATCTCTCCGGTATATGCACCTTTCTCCTCGTAGTACATGTTTTCAGCACCAACTGCAACATTGGTTCCTTTTACTGCCTCAACCACCGGAACGATGTCGATTGCCGGTACACAGTAAACAACTTCTACGTCATCACTTGCTACAAGGGGTTTTAACTCTTCTACTAAAGCAACCGCCTGACTTGGAGTCATGTTCATTTTCCAGTTGCCGGCTACAATTTTCCTTCTTGACATATTCTTAATCCTCTTTCCCTATTTTTCCCATTTGGTAAATTTTTATCTACGTGGCGGATTGCCGCTATTTATTTGTCATCTGCGGCAGACAACAAGGGCGTTGTTGCCGCATTTAAGGTTACCGCTGTTTTATTTGTCGTCTGCGGCAACAACGCCCGGAAGCTCCTTGCCTTCTAAGAATTCAAGGGAAGCACCGCCGCCAGTGGAGATGTGGCTCATTTTGTCAGCAAAACCTAACTGGTTGACTGCTGCCGCTGAGTCACCGCCGCCGATAATGGTGGTAGCGTCTGTCTCTGCCAATGCTTTTGCTACTGCAATCGTACCTTTTGCAAGAGTCGGGTTCTCGAATACACCCATCGGTCCGTTCCATACAACAGTTTTCGCTGTCTTTACAGCCTCTGCATACATAGCCTGGGTTTTCGGTCCGATATCACAGCCCTCTCTGTCAGCCGGCATATTTTCCACATCATAATCCACTGCATCCACCGGAGCATCGATTGGGCTTGGGAAATCAGCGATGGTTACGGAGTCAACCGGAAGTAATAATTTCTTGCCAAGTTTCTCTGCTTTTTCCATCATTTCTTTACAGTAATCCAGTTTGCTGTCATCCACTAAGGATTTTCCGATTTCATAACCCTGTGCTTTTAAGAAGGTATATGCCATACCGCCGCCGATAATTAAGGTATCGCATTTCTCCAGTAAGTTGGAAATAACGTTTAATTTATCAGCAACCTTTGCACCGCCGAGGATTGCTACGAAAGGTCTTACCGGATTCTCTACTGCATTTCCTAAGAAGTCGATTTCTTTCTGCATTAAGTAGCCAACTACGTTAGAACCGCCTTTTTCAGAAATGAATTTGGTAACGCCTGCAACAGAAGCATGTGCTCTGTGGGAAGAACCGAAAGCGTCACATACATAATCGTCTGCTAAATCAGCTAACTCTTTGCTGAACCCTTCTCCGTTTTTGGTCTCTTCTGCGCCGCGGAAACGTGTATTCTGTAATAATACAACATCTCCCTCGTTCATAGCTGCAACAGCTGCGGTAGCTGCCTCACCTGTTACGTTGTAATCAGCTACAAAGTTTACTTTTTTGCCAAGCTTCTCAGAAAGTTTCTCTGCCACCGGTGCTAAAGACTCACCCTCGTTTGGTCCGTTCTTTACTTTTCCAAGGTGAGAGCAGAGAATTACTTTTCCGCCGTCGTTGATTAATTTCTGGATGGTAGGAAGCGCTGCATTGATACGCGTCTCATCTGTGATAACGCCCTCTTTTAAAGGTACATTGAAGTCACATCTTACAAGCACTCTTCTGCCTTTTACATTGATATCATCTACTGATTTTTTGTTTAATGACATGGATATGTCCCCCTTCTAAATCGTTTTGATAGGCAGCCGGACACTGGCGGCATTTCTCCGTTACCGTTATCCCTGCTGCACAAAAGAGGCCCGGTCCAATAGGACCGGACCTCTTAAAAGTCTCATATAAAACAGAGTTCTAGTGAATTATGCTAATTCCAGTGAACTTGCGTCCACTGTACTCCAATCCGTTACGAATTAAGCAGAGTTCTAGCGAATTATGCTAATTCACTGAAGTATTTGATTGTACGTACCATCTGAGAGGTGTAGCTGTTCTCATTGTCGTACCAGGAAACAACCTGTACTAAGTTGTCCTCGCCAACCATGGTCTGAGTTGCATCGAAGATAGAACCAGCTGTGCTGCCGATGATATCAGAAGATACGATTTCTTCGTCGTTGTAAGCGAAGGACTCGGTAGCTGCTGCTTTCATAGCTGCGTTGATCTCATCTTTGGTTACGGATTTCTCAACAGTTGCTACTAAGATAGTGGTAGATCCGGTCGGGCACGGAACACGCTGTGCGGAACCGATTAATTTGCCGTTTAACTCCGGAATAACTAAACCGATTGCTTTTGCAGCACCTGTGCTGTTGGGAACGATGTTTACTGCTGCTGCACGGCTTCTTCTTAAATCGCCTTTTCTCTGAGGTCCGTCAAGAGTCATCTGATCACCTGTGTAAGAGTGGATGGTGCTCATGATACCGGATTTGATTCCTGCTAAGTCGTTTAATGCTTTCGCCATCGGAGCTAAGCAGTTTGTTGTACAGGAAGCTGCAGAGATAATGGTATCTTCCGGTTTTAAGGTTGTGTGGTTTACATTGTATACGATAGTAGGAAGGTCGTTTCCTGCTGGAGCAGAGATAACAACTTTTCTAGCACCTGCATTGATGTGAGCCTGTGCTTTTTCTTTGCTTGTATAGAAGCCGGAGCACTCTAATACAACGTCTACTTTTAACTCACCCCACGGGCAGTTGTTTGCATCCGGAAATGCGTAGATTTTGATTTCTTTTCCGTCAACAGTGATAGAATCTTCTCCGGCAGATACTTTGTCCGCTAAAGCGTATTTACCCTGAGAAGAATCATATTTTAACAAGTGTGCTAACATTTTCGGGCTTGTTAAATCGTTGATTGCTACTACTTCATATCCTTCTGCTCCAAACATCTGTCTGAAAGCAAGACGGCCAATACGGCCAAATCCATTGATTGCTACTCTTACTGCCATTTTTAATTCCTCCTAGAATTTGTAAATGTAATTCGTGGGACTTGCATTCCCAAGTTGTTTTTATTTTAACCAATTTCAATAGAAAGTTCAAGCCTTTTTCATCACTTTATTCTTACTTTGTTAAATTTTTCACTAAATGCACTATTTGAGGGCACATTTCTGGAATTTTATACAAAATGACAGGGAATGACTTCTTTTTTCCACAAAAATAAGGTAAACTGATAATAACTATCGAAAAAAAAATGGAGGTTACGTTATGTCAGAACTTTGGGACACCCACATGCACAGTCAGTTTTCCGGCGACAGCAAATCTCCCCAGGAGGACATGATTGCTGCCGCCATGGAAAAAAATTTAAGCGGCATCTGCTTCACCGATCATCTGGATATGGACTATCCAGGGGAACCGGAACTCTTTCTTCTTGACTTGCCAAACTACAGTGCTTCCGTCCATGCACTGCAGGAACAATATGCCAACAGGCTTCCTGTCCGCTTCGGCATAGAATTAGGCTTACAGCCTCATCTGGCGGCTGTCCACGAGGATATCCTTGCCCAGTACCCCTTTGATTTTGTCATCGGCTCTTCCCACGTGGTGCACGGCTTGGACCCCTACTATCCCTCTTATTGGGAAAACCGTTCGGAGGAGGACGGCTATCTGGAATATTTTTCTTCTATCACAGAAAATATCCGCGCCTTTGACGGGTTTGATGTATACGGACATATCGATTATGTGGTGCGCTACGGTCCATCCCGCAATGAGCATTACTCTTACAAGCAGTATGCCGATATCATCGATGAGATTTTAAAACTGCTGATTGAAAAGGGAAAAGGTATCGAAATCAATACCGGTGGCTTTAAGTACGGACTGGGACATCCAAACCCCACCGAGGATATCATTGCCCGTTACCGGGAGCTGGGCGGGGAAATCATCACCGTCGGTGCCGACGCCCATAAGCCGGAACATGTGGCATTTGATTTTGAAAAAGTTTCCGGAATTTTAAAAGAAGCGGGATTTTCCTATTATACAGTATTTAAGAACCGGAAACCGGAGTTTGTGAAGCTTCACTGATTTTCCTCGCCAGATAGACAAAGGGCGTATCCGCAATACTTGTGACAATGAAAATGACATAGCTTGCCATGGCAATATTGATAAGTACTGGCAGCTCATACATGCCCCAGAATGCCCCAAAGGTGTAAAGTATCGTATTTAAAAGCTGGGAAACCAATGTGGAGCCGTTGTTTCGCAGCCACAGGAAACGCTTGGTATCCCCATACTTTTTGCTGGTCAGCGCCCACCATTTATGGTAAGCCCACACATCAAACCTCTGACAGACGGCATAAACCACAACACTGACTATCATAAGCCGCGGCGTGTTGGAAAAAATGCTCCGTATCGGTTCCTGGGCCCAGTCGTTGGCGCTTGGGGTATAAAGCAGCCAGCTCTGGGAAATCACGATAAAGAAAACCGAGGTAAAAATACCGATATTAACCGCTTTCTGTGCCTCTTTTTTCCCGGAGATTTCACTCAGGATATCCGTCACTAAGAAGGTTGCGGCAAACAGGATATTTCCCAGGGTCTGCTCCATACCAAAAGCGTCCACTAAAATCAGCACCTCGATATTGGCAGTGATGGTGGCGATACAGGTAAAACAATAAAGTCCGTTTTTTCCAAATAATTTGAATGCCAGCAGCACACTTCCATAAACCACAAAAAGTCCGACAATTAACAATAACTCGTTCATAAGGTTCCTCCTACTCCAAAATCCGTATTTTCCAGTAAAATATCCACTCTGTCGTTTTGGATATAGAGGGGATAAATTTCTCTTGTAAACAGTTCTATGACCTCTTGGTCGGGATGAATTTCCGTAGTATTCTCCACCATAATATTAATGCAGATTCTCTCAAACAAGGAAAGCCCGGTTTTAATATCCGACAGCATACTTTCCTTCGTCTGCCCTTTGATACCGAACAGCAGGCACACCTCATCCGCCGTCTTTGCGATTTCCTCCGGGGAAGCGCCCTCCATACCCTTGTCAAATATTTCTCTGCGGAAGGTATCGTCGAAAGTTTCCACGCCCATCTTGATTTTTAAAGTAATTCCCAGTTCTTTAAAATGCTCTTTCCACTGTGCCACATGGTTCCGGTACATCCAGTGCACCTCAAACCGCAGGCTGTGAATCTTTTTCTCCTGACAGACCCGGGTAATCTCCTCCATGGTCTTTTTGTCTAATTCCAAAAAGCTGCCGGAATTAATCACCTCAAGACTGCCGAACTGCCCCGTCACCTGCGCCAACGCCTCCCGGTTGATGCGGTAATTTTCCGCCTCATCCTTCGAGGAATCTAAATGGTAATCGCAGAAACGGCAGCGTTTAAAACGACAGCCGCTGCCCCGCAGCATGACAATTTCCCGCGGATTTTTCTCTGTAATGACACTGTAACGGATAGGTGTTCCCTGCTCGCTCATCTTCTATTTCCTTTCTGCAATTCTCCTGTAAAAACGCAAAGCCTGCCGCAAGTGAAATGGATTTCTTAACACTTCACACCCGCACCGGCATCATTTTCCTTAAAAGAAAAAGTGCCTGAATCTTTGACCATTCAGACACTCCTACAATAGAAATACGCTCTGCGGGCTTTCTACTGTCATAAAAAGCAGGCTGCCGGCGAACTGCCCTCCCCGGGGCAGATAACGCCGATAACCGCAATAATCCGTAGTTTTGTTTATAGACAGGATGGTCACGAACTGTCTTATGCAATTTTTATAAATACTTCGTTTTTACAACGTTATTCACTGTAACAGATTTTTGCAGGAATTGCAAGTCCTTTTCTCCCTCTTCCTACCTGTTTCCCTCTGTCAACACTCCAAAACTCTCTATTTCGGGAAAAATTCCTCCAGCTGCCTCCGGAACACATCCTTATTGGCCAGCATCACCCTTGCCAAATCCGGATCAAATTGTTTTCCCTCTTCTTCCTCAATAATGGAAAATGCCTTCTCCACATCCATCGCCGGTTTATAGCACCGGACACTGGTAAGGGCATCAAACACATCCGCCAGCGCCATAATTCTCGCCCCTAAGGGAATCCTGGTTCCCGAAAGCCCCTCCGGATAGCCCTTTCCGTCCCACCGCTCATGATGGTACGTTGCCACATCCGCCGCAATCTCCACAAATCTGCCGTACTCCATTTTATCCATGGTATTACGGATGATTTCTCCCCCTGCCGGGGCATGGAGCTTCATCTCCTCGTATTCCTCCGGGGTGAACCTGCCGGGTTTCCTTAAAATAGCATCATCCACCTTAATTTTCCCGATATCGTGCATATAGGCGGCACGGCAGAGCATATCCGCATAGTGTTCCGTCAGTTCTTGATTTACATAATTTTCCTTCTGCAACACCTCCAACAGCAGTGCTACATATTTACTGGTACGCTTCACATGCTCCCCGGTACTGCCGTCCCGGCTTTCGATAATTTCCGCCATGGCGTGAATCATTTCCTGCTGGATATGGTTGATCTGATTCTTATATTTTATAATGGCTTCAATCTGTGTCGATACCATGTGTTCCAAATGCTGCTGGTACATCTGCATATCAATGGAATGCTTCATTCTATTCATCAGCACCGACGGGTTAAAGGGCTTTGACACGAAATCCTTTGCCCCCGCGGCAAGCGCTGCTGTCTCCACGTCTGCACTCTGTTCCGCCGTCAGGAAAATCACCGGAATCTTTTTGGTATCTTCTCTCTTCTTCAATTCCTCTAACACCTGAAAACCGTCCATTTCCGGCATATTAACATCAAGAAGAATCAAATCTGGTATTATTTTATCTAATAATTTAAAGGCATCCGCACCGGAAGTAGCCGTTGCCACCCGGTATTCGTCCTGCAGAATCCCCTGTGCCATTTGAACATTCATGATATCGTCATCAATAACAAGTACCGTATGTTTCACCTTTTCTCCTATCCCAAAAGTTCATTGTCTGTTCTTCTACTTAAAGTAAGCCACGCCGGACTCAAATAATTTCAAATCCTGTTCTCCATAAATATTCATTGCCACGCTTCTGTCACGGCGCTCAGAGTGTGCCATCTTTCCAAGGACACGTCCGTCCGGGCTGGTAATACCTTCCACTGCCAGGTAAGAACCGTTGACGTTCCACTCTTCGTCCATGGTAGGTACGCCTGCCTCGTTGACATACTGGGTTGCCACCTGTCCGTTTGCAAAGAGCTTGTCTAACCACTCCTTCGGCGCAACGAAACGTCCCTCTCCGTGGGATGCCGGATTACAGTAAACACCGCCAAGCTCTGCCTGGGCTAACCATGGAGATTTGTTGGTTACCACTTTGGTGTATACCATTTTACTGATATGGCGTCCGATGGTGTTGTAGGTCAGGGTCGGTGAATCCGGTGTCTGCGGACGGATTTCGCCGTAGGGAACCAGTCCTAATTTGATTAATGCCTGGAAACCGTTACAGATACCAAGGGCAAGGCCGTCCCTCTCGTTCAGCAGCTTCATGACTGCCTCTGTCATCTTCTCATTGCGGAATGCGGTAGCAAAGAATTTTGCAGAACCCTCCGGCTCGTCTCCTGCGGAGAAGCCGCCGGGGAACATGATAATCTGTGCCTGCCCGATGGCTTTTACAAATTCGTCTACGGACTCACGGATATCCTCTGCTCTTAAGTTCTTAAATACTTTTACAATCGTCTCTGCCCCTGCACGCTCAAAAGCTCTCGCACTGTCGTACTCGCAGTTGGTTCCCGGGAATACCGGAATAAATACGGTAGGCTTTGCCACTTTATTTTTGCAGACATAAACGCTGCCGGCTTTGTAGAGATCTGTCTTCACTTCCTCCGTATTTTCCGTTGCACGGGTAGGGAATACTTTCTCTAAGGTGCCTGTCCATGCCTTCACCGCTTCCTCCATGGAGAGGGTCATGGTTCCGTAGACAAACTTCTCTTCTCCGTTGACACTGCCCACTACCGTCTCATTTCCTGCAAGACCTGCTTTTTCTAAAGCTGCGGAAACTTCTGATAGCTTATCTGCCGGAACCTCTGCCACGATATTTCCAAAGCCCGGAGCAAACAGAACTCCGGTGCTCACTTCACTGTTTACGGTAACACCTAATTTATTACCGAATGCCATCTTGCTGACTGCCGCCGCAAGACCTTTTCCGTCTAAAGCGTAAGCAGAAACAATCGCCCCGCTTCCGATTAAGGTGTGGATGGTTTCATATAATTTCATCACCTGGCTGTAAACCGGCAGGTCATATTCGTCTTTTTCAATAGAAAACAGTACTAACTGATTGCCTGCCGCCTTAAGCTCCGGTGTAATAATATCTTTTTCTCTCGCGATATCCACTGCAAAAGAAACTAGAGTCGGCGGAACATCAATATCATTAAAGGTACCGGACATAGAGTCTTTACCTCCGATAGAGGGCAGTCCGAAACCAATCTGTGCATTATAAGCCCCTAATAACGCTGCGAAAGGCTGGCTCCAGCGTTTCGGCTCTTCGCTCATTCTGCGGAAATACTCCTGGAAAGTAAAACGGACCTTGCTGTAATCTCCGCCTGCTGTCACAATGCGGGAGAGTGACTCTAATACCGCATAAACTGCTCCGTGGTAAGGACTCCAGCTGGATAAATAAGGGTCAAATCCATAGGCCATCATGGTTACGGTGTCTGATTTTCCTTTCATTACCGGAAGCTTTGCCACCATGGACTGGGTTTCGGTGAGCTGGTATTTTCCACCGAAAGGCATATAAACGCTGCCGGCACCGATAGAACCGTCAAACCTCTCTACTAGACCTTTCTGGGAGCAGACATTTAAGTCGGCAAGCTCCGCTAACCATGCAGTTTTGATATCTCCCTTTTCCACTGCCTCCGCTACCTTCCAAGCTGCAATTTTATTGAGATAATTTTCTTCCGGATTCGGCATTTCCACTGCAACGGAAGTCTCCTGATGGGCACCGTTGGTATCAAGGAAGGCACGAGAAATATTGACAACCTCTTTTCCTCTCCATTCTAATACCAGTCTCGGTTCCTCTGTTACAACGGCTACCTCCACTGCCTCTAAGTTTTCCTCCGCCGCATAGCCTAAGAAAGTCTTTACGTCCTCCGGGGCAACCACAACAGCCATACGCTCCTGAGACTCGGAAATTGCAATTTCCGTTCCGTCTAATCCTGCATACTTCTTCGGCACCTTGTCAAGCTGTACCCGAAGTCCGTCTGCTAACTCACCGATGGCAACGGAAACACCGCCAGCACCGAAATCGTTACACTTTTTGATGATATGAGCTACTTCCTCACGGCGGAATAATCTCTGGATTTTACGCTCTGTCGGCGGGTTACCTTTCTGTACCTCTGCGCCGCAGACAGCAGTGGACTCGGTATTGTGTGCTTTAGAGGAACCTGTCGCCCCGCCGATACCGTCACGTCCGGTTCTTCCGCCTAAAAGGATGATGATATCTCCCGGGTCAGAAGTAAGCCTCTGTACGGCACGTCTTGGAGCAGCGCCTAACACGGCACCGATTTCCATACGTTTTGCCACATAATTCGGATGATAAACCTCTTTGACATAACCCGTTGCAAGACCGATCTGGTTACCGTAGGAGCTGTAGCCGTGAGCAGCCTCCCTTACTAATTTTTTCTGCGGTAATTTACCCTCGATGGTATCTTTTACCGAAACGGTCGGGTCTGCGGCTCCTGTCACACGCATTGCCTGATAGACATAGGTACGTCCCGACAGCGGATCACGGATGGCGCCTCCTAAGCAGGTCGCTGCTCCACCGAAGGGCTCGATTTCCGTGGGGTGGTTATGTGTCTCGTTTTTAAAGTTTACCAGCCACTCCTCTGTCTTACCGTCCACTTCCACCGGAACAACGATGGAGCAGGCGTTGATTTCATCCGACTCTTCCTGATCCTGTAATTTGCCCTCTTTTTTTAGGCGTTTCATTGCCATCAGCGCCAAATCCATCAGACAGACAAATTTGTCGTCTCTGCCTGCATATAAGTTTTTATGGGTTGTTAAGTAGTCCTCATACGTCTCTTTCATGGGAGCTGCATAGTAGCCCTCGTCAAATGCCACGTCCTTTAACTCCGTAGAGAAAGTGGTATGGCGGCAGTGGTCTGACCAATAGGTATCTAACACACGTATTTCTGTCATGGACGGATTGCGGTGTTCCTCATTCTTAAAATAATTCTGAATATGCAAAAAGTCCTTAAAGGTCATTGCCAGATTTAAAGAATCATATAATCCCTTTAACTCTGCCTCCGGCATGTCGATGAATGCTTCAAAAATCATAACATCCTCCGGCTCGTCGAAGTTCTGCACTAAAGTCTCCGGTTTTTCTAATCCTGTCTCACGGGAATCCACTGGATTGATACAATGCTTTTTGATGGCTGCTAACTCTTTCTCTGTGATGTCTCCCTCAATGACATAGGTCACGGCGGTGCGTATCACCGGCTCCTCGTTCTCATTTAACAGTTTCACGCACTGCTCTGCAGAATCCGCTCTCTGGTCAAACTGTCCCGGAAGAAATTCTACGGAAAATGCCTTTGCCCCGTTTAATTCAAAGGTTTCCTCGTAAATATCGTCTACCGGAGGCTCGGAAAATACCGTCACTAACGCTTTCTGATAAGTTTCTTCAGAAATATTTTCCATATCATAACGGACTAATTCCCGGACCTTCGTCACGCTCTTAATTCCCAAATAACTCTTTATCTCGCCGAAAAGCCCCTTTGCACTTACTGCAAATTCCGGTTTTTTCTCCACATATACCCGTCTAACGCTGCTCATGTACTGCTCCTTCCCTTTCTGCTTTGTGCCGGAACGGCATTTTGCGCTGTCCCTTTTTTCATGTTTCCTACAGAAAACAGCTTTTTTCTGCATTAGTTTCTGTATCTAGTTATGAGTATATCACAGGGAAATGGATAAGTATAATTAATATATTTAATTTGATTTATTATAAGAATTAATATATAATAGAAAACATCAAAGATGTAAGCACATCAAAGATGTAAGCACATCAAAGATGTGCCGGAGGACGCCATGGATATTAATTATGAACTTTACAAGGTATTTTATTATGTCGCTTCTTCCCTCAGTTTTTCCGAGGCAAGCAAACAGCTCTTTATCTCCCAGTCTGCGGTAAGCCAATCCATCAAGACTCTGGAAAAAAAATTAGAGCAGCCCCTTTTTATCCGCAGCACCAAAAAGGTACAGCTTACCCCTGCGGGAAAGGTGCTGTTAAAGCATATTGAGCCGGCCATGAACCTGATACAGCGGGGAGAAAGCCAGCTTCTCGATTCCGGCAGTCTCGGTCTCGGACAGCTTCACATCGGAGCCAGCGACACCATCTGCCGTTATTTTTTAGTACCCTATTTAAAACAGTTTCATAAAAAATTCCCCCATGTCCCCATCAAAGTCACCAACGCCACCTCCCTAAGCTGCGTGGAACTTCTCGACCAGGGAAAGGTGGATCTGGTGGTGACAAATTTTCCAAACTCCAACCTGAACCACTCCTATATCCAGAAAACCGTCTGCAATTTTACCGACGTTTTCATCGCAAACCCTGCTTTCTTTCATCTCGAACAACAGGAAATTTCCTTTGAGGATTTAAGGCAGTATCCCATCCTGATGTTAGACCGGAAAAGCACCACCAGTGAATTTCTTCACAATATGTTTTTACAGCACCAGTTAGAGCTGATTCCCCAGATTGAATTAAGCTCCAACGATTTGCTGATTGACTTAGCCCGCATTGGGCTTGGGATTGCCTTTATTCCCGATTACTGCCTGAGCGGAGAAGAAAAAGATTTATATATTGTAAAAACAAGGGAAAAACTGCCCCGGAGGCAGATGGTGGCCGCCATCAACCCAACCCTTCCCATCGCCCAGTCCACGGAGGAATTTTTGAATCTGCTGCCCACCGTGACGCTGTAAATTGCATTCCCAGACAGATTTCCGTCTGCGAAGCAGAAACTTCAAATATGCTCTGGGGGACAGGCAGTTTCCCAGAACTCCGCTAATATCCCCTCCACCGTATCAATCCGGCAGACGGAGCGTTTCTCCCACTCCCTTGGAAAAAGGCTGCGATAGTCGCTCTGTAAAAACCGCTCGTCTAACAGTTCAATAACACCGATATCCTCCACCGTCCGTATGACCCGCCCTGCCGCCTGCAGTACCTTATTCATGCCGGGATAGCGGTAAGCATAGTCAAAGCCCTCCCCGGAACGCTTTTCATAATAATTCATCAGAATTTCCCGCTCGTTGCTGATTTGGGGCAGCCCGGTTCCCACGATAATGGCGCCGATGAGCTGTTCGTTTTTTAAATCAATTCCCTCGCCGAAAATCCCTCCCATAACACAGAACGCCACAAAAGAACCCTCTCTCTCACGGGAACGCTCCACCGAAAATTCCTCTAAAAATGCCTCTCTCGCCTCCTCCTTCATGCCGGGCTGCTGGCAAATGCTGTCTATCCTTATCCGCTGCCCCCCTGCTGCCAAATCCCCTGCTGCCTGACCGTCATCCCTGCTTTTTGGAATGGTATCCTCCTGCCTGTTGAAAGAAATATTTTCCTGTGAAATACTACCTGCGCCAAAATCCGGAAGAGCGAGAAATTCCCAGTAAACCTCCTCCATCATTTTATAAGAGGGAAAAAACGCCATGTAATTTCCCTGCTTTGCCTCCGCAGTCTTTTTAATATAAGAAGCGATTTTTGCATATTCCGCCGGACCCCTTCTGGTATATTTGCTGCTGACATCACTGCCAAGGAGCAACAACCTCTGTTCCTCGGAAAAAGCTGTCTCTGCGTAAACGGCATAGTTGTCCTTCTTCGTGGACAGCAGATTTTTATAGTAATTGACGGGCAGCAGCGTAGCGGAAAAGAAGATGGTGGCATTGCCCTTATCAATCCGCTCCTGGAGATTTTCGGAAGGGTCCACGCAGTAGAGCTTCAGCTTAAACCTCCCGTCCGCCTCATGCTCCGAATAAATCACATAGTGCTCATCCACCAGCTCATAGATATTGATAAAATTCCGCAGATTTAAGTAGAACTCCGTCACCGTTTTCTGTTCAGGAAATTCCACCGTTTTCTGCAAAAATTCATCCAGCTCCGAGGCAAGCTGCATTAAGACAAACAGCAGATTTCCCACATTTTCATAAATCACATACTTCTCGCATTCCCGCTTGTATTCCAGCAGAATTTTATTGCATTTCGTAAGCCCCTGCTCCATTTTCTTTGTCATGCGGTTCTTTAACAGTCTCTTTACTTCCAGAAAATCTTCCTTATATAATACGGCACTGTACATCTCCCGGCTCCGCTCCACCAGATTGTGCGCCTCGTCCACCAGAAAAATATAGTCGCCCCTCATCCCCTCCGCAAAAAAGCGTTTCAGATAAACATTGGGGTCAAAAACATAATTATAATCACAGATAATATTGTCCGCCCAGGTCGCCACGTCTAAGCAAAGCTCAAAGGGACAGACCCTGTATTCCTCCGCCTGCTCTAACAGTACCTCCCTGGAGAATACATCCTCCTTCTGCAAAAGGTTAAACACCGCATCATTTACTCTGTCATAGTGCCCCTTTGCATAAGGACAGTGCACCGGGTTACACTCCATTTCCTCACATTTGCAGAGTTTTTCCTTGGCAGTGATGGACACCACCTTCGCCTGATAGCCCTGTTTCCGCAGCAATTCAAAGGTTTCCCGCGCCACCGTTCCCGTGATGGTCTTTGCCGTCAGATAAAAGATTTTATCCCCCAGTTCCTCCCCCACCGCCTTTACTGCTGGAAATACGGTGGAAATGGTTTTCCCTACTCCGGTGGGTGCCTGGATAAACAAATTTTTCTTCCGGCTGATGGTGCGGTAAACCCCTGCCGCCAGTTCCTTCTGCCCCTTCCGGTATTCATAGGGAAATTCTATTTTTTTGATGGACGCCTGCCGCAGCTTTCTCCAGGAAAATTGGAAATCCGCCCATTTTTTATACTCGGAAATCAGTTTTTCAAACCACGCTTCTAACTCCGGAAAAGTAAATGTCTCCCGGAACCGCTTTAGATTGGACAAAAACAGCCGCGTAGAAAGCTCTAACGTGTCCAGATTGCAGTAAGTCATCTGTACGTCAATCTGCTTTAAGCCATGCTGGGCGGCATAAATATAGGCGTAGCACATCGCCTGCGCCCGGTGGACGCCGATGGGCTCCTCCAACAGCTCTAATTTTCTGTAAATCCCCTTAATTTCATCAATGGTGACCTTCATCCCCTCTTCCGCTTCTATATGATTGAAATTATCGGAGAAATCAATTTCCCGCTCGCTGCTCTCAATCAGAATGCCGTCTGCCCTGCCCTCTACCACCAGGGAATACTCTTCCTCCTCCAACATGATTTTAAGCGGCACCTCCGAATGGTAATTGCTCCCCATATTCTTTTGTATTTTCCTGTGAATCCGGCTGCCCTCCTGCATTGCCTCCAGGGAAGCCGCCCTGCCGCGGCGGTTGTCAATGTCCCCCTCCCGCAGAATAAATTCCACCAAATCCCGGACAGATATTTTAATAACCCCTTTTTCGTTCTTTTCAATCTTTTTTCCCATAAGACGATTATATCCCATCCCGGTTTTTTCGTAAAGGAAAAGCAGCCCTGTACCGTCACTGCTGACATCGGTACAAAGGCTGCCTTTATCCCCTGTTGTTTTCATTTGTATAAACTCAGACTAAGCAACTGCGTATTTGCGTACTGTTTTCTCAAAGCCTGCGTCTTTTCCGCTATATTTAATAGTCAGCTCTTTCGCTACGCCTAAATACAACATTCCCAGTAAAGATTTTGCGTCAATCACTGCACGGCTGTAGAATACGTCGATGTCAAAATCACATTTGCCTGCAGATGTGACAAAATCTCTCACCTCTTCTGTATCAGCTAGTTGGATTTTTCTTTCTACCATACTTCTCACCCTTTCTCACTTAACACTGAAATAAACGTTTTTCTGTTTTCAGTTTGGGATTATTGCATAATTTTCCTTTTTTGTCAATTTAAGCAGTTTTTTCGCTAAGGTTCTTTTACTGGCATTTTGCTAATTTCTGAGAAAAATTTTCATCATTTTATTATCCTGTATACAGGTATTTTCACACTTTGTTCACATTTGCATATTTATTCTTGTGCATTTTCTCTCGAATCCCCTTGTATTTTTCACTCATCTTGTATTTTTCCACAATTTTTTCTCCCGTAAAAACCTTAGCGCTTCAAAAAGGCCCGTTGGGACTTTTTCTTCCTCCCAAATTTGCAGCTTTCACACTTTCATACGGCAGGATGTTTCCCGATGAATTAGAAAATCCTACGGATTGCCAAAATCTCACGATAGGTAATGGGAGAGGTATATTTAATCCCGGTGCTTGGGGAGCTGGCGTGAAGCAGTGTATTGTTTCCCACATAGATTCCTACATGTCCGCTGTAGCAGACGATGTCCCCCGGCTGTATCTGGTCTATGGTGACGCCGTAGCCCACGCTCCTTAATGCGCTGGAGGAATGGGGCAGGCTGATACCGAATTTTGCATAAACGCTCATGACAAAACCGGAACAATCCGCCCCGTTCGTCAGGCTGCTGCCGCCATACACATAAGGGTTTCCCACAAACTGGCTGGCATAATTGACCACCGCCTGCCCGTTAGAAGCACTGGGTGCTGCCGCTCCGCCCTTATTCGACCCGGAAGAGCTGCTGCCTCCTGAGGAACTGCTGCTGCCTGAGGAACTGCTGCCCTGGGACTGTGCCTTCTTTCTCGCCGCCTCCCTGTTTCTTGCAGCCGCCGCTGCTGCTGCCTCTTCCTCTGCCCTTCTGGCTGCCTCCGCCGCCGCTGCTGCTGCCTGGCGCTCAGCCTCTTCTCTGGCAAGTCTTGCTTCTTCTTCTGCCTTTGACTCTGCTTCGATGTAGTCTGTCCAAAGTTCTACATACTCCCCGGATACATAGCCGTCCCCTTCCTCTGTGGAAACTTTGTGCCATCCGTTTTCTCCCTCTTCTAATACCACCACGTCATCCCCATCGGGCAGCATGGTGAGTACCGGAGAATCGGTTCCCGGTTCCTTCCGCACAAAGAGTGTTGTGGTTTTCACTGCTGCATAGCGGGTGCTGACCTGACGGATCAGTTCTTCATCTCCCACCACCACATATTCCGCTTTCACATAACCGTTTTTCACGGAACCGGAATTGATTTTATACCACAGTTCTCCCGCTTCATCCTGCACGGCATCTAATACCGTTGCCGCCGAATTGGCGTAGAGCTTTCCTAATACTTCGCTCTCTGTGGTGGGCTTTTCTCTTAAATTTACGTAATTTAAAACTCTTGCAATGGCAATGTCCGCATACTCCGATGTCACTTCCGGTACTTCGTTCTTTTCCACCTCCGGCACCTCACGGACTTCTGCCTCCGCCGCTCCGTTTTCCGCCAAAAGCATTCTGCCTGCACTGTGAGCCAGCATATCCCCCTCGCCCAGAGCATTGAGCCAAACCTCTGATGCCCCTGCATAAAGGGTACTTTCCTGTACTAAATCTGCCGGAAGTTTCTCCGCCGATACGGCAGAAGCTGATCCGGTTGTTACAATACTGCCCGCTAACAGCAGGGCGATAAGTTTCATTCGCTTACTCATATGTAGCTTTCCTCCGATTTTTGCTGATGAACTATGCCAAATTTTGGTTTTTCCTGTTTTCCAAATGATACCAAATTGTTACCTATTTGTTACAAATTTGTTTCATTTTTGACATAAGTGCATTCTAACAGAGGAACGGAGAAGAATCTACAAGTAGATTTTTCCAATAGAAAAAGCTACCGCCAATCCCAAAAGAGAGCGCATCACTTTTCAAAATGATGCGCTCTCTCCTTTTATTAAACTGGTTCGTCAACCATTCATTTATGCAAATGGATTTTCTGTCGGATACGGTAAGGAAGCCGGCTGGTTGTAGTTGATATCCTCCATCGGCACGCCGATATACTTAAATACCTCAAACAATGCTTTTCCGTAATGTCCGAATGCCACCGCTCCGTGATGCGGATAATTTTTCTGGATTAAAACATGGCGGTAAAATCTTCCCATCTCCGGGATTGCAAATACGCCGATAGATCCAAAGGAACGGGTTGCCACCGGAAGAACCTCGCCCTGTGCCACATAAGCCCGGAGCTTGCAGTCAGAGGTGGACTGCAGACGGAAGAAAGTAATATCGCCCGGTGCAATGTCTCCCTCTAAGGTTCCGTTGGTCACTTCCAGCGGAAGGCTTCTTGCCATAATCATCTGGTATTTCATCTCACAGCTGCTTAATTTCTTAGAACAGGTGTTTCCACAATGGAAGCCCATAAAGGTATCCGTATGCTTGTAATCAAATTTATCCTGAATAGACTCTTTGTACATATCCTTCGGCACAGAGTTGTTGATATCCAGTAAAGTTACCGCATCCTGACTCACGCAGGTTCCGATGAACTCGCTCAATGCGCCGTAAATATCAACCTCACAGGATACCGGAATCCCCCGTCCGGTGAGACGGCTGTTTACATAACATGGTACAAAGCCAAACTGGGTCTGGAATGCAGGCCAGCATTTTCCGGCGATAGCAACATATTTGCGGTAGCCTCTGTGCTCTTCCACCCAGTCTAATAAAGTAAGCTCATACTGGGCTAATTTCTCCAGAATCTCCGGTTTCTTATTTCCTGCCCCAAGCTCTGCCTCCATATCGGCAACCACTGCCGGAATTCTCTCATCCCCCGCATGTTTGTTGAAAGCTTCAAATAAATCCAGCTCGGAATTTTCCTCAATCTCCACGCCTAAATGATACAACTGCTGAATCGGTGCGTTACATGCTAAGAAGTTCAACGGTCTTGGGCCAAAGCTTATGATTTTCAGTTCGGATAAACCGATTACCGTTCTTGCGATTGGTAAAAACTCATGAATCATATCTGCGCAATCCTCTGCGTCTCCCACCGGATATTCCGGAATGTAAGCGCCCACATTTCTCAGTTTCAGGTTGTAGCTTGCATTTAACATACCGCAGTATGCATCGCCACGTCCCTGGGTCAGGTTGTCCTGGCTTTCCTCTGCTGCCGCAACAAACATTTTAGGTCCGTCAAAATGCTTTGCTAACAGTGTCTCGGAAATCTCCGGTCCGAAGTTTCCAAGATAAACGCAAAGGGCGTTGCAGCCTGCCTTTTTGATGTCCTCTAATGCCTGTACCATATGTATCTCGCTCTCTACGATGCAGACCGGGCACTCATAAATATCAGCGTCCCCATATTTTGCCTTGTAAGCTTTTACTAACGCCTCTCTTCTGCCTACAGATAATGACTCTGGAAAACAGTCACGGCTCACTGCTACGATGCCTACTTTTACTTCTGGAATGTTATTCATTTTTATTTCCTCCGCTTCTTAATATTAAAATTAATAACTCTTTGACACATTTAAAAAACTATAAAGCTTCCCGTCTGTCACGGGTTCCCTCTTTCCTTATTCCGTTAAATTCAGGTTCCTGCCTACAAGCCCGATGTGGCTTCCCTCCGGCAGACCGCCCTCGGCATGGCCAATCAGCCATTTGTTTTTCGCCGCCAGTAAAGCGTCCTCGCCGCCCGCATGTTTTTCCTCTAACGGATAGTTTGTTCCCTTTGGCAGAACAACGGCTACCTGAAATCCCTCTTCCGCCACATGACAGGGCGCATAATGCAGGGTCGTTGCATAAATTTCCACCGCCGTACCCGCCGGAATTAAAAATGCTTCCATCTTAGAGGTATCATAGGTAAAATCCTCTGTCACATCTGTCTCTAAGCCCAGCATTAAAACTGCGTCCGTTGCCGCTAAATTAATCTCGGAGCTTCTGTGGTACTCCACTGCATTTAACAACTGATTGTGCCCGTTGCAGTAGCCAATCTGCACCGGAAGCTCCCCGTAAAATACGGTTTCCAATTCCTTTGCCACCGGAAGCTCCTCCAGCTCTGAAACGGACGGCTCATATACCACATCTGCCGGAACCGGTGTTTTTTTCATCGCTTCCGCCAATGCAGAGAAATCCATGTTTGAAATAACCTTTCCGTATTTGCGGAAACGCCGGTCTGTTACGTCATAAATCTGCATTTCTGTTATCCTTCTTTCTTAGTTTTATATACACAAAAAATTTTCATTTTTTGCATTTCATTAAAAATTCCCTTTGTCGGCAATTTCACCGAATATCAACAAGACAAGACATTAAACAATCTTGTCAAACAGCTCCCTGCAGGCAGGATAAATATTCTTAAACTGCCTGTATCTCGCCTCGTATTTTGCTGCAAGCTCCGGCTCCGGCGTTACGGTATCCACTACCTTTACAATCTTTGCCGCTGCCTCTTCCACATTTTCGTACTCGCCGCAGGCTACTGCCGCAAGCATTGCACCGCCTAAGGACGGTCCTTCTTCCGTTTCTAACACATCGACACGGATATTTAACACATTGGCAATGATTTTCTTCCACAACGGGCTTTTTGCGCCGCCGCCGCAGATTTTCGTCCCCTCGATTTTAATCCCTAAGGATTTTGCCACCTCAAAAGAATCCCTCAGAGCAAATGCCACACCCTCTAATACCGCCTGAGTCATATCCTCCCTGGTGGTATCCATGGTCATGCCGATAAAGGTCGCCCTGGCGTTGGGATTGTTGTAGGGGGAACGCTCTCCCATCAGGTAAGGCAGATAGTACACATGGTTTTCTCCCAGCTTTTCGATATTTTTCTGCTCTGCCCCATAATCCTTTGTCTTAATGATTTCGTCCATCCACCATTTATTGCAGGAGGCTGCGGAAAGCATACAACCCATCAGGTGGTATGCGCCGTTGGCATCGCAGAAGGCATGGAGAGCATTGTTTTTATCCACCCCGAATTTTGCTGAGGATATAAAAATCGTCCCGCTGGTACCAAGGGAAATATTACATTTTCCGTCTCCCACCGTACCCGTAGCAACCGCTGCCGCCGCATTGTCCCCGGCTCCCGCCGCCACCTTCACCTCCGTGGAAATACCAAGCTCCGCCGCAATCTCCGGCAGCACCGTTCCCACACATGCAAAGCTTTCATAAAGCTCCGGCAGCATATTCTCCGTGATACCGCAGATTTCACACATTTCCTTTGACCAACAGCGGTTCTTCACATCTAAAAGCAGCATACCGGAAGCATCGGAAACGTCGGTGCAGTGCACCCCGGTAAGCTTATAAGCAATGTAGTCCTTCGGCAGCATAATTTTTTTGATTCTCGCAAAATTTTCCGGCTCCTTGTTTTTCACCCACAAAATCTTCGGAGCGGTAAATCCGGTAAAGGAAATATTAGCGGTATAATTTGATAAGGTTTCTTTCCCGATAACCTCGTTTAAGTAATCGCATTCTTCGGTGGTTCTTCCGTCATTCCAGAGGATTGCCGGACGGATGACCTCGTCTCTGTCATCTAAAATCACAAGCCCGTGCATCTGTCCGCCAAAACTGATGCCACCTACTTCCTTTCCGTCAAAGCCACACAACAGCTCCTTCAATCCCTCCATGGTTTCCTGATACCAGTCTTCCGGTTTCTGCTCCGACCAGCCCGGCTTTGGAAAATATAAGGGATATTCTCTTGATACAATATTTTTTACAGTTCCGTCAGCGTCCATCAAAAGTAATTTGACTGCGGAGGTTCCTAAATCAATTCCTATGTACAGCATCCTGTTCTCCTTTTCAGTGTGCACGTGCACGTTTTATTTATCATACAACGAATGGGAAGAGTTTTCAATATCATTTTTGAACAGTTTTTGAGGGGAGTTTTTGGGCAAGTGTCACTATGAATGCCGGAAACTTCCAAACGGATGCCCGGCAGTATAGTTCCTGTGCATTTCCCCGACGTGCGTGCTCACGCAGTGCGTGCTCACGCACGGAAGTTGACAATTCTTCCCGTAATATGATATGTTTTAAGTACTTAGAAAAATGTTATCGCGCACATTACCACTAAAATATACCCAACGAAAGGAAGTTTTTCCTATGGCAACCATGAAAGAAATAGCAGAGCTTTCCGGCGTTTCCCGCGGAACCGTGGACCGTGTCTTAAACCACCGCGGCGTAGTAAACGCAGAAACGGAAAAAAAAGTGTTAGAAATCGCAAAACTTTTAGACTACCAGCCGAACAAAGCCGGCATAGCCCTTGCCGCCCAGAAAAAGAAACTCAAAATCGGCGTGCTGCTTTTCGGAGCGGAAAATCCCTTTTTTGACGAAGTAATGGACGGCTTAAAACGAAAACTAGAAGAACTTTCCATCTATGGCTGCACCACCTTTGAGCGAAGGATTTCCTTTGATTTAGAAAACCAGCTTTCCACCATCGACGAGCTGGTAGAGTTGGGAATCAACGGCTTAATCCTCTCCCCTTATAACGATGAAAAAGTCCAGGAAAAAATTGATACGCTCTGGACACAGAACATTCCCTGCATTACCATCAATACGGATCTGCCGGATTCTAAGCGGATTGCCTATGTAGGCAGCGATTACTATAAATGCGGTCAGACCGCTGCCGGTCTGATTCACCTGTTTACCGGAGGCTGTGCTAAGGTCGGCATTGTCACAGGTTCCCACAAGGTGCTCTGCCATGAGGAACGTATCAGCGGGCTGAAGGATTTGTTCTCGCTCAGGCATCCGGGCATCCAGGTGGTGGAGGTGGTTGAAAATAATGATGACGATTATAAGAGCTACGAAGTAGTTTCCAGACTGTTAGAAAAACATCCTGATTTATCCGTGCTCTATTTTACGGCGGCAGGAGTTTACGGCGGGTGCCGTGCCATTTTAAATGCCTCCCTGCAATCTCCCCTAAAGGTCATTACTTTTGACGCCGTTCCCTCCACCATTGAAATGATGGAAAAAGGCATTATCTCCGCCACCATCTGCCAGCAGCCGGAGGAACAGGGGGCAAAATCCCTTGCCCTGCTGGTGGATTATCTTCTGACCGGAAATCTGCCGGAGGAAAGCAGTATCTACATGGATTTAAGCATTAAAATACGGGAGAACCTTTAGTTCTCCCGCTGCTCTTCAAACAAATCTTCCCTTGTAATATTTTTCAGCCACTTCCCGCTCCGGTAATGCCTTATCACCCAGGGCCATTTCACAAACTCGTCCGTACACAGCAGGAAATAAACCCACATCACCGGAAGTTTAAATACAAACGCCGCTAAAAACCCCAGAGGCACCGCATAGCACCACATATCAATGGTATCGCAGATGAAGCCGAATCTGCTGTCTCCCCCCGCACGGAAAACTCCTGCAATCAAGGTGGTATTCACCGCCGCTCCCATTACATAATAGGTATTAATCAGCAGCATATATTTCATATAGTACATTGCCTGCTTTGACAAAGCCGCATAATGCAGCGCAAAAGGCATAACTGCTAAAATAATAAGTCCGCCCACCGCTCCGGTAATCACCGTAAGTTTCATCAGCTTTTTCGCACCTGCCTTTGCCTCCTCTAAGCGGTTTTCCCCAATGATATTTCCCAGCAAAATCCCGCCTGCGCTTGCCATTCCAAAGCAAAGGATTGTACCGAAATTTCTCACCACCACCACAAAGGAATTTGCTGCCACCACATCCGTTCCCAAATGTCCCAATATCACGGAATACATGGAAAAAGCCACACTCCAGCTAATGTCATTTCCCAGAGCCGGAAGGGAAAGCCTTACAAAATCTGCAAACAGCAGTTTATTTTTACGGAACATATAACGAAAATCCAGTTTGATATCCTTACTTAAAAAGGAAACCACCAGACACACCGCCAGCTCAATTACCCTCGACAGGGAGGTGGCGATTGCCACCCCCGTCGCCCCCAGCTTCGGCAGCCCAAAAAGCCCGAAAATAAACCCTGCATTCAGCAGCACATTGATGGAAAATGCCAGAATATTCATGGCAGTGCTGATAACCACTCTTCCGATACTCCTTAACACTGCCAGATATACCTCAGTAATTCCCCAGCACAGATAGCAGACGCTCATGCATCTGAGGTAAGATGCCCCGATAGTAATCAGCTCCGTATCCGCAGTGAAAATCTGCATCATTTTCTCCGGAAGCAGCAGCGCCGCCCCGGCAAAGACAAAAGCAATCAGCAGGGAAAAACGCATGGCAATGCCCTCCACCACCTGTATCGCCTGCATATCGCCTTTTCCGTAATACTGGGCACACAATATGGTTGCCCCTGTCCCTAAGCCATAAAACACCATAAACAGAATGCTGGCATATTGGGACGCCAGCGACACCGCCGAAATGGAGGACTGCCCCACATAGTTAAGCATCAGCACATCCGCAGAGCTGACTGCGGCATTCAGCAGATTTTGAATAATAATCGGCAATACCAGCTTAAAAATCTGCCTGTAAAAGCTGTTATCTTTCAATTCCTTCCTCTTTTGCATTTTCTTCCTTTACTCCCAAAATTTTTTCTATCAGTTCTAAATGCGGGTTCCGGCTGTCTGCCTGAAACACTGCGACATGCTCCATGTCACAGCTTCGTGCCAAAAACGCCGGAAACAAAAATCCGCACTCCGGTTTTCCCGGCTCATATTCTCCCATCAAGGGGCAAATGGCACAGATAAGATACTCATAGACTTCCTCCGATTCCCCGAGTCTTTCCTTATCCGTCCCCTTCACCGGGACGTCATACCTGTCATGGAATATAAAAATGGCATATTCTTCCTCCGCCCGGTAATGCTCCGCCACATGCTCGTAAAACGTATACATAAGGGCATCATTTTTCAGACCGCACTGGCGCATTCCCATCAATAGCTGCCAGATACTTCCTTTTCCTTTAGAGGTAAAGGAATATTCCTTTAGCTGCTCATTCGTCTCAGAAAAGGGAATTGTTTTTGCTATGGCTAAATTTTTTTCCTGTTCTCCTGTAGACAGATTGAGGAAATTGGTATTAAAGCTTCCGTCCATCTCTCCGTCTTTATCCATATACGCCCCCGCAATCCGGGTAAATGATGTCCTCTTTGGCGTCATTCTGCGGGTAAGTTCTAACATGTCTTCTCGATTTATCATAGTATTCTGCTTTCCCTGCCTTTGTCTTTTTACTCACCTGTGTCATTTGAGGCAGCTATTGATTTGTATAATACTTAGAAATTCTATTCCCTAATTCATCCATTTTATCATAATATTCCGATATTATGATTACGAAATACTTCCTTGCCAGTTCTCCATCATAGTCATGTACTAAATTATTTCTCACCCGAAGCATAGTAATCCATATATCATCTTCCATTAATCCTACGCTTCTGGCAGTCTGCAAGGTTTCACGGGGTGAACTTGTTGCAAAGTCAGTCACACCATGATACTGTATTATACTATCTTTCATTACTTTCCACGACAAATCAAAGAACAAATTGAACATCTGCACCGTTCCGCTTAAAACAAACTTATCATTCCCATCCTGTAATCTTGCCTCCTTTAAATTTTCAAGACTTCTGCCAAAGCTATGATATCTGTTAATAGATTTTTCTTCCATAGTTATCCATATCCTCCTTTAAAAATTGATTTTCGTACAAATCATATTCAAATAAATCAATTTAATTTACAAAAAAACCTTGGAGCTACTATAAAATCAGTAAATCCAAGGCTTTCTAATTAGCAGGGGATGAGAGAATCGAACTCCCACCAAAGGTTTTGGAGACCCCTATCATACCATTTGACCAATCCCCTTTATTCTATAAAAATGACGTATCTGATACGCCATTTATTATTTTAACTTATATCACATAAAAAATCAATAGTTCATACTATTAATTTTTATTTGTACCTTCAAAACTTCATACAGATTACATCCTAAATACGAAAGTGGTCATCTCGAATACGCTTCGCTCCTTCTCGATGAATTTGCTCCGCAAATCTCCGTCCGTATAAAGAACCAGTTCCGTAAGCAAGCTTCCTTTACTGTTTCTTCATCCGTACTGCCACTTTCTCCTAATAAACTTTAGTTCTATTTGGTCAAGCCCTCGATCGATTAGTAACAGTCAGCTCCATGTGTTGCCACACTTCCACCTCTGCCCTATCTACCTTGTAGTCTTCAAGGGATCTTACTTCCTTTTGGAAGGGATA